>NZ_CP044399.1:4058025-4734363 GCF_008931805.1 Moritella marina ATCC 15381 | reverse complement strand
ACACCGTAGAAAAATGCTATTGCTATCGCAAACATACATGGCCATGGATGGCCTTGTCTAAGCGCACATGGATGTCTTGAGCGGTTTGCAGGAGCAATAACATTTAGAGCGCTAAATTTTTGGCATAAAAAAAGCCAGCAACCTGTGCTAGCTTTTTTGCATTGAAGAAAATAATTAAATTATTTTTTCAAACGTAATTGCAATTTACTTACAATTTTATCTAATACGCCGTTAACGAATTTATGGCTGTCTTCAGCGCCAAAGTCTTTCGCTAATTCGATAGATTCATTGATCACAACTTTATAAGGTACATCTTGACGCTTAGTCAGCTCAAATGTAGAAAGACGTAAAATCGCTTTCTCAACCAAGTCTAAATCGTCGATTGGACGAGATAAGAATGGTGACATTAATTCATCAAGTTCTACAGCGTTTAAGCTTACACCTAATACAAGTTCACGGAAGTAAACTGCATCTGTGTCGCTAAAATCTTGCTCTGTTACAAATTGGTGTTCGATATTTGCAACAGTTTCTTGTGTCATTTGCCATTGATAAATTGCTTGTGTGGCAAACTGACGTGCCTTACTACGTTCCGAAGGTTTCATTTTTTCTCCAATAATACATCAACTTGATGCAAAACATTCACCATTTCAAGTGCACTTAGAGCAGCCTCCGACCCTTTATTACCAGCCTTGGTACCAGCACGCTCAATTGCTTGCTCAATGGTGTCTGTCGTTAGAACACCAAATGCAACAGGAACATCATAGTCCATTGCAACTTGAGCAAGACCTTTATTACATTCGCCAGCTACGAATTCAAAATGTGGTGTACCACCACGAATTACCGTACCTAAAGCAATGATTGCATCAAACTGTTTTGTTGCAGCAACACGTTGAGTTACAAGCGGTAATTCTACAGCGCCAGGTACGCGTACAATAGTGATATTGTCTTCGCTAACTTGACCAAAACGTTTTAGTGAATCGATAGCACCCGCTAACAAGCTTTCATTGATGAAGCTGTTAAAACGAGAGATCACAATAGCAATTTTAGCTTCTGGAGCAGGAACATTTCCTTCGATAACTTTCATGTGTACAAATCCTATATAAGGCACGTAATTTACGGCCAATAATTAATTATTGAGAATCGACTGACGAAAGGGCTCGGATTGTACCAAGCTTTCGTCAGCAAGCAAACTTATTCTACGACTATCGCTAAAACTTATTTAGCGATATATTCGACAACTTCCAAGCCAAAGCCTGATAATGAATGGTAACGTTTGTCCGAGCTTAATAGCTTCATCTTAGACACGCCCATATCAGCTAAAATTTGTGAACCTACACCAACGCGGCGTGATGTCCCCTGCCATTTTGCTTTTGGCTGCACATCGCCTTTATCTTCTTGGGCAAATAGCTTCACTTTTTCGATGATATCGTTAGAGTTTTCTTCGTTGCCTAAGATCACCATCACACCGCCATCACGGCCAATACGCGCCATTGCATCATCCAATGTCCATGAGATCTTGCTCGCGCGATCAGTACGTAGAATATCAGTCATGGTATTTTGTACATGCACACGTACTAATGTTGGTTGCTCGGCAACAACATCACCTTTACGTAATGCATAATGAACTTGATTGTCGATAGTATCGCGGTAAGTCACTAAATCAAAATCACCGTGTTCAGTGGGTAATTTACATTCAGCAACACGTTCAATCGTTGTTTCATTGCTATTACGGTATTCGATTAAATCAGCCACAGTGCCTAATTTAATGCCATGTTTTTCAGCAAAAATTTCTAAGTCTGGACGACGCGCCATTTCACCGTCATCTTTTAAGATCTCAACAATTACACCTGCCGGCTCACAACCCGCTAGACGTGCAAGATCACAACCTGCTTCAGTATGACCAGCGCGTGTTAGTACACCGCCGTCTTGCGCTGCCAGTGGGAAGATGTGGCCTGGCATCACGATATCCGCTGGTTTCGCATCACCAGCGACTGCAGATAATACTGTTACTGCACGATCTGTTGCCGAGATACCCGTCGTCACGCCTTCAGCGGCTTCAATCGAAACAGTGAAGTTGGTTGAGAATTGCGCCGTATTGTCTTGAACCATCAAAGGCAGTTGCAGTTTTTCAACACGCTCTTTGGTTAATGTCAGGCAAATTAAACCACGGCCGTGTGTCGCCATAAAGTTAATCGCCTCTGGCGTCACTTTATCTGCCGCCATGATCAAATCGCCTTCATTTTCACGATCTTCATCATCCATCAAGATAACCATTTTACCTAGGCGGATGTCTTCAATAATATCTTCAATACGACTTAGTGCCATGTTCATAGCCCCTTAATAACAATTAAAAACTGAACGTGAATAGATGTTTTACTTTAAAAATCCATTACTCGCAAGAAAATCCATGGTGATACCTTGTTCAGGCGTGCTTGATTCAGCGGCTTTATCACCTAGCATAATGCGTTCTAAATAACGGGCAATAACATCTACTTCTAGATTAACTTTACGACCGACTACATAACTTTCTATCGTTGTTTCTAATGCAGTATGCGGTACGATCGTCAATTTGAATTTAGCGCCATCAATTTCATTAATAGTTAAACTAATACCATCAATGGTAATTGAACCTTTCTCGGCAATGTATCGGGCTAATTCATTTGGAGCTTGTAACCAATACTCAGTCGCACGACCAAGTTTAGCTATATTTACAATCTCGGCAACGCCATCAACATGACCACTGACTAAGTGACCACCAAGACGTGTGCTCAAGGTTAACGCTTTTTCTAAGTTTACCTTATCACCAATTTTGTAATGCGCAAAACCAGAGCGCTTTATCGTCTCTAATGACACATCTGCGCGGTAGCCGTCGCTTAGTAATTCAACAACTGTCAGGCATACACCGTTAGTGGCGATACTGTCGCCAAGTTTTACATCACTTAAATCAAGCGAGCCACTGTCAACAGTGATACTCACATCAGCGCCTTTTGGCGTTAAACCAGTGAGCGTACCCACGGTTTCAATAATTCCTGTAAACATTAGTATTCCGGTTTTGCTGTAATGCGAAGATCGTCACCGACCTGCGTGATATCGGTAAAGCTAAACTTGGGCACTTGCGCCATCTCAGTTAGCTCGCTTAATACTGCTAGTCCTCTGGCACTATCACCCATGAGTTTCGGCGCTAGATAAATAATTATCTCGTCCACCAGCTTATTTTCAAGTAATGCGCCGGCTAATGTTGCGCCCGCTTCAACCCACAGTTCATTAATATCCTGCTGAGCGAGTGCACTCATTAACTGGTTTAGATCTATGTTATGGTGACGATCTTGCTTGATTTCAATTCGAGATACCGATTCGTTATCGCGTAACGCATCAGCAGAACGCTGCTCACCCTTACCATCGATACTTTCTTTAGCACCATTCACCAAGATTATCTCACCAGGCAGGGAGAATAACTTTAATGCTGAAGATGACGATTCAACATGCGCATCTAACCGGCAGTGATTATCCAGTACCACGCGTATTGGCTGACGCACTTGTTTTTGTAATGTCTCGCGATCAGAGAGACTGTTAAGTTGGCTGTTCGATTCATTATATAGTGCAGGATAATCGCGTTGACTCGCACCTAATTCACTATAACGCACATTCAGTGACGCATCATCCATGATCACCGTGCTTGCTGTCGATAAGATAGCACTGGCTTGAGCGCGATATACTTGCACATCACTGCGCGCGGCAGAACCTGTTATCCACTTACTTTCACCGTTTTTTAATGCCGTGCGGCCATCGAGACTCGCCGCCATTTTCAAGCGTACAAAAGGGCGTTGTTTTTGCATGCGTAAAATAAAACCTGGGTTAAGTGCATGAGCTTGCGCTGCTAACAAACCAATACGCACTTTAATACCAGCGGCGACTAATATCGCAATTCCCTTACCAGCTACTTTGGGGTTTGGGTCAACCATAGCAATCACAACTTCGTTGACATTCGCCTTAACCAAAGCCGCTGCACAAGGTGGTGTTCGGCCATAATGGCTACAAGGTTCTAATGTCACATAACAAGTCGCGCCGTGAGTTTGAGCACCAGCTGCGTTTAAAGCATGTATTTCAGCATGGGGTTCGCCAGCTCGTAAATGAAAACCGTCACCAATGACTTTGCCTGCTTTAACAATAACACAGCCAACGTTGGGGTTTGGTGCCGTAGTAAAGCGCCCTTTTTCAGCAAGTGCGATCGCACGTTGCATGTGCAGGCTGTCTGCAGCATTAAATTGACTGGCTGCGATAATATCTGCCACTAACAGATCTAACTCGGAGCGTGATGGGATTGGCATAATAAATGAGGACTCTGGTATTTGGTTATTTATCGAGTTTGGCTATTTCTTCATTAAATTCTTTTACATCTTCAAAAGAACGATAGACAGAGGCAAAACGCACATAAGCGACTTTATCGAGTTTTTTCAGTACGTCCATCACCAGTTCTCCGAGAAAACTTGATTCGACTTCACGCTCACCCGTGGCTCTTAAACTCGATTTGATCTGATTAATACCGAGTTCAATTTGCTCTGCGGCAACCGGACGTTTTTCTAACGCTCGGTAAATACCATTAACTAATTTATCTTCGTTAAAAGGTTCGCGCTTATCATCTGTTTTAATGATACGCGGCATCACTAATTCGGCCGTTTCAAAGGTAGTAAAACGTTCATGACATTTCGCACATTCACGGCGGCGACGCACCTGATGGCCTTCAGCCACAAGACGAGAGTCGATAACTTTAGTTTCAGTCGCAGAACAAAATGGACAGAACATAAACAATCCTATTGAATAATATTATTCTGAGTCTATCGTTAAACAGCAGGCGGGTACAGAAAAGTGCAGATAAATTCGTGGAATTAATAAATAAGTTAACAAATTGTTGAATAATCAGTCGGTTTTAAATCATCTGATTGTGAAATCAAAATAAAAGTAAAGTGAGATAAAAAACCGACACATATATTGAGATCACTTATTCAGCGTTGCGGTTTACTTCGTTTACAAACTGACTTGAAGCCTTTATACCTTGCCTATCAAGCTGGTTGGTCCCCGCCCCTACCAAGGGTAAACGGGCATTATGATTATAGCTTAATCGACTCAGCATTAACGCCGAATTAATTTGTTTTACCGAGGGTGCTTTCACTTTATCTGCTTTGTTGCTACTGCTACTAATTTCACTTTCAATCGCTTTAATTTTATCAGCACTCTGTATTAACTCGGTATTTTTAACTGTCGCGCTGGTATTCCTCTTCGAAGCGGGCTTGATGTTAGATTTAACCAACACTTTATTTTGGTTGGCAATGATCACAGGCTCATCAATAACCTGTGTAGGTCGTTTACGATTTAATTTCTTTTTAATGCCCGCAAGAAAAGCATTATTGGTTTTTGATTTTTCAACCAATTGTGTATCTACAGTAACCATAGCGGCAGGTTCCGTTTTTACTATCGCGACAGACTCTACCTGACGCTGACGTTTTAATTTATTCTGAATACCAGCTAAGAATTTATTGGTTTTTTCACGTGGGAATTTTACCTCGACGTGAGCAATCGCATCAAGGTCTTTGTCTTGGGCTAAGATCGAAACAGTCAAGGCTTGCTGTTCTTTCAGTGCTTGCTGCTTAGCGACAAGCAATGCGAGCTGTTCGGCTTGCTGACGGGCGAGCTGTTCGGCTTGCTGACGGGCGAGCTGTTGTTCAATTAAGACTAATTGAGGATCACGTCGTGTTAAGACCTTGTCAACTTGACGTTCAACGTTAGCATTCGCCATGATATCATCAAGGCCATCGAGCAAGTTACTCGCTTTGCTTGGTGATAAATCATTAACCACATCATCCATGTCTGCTTGTTTGCGACTCGCTCGACTTTGCGCTGCATTCTTTTCCACTATCTGCCGTGGAAATTGACTATAATGCATAGCACCATTAGCATCGCGCCAACTGTATACTTGCGCAAATGTTGAATAGCTCATTGAGCCACATACTAACGCTAAGATTAAACGTTTATAATTACCGATTGAATTCAGCATCATCCCTTATACCTCACCCTTGTTATGCAGATACTTGAGCATTCCCTCTCAAATATTGATCATGTTGCAAATATGTTAACACCTGTGCGCTGTATTAAAAACTATCACGTTAGATTTAACCTACCTACTTCACAATATAAAATCAAAACCGTGATACACGTTATGAGCAGCTAAATATCAGCGTATTGAATACGCGATGAGCATCAGAATAACGATTAGTCAGTTCCGCAAATTTACCATACTTACCACAATGTTCTTTAGCCATATCAACGACTTCTATCGTTTCAAACTCACCGATCAGGTATTCATAAGACGCACCGTTTTCAGTTTTTGTTAGTACATCAACAGAGCTACAACCTGTGATCACAACTGCGATGACTGCAATGCACATCCTTTTGCACATTCTCTGGGTTAGCATTTTCAGTCGTAATGTATTCATCATATTTCCCATCCTTGATCTATGAAACGGATCAGCAACCGTTATAAAACTGACGTTATGACCATTTATAATATACTGAGAAGGCAATAAGAAAGTATGGGAATAGCATGATTTTTAGGCACAAAAAAACCGTAAATGACTAGCTTAAAACTTTATGCAAGTTAAGCGGCATTTACGGTTAACAAATTAATCGATTTTATAAACCCTGAGGCTTATGGATTAATTTTTTGTATCAGACTATTTATATACAGGTCTATTTATATACAGATCTATTTATAAACCGGATAGTCTGCACATAGCGCTTGTACGTTTGCACGAACAGTTGCAGCTACATCTTCATTACCGATGTTATCTAATACGTCACACATCCAACCAGCAAGATCACCGGCTTTATCAGCTGGGATACCGCGGCGAGCAAGTGCAGGCGTACCGATACGTAGACCAGATGTAACAAACGGTGAACGAGGATCGTTAGGTACCGAGTTTTTGTTTACTGTGATATGTGCATTACCCAGTGCCGCATCTGCGTCTTTACCTGAGTACTCTTTGCCAATCAAGTCAACTAAGAACAGGTGGTTTTCAGTGCCGTTAGATACGATCTTGAAACCACGTTCTTGTAGTACTGCAACCATGCTTTTCGCACAATCAAGTACATTCTGTTGGTAATCAGCAAATGCTGGTTCCATCGCTTCTTTAAATGCAACCGCTTTAGCAGCGATAACGTGCATTAAAGGACCACCTTGACCACCAGGGAAGATTGCTGAGTTTAATTTTTTCTCAATCGCTTCATCTGCTTGTGCCAGGATAAGACCGCCACGTGGACCACCTAATGTTTTATGCGTCGTTGTAGTAACAACATGTGCATGTTTCATTGGGTTTGGATATAGACCAGCAGCAACTAGACCTGCAACGTGCGCCATATCTACAAACAGGAAAGCACCGACTTTGTCTGCGATTTCACGGAATTTAGCCCAATCAACAACACCTGAGTATGCAGAGAAACCTGCAACAATCATTTTTGGTTGATGTTCAATCGCTAATGCTTCAACTTCAGCATAATCTAGTTCACCAGTTTCAGGGTTGATACCGTACTGAACTGCATTGTAGATTTTGCCCGAGAAGCTTACGCTTGCACCGTGTGTTAAGTGACCACCATGAGCAAGGCTCATGCCTAGTACTGTATCACCTGGTTTAACTAATGCCATGTAAACAGCAGCATTTGCTTGTGAACCAGAGTGTGGTTGTACATTCGCGTAATCAGCACCAAACAATTGCTTAGCACGTTCGATTGCTAGAGACTCTGCAATATCAACATACTCACAACCGCCATAGTAGCGTTTGCCTGGGTAGCCTTCTGCATACTTGTTAGTAAGCTGAGAGCCTTGAGCTTCCATTACGCGTGGGCTTGTATAGTTCTCTGAAGCAATAAGCTCGATATGGTCTTCCTGACGAGTTACTTCTTGTGTCATTGCTGCCCATAATTCTGCATCATAGTCAGCTATATTCATATCACGTGTAAACATCCGTTTTCTCCTGATTGAGATCATACAAGTTGGTCAGTTAACTTTACACACAGCCATTAAATACAACATCCAGCTAGTAAAATTAACATATAATTAGTAGTCTTAACATTTTACTAGTAAAGCTAAACTTTAGCTAGCAAAGCCAAACTGGAGCACATTGTAACGTGATTGTTGCCGACTTCCTACTAGAATGCCTTGAGAAAATTTCAATTTTGCGTGAAAACACTGCATTTTAAATTAACTTTGATCAAAACTGACTCCCCGGTTAAATTAATTCCGCTATAATGCAACCCAATAACAGTATTCAACCCTATTTGGAGAAAACAATGGATGAATTAACTCAACTATGCCAAACCCGTTCAGAGATCTACTGGTGGCTTTCAACAACACTTGCAGCAGAACTAAGCGATGAGCAATTAGGCCAATACCAATCTGCAGAGATCCAAGGTTTCTTACAAGGCTTAGCGGCAACACCAGCGTTAACACCATCTGTTGAAAAATTAATTAGCGCATTAGCCGCTGCAAACCTACGTAACGACGCGCGTTTAGAGTTATGTGCCGATTACGCGCAAGTATTTCTAGGCAACAGTAAATCATCTGCGCCACCCTATGAGTCAGTATTCACTAGTGAAGAAGGTCATTTGATGCAAGCGGCGTATCAACAGATGACGGCACTGCTAGAAGAACACAACATCAATATCAATGACAAATACAGTGAACCCGCTGATCACATCGCGATCCAGTTAGATTTCATGGGTAACTTGATCTTAAAAACATTGGATTCAGAATCAGAAGAACAAATTCGCGCAAACTTCGCCATGCAGCACGACTTCTTGCAAACGCACTTACTTAACTGGTTAGGTGATTTTGAAATGAAAGTGAAAGACTGTGATAAATTTGGTTTTTATGCGGCGGTAGTGGAATTGCTATTAGCATTCGCACAGTTAGATTCGGATTGGTTGGAAACTGAATTAGATTAATAAAAACGACCCCACCCTAGCCCTCCCCTACTCTTTATATACAGATAAGAGGGAGGGGACTAAAACAGCGCCAAGCCAATGCAATTTCAGCACTCAATTGACAATGAAGTCTTGTTTTTGCCCTGCTCCTCCCCTTAACTTTAGGGGGAGGTTGGGAGGGGGTAGCTCTGCCCTTGCCTTACTCCCTACTTTTTATAATTGAATCAAAGGTAAGGCAGGGAAAGGGGGCTTTTACTTCAAACCACTAATAAATTTCTGCAAATCATCACCGACTTCAGGATGACGTAAACCATACTCAATAAATGCTTTCATATAACCAAGCTTAGAACCACAGTCATGTAGCTTACCGCTAATATGAAAAGCCTCTACTGTTTCAAGTTTCATTAGATCATCGATCGCATCGGTTAATTGGATCTCATCACCCGCGCCAGGGGCTGTTTGCGCTAATAAATCCCAGATTGCAGCAGGTAATACATAACGGCCGGCAACAGCAAGGTTTGATGGTGCTTTTTCTTGTGCTGGTTTTTCTATCACAGCTGTCATCGGCGTTGATTCACCCTCATGAAGTTCAACACCAGCACAATCCGCAACACCGTAACCAGATACTAAGTTCATCGGCACAGGTTCAACCATAATTTGACTAAAACCAGTTTCATCAAAACGGCGCATCATACTGGCTAAGTTTTCTGTTTTTAAATCCGCGCTTACTTCATCCATCAATACATCAGGAAGAACAACAGCAAAGGGTTCATCACCAATAATTGGTTTCGCGCATAATACCGCGTGGCCTAGACCTTTCGCGACACCTTGACGGATATGCATGATAGTCACACCTTTTGGTGCAATCGCTTGTACTTCCGCTAATAACTGACGCTTAACGCGGTGCTCTAGTGTTGACTCTAATTCAAACGATGTATCAAAATGGTTCTCGATAGCATTTTTAGATGCATGGGTAACCAGTACGATCTCGGTAATACCCGCCGCAGCACATTCGTTAACGATATATTGAATCAACGGCTTATCTGCCACTGGTAACATTTCTTTTGGAATTGCTTTGGTTGCAGGTAACATACGTGTGCCTAAACCTGCTACCGGAATAACTGCTTTCGTTATTTTTTTATGGTTCAAAATCTAATCCTTTATGCACTTGTATTGTGCTATTTATATATTGTCTATTCTTATACGTTATAAAAATCGCGATACCAATCAACGAAGGCCTTCACGCCTTCTTTGACTTTGACTTGCGATGTGTAACCCGTCGCTGCAAATAAATCTTGGGTATCGGCATAGGTAGCGTAAACATCACCTGGTTGCATCGGCATGAAGTTCTTCTTGGCTTTAATGCCTAACGAGTCTTCTAATGCTTCAATGTAATCCATCAATTTAACCGGGCTACCGTGACCAATATTGTAAACACGATATGGTGCGCTACTGGTCGCCGGGCTACCGGTTTCGACTTTCCATTCGCTATTCGGCGTTGGTATTACGTCTTGTATCTGTAAAACACCTGCAACGATATCATCAATGTAGGTAAAGTCGCGTAACATGTCACCATTGTTGTACACGTCAATCTCTTCACCAGCAATGATAGCTTTAGTAAACTTAAACAGCGCCATATCCGGGCGACCCCAAGGGCCATACACAGTAAAGAAGCGTAGACCAGTTGTCGGTACGCCGTATAGATGTGAATAGGTATGCGCCATCAATTCATTGGATTTCTTCGATGCTGCATATAATGAAATCGGGTGATCGACACTATCACTAGTACTAAATGGTGTTTTGTTATTTAAGCCATAAACCGAGCTTGATGATGCATAAACGAGATGCTTCACTTTGGTATTACGGCAACCTTCTAATACAGTTAAGAAACCGGTTAAATTGCTATCTGCATACGCCATTGGGTTATCAATGGAATAGCGTACACCCGCTTGTGCGGCAAGATGGATAACACGATCAAATTTGTGTTCTGAAAATAATGCTGCAACACCTTCTCGGTCAGCAAGATCGAGTTCAATAAATGTAAATAATTCAGATTTTTGAGCATTGGCTAAACGTGCGTGTTTTAAATTTACATCGTAATAATCATTTAAATTATCAACGCCAATAATCTGATGGCCTTGTTGACATAATAGCTCCGCACAGCGCGAGCCAATAAACCCGGCAGCGCCGGTAATTAAATATTTCATGTTGATTTCACTTTTATTATTTAATTGCATTGAGTAAAGACGCTAGGCACGTCGTAAACCTATTTATTGTGGATTGAAGTGGGCTTGAGGTTAGTTTTTATCCCTGCCAGAAACAGCCTGCTTACTTTAATCAATACAACTCTTATATTGTTATTCATCAAGGTAAAATTAAATCATTACCAGCTTAATCATTACCAAATAGGTCGCGAGTATAAACTTTGTCCGCGACATCGAGCAGTTCATCGGCTAAACGGTTTGATACTATGACATCAGACAAGGCTTTAAATTCATTGAGATCTGTCAGCACCTGAGATTTAAAAAATTCACTTTCGGTTAATACTGGCTCATAAACAACAACTTTAATGCCTTTGGCTTTAATACGTTTCATGATGCCTTGAATCGAAGATGCGCGGAAATTATCCGACCCCGTCTTCATGATCAAGCGATATACACCCACAACATGGGGTTTTCTGGCAATAATAGCATCGGCAATATGATCTTTACGCGTCGAATTAGCATCGACAATCGCACTGATTAAACTGTTCGGGACATTCTCATAGTTCGCACGTAATTGCTTAGTATCTTTCGGTAAGCAATAACCGCCATAACCAAACGACGGGTTATTATAATGGCTGCCGATACGCGGATCTAAGCCTACACCTTTGATTATCTGAGCTGTATCTAGACCATGGGTTTCAGCATAGCTATCCAGTTCATTAAAATAAGCCACGCGCATTGCCAGATAAGTATTTGAGAAAAGCTTAACCGCTTCCGCTTCCGTTGAATCGGTAAACAAGACATCAATATCCGCTTTAACCGCACCTTGAGTTAATAGACCAGCGAAGACTTCAGCACGCTCCGACTGTTCACCAACAATAATACGTGATGGATGTAAATTATCGTATAGCGCACTGCCTTCACGTAAGAACTCAGGCGAGAACAAGATGTTATCGCAGCCCAGACGTGCTTTAACTTCTTTGGTGTAACCCACGGGGACCGTAGACTTTATCACCATCACCGCATTGGGGTTAATCGCCATCACATCTTTAATGACGGCTTCAACAGATTTGGTATTAAAGTAATTATGCTTCACGTCATAATCAGTCGGTGTGGCAATAATCACATAGTCAGCATTGCCATAAGCAAGTTGCTTGTCAGTTGTCGCGATAAGATCAAGTTCTTTGTTGGCCAGAAAATCTTCAATTTCATTATCTGAAATAGGCGATTTTTTCGCATTAATAAGATTTACTTTTTCGGCGATAATATCTAACGCGATCAAGCTATTATGCTGTGCTAATAACACCGCATTTGATAAACCAACGTAACCTGTACCGGCAATGGTAATGTTCATGCTGTTGACCTGATGTGAGTGGAAGTAATTTGAGTGGTATTCTAGCATTAAATTATAACTACAAGTTAATGCTAGCATTTAAATAATCGATATGAGAACTGATGAGCAAATAAAGTGGACTTTTATTTCGGTTATTTACTCTATTAATTCAAAACTAAGCGCAGTCCCCCTCACAATAGCATTTTTCGCTACTTTACCTAAGACTACGTCATAGTGCTTCGGCGCTAAGCCAAAGCCTGGGCGAATACTGCGCACATTATCGCTGGTAAGCATTTCTCCTGCAGCGATATCTTTTACTATGTATAACGAACGACGGAATTGAACATTACCTTGTTCTGCAGCTGTGCGTTCATAATTGACTTTCCCCATAGCTTGCCAAGCGGTCTTGCTATCTGTACATAACTGCGCTAATTCTGTTGGCTCTAATGAAAAACTATCATCCGCCCCACCGCCATTACGATCTAAGGTAACGTGTTTTTCAATCACACAAGCCCCGAAAGCAACGGACACAACAGCAGTGGCATTATCAATAGTGTGATCGGATAAACCAGCAAGTACATTAAAACGCTGACTAATATCAGCAATAGTACGTAAATTATATTGCTCTGCAGGTGCGGGATAACCACTCACGCAATGCAATACCACCAGCTCATTACAGCCATTATCCTTGGCAGTTTTAATCGCGAGTTTTATTTCATCTTGATTAGCCATACCAGTTGAAATAATCATAGGTTTACCGGTTTGTGCTACACGTTTAATTAACGGTAAATCGATAACTTCAAATGAGGCTATTTTGTATGCCGGCGCATCCAGCTGCTCTAATAAATCCACAGCGGTAAAATCAAACGGTGAACTAAAAATAGTGATGCCTAATTCTTTTGCTTTGGCAAATAACGGTTTATGCCACTCCCACGGCATATGTGCAGTTTTGTACAACTGATATAGACTTTGTCCATCCCATAACCCCCCTTTAATTTGAAATTCATCGCTATCGCAGTCCATGGTGATCGTGTCTTGGGTGTATGTTTGCAGTTTAATCGCATCCGCACCCGCCGCTTTAGCCGCAGCCATGATCGCAAAGGCACGGTTAATATCGCCATTATGGTTTGCTGACAACTCAGCAATAATATACGGGGGATAATGAGGGCCAATTTTACGACCATCGATAGTGATATATTGCTCAGTCATAGTATTAATGAATACTCTTCGATAAAGGTAAGGGTGAATAAGTGAATCAATAGATAGGCAGTTAACATGGATGACGCATAAAGGCTTCTGCCGTTAGCCGCTGATAACCAGCCTGAGTGAACAACCTCTGTGACGCTAAATTTGTCGTTAATACCTGAGCGCGTATGGTAATACTCGGGTGTAACTTATCTAGCAAAGCGAGTGCTCGTTTAGCGATGCCTTGGTTATAATAATCAGGGGCAATAAAAATAGACAGTAAATATTCAGCTGTGGTGATGTAATCAAGACGCACAACGCCGACATCAACATCAACATCAACATCAACATCAACATCAACAGAAATATTATCTGTCATTGTAATCACATAAAAATAATTTTGCTGCTGCAGAAGTTTGCATCTCATCCACTGCTCATGCTCAACCCAAGTCGGGACTTGCCGATTTAGCGCATACCTTCGTGTGGACGGCTGGCATTGCCAATCAAATACTTGTTTGATATCAGCACCGGTTGCAAAGCGTAATTGCACATTAGCAGTACCAGTGAGGTGGGCGATAGCAGTTAACACCCGTTTTAAGCCCGAACCATCACACAATTTGAGGTTATTCGCCCGTAGCCCAGACCAGTTCTGTAACAATGTTTGATAGGTAGTCAACAGATGACCTGTTATCTCATCAAGTTCAACTTTATATACCGCTTCAACGGCAACCAGCTTACGACTGATGGTTTGCTGGTTTTCAGCCAGTGGAACAATAATACTCGGTATCCCCAAACATGCACGTTCCCAAGACGTTGTACCTGGCGCGCCAATGGCGATTTGCTGTTGCGACATTAATTCAGCCATATTATCCACAAAATCGAGATGAGTAACCCAGTCAGTATGCTGTAAACAGAAGGTTTTTACTTGTTGGTAATGTGGTGCGCGCGGTCCTAATAATATCGTGACCAGCGGTCGAGATGATTTAGGTAGTGCTGCAAGCGTAGTTAATACCAACAGCGTTGCATTGGGTTGGTCAATACCGCCCATAGATAATAACAATTTTGGCCGCAAGGCAAGTACATCATTAACTAAAACCTGCTGACGATAATAACTAAATTGTGGATTTAGTAACGCAAAATCACAGCCTGTTAATACCTTCGCATCATCAGCGGTTTCATATTCACTTTTTAGCCGTAATAAAGTTTGATCTAAGATCAGGTCTGCAGCATGCTCTCGCACTAAATCATCAATAACTATTATCTTGCAATCTAAGGCTTGTTTTATATGCTGTTGCCAAGCTTTATTCAAGGCATAGTGATCAACGATAACCAAATCTGCGCTATCTAAATGCGATAAAAAATCTTGTGCATCTTGCAGCCAGGATACTTGTAACCAAGCAGCATAATCAGCACTCGTTGCAGGTATAATCTCAGTTTTGACTTGCGCTAATGGATAAACGCAAAAACCTTTTTTTTCAATAAAAGCAATTAAGTCACTTGTTTGTGAACGGCAAACAAAGCTAACTTGATGCCCTTGTAGTGTTAAGCCTTGCGCTAATACCAAGCAGCGCATGACATGACCACTACCAATATGCACAGATGCATCCGTACGAATGACGATATTCATACTAACCCTTCATGACCGCATATAAAGCTTCAGCAAATTCCCAGTCTTCTAGGGTATCTACATCTTGTACTCGCTTTCGCGGTATTAAAATCGCTTTTGAAGAAAGTGAAAAAAACGGTCTGCCAGCTTTAAATGCGGAGACTTTTCCCCAATAGAACTGCCCAGCATCGTGATAAGCATCTTGTAAGTCTTGTGAACGGGTATTTACATGCTCAGGTTGCAGCATTTGCACACTGTCATTTTCATTCAATGAAATAGCGCGTTGAATTGGGAAGGCAAAAGACGTGGCACTAAAGGCATAATCAATGTCACCAACAGCGACAAGCGCGAGTCCATTTGCTAAATCAACCGGTGATATAAACGGCGCCGTAGCATAAATACAACAGAGTAAATCAACAGCCATGTTTTGCGACTCACACCAGCCTATCGTATGCTGGATGACGTCCATGGTCGTGGCATGATCGTCGGCAATATCCGCAGGACGCACAAAGGGCACTTCCGCTCCATATTGCTGGGCAATTTCAGCGATTTCGATATCATCTGTCGATACCATTATTTTATCAAAGCAACCAGACGCGATAGCCGCTTCAATCGAATAAGCGATCATAGGCTTACCATGAAATAATTTGATATTTTTACGCGGAATACGTTTACTGCCGCCACGGGCAGGTATAACAGCGATCCTCATTTATGCTCCTAGCACTTGTGTCAAAACCCTAACGACTTCATCTTGTTGCGCATCTGTCATACCATGAAATAACGGCAATGATATCGCTTGCTGATAATAACCTTCAGCGAGAGGGAAATCACCATAAACAAAGCCCATTGCCTGATAATAAGGCTGAGTATGTACCGGGATATAATGTAAGTTCACGCCTATACCTGACTCACGTAATTGCTTGAATACGTCTTTTTGAGAAAAGTGTTTTTTATCTCGATTTACTTCTAATTCTAGTTCTAACTCTAGCTCTAGCTCTAGCTTAATCACATATAAATGCCAAGCTGAATTAGTTTGCGCCAATTGCGTCGGTAAGGTTAACGGCA
Organism: Moritella marina ATCC 15381; assembly: GCF_008931805.1. Lineage (GTDB taxonomy): Bacteria > Pseudomonadota > Gammaproteobacteria > Enterobacterales > Moritellaceae > Moritella > Moritella marina. The sequence goes on along the minus strand of NZ_CP044399.1, from coordinate 4,717,997 downwards.
GCGCTGATAATAATTGGTTATAACGTAAAGCAAGGCGCTGACGCTCAGCAACAAACTGCGTCAAACGCTGCATTTGCGATACACCCAATGCCGCTTGCAATTCTGTCATCCGGTAATTAAAACCCAGCTCTACTTGCTGATAGTACCAATCACCCTGTGCTTGCATATCGAATCCAGCAACAGGTGTCATCAATGCTGTATTGCGGGTAATGCCATGGCTACGTAACAGCGACATTTTATCGGCTAATGCTTGTTGATTGGTTAATGCTGCGCCGCCTTCCGCCGTTGTCACTATTTTTACCGGGTGAAAACTAAATACCGTTATATCGCTATAGTCACCACAACCGATTGGCTTGCCTTGATATTCCCCACCAATCGCGTGTGCAGCGTCTTCTATGATCTTAAAACCGTATTGTAGAGATAAAGCGTGGATAGCCGCCATATCACAAGACTGACCACACAGATGTACAGGTATAACGACTTTCGGTAATTTATTTTGCGTTTTGGCAATAATGAGCTTTTGTTCAAGCGCTTTCGGACAAAGGTTATACGTAACCGGGTCGATATCAACAAAGTCGACTTGTGCACCGCAATATAAACCGCAATTAGCCGAGGCAACAAAAGTGATCGGCGTTGTCCACAACCAATCCCCCTCCCCGAGTTCTAACGCTAAGCAAGCCAGGTGTAAAGCTGAAGTGGCGCTATTGCAAGCAACCGCATATTCAGCACCAGTATGTTGCATTAACGCGGCTTCAAACAAAGGTACTTGTGGACCTTGAGTAAGAAAATCGGATTGTAATACCGCAATGACAGCATCTATGTCTTGCTGGTTAATATCTTGCTTACCATAAGGGATCATAACAGCATCATTCCTTCATCATGCATTATCATCTGTTATAGCTCTGCCAATTTATCAAAATCACGGATCTGCTGAATATCTAAAAAGTCTGGGTTGTTACCCGAATGATACTCATAACCTTGTGGCACTGATTGGCCTTTTTCAGCTAAATGATTGGTGGTGTAATCTATGTCCTGACCGAAAAAGGTGATTGTCGGACAGATAACATAATGATCAGCAAACTCTAAGGTTAAATGCGAGTCATCTTTAGGGCACATGATCTCATGTAATTTTTCCCCCGGGCGAATTCCAATGATTTCAGTTTCAATGCCAGGTGCATACGCTGCAACTAAATCCATAATATGCACCGATGGGATCTTAGGAATAAATATTTCCCCGCCCTGCATACGCTTAAAATTAGTCAGTACAAAATCAACACCGTCTTGCAGCGTGATCCAGAATCTCGTCATCTCGGCATGGGTAACCGGTAAGGATTCAGCGCCTTTCTCTAGTAGCCCCTTGAAGAATGGCACCACAGAACCACGCGAGCCAACAACATTGCCATAACGCACGCAGGCAAAACGCGTTGGTCCACTGCCGACCATATTATTGGCTGCAACAAATAACTTATCCGACGCTAACTTAGTTGCACCGTACAGGTTAATGGGATTCGCAGCTTTGTCGGTTGATAAGGCAATGACCTTTTCGACTTTATTAGCAATCGCCGCTTTAATGACATTTTCCGCGCCGTGGATATTAGTTTTAATGCATTCCATCGGGTTGTATTCTGCCGCAGGTACTTGCTTAAGCGCTGCTGCATGGATAACAAAATCAACATCCTGCATCGCTTGCATCATGCGTTCCGCATCACGTACATCACCGATGAAATAACGCATACACGGGTCATTAAACTCTTGCTGCATTTCAAACTGCTTGAGTTCATCGCGGGATAAGATGATAAGTCGCTTTGGCTTGTAATTGGCAAGGATAGTTTTGGTATATTTTTTACCAAACGAGCCAGTGCCACCAGTGATGAGAATGGATTTGTTATTGAACATATTTATCCTTGTTTGAGCACAATAAAGAACTAAACCAGTGTTCAGGTATCATCCTTGATGTGTCAATAATCAGCGTGTCATTTAGATATACAATTATTATACCGCTTTTACGCAGATACTAAAATCCCCCTTCTATTACTCTAATCCTTATATAAAAATCAGAAGTAATAGAAAGGGGATTTTATGAAAACGAGCGAAAAAGATTACAGTTGTTGAAAATATGCTTCAAATTTATCAACCGTATTCTGAGTCGAAAACTCGTTAACTAATCTTGTTTTACCCGCTACGCCAAAGTCAACAATAGCTTGTGGATCACTATGGAAAAAACGCACCTTCTCGGCAATTTTATCAGCATCTTTTACAGGTACGACAAATCCGCTAATACCATCAAGTACCACTTCTTTACCACCACCGGTCGTAGTTACGATTGTCGGAGTACCACATGACATCGCTTCCATCACAGTACGCGGTAAACCTTCACCACTAATCGACGGTTGTACTAATACGTCACAGGCAGTAATAATCTCAGGTGCATCTTTACGATAACCCGTTACATGAATACGATCTTTCATCGGGTGTTTAGCGATAAGACTATTGTAAGGTTCTTGATCAAGGCCCTTACCGACTAATACTAAATGAAAATTATCCAACTCAGTTAATTTACTCGCGGCATCTAACATAACCTCGATACCTTTACTTGGGCGCACATTACAAGCGCACACAGCAGTGAAGTCAGTGTCTTTTATTCCAAACTCAGACAAGTCAGCCGCTTTGTGATCATACCAGGCTAGGTTATGACCTTTATGAATAGTCACAACCTGATCTTTACCTTTCCAGACTTGCTGGAGAATATCTTGTCTTACTGCTTCCGAAACACAAATAACGCCATCCACACGCGGGTGTAAGATAGTAAGGTAAGCGCTTGGATCATGACGATACAAACCACCAGTGGTACCACGGTAAGCGACTAACTTAACTGGTAAACCGATACAGGCAAAAGCTGCATTAGGGATGGTTTTAGAATTAGTTGCATATACAACATCATAATCATGTGCTTTTAATTCAGCACGTAAAACTTTAATTGTCTCAAAGCATATCTTACGCTTCGGATAACCGAATATCACTTTGATACCAGCCTCTTGGTAATAACTCAAAGCATTTGAATCTTCAGGTATCATCACGGTTACATCATGGCCTTTGCTAGCTAGGCCAATAAATGTTTCAACTTCAGGACGCACGCTATTGTATGCATTGGCACAACCGGGAAATGCTAATATTCTCATTCTCAACCTATCAAATTCAGTAGTAGTAAATGCCCAAGTTGAGCTGTTCATATTCATTTTGCAATTTATACTTAGTGTTTATTCGCTATCGTTCTTTTTATTTGCACTAATATGTTTAAATTTCAATAGCGTATACTTGTTAAAGGTATATTGAAATTGTATTACAGCAATCAGAAAACCAATACGTCCATCTAAAAAACCACGACGTAAGAAATAATGACGTATAAAAGCAAATACAGCAGACAATGATCCTTTTAACATTGAGCCTTTTTTACCTTTTTTATACCTTTCTTGCGCCCAAGCCTCAGCGTAACCAGTACGTTTTTGTAAATAAACACTCAGGTCAGAAAAAGTATAATGCAATAGATTATGCTGTAAATCTGTAATCGGCGCATCTTTGCACTCTAGCGATTCATGCACCATATTTTGATTATAGCGATAGCGGCTACGATTATATATTCGCGGTAATTTATCTGGGTACCAACCACTGTGGTAAACAAACTCGCCACAAAAATGCGTTAGACGGTTAACACTAAATACTTGTTCATCATTAGCATTGGCTACTGCAGCCTGAATTTCTAATGCTAATGTTTCCGGCACAACTTCATCGGCATCAATAGAAAATATCCAGTCATTACTAGCTAAGGCTTCAGCACGGCGTTTTTGTTCACCAAAACCAGGCCAATCTTCTCGAACAAATAGTTTATCCGTATATTTTTTTACAATTGCGAGTGTTTCATCTGTACTACCGGAATCAACAACCACAATTTCATCCGCCCAAGTGACGGACTGTAAACATGCTTCAATTTTTTGTTCTTCATTCTTACAGATAATGCAAACTGAGATCTTATTATTCATCAACCTAACCTTTATTTAATTTATGCTTCACCGCAAACTTTAAATTGTGAATGATACGTTTAACATTTTCTATAAAATTAAAATACTCTCTACGACAACGGGTTGTGATTAAACGTTTAGCATTTTTTTCGTAGCCGATATCAGAGTCAAATGAAGGGTCAACAGTCAATAATATCGGATCAATACCATAAGGTTCTACACCATTAATCCAAAAACGATCCATGTAAATGTCAACAGCCATGTACCATTGCTTTGAATGTTGTAAGAATTTCTTCGCCCCATTAGGCGTTAAAAAATATCCCATGCCCCGCATGTGACCTTTGCTCGATCTATTTATAGTCAATTTATCGATTGTTTCTATATTTTTAACGCTGACTTTACGCCTATGATTAGCAAACAATCGAATACATTCATACTTAGCATCTAATTTTGGTGCTAAATTATAAAACTCAGTGAAATTTTGCTTGTCGAAAACAATATCATCTTCCAAAATAATAATCGGTTTATTAAGTTCAACGCATTTTTGCCAAAGTAAATAGTGGCTAGCATAACAACCTAACTGGCCTTTACTCAAAGATTTACATCGATATGCTTGGCTCAAACCATCATTATACATAGCCAATATTTTTTGCTCTGGATCACGGCCATTAACCGCAGGGAAAACATGAAATTGAGTCTGTAAGGCATCCAGTTGTTCTATGATATGTTGCTTACGCTCAACTGAACTTTCTAGGTTTATAACAAATATATCAATCATAAATATTAACAACTAGCCTCATTACTTTTTTGCAGTGTAAACATTAATAATAAATACATGAACAAGGGAGCGCCATGATTTAACGGTACGTCAGTTAATCCCGCAACTGCATAAACAGTGACAACAGCAATGGCTATCTGCCGATTTATTCCTGTTGATGTAAAAAATAGAGGGTAAGTGAATACTGCGAATAGCAATATCAACCCCATAAGCCCCCCTTTCACCAATCGATCTAAATATTGATTATGGTAATGGCTAAAACGTGTAACTTTCTTGGTGATAAAACCTTGTACAGCGAGATTTTTCAACAATAACTGATGATTTTCACCACTGCCCAAAATAAGGCCCTCACTTATTATTTTAGGCGCAGCCATCCACAATTGTAATCTAATACCTGCTGAGGAATTAAGACTGCCAGCCTGGATTAACTTTATTTCTGCTTGACTCTTATTTATTATTCTTTGTTCCAGTTTTGGTTTCACCGTATAAATACCAAGAGATAGAATCACCAGAGCCATCAAAGTATCCTTCCAATTGATTTTTTTAGTTTTTAACTTTGATATAAGTATAATCACCACCGCAATAATTAATGCGAGCCAAACCCCCCTAGTAGGATTCATAACTAAACCACTCACTGACATTAATAACGCGAATGCCAGTATAATCCTGTCTCGATAGTTATTCGCATTAATCAGAAAAACCAATACCAATACTATGATTGTAGCCCCCATTGTACCATGTGGAACTGCATTTATCGGCCAATGACCACGGGGAAGATGTAAAACAATACTAAAATAATAAGTACTTAAAAATACAATTATAGAACCAAGCACGGTAAGCCACTTTAAGATACGAGCATTTATAAGCTCTCGTGGGAATGTCAATAATAGCAATGTAGTACCCAATAAGGTTCTCATTTCTCTAGAGCTAGCGCCATGATAATAGTAGCTAAATACGGCATAACCAGTAACAGTTAACACTAGCCATAAACCTTTATCATGGATATTTTGTTTAATTGAATCAATACCGTAATTTAATAACGTGGCGATAATTGATACCACAATGGCAACAACCATCAACTTATCGCCATTTCGTAGCAATAGCAAACCCGTAAAAGACCACATAAAAGGTAGTAATATAAGTATTTTAAATAATTTATCTGTCACTTTCTATTGACCCTTAAACATGTTAATTTCATTTAATCAATGATTGAATGATTGCGCGGCGAATGTTAGCTTTATTTATATGACTAATCAAGATTAAAGAATGAGCTACCGCATAGACAATTTGGTAAAAAAAACTAACTTATCGGTGCTAATACGTTTGATATTCATGAATATAGTGGACATAAACATAAATTTATTTAAACTAGCTAAAGCATTAGCCCCAGCATATCCAACCAGAATAGCGATATCATATCAGGTTACTTATTTATGAATATATATTTATGCTCAACAGTCCGTCACCTTTTATTTTCACTGTTGAAAAGCTTACCTGAATCTGATGATAAAAGTCTTATATTTATGATCACAGACCAGCAACACATAAATCAAACCAATTTTGATTGCCAAGTGTTACCGGCACACATCGACATAATTTTCATCGAAAGAGATAAATTAAGGAACCTGATTTACTCCGACGTTAAGGGCTACATAATCAAACAGATGGCGAGGTTTAACGTAACAACGTCCCCATCAACACGCGAAAAAATAAGAAACTTACTTTTTAATCAGTCACTTGGTCTATCATTGCCCAGTAATGATATAGAACAAGGCCAGTTATTTTTATTTAATGATAGAAATAAAATATCCCGTCTATTTAGACTCGCATTTAAGAAATATACCTTGATTGAAGAAGGCCTAGCGAACTACAGCGGAATTAAATTAAATCCATTAAAAAAAATATACCGATTAATCACATTAAATAAATATAAAATGCGCTACTACGGTGATGATAAACGCTGTGATAATATTTTTTTAGTTAATCATAAAGATGTACCTTATGAGTTACGCGATAAAGTGAGACCTATCAATTTTTTACAAAATAAATCTTCAATCGAAATTTGTAAACAACTCTTTAAGATACAAGCAATAGAAAGCCCGCAATGTATTTTAGCAACTCAGCCACTAATAGAGACTGGTATTGATTTAGCCATTTACAGAAAAGTAATCGACTTGTGTCGTTCGCACAATATTGATTGTGTAATCAAACCTCACCCAAGCGAAAACATCCAACGTTATATCGATGAATTTCCAAACATTCCATTGATTGAGAGTAAAATACCACTAGAACTTATCGTTGTGAGCTCTCCACAATCGTGTGCAATACTGTCGATTTATTCAACAGCAGGCATTGGATTCGAAAAATATTGCAAGCGTATTAACCTTATCCAAGATAGTGAAATAGAACAAGTAGACATGATTTTTAAACATTGGCGAAATGATTTTAGCTCAATAGATAAACGAATTTTTCAAGCCATAGAACAAGTAAAATAATAAAACATATTGGGATATTAAATCGTTATGAAAATAATTATGATTTTAGGCATAACAGAAGAGTTGTTTCCGCTAGTTGATATTGCTAGAGAAAATGGATATAAAGTTTTGGCTACAGATAGGAATCCAGATTCGAAAGGATTAAAGTATGTTGATATCCCAGTCATATTAGATTCTCTTGATAAAGAAAAGGTGCTCGAGCTAGCAGTTAAGTATAAAGTCGAAGCTGTTACGACAAGAACTGAAATGTTATTGCCAACGATTTCTTTTATTTGTGAAAAACTAGGTTTATTTGGTCCCTCGGTATTGGTTTCTTCTTTATCTAATGATAAATATTTATTTCGAGAATTCATGAAAAATGCAGGAGTGGCCGTTCCAGACTACTTGCTAGTCGATGAATGTACCACGGTTGAACAAATTGAAAATGTACTTGCATATCCTTTCATATTAAAACCTGTGGACTTTAGTGGTAGTGGTGGCGTTGTCCTTATTGAAAATAGAAAAGATTTTATAAAGCACAAGGTCGAATCATTAAGTAGTAGCGTATCAAAAAGAGCAATAGCAGAATCATTTTTATACGGTAAAGAATACAGTGTTGAAACCGTTTCTCAACATGATGTTACTCATATAGTTGCCATTACAGAGAAGCATATTGTCGGAGAACAACGATTTGTCGAAGATAGACATATAATACCAGCTAATTTATCTAGCGCTGCAGAACAAAGTATAAAAAAAGAAGTGGAAGAGATGGCGAATGTCATGGGGATGAATAATTGCATAGCTCATACAGAAGTCATGTTAACTTCACGTGGCCCAGTTATCATTGAAACGGCCTCAAGACCAGGGGGAGATAATATTTGTTTCAAGTTGGTTGAATTAGCTACCGGAATCAATATGTATCAAAATATGCTCAATTTATCACTCGGTATTAAGGTCGAATATACAGCCACTAGAAAATCGTTCTCTGGGATACAGTTTATAACGCCTTTGAATAAAAGTGCTATAAATAAATGCCTTACTCTAAAAGAAGAACATAAAGTACCTAAATTTGTTGAATTCTATTTTAAAGACAATTTAAGTTCAGAGCTTAAGCAATCAATAGATAGATTAGGCTATTTTATTTGCAGTTCAAATCGTAGAGATACATTAAGCGAATCATTAGATTTTTATAAATAGTTAAAATGCTTTTTTAGCTACTAACCCCCTCATAACTAACTTAAGTATAGTTAAAGGGGGCAGAACATTAGCCGTATCATCTTTTATGAATTAAGAATAACTTCCGCTAACTTGAAATCAAGCTCATTATCAATATCAACAGATCTCAACGCTGGCATTTTCATACTAAATACCGCGTTAGAATAACTAATACCTTGGTTGGCAATAAGCGCTTCCGTAGTAAAAGCATACACAGCACCATTCAAACGGTAATAGATCGGTAAATCTTGGCTACGCTTACCTTTGATATCCTCACGAATAAAGCTGCCCATATTATCATCATCAGGAATAATATTACTCCAAAGCGGGCTGTGTTCACATTCACATACCGATACTACGCCATCGCCTTGCTTAGCCTCAAGCATGTCTAGGGCGTCATCAATATCTGCCGATGTTCTCAGCGGAGATGTCGGTTGCAATATAACCACAATATCAAACCGCTCAGTACGACTTAACGTATTTATCATATGCAAAATAACGCTGTTCGTCGTTGCTGTATCGCCAGCAATATCAGCTGGACGCATGCAGGGAACATCTGCGCCAAACAGCTTACTAATCTCGGCAATTTCATTGCAATCAGTACTGACAACGACACGGTCGACATAGCGTGAATTCAACCCTGCATCAATAGACCAAGCAATTAATGGCTTGCCCTGTAGAGGTAGCACATTTTTACGCGGTAAACGCTTACTACCACCGCGAGCTGGAATAATAGCCAGTACTTTCTTACCATTGATCATTCGTTCATTCCTAAACTATGAATATCAGCTTGTGCACGATTAAAGTCATCCATACGTCCGATATCTAGCCAATACTCATGGATAGGAAACATCAGTACGTCTTTTTGCTTAGCAATATGCAGCTCTAATAACGTTGGCATATCAATGATATGATTTACAGGTACTGAACGCGCTAACGCTTGGCTGACAACATAGATGCCCGCATTAACAAAGAAACGTTGGGTTGGTTTTTCTACCATACTAATAATTTTATTGCCTTCGCCATTAATAACACCATAAGGCACTTGGTAATCATATTCGCGAACACACATGGTTGCATGCGCAGCGTTGTCATTATGAAATTCTAATAAACGTTCAAAATTAACTTTTGTTAATACATCCCCATTCATCATAATAATGGGTAAATTAGGCATATTTTTCGGTAATAGCCCTAACGCACCACCAGTACCCAATGGACTGTCTTCATGTACGTAATGAATATTAATCCCCCACTTACTACCATCACCAAAATGTGCTTGTATTTGCTCCGGCATGAAGTGAGTTGAGATATAAAAGTTAATAAATCCAGAGTTAATAAAGCTTAAAATAACCGTCTCTAATATGGGTTTATCACCAATATGTAGCATAGGTTTTGGGCAGTTATCCGTTAATGGACGTAAACGAGTACCAAAACCACCTGCCATTATAAACACCGGATTTTCATGTCTATTTTTCATCATGGCATGGTGTAAAGTTTCCACCCCGACGACTTTATCAGCCGATAAAATAGGGATAGAATTAATGCCTTTATTTTGCATTAGTGCTAACAATGATTTTTTGGTCGTACTCGCAGTCGCAGTCGTTGGCGTAGTAAACATAATGTCACGCACAGGTGCCGAAAGCGCAATATTATTAATCAATGCTCGACGTACATCACCATCCGTGACAGTGCCAAGCAACTTGTCGTTTTCGTCAACGACGAGTACAAGTTGCATCGCTTCCTTGTTAAGGACTTGTAATACTTCCTGAACATGAATATCAGGAGAAACTAAAATATTTTTCCAATTATGGCTCATAAAACTTAAAACCTTGCATATTGCCTATTTGAGGCAAATAATATTTAATTATATTGACGAACGAATATATTGACATATTACATTTATATCATGCTCACTGTAACGGCTATCTAGTGGTATAGATAAAATAGAATGACTCAATTGATTAACGACAACTTTCGCTTCAGGCCAATGCACAGCTAAAAATATATTATGCCCCATCAACCTGCGTCTTACGGCATCACGGCTGGGCAATAATAACGGGGCAAAAGAATAACAGTCACTTTGAATTGGCAAGCTATATTCACTTAATAGTTCACATACAACAGCATAGTTTTTACGTCGTAGCGCTCGCTCATCATCTAAATATTTATAAAAATCAATCGATTCTAAAACACTTCTTGAACTCGGCGAAAATATGCCTTTGTGTTCATCTAAACAAGACTCTCCTTGATTAAATAAACTTAAATATGCTTGTTCTTCGCCTTTTTTCGTATTCAAATAATCATATTTATATTGCTTAGCTTGATACTTAAGCGTGGCAAACTCAATCAGTGGTTTGACTTCAAGAGGCTTTAATCGTTGATTACTGTACAGCATACTAAAATCAGCCACTGCTGATATCTTTCTTAAACTGTTAAACGAGTACCACGATTGCCTAATATCTAATACCTGCGGATAAGGCGAAAAGACATCATCGACAATAATGCATTGTTTAAATGTCGCAACTGCACACGCAAATGAAGCCGTCGTCGCGCCAAAGTATTTAATTAAATACAGCGCATCATAGTCACCCACATCATCTGGTAATTGATAACCTAATTGGCTATCAACAGAATAAAAATCAACATCAATATTATATTCAGCCAGTACATCTAAAATCACTTCGCATAAAAAATCTGGCAGTAACAATCGCTTCGATTGAAGTTGTGCAGATTCAATGATCCAACGCAGCGATGATCGCCCTGAATTCGTTAACTCACGAAAATGCCCTTGCTGAGCAAGCTCTTGCTCTCCGCCAACATGACGCATACTAAAAGCTCACATCATAGAAAGATTTTGTCGCTAATTTGTTAAGGTCAACCGTTTGTAACACTTTAACGACTTGTTCTGAACTTTCCCCTTGCCCGTAAGGATTAACAACTTGTGCTAGCGCCTGTTGGTATTCAGGCAGATAGATGGTTTTTAGCGCTTGTTTTATTTGCATTGCATCACAAGTTACATCAATAACACTTGAGGCTCTAATACGGCCTTTTTGACGATCACCCATGTTAATACTGGCCACTTTAAACGTTGGTGCTTCGACAATACCACTCGATGAATTACCCACCACAGCATCAATATAATGCAGTGCCGATAAATAACGGCGTTGACCAAGAGAAGTAAATGCAATCGCTTTATCACTATGTGCTGCAACATAAGTATCAATCAATGCATTAATCGCACGCCCACCGACATCTGCATTCGCCTTAGTGAAAATTAATAGCGTATCTTCTAATGCGTCAAGCTCTGCGACTAAGAGATTAAAATTAGCAATGGAAGTAGCACTATCTTCCGTTGTTTCTGGATGATAAGTGATTAAAATATTTTTACGTTTCAGTTTACAATCAATCGATGTTTCAAATTCACTCTGAGTAAAAAATTGCATACGTTTAAAGTTATCTAAACCCACTTCGCCGACGTTAAAGACGCTTGCAGGTTGCTCACCCATTTGGATTACGCGCTGTGCGTATTCTTCAATTGCCGTGAAGTGTAATTGTGATAACTTAGTCACCGCATGACGAATGACATCATCAATGGCACCTTCAGTGATCTCGCCACCATTCAAGTGTGCTACCGGAATGCGGGCAATATTAGCCGCAGATACAATGGGGAGCAACTCATAGCGATCACCCAGTACCAAGACAATATCAGGGGCTAGTTCATCAAATGCCTCAGCAAAACTAATCTGCGCCAAGCCCATGCTTTTACTTACGCCAACGGGGCTATCTGACGAGAGTAAAATTTCTATCTTTTTGGTAATAGTCATCTCATCAGCAATAATTTGCTCAATGGTATAACCAAACTCGGGGGCTAAATGTGTTCCAGTGACAATGAGTTGTAACTCAAGATCAGCGGCAGCATTAATATCATCAAGTAAACATTTTAATAAACCATACTCAGCACGTGTTGCTGTCACCACACAAATTTTACGCATGTTAAATTAACTCCCCAGCGCGATAATCTTGCTTGGCTGGCGTACCTATAATTTCATCCCAACGTGTTGGCGAAATACCAGAACCAGGACGTTTAATCTCAACCATCTCTGCCGTGAGTATGTCACCCGCACAAATGTCACAACCCGCAATCAAACTTTTACGTACAATCACCCGGTTTTTAACTTCTGTGGCAGTCGGTACTTTCCAGCCATTGCCTAGCGCCAAATCAATATTGCGAATGGCTTTAACCATAGCTGTCAATTCACTTGGATCTAAGCTGGCTTTATGATCGGGACCTAGCATAGTCTTATCTAAGGTGAAGTGTTTTTCAACGACACTTGCGCCCAAGGCAACAGAGGCAACCGGTACTTCAATACCCAGTGTATGATCCGAATAGCCTACACTTACACCCGGAAACGCATTTTTAATGGTTTGCATCGCCAATAAATTAACGTCTTCTGGCGCGGTTGGGTAATCGGTTGTTGCATGTAACACGGTAATATCTGCGAGCGTTAATCCAGCGTCCGTCAACACTGATAGTGCATGTTCAACCTCGGCAAGGTATGCCATACCAGTGGAAATAATCACAGGTTTACCGAATTTAGCAACATGGCGTAAAAATGGCGTATTGGTTAATTCACCAGAACCAATTTTAAAGATATCTTGCAGAGAATCTAAAAACGTCGCGCTTTGCTCTTCGTCCGGCGTTGACATAAACATAATATTCAATGAATCACAGTAGGCTTTTAATTCAGAGAAATCGTCATAACTTAATTCCAGACGTTTCAGCATTTGAAATTGCGATTCTTCAACTTGGGTATTTTCTTTTTGATACTCGGCCATTTCGGCATCTTCAGTAACAAGTAGCTCTGTTTTCCAAGTTTGGAATTTAACCGCATCTACACCTGCCGTTACTGCTACATCAATCAATTGCTTTGCCAGGGCAAAATCGCCATTATGATTAACGCCTGCTTCAGCAATAATAAATGTTTTATTTCTCATGTTTAAACCTCTTGAATAACACCGAATGTGCATCATTCTTTTATAACTAAATTTAGTGGTTATTAAATACAGAACCGTATTCAACGTTCAATCATTACGCACGATATAACTGAAACATTTTTCGTGGATCATCTTTATGTTTTAACAACCACAGTTTATTTAACTCAGCACGTTTTTCCGGCATAAAATCCAGTCCAGCAATATAAAACGGTTTAATGTGATCAGAAAACTTGGTTTTAAATTTAAATAGACTGTCATCGCTAGCAGACGTTCTTCCGCCACCTAACATCATCCACTTACAACCGTTTTGTTGCGCACGTTCAAAAGCAAAATCCAATAACGCATAGTTACCATTTTCACGTAATAACGCACTGTTATTTGCTGATAAATGATAGTGAGCTAGCTCACCCGTTTGCATGAAAAAGCCCATCGACACATGTTCATCGGCTAATTTTACCGCTAACAGCTCTACGCCTGGAATAGCTGATAATTGATTAAAGTAATCACGATCAAAATAATAAAATTCCGCGGCTTGGTTTTTATCCATAGTTTGTTGATACAGATTTAAAAAATCGTCCATCGCATCATCAGCTTGATGACGTGTTAACACTTTTTGGGTTTTGCGAATAATATTACGCGTCGTCTTTGAATACTTACTCCAGCGCCCAGGCTGTGCCAACGTTAAATCAACGATCACAACTTGGCGCTCTTGGCAGAAAAAATCAAAACAATCATCATGCTGCGTTAATGGGTTAAACGGGTGAAAGCGAATAAATTCACAAACGATATGCTGTTTAATGCATTCGGCTTTATACGCTGTAAATGCAGCGGTTAAAAATGCACTGTCATAACAGTTGGTCAGCGGACCGCCATAACCATAGGGTGTTTCTAAATCATATAATGCTTCTGTAACAGGTATACCGGCAACCTGAGTGATTTGACGTTTAATCGATCTAAATATGATTTTATTTTCAGCTTGTTGAAAAACAAAATTAAACAATTCACCATCATTACTTTCATATAATGCGGCATAGGCATCTTGATAATAAATATCATCGCCTAAATTAATTACATGTTCAGTCATACTATTTCCCAACCGGGCTACTCGGTAAATTAATCAGGTGTGCTTCGACCCATTCAGATACGCTTAAATCACCGCGTAAGGCATCTTTAAACATAGGTAAGCGGTGCATCAGTTGCCAAATAGGTCTAGTCATGACACCACTAGCATTGGTTTTTTCTAACATTAGATTACGGCTAGCAACGTCTGGGCAAATAATGGCATTTAACCAATAATTTGATTTCGCGTACTCAGGCTCTTGCACAAACTGGAAATCACTGCCAGCAAAGAACGTCGCATAATGGGCCGCTAATTCGCGCTTTTGCTCAAGGAACGTCGGTAATACCTCCATCTGTGCGCAACCCAATGCTGCATTCAGGTTAGGCATACGATAGTTAAACCCAGCCTCATCATGATAAAACTCATAAGGGTGTGGTACTTTCGCTGTTGTCGTCACGTGTTTGGTATGTAAACCAACATCAGGATCACGACACAACACCATACCGCCGCCACCAGTGGTAACCACTTTATTACCATTAAAGCTAATCGCAGAAAATTCGCCTAAGCTGCCGGTATGCTTGCCTTTGTAGAATGAACCCAGACTTTCAGCCGCATCTTCGACCAAGACCAAATTCCAACGTAAACATTCGGCTATAAGCTCATCCATTTCGACAGGATGACCAAAGGTATGCATAGGAATAACCGCTTTAATTCGTTGACCGGTGATCTTATGTATACATTCACCTTGTGCATTCAACTTGGCAAACTGCTGGAGGTATTTTGCCATCGCTTGTGGGCATAAACCCAAACTGACTTTTGATACATCTACAAAAATAGGCTGTGCACCCATATGAAATAGTGCATTACAGGTTGCCACAAACGTCAACGCTTGGGTGATCACCAAATCGCCCGCTTGCACGCCAGCCATATACAAGGCCGTATGCAACGCCGCGGTACCATTAACCGTAGCAACCGCTTTACCAGCACCAGTATAACGTTCAATATGTGCTTCAAAGTCATTCACATACTGACCTACACTCGAGACAAACGTGCTCTCAATGGTATTATTTACATAGGCTTTTTCATTGCCGTTAAATGTCGGTACATGTAACGGAATAAAGTCGTCGGTGGCATAAGTATCACGGACAAATTTAATTAGTTCATTATGCATTGCAGCGTTCCTACATTTTACTGTCTAAGTATTTGCCCGTTTCTTTATGGCCAAAATCAGGGATCATGGTAAAGAATAACTCCACTATTTGTTCTTTAGTCCAAGCACAGTCTGTTTTCATATCAGCAATAGATTGTTCAAATAAGCTAACCAGCTCTGCATCAAATAGTGGATTATTTTTAATGACACCCAAATTATTAAAACGTTGCATGTCTAAGGTTTCGTTGTCAGTGAAAAACTCTTCAAAATCTTTTTCACCCGTGGTATCACTATCAGTAAACAAACATGGCCATTTACCTTGCTCGGGTAAGATATCCACTAATGCACGCGCTTCATCTTCGTCTTTACATAAATGTGGTTCATAGCCGAGTTGTTTTAGGTATTTAATCGCAATATCGGCAAACGAGATCAAATGTAATGATTCGCTTAATTTAGGGAAAAAGATATCGCGATTTGCACCAAAAATACAAGACATCAGGCACAGTTCACCGGATTCTTTTGGCGTGACAAAATAACGTTTAATATCTTGTGGTGCCACGATAGGCTGGCGTTTTTGAATGCGCTGATTAAAGCCATGTAATAGCGAACCATCAGAAAAGGCAACGTTGGCAAAACGCGCTGTTGAAATCGCGATATCCGCACTGCGACGCATCAGGAACATTTCCATAATACGCTTAGATGCGCCCATCATATTCACTGGGTTAGCCGCTTTATCAGTCGACACACAGAAATATTTTTTAGCACCTGCCGCTGCAGCCTGTTGCATGGTTTTTTCAGTATTAAATACGTTTACATCAATCATACGCATCAAGGTATACGGGTCTTTTTCACTGCGCACATGTTTTAATGCTGATAAGTTTAAGACGTAATCATATTGACCATCGGCTTTAATAAATGCGTCGTATTCTAATGAACCGATATCTAAGGCAAATGTTTGAAAGTCACCGTCAATATAGCCAAACGAACTGCGAATATCGCGAACCAGTTCAACCATGTTATTTTCACTGATATCGACAACATGGAGTTTCTTCGGCTGACGTTTAAAGATCTCTTTTGTTACTGCTTGACCAATTGATCCTGCACCACCTAAAACTAAAAAACGAGATCCAGATACGGCTTGTTGTAATTGCACTTCGTGCTGCTGAATATCGGTAGAGAAAAGTTCTTTCTCACGACCGATAAGAGATAAGATTGATGCCATTATCAATTGATTCCTTAATGTAGCAATATGTTAGGATGACTGAATTGATCAGAGCATAATTCAGTAATGTCAGCAGTATATCAAAATATGACAGCATCTGTTAATTTCAGCATTTAACTTCTCATTTTTATGGCAGATATTGAATATATTGCTTAACTAACTACCGACTTAACTACCTGTCTATCTAAATACATAAATACATACCTAACCATATTGAAACTTATTCACTCGGTCGTAATATCCGCGCATCCGGTACTAACTCCCCCAGCTTCTCAGCAAACGCCGCCTTTGCCCCTTCATCCCCATGCACAATACGTATTTCACTTGGCTGATGCTTTATGTTTTTAACAAAGTTAAGCAAATCTTGTTGGTCGGCATGGGCAGAATAACCACTGATGGTATGAATTCCGGCATTAATGCTAATACGTTTACCGTTCAATTCAACATAACCTCCCTTTGGTCCATGTTTCTGAATATCTCGACCAGGTGTTCCCTTGGCCTGATAACCAACAAAAATCACATCGGCTTTGCTATCGGGTAAAAACTCGGTGAGGTAATTAACGATACGTCCACCACTGCACATGCCACTGGCGGCGATGAC
Source organism: Moritella marina ATCC 15381 (assembly GCF_008931805.1). Classification (GTDB taxonomy): domain Bacteria; phylum Pseudomonadota; class Gammaproteobacteria; order Enterobacterales; family Moritellaceae; genus Moritella; species Moritella marina. Next base: position 4,700,486 of record NZ_CP044399.1, on the reverse strand, counting down.
GATTGCGGGTTTGTTACGCTTAGCCAAATACTTCACCACACTAAGGTGGTCTTGATGGCTATCTATGGTGTGTAGCTGCTCGAAGTTAAGTGGATGCCGGCCTTGTTTTAATATGCCTTGCGCTTCTTGGTCCCAGAGTTCTTTAAAGTCGCGGTACTTAGTGGTGAAATTAGCGGCCATGGGCGAGTCGACTATGATTTCGATGTTTTTCCATAAACTGCCTTCTGGTGCCGTATGAATAAACTGTTCTATTTCGTAAAGTAACTCTTGAGTACGGCCAATGCTGAATGCCGGAATTAACACTACGCCATTATCACTGACCGCGTGTTCAATCACGGCTTGTAACTTTTGACGACGTTGATTACGGTGTTCGTGGCGCTTATCACCATAGGTACTTTCGATAATCAGGGTGTCAGCACGATATGGTGCTCGCGGCGCAGATAATAATGGACTGTAAGATGCGCCTAAGTCACCAGAGAAAACTAATCTATGGCGATGAATGGGTTTATCAGTGGCTAGTTCAATTTCGACATAGGCTGAGCCAAGGATATGCCCTGCAGGACAAAAACGGATCTTTTGGCGTTGATAGCAGATCTCGCTTTCACTTATATCTTCCTGCGGTATTTGCAGTACATCAATCGTACGCCATTGATGATAAGGCACAGGTATTAGTTGGTTATTTAATAATGATAGGCAAGTTTGGATGAGTTTGTGATCGCGAGTGACACCAACTTTCAGGGCATCTTCAATAACGAGGGGGAGTAATTCTGCGGTGGCTTGGGTCGCGTATATTGGACCGGTATAACCTGCGGCTAATAAATAGGGAATGCGACCAACGTGGTCGATATGGCAGTGGGTGATGATGAGCGCTTTTATGGTGCGGACATTAAAGTCGATAGAGAGTTGGTGCTGGTTATTACCGTTATTTTTATTGTTAGCTGCAGCTTCAGAGCCTTGAAATAGGCCGCAATCAATCAATACTGAATTATAGTCATTCATATACAATTGATGGCAAGAGCCAGTGACGCCATTAACGGCGCCGTGATGTAATATACGCATTGTTCCGTCCTTGGAAAGCAAGTTAAACGATAAATAGATCTATCAATTTTAAAAAGATAGGGCTATTAGTTTAAAGCTTGAGTCCAAGGAAGGTAATAGGTCAATACGCTTATTTTAGTACGGCTTAATAACCATCCGGGTTATTTGCTTGCCAGCGCCAAGTATCAGCCGTCATATCGCTAATACTACGCTCAGCTTTCCAACCTAATTCGCGTTCTGCTAAATCAGTTGCAGCGTAACACTGGGCTATATCACCCGCGCGGCGTGGTGCGATTTGATAAGCAACCGTTTTACCTGATGCAAGTTCAAAGGCTTTGACCATTTCTAAGACGCTGTAACCTTGGCCAGTGCCTAAGTTATACGTCACTAAGCCCGGATTAGTCATTAGCTTGTCTAAGGCTTTTAAATGGCCTAGGGCTAAATCAACTACGTGGATGTAATCACGTACGCCAGTACCGTCAACCGTTGCGTAGTCATCACCAAATACATTCAGTTGCTTTAACTTACCCACAGCAACTTGTGAGATGTATGGCATTAGGTTATTTGGAATGTCATTTGGATCTTCACCAATCAAACCGCTCTCGTGTGAACCGACTGGATTGAAGTAGCGTAAGCGGGCAATGTTCCAGCTGTTGTCTGACTTATATAAATCGGCAAGAATTTCTTCGACCATTAACTTAGAACGGCCATACGGGTTAGTTGCAGACGTTGGAAAGCTTTCATCAATTGGTACAGACGCCGGATCGCCATACACAGTCGCCGATGAACTAAATACAAAGTTCTTTACATTGTGCGCTGTCATCGCTTCTAAGATGTTTACCGTCGCTGCAATGTTATTACGGTAATACGTTAGCGGGATCTGATTAGACTCCCCTACCGCTTTTAAACCAGCAAAGTGGATCACGGCATCAATCGCGTGTGTGGTAAATATCTGCGTAAGTAATGCACTATCGAGTACATCACCTTGATAAAACGTCACTGACTTACCAGTGATCGATTTAACACGCGTTAATGATTCTTCACTTGAGTTGCATAAATTATCAATTACAACCACGTCTTGATTGCTGTTTAATAATTCTAATACAGTGTGGCTGCCGATATAGCCCGCTCCGCCTGTGACTAATATTGTCATATTATTTTCCTGTTTCAATATCCATTAAATTAAAGTATCTATTATTTTGATTCTACAAGCAGCTGAAACTAAAAAGGGATAGCAGCATTGATATATCCATGCCTGCTATCCCTTCCATTGTTTTGCTAACTGTTCATCTAACTTTATTTAATTAAGCTAGCAATGAATTTTTTTAGTTCATCACCAAAATCATCATTACGAATACCGTATTCGATACATGCTTTCATATAGCCAAGTTTTGAACCACAGTCATGTGATTCACCACTGATATGGAATGCTTCAACTGTTTCAGTTTCCATTAGCGTAGCAATCGCATCGGTTAATTGGATCTCGTCACCCGCACCCGGAGGTGTTTTAGCTAAAATATCCCAGATTGCTGCGGGTAATACATAACGGCCAGTAACAGCTAGGTTTGATGGTGCTTCTTCGATACTTGGCTTTTCAACAACCGCTGTCATTGCAGTCGATTGGCCAGAGGCTAACACTGCGCCACCACAATCTGCAACACCGTAACCGGATACACTTTCTTGAGGTACAGGTTCAACCATAATCTGACTAAAACCAGTATCATTAAAACGAGCCATCATGCTTGCTAAGTTTTCAGTTTTGAGGTCTGAACATACTTCATCCATTAATACATCAGGCAATACAACAGCGAATGGCGCATCACCAATAATTGGTTTTGCACACATAACCGCGTGACCTAGCCCTTTAGCAACACCTTGACGAATATGCATGATTGTCACGCCTTTCGGACAGATCGCTTGTACCTCTTCAAGCAACTGGCGTTTCACACGCTTTTCAAGCGTTGATTCCAATTCAAATGAAGTATCAAAATGGTTTTCAATGGCATTTTTAGACGCGTGCGTTACTAGTACAATTTCAGTAATACCTGCCATGGCACATTCATTAACGATGTATTGAATTAATGGCTTATCTACAACGGGCAACATTTCTTTTGGGATAGCTTTTGTTGCAGGTAGCATACGCGTGCCTAAGCCAGCAACAGGGATAACCGCTTTTGTAATTTTATTATTTATTACTTTATTCATTTTATTGACCCATGCCAAAAATTACTACTGTAACGGTTTTAATTAGAATTTTAATATCATTCATGAATGTATGATGCTTAATGTAATACATATCATATTTATGCTTCCATATCGCATCTTCCGTTGAAGCACCATATGGATAGCTAACTTGAGCTAAACCTGTTACACCAGGCTTAACAGCATGCCTAAAACGATAAAATGGAATTTCTTTTTCTAATTCAGTGATAAAAACTTCACGCTCAGGCCTAGGACCTACAATCGACATTTCACTTTTAAATATATTAATAATTTGTGGTAACTCATCAATACGAGTTTTACGAATAAATTTACCGATTTTCGTTACACGAGCATCATTTTTAGATGCCCACTGCGCACCATCTTTTTCTACATCATTACGCATCGAACGAAATTTATAAACAAAGAATTCATTATTAAAAAGACCTGTTCTCTTTTGTTTATATAATACAGGGCCAGGGCTTTCAAGTTTAATCGCTATAGCTGCGATTAGGGCAATTGGCCAAGTCAACATAAATAAAATAACAGCACAAATAAGGTCTAAAAATCGTTTATTTCTTTGCTTTACTTTCTTAGATAGAATAGAAAATGATTTTTGATGTAAAAAATAGCTCGAATGTAATAACTCAACTTCAGTATACTTGAGAATACGATCAAGATAACTAACTAAAGGCTCAACACTTGCACCATATTTAATCGCTTGTACGAGGTAAAGTTGCTTATCTTCAGATAAGTCCGCCGATCTATAATGACAAAAAATTTTGTCGTTATAGTCTTTTATACTGTAATCATTAAAAATAACTTTAAATGAATTCTTTTCACATAAGAGTGAAATTTCATTAACCTTATACTCTGGACAAAAAATATATATTTTATTATTCACCATACCCCCCTTGTTTATAAAAATCTTTATACCAATCAACAAATGCTTCAACACCCTCTTTAACACCAACTTTGGCCTTATATCCTGTAGCTTCAAATAAATCAGTGGTATCAGCATAAGTCTTGTATACATCACCAGGTTGCATGTCACGGAAGTTTTTCTTTGCTTCAATGCCTAAAGCTTCTTCAATCGCTCCAATGAAATCCATTAGGCTAATCGGACTACCGTGACCAATATTGTATACGCTATATGGTGCAGAGCTTGTTGCTGGTGAACCAGTTTCAACTTTCCAATCTACATCAACAGTTGGAATCACATCTTGAATACGAATAATACCTTCAACAATATCGTCAATGTACGTAAAGTCACGCCACATATCCCCATTATTATTAATATCGATAATTTCGCCATCCAATATCTTTTTAGTAAAAATAAATGGTGCCATATCAGGACGGCCAGCAGGACCATATACTGTGAAGAAACGTAAACCAGTGGTTGGCATATTATATAAATGAGAGTAAGAATGTGCCATTAGCTCATTTGATTTTTTCGTTGCCGCATACAAAGATACTGGATGATCAACTGAATCGCTAGTTTCAAATGGTGTTTTGCTGTTTAAGCCATAAACCGAGCTTGATGAAGCGTATACAAGGTGTTTCACTTTGTTATGGCGGCAGCCTTCTAAAATAGTTAAATGGCCGATAAGGTTAGAGTCAGCGTATGCCATCGGGTTTTCAATAGAATAACGGACACCCGCTTGTGCGGCGAGGTGAATCACTTTATCAAATTGCTGTTCCGCAAACAGAGCTGCAATACTATCACGGTCAGCTAAATCCATTTCGATAAATTGAAATGTTACTAAGGGATTGATTTCGTCTAAACGCGCTAGCTTTAAATTAACATCATAATAATCATTCAAATTATCTATACCGATAACTTGATGACCTAAAGAGCACAAACGGGAAACCACTTGCGAACCAATAAAACCAGCAACGCCGGTAACTAAGTATTTCATTATGATAACCTTAAAAAACTGAAAAGAGATGCAAGATGGTAGGAATAAGCATTACAAAAATAGTAAAACACTAAAGTGATTATTTAGCGCTTTAAAGAAACCTAAAGAGACAGCTCAAGATTATTAATCAGAACCAAATAAATCACGAGTATAAACCTTATCTACAACTGATATTAACGCATCTTCCATACGGTTCGATACAATAACATCAGACATCTTTTTAAACTCTTCGAAATCAGTTATTACACGAGAATTAAAGAATGATTTTTCTTTTAATACTGGTTCATAAATAACAACTTCAATACCCCTGGCTTTAATACGTTTCATAATGCCTTGGATAGACGAAGCACGAAAATTATCAGATCCAGTTTTCATTATTAAACGATAAATACCAACAATCTTTGGATTTCTATTGATAATAGATGATGCAATATAATCTTTACGCACCGTATTAGAATCAACAATAGAACTGATTAATGAATTTGGTACATCTTCAAAATTAGCACGAAGCTGCTTTGTGTCTTTTGGTAGACAATAGCCGCCATAACCAAATGACGGATTGTTATAATGATGACCAATACGAGGGTCTAAACCTACACCTTCAATAATCTGACGCGCGTTTAAAGTATGAGTTTCAGCATACGAATCCAATTCATTGAAATAAGATACACGCATTGCAAGATAAGTATTTGAAAACAACTTAACCGCTTCAGCTTCTGTTGAATCCGTAAATAAGATATCGATATTTTCTTTAATCGCACCTTGTGCCAATAAACCAGCGAACACTTCAGCTCTTTCAGACTGTTCACCAACAATAATCCGAGACGGATGAAGGTTATCGTATAGGGCTTTCCCTTCACGTAAAAATTCTGGTGAGAAAATAATATTGCTACAACATAAACTTTTCTTAATACGCTTAGTATAACCCACTGGTACAGTTGACTTTATTACCATTACGGCGGTTGGGTTAATTTTCATTACAGCTTTAATTACAGCTTCAACAGACGAGGTATTAAAGTAGTTATTAACGCTATCGTAATCAGTTGGCGTAGCAATAATGACAAAGTCTGCATCTTGATAAGCCAGTACTTGATCTAATGTCGCAATAAAATTTAATTCTTTATTTTGTAAAAAACATTCAATTTCAGCATCTGAAATTGGTGAAATATTCTTATTTAATTGATTGACTTTTTCCTCCACAATATCAACAGCAATTACTTCATTGTGTTGTGCAAGCAGCATTGCATTTGATAAACCTACATAGCCGGTACCGGCGATAGCTATTTTCATTATCAATCCATATTTAATCGTTAAATAATAAATCCCTTTAATTATTAATTAAAGGATAAGGTATATGAGGTGTTAGGTATAAAGATCCATTTTCACTTAAATGGTTAGAATCAAAATAAGATAAACTACCATTTATTAGTGGCGAGCATTCCCCACCTTTACAAAAAACGTTATCAAGTGAAATAAAATGAACATTTTTATACTTATCACTCATTTCAGATAGCTTTAAATTAGCTTTTCTATAATCGCTATTAACATCCATATTGCAAACGACACTACTATTAATGGTTTTTCTAAGTATACATTTAGATACGTTTGATTCAAATAAAGGAACCTGAGATATAATATAAACATCTTTGATGTTATTCGATAACCATTTAACAGTATCTTCAACATCGCCAAAGATATCGAGACGCGATTCCCAACGTGAAGCAAGATAAATAAAATCATAATTTTTTATATTAGTCTTAATAAACTCTCTATTTTCAGAACACATGTTAGAATAACGTCCTAAATTTCCGCTAGTGATAAGAGGTACACATTGAGCTAACGTTCTTTGATACACAGAAAAGTTATGGATTTCCCCTAGTTGATTTATCGCAGGTGCAAAATGAGCTGCATGTGAGTCCCCCCATAGAAGTCCCTTTAATTTCGAACCATTACTACCTAATATGCAATTTTCATCGCCCCAAACATCTCTATCTTCAGAAACTTGACACCAGCCAGAATTTGAATCGGGGTATATAGCATTCTTTACCTGCTCCCTTCCACCTAAAGAAGATATTCGAGCATTAATAAGTTTATCAAATGGAACCGCGAAAACTACAACAGATATAATCAGCAATGGAATCATATAATAGTATATTAAAACAGATTTAAAATTAAAATTAAATCTAATGAATGGAACTTCTACAAATCGATACGAAAGGGATGACAGCGTAAAAACAAAAAATAAAATATAAAATATTTCAGCACTTTTTATTTCTATTCCCGTGTAATTGAAATAAACAATAATAGGCCAATGCCATAAATATATTGAATATGATATCTGCCCTAAATATACCATAGGCTTAATCGAGAATAGTTTATTAACAAAAGAATCCTGCCTTGATATAATAAAAAAAACAGTACCTAATGTCGGAAAAATAGATAAATAACCAGGGTAATAATCATCTTTTGATATATATACAATTGAATATATTATAAAAAATAAAAATAGAAAAGAAAAAAGTGTGTTATAAGAATTAATTTTGTTTTTAAATCGTTCATCACTTAATAAAACCCCTAAGATAGCACCTGCTAATAACTCATGACCTCGAGCAAGAAGGAAGTAATATCCTACTCGGCTACTATTAACAGTTATAATTTCAGAAATACAAATGAGAATAAATAATAATGTAAAAACACCTGTATATAATTTATTACCTTTAAGTTTCAACAATCCTATCAGAAGAATTGGCCATATGAAATAAAACTGTTCCTCCACAGATAAAGACCAAGTATGGAGCAAAGGGAACAGCTCTGTTTCTGACGAAAAGTAGCCTGTGGACTCTTTTATAAAGTACATATTCGAAAGTGATAACATCCCCGAAATGTAACTTTTAAGTAATTTATTAAAATCATCAGGGACCATCACAAAGTAAAATACAATAATAGTAACCGAAGAGATAAATATATATAGTGGAAATATTCTTTTTAATCTTCTTTTGTAGAAATTAGAAAATAAGAAATTTTTCTCTTTAATTTCATTAAAAATAATACTAGTAATTAAAAATCCAGAAATCACAAAAAATATATCTACACCAATAAATCCACCAGGTATATTAAGTCCTAAATGATAAAATACAACTAAACCGACAGCTAAGGTTCTAAGACCATCAATATCCTTTCTATATACTAACTTCATCCTAATCCTATAAAAAATATAACACTATCTAGTACCCTGTTCTGCTTTATAACACAAAGCTAAACACAACCAAAATTCCTTTGCTATATATGGATCATTCACCAACCCAAAAATTAACATTGGAAATATAATCAACAACGATTCAACTGTTGAAACACTATTTTTTATTAAATAATATAAAATAAAAAACCAAGTAAAAAAACCTACAATTCCAAATTCTGCTAAAACTCTCAAATAATTATTATGTACTTGTATTGGTTTTCCATTCTCTATTTCATATAGAAGAAATGAATTATTACCTACTCCATACACTATGTTATTAGAAAATAACTCCCACGCTCTTACCCAGTGAGTGAAACGCCCACTACTGTAATCACCATCACTACTTTGAAACCTTGATAAACCATATATACTATCTAAATCTATACTGTTAACTATAAAAATAATAACGATAATAACTAATAAAACATAAAGACTATACCTTACATTTTTAATAAAAAAGTATATTGCTAGAGGAATAAAAGCTGCAAGTATACCACCTCTAGAACCTGTCAATACGATAGCTAATAATATAACAACAATTTTAAACCCAACATACTTACTTTTATAAATGAGCAGTAAAACAGGAATGAAACATAAAGTTAAAGATAGGTAATTAGGGTTAGCCTGAAACCCAGATAACCGAGGAAATCCAGTTCGACTATAAACAAACTCAGAGAAATACCCCGTATTAATAAAAAGAACAAATAAAATCACAGATATTAAAGATGCTAATACAGCCCAAAAAATCAATCTAGATACTACATACTTAAAGCCCAAAAAATCTGAAAAATAAACAATCAAGATAAAAATCATGACACCTTGAAATAAATAAATAATATGCATAGCTAAGTAATCTACATTTTCGGTTATAAACACTTGGCTAATAACAATGCTGAAAAAGATAGAGAATAATATAAATATATTCATTTGTTTTTTGGTTATATTCTTAGAAAAGCACACCATAATAATCAAATTAGCAACAATAAGAGCTTCAAACACTCCAGATGGAAAAAGACTTCTGAAGAAAACTAAACAAAAGAATATATTAATTAAATAGCAGCATATTTTATTTTTATTTATTACTAACATGTTTATTCACAATAATTGAAGACATTAAAATTATTACTACATATGTAATAAGGCCGACTAAGCTATAAATACCTAAACCAGATAAGAAATCATCAGGATCTATAAAAAAGAATAATAAAGATGCTTTAATTATAAAGTCAACCAACTCAACAAATGAATATATTTTCATCTTTCTTAAGTAAATAAGCACCCCTGTAGCAGGAACTTGAATCATAGATAGTGTAATCCATGGCAATAATACCATTACTATTTCAGCAGACATCCTCCACTGAGAACCTAGTATAAAAACAATAATATCGGTCGAAAATTTATACATAAAAAGATAGAACAATAAGGATAGTAATATAAGTGGAATCAACCATGATAAATAACATTTAAATTTATTAATTGACTTTGAGAAATCACTAAGGAAGATCTGTCTAATAGATGTATTAATAAAATTAACCGGTGTTCTAAGCAGACGTTCAGCCATTAAGTAATAACCAGCAAGAACAAACTCTCCTGATATACTAAGAAATATAATGGGTAGATTCATAGTTAGAGAGTTTAAAAGCCCCTGTGGTATTGCATATTTTATATATGATAAATTTCGCTTCAACACATTTACAATGTTATCTAACCGTACTATTTCAAATTTTAACTGCTTTATGATGGGAATTACATTACCAATAACCATTGACATAATTAAAATGATAAATGTTGTAAAATATAAACCAAAACCAATTTGTCCCACAGAAATAAACATACTACGAACGACTCTAACCTTAGATAAATAATTTATTTTATCTAACCTTGTTAAGTAATAAGTGACGTTTTGAAATAACGAAATCGAGATAGAAAGCAAGATCAAGCATATAACAGAAGATAGCTCACTAAATTGAGTCAAGCCCCAGATAGACCCCACAATAATTGATATTATAACACCTAAAAATAATGCTACAGCCATAGTTTCATGAGAATCATCAGATGATTCTGAAATTAAAGCGATATCAAGTTTTAGAGAACTATTGAGACCAATTACTGTTCCAACAGCTAAAATTGATGCATAGATTCCCACTTGCTCAGTAGAATATAAACGGCTAATTACAGGAGCAGACATAAGCAACATTAATTGAGAAAATGCACTGATTGAAATATTCTTAATCTTATTTAATTTAAGCAACATCTAAACCATAACATTTTATTGTTTTATCTATCATTTTATCTACTGTAAAACTATCTTCATAACTATGTCTAGCATTAATAGACATATCTAAGCGCAAAGTACTACTTTCACATAACATTCTAATTTTGTAACTTAAATCATTGTAATCAGAACGTTCGACTAAATATCCATTGTATCCATCTGTAATAGCTTCAGAACAACCACCCACATCAGATGCTATGACAGGTAAACCAGCACTTAATGCTTCAACAATCGATATAGGAAAACCTTCCCAATTTGAGATTAATAAAAAGGCATCATAATCAATTAATTTTTTTTCGACATGACTTCTATCTATTTGGCCTAAGAAATTTATTTTATCTACAACACCAAGTTCCAATGATAATTCTTTCAGTTTGTTGTCATTACCAGCACCAATGAAATCAACTTTAATATCAATATCTTTGATCAAAGATATTGCTTTAATTACACTGGAATGGTCCTTTTGTTCACAAAAACGTGCAACCATGACAAATTTAAATGAAGACTTATTTTTTATTTTCACATTTGTTTCAATGAAATTATTATTATTATGTACGCCATTATGAATAACTGTTGAATTATTTTCACTTAAGATATTATGACTAATTCCTAATTTTTGATCGAAACTAGACACGCAAATTGTTCTGTCTGAGTATCTCACCATGAATAGTTCTATTGCTGTATATATAATTTTCTTTAATCTACTAACACCATCAGTAAAAGACCAACCATGTACAGTGAAGCTATTACTTACATTATGATTAAAACATACCAAACGAGTTAAAATACCAGCTTTTGATGAATGTGATGCAACAAAATCAAAACCATCATTAAGTATTAGAGCTTCAATTTCTCGGTAAGCTTTAAAATCCTTTAAAATAGATATACTCCGTTTTAAATTATCAAATATATGACACTTAATCTTTGTATTGTCAAAATTTTGAAATAATACACCGTCACTTCCAGCTGCAACCGTGACATCATGGCCTAACTTACTTAAAGATGTGGCCAAATCTATAACATGAGTTTGAGCCCCACCAATTTCATCACCACGAGTAATGACTATTAATATTTTTTTATTTTTCATTAAGAAATGCACTCCAAAATGATTGCCTTACAATATCTAAATTACGTTTATCATATCTTTTTGATGTTTCAAAATTTTCAGCTGAGTGATTTATTTGATTATTTTCATCTAATAAATATTTAATATCTAAGCTTAACTTTCTAAAATCATATTTATTATGAATTAACTTTTCATTAATTAACTCCGGTAATCCTCCTGCATTTGATGCTGCAATAGGCAGAGCTCGACTCATGGCTTCAATAGTCGCACGAGGAAGACCTTCTTGAAATGATGGTTGAATATATATATCTATATTATCAAGCCAATTGAAAATTTCCTCTCTACTCTTTGTTCCGTGGAATATAACTTTATCTTCTAGATTAAGGCTTATAGCTAAATCTAGATAACGTTTTTGACAACCTCCACCGACAACTTCCAAAACCACATTATTCATATCTAACTCTGATAGTGCTTTTATCGCAATATCTATACCTTTAACATTAGTTTTTAATGTTCCTATTAATCCGATTCTTATAAGAATTTTTTCATCTATGATCTTATTAACTCTTTTACTTAATATATTGCTATTTATTTCCGTAATTTCTACGTTAGATGCCGATGCCGTAATACCATCACATGGATATTTTTTTTGTAAAATATAATTCGTAACATAAATCGCATAAGAAGCTTCACTTATAGCTTTTTTAACACGGTAAGTCATAAAAGGTGCGTATAACTTCCCCTTCAAACTACCATGATTCCATAAACCATCCCACGTACAACCAACCACTTCGACTGCAGCATTAATATTTAATTCTTTTGCAACCTGAAGTGCTAGTAATCCTAATTCACTAGGGAGTCTAACTATAATTTTCTGTATATTTTTATTTATTAATTCGTTTTTAATTTTTAGTTTTATTATTTTCTTATTCTTAATAATTTTTAATGGTGTATTATATTTTTCAAATAAAATAAAGTCTGTAAAGTAATCATTCGAAAGTAAGGAATCGTGAATTTCAACATTGGAATTGTTATTTTTCCTTCCAAAGACATACAGTTTATTATGATAATTGGGATTAAAATAACGTTTCCAAACATTTTTATTTAACGAGCCAGTAGTATAAGTGTTATTTTCATACTCAACAAAGTAATGATCGTGTATAAATGCAATATTAAACAAAATACCCCCTAACCATATTAAGCATATTTAAACGTTCTTCTTCGAATACTTTTTTAGATAACTTCAACTCATTTATATATTCATGTCTATGAATTGTAATATTTTCATACATTTCCATGAGTAATGAATCCGATGCATCTTCAATATCTACGACATACTTTTCTAAGTTCAATTCTTTCATTATACCTCTACTCTTATTACCTCCGTAGGCGATAGCAAAAGCAGGGACATTAAAGACTTGACTAAAAATAACAGAGTGAAACCTAGTTCCTGTAACTAAATCAAATTGGGAGTATATATCGGCTAATTCTCTATAATCACCTTCAATATCAATATGCATATTATCTTCTTTAGTTCTTTGCCTAATATCAGATATTGCAATATTATCATTCTCATGTGAGCTAGGACCTTGCACCTGAGTAATGAAATAAACTTCACAGTTTTTTTCACGTACTAACCAATCTGAAAATTTAGCCATTGCATCAATATATTCTATATATTTATCTTCCGGATTTTCACTTTTTGGGAATCTATATGGTCGTGCAGTTATAGCCACTTTAGTTTTATTTGAATCTATTTTTATATTAGATTTTTTTCTTTTTATAAAATATCCAAAATCAGGCCCATAATGAACATTTTTAAGTTTTAATTCATTTTCTAGTACATTTTTTGATATTTTCTCTCTTGCATATACAATTTTACAAGTGGTTAAAATCCATGATAAATATCTTGTTGCTAGGCTATTTCTTTGAAAAGGTCCAAATGAATTTGGTAATATGAAAACTTTAACATTGAGTCTCCAACCTAATAAAATATAAAATGTTTGGTACCAAATATAATAAAAATCTGTAAACTTACCATACGTATGTAAAAAGCCACCGCCTTTAACGAAATATGCATCACAGGATTTTAGAAATAAAAAACTATTTACCTGTTCTTTATTAGATAGTAGGATTTTATATAACTGAGGAAAGCAGATTAACAATGATAACCGTACAAAGTCACATACACCAGTTGTAATCATGAGAAATATATTAAGTAAATCATCATGAGCAGCGGTTGATTTACTTTTCCTACCTCTTCTAGGATGTCCCAATATATTTCTCGCTAATTTGAATCCCTCTTTGCCTGTTTGGTTTGTTTGTATAAACCGTTCTTCATCCGTATCACCAGTATCAATAATTCGAACATCCGTTTTACCTTTGAATATATCTTCGGCAAAGTAAACTGATTCCCAAACAAGCGCTTGATCACCTCGATTTAAATCTGTACACGCAGGTACTATTGCTATATTTTTCATTTTCACTCTTAGTTAAAGTTTATATAATTAATTTTTAAGCACAAATTTAAAATTAATGCTATAATTTCCAAAAGGTTAGCTTTAAAGTTTATCACTCTCATAGCTATAATTATAATAACCATAGCCATAAGACGAACTAGCCTTCTTCTCTACAGCATTCAGAATAAAACCTTTCACTTCAATCCCTGCCATTTCAAAGCGGTGACGTGCGACTTCAATTTCTTTTACTGTATTTTGACCAAAGCGTCCAACCATCAAGGTTGTTCCGGCAAGCGCACCAACAATACTTGGGTCTGTTACCGCAAGTACAGGTGGCGTATCGATGATAACTAAATCATATTGGCTTGATGCCCATTCAACAAAATCAGCAAAGCGCGGATGCATTAACAATTCAGAAGGGTTTGGTGGGATTTGACCACGAGTAATCACATCTAGATTTTCAATGCCCGATGTTTTAATTACGTCTTTAGTTTCTAACTTACCTGAAAGCATTTCTGACAAGCCACGATCCCAATTAAGGTTGAAGTGACGTTGTAAATAACCTTTACGCATATCACCATCGACAATCAGTACTTTTTGGCCTGTCTTCGCAATAACAGCGGCAAAGTTTACCGATACAAACGATTTACCAATACCAGGTGCAGGACCCGAGATCATAACCACATTGTTCTTCGCTTCCATCATGGCAAAGTGCATGCTGGTACGCAAACCACGTAATGCTTCAATTGACAGATCAGCAGGGTTTGATTCAGCTAATAATGTTTCATGTAATTCGAATTTTTTCTTACGCTTGTTATGCTTAAGCTTGCTGTCCATTTCAGCCTGCCAATCAGACATTGGGATGCTCGCATAAACCGGTAACCCTAATGCTTCAACTTCATCTGGGTTTTCAACACCTTTATGCAATGCCGCACGTACTAGTACAACAGCAACCGAGAGTATGCCCCCTAATAAGGTCGCTAATACCACAATCAGTGATTTCTTCGGTTTAACCGCGTTGCTATAGGCTTGTGCTGTATCTAAAATACGAACGTTACCAACCGTACCCGCTTTTAAAATATTCAGCTCTTGAACCTTATTCAGCAATTGAATATAAATCTGCTGATTTACTTCAACATCACGCTTCATGCGTAATACATCACGTTGCGTTTTCGGTAACTGTTGTACTAATGCATTTAGCTTGTCTTGTTTCGCTAACAATACCTCGCGTTTATCAAGTAACGATTTATACGCAGGATGGTCCTTGGTAAAGCGTTGGCTAATTTCACTTTCTTTAAAGGTAAGTTCATTTAACTGTTTTTCGAGTGCAACCATAACGTTTAACGTAGATTGCGCTTCTAAGCCCAAATCAATCGAATCATTTGCTTGACGGAAACGATTAAGAATATCTTCAGACGCTGTTAATTCAACTTTAATATTAGGCAAATGGCCTTGTAAAAACGTCAAGCTTTTTTCTGCTTCTGCTGAATTTCGATCTACATTTTGTAAAAAGTAATTCTGGCTTACATCATTCAAAATAGCTTGAATTAAAACTTTATCTTCACCACTAAACGATAACTGTAAAATTCCCGTTTGCTTACCGCGCTCACTTACCGATAAACCAGCTTGTAACCATTGAATTGCATCAAATTGAGATCGTTTAACAACAGCAAATTCATCTGCATTGTTACCTACTAACGCTTGTACGAATAAACGGTATTCATTGTTTTGCGCTAGCTCACCGACAACACCTGATAATACCTTACGTTCATCGGCGTCATATAATGAATAAGCACCTTTACTGGCATCATCAATAATCAAACTAAATGCAGGCTCTACATATGCATAACTTGGGATGTCAAAACGGCTAATAGCAATGTCATTCTGTTGGCCACTAATACGAGCCAGCCCTTTACCTACATAAGGTAAATATGTTGGCACAGCAAGTGTGGTTAAATTTAGTTTTTCAACCGTTTTACTTAAGATCATACGTGACTTAATGATCTCAACTTCAGTTGTCGCTGACGACTCACTAGAAAACATATCGCCCATGTCGCCAACCAATGCCGACATGCCACTGCTCTTTTGTTCAACTTGGATTAACGCATCTGCTTTGTAAACCGGTGTTGCTAATAACGCATAAGCGACACCAAATATCGTAAAGATAAAAATAATGGCGATAATGCCCCAACGCGCATCGAGTAATATACCGAATAATTTACCTAAATCGATTTCGTCCGCATCGCTACTCTTGATTACGTTCTGCGACGGCTGCGGTTTATTCGTTTGATTAAGAGTATTACTGCTCATAATTATTATCTAATTCCAATATTTAAATTTAATAACCTAGCTTAACTTTTTAGCCCAAGCATTAGCTGAAGCTTCAATGAGTTTATAAGCATGATCAAACGCTTCTTTACTTTGGCGATACGGATCAGGTATATCTTGTTTTTGTAACCATTGGCTAAACAACATCGTTTTACCACGGGCTTCAGGGGCAATATTGGTCACCGCATTGATATGACCTTGTTCCATCACTAAGATCAAATCAAACTCACGACATAATGCAGACGTTAACTGACGACCTTGATGGCCAGCTAAGCTAATACCATTTTCTTCCGCAACCTGACAAGCCTGTTTATCTGCAGGTTTACCGACAAGCGCACCAACACCCGCTGATTCGATGTTTTTATTCGGTAATAACGACTTAAGTAAATACTCGCCCGATGGTGAGCGGCAAATATTACCCACGCACACCACTAAAATATTATTAAACATTACCAAGCCCTCACATTATTAATGCCTTCAGTCAGCTGATTAAATCCTGAAACTGTTGGTAATATCTGACCGATAACACGATTCCAACGGGTAATCGGCGCCGCTGTTACGTAAACAATGTCGTAAGGTTGTAATTCGAATTCAGTGCCAATAACCAAGGCCGCAGCATTGCTAATATCGAGTTGATAAATGTCAGCAATCGTATTTGCAGTGTCTTTTGATTCAGCTTTTAATTCAGTAGTCGATTCATTCTTTGATTCAACATTGTCGATATCTACAGTGCGGTTAGCACGAACCACAAAGATACCAGTAGCATCTGCAGCGAGCTGGTTAATACCGCCAACGCTGCTTAATGCTTCAGTCAGGCTCATGCCGGCACGGTCAATCTTTAACAACTTAGGCTCTTTCACTTCACCCATGACAAATACTTTTTGGCCATCGTTACGTGGCACATGAATAATATCACCCGGCATTAATAATCGGTTTTGAGTTAAATCACCGCGTTGCATCAAAGCGTATAGCGACAGTGCTTGTTCAGAGCCTTGGCGGGTTAAGGTAATATTACGCCAATCCGCGTCTTCCGCTAACCCTCCCGCACTGTTAATCGCATCCAGTACCGTTAGTGGTACATTACTAATAAATTGCTGACCAGGTTTATTCACTTCACCTGTGATGTACGTTTTTTTAGAGCGGAATGCCGCAACATTGACGTCGACTTGTGGCGTTTCGATAAACTTGGCTAGTTTTTTAGTTAACATAGCGCGAATTTCAACTACTGTTTTATCTGCAACGTCAACAAAACCGATATAAGGATAGAAAATAGTACCGTCTGCGTGTACCCAGTTACCCGATTCACTGGCACTACGGTAAGAACCTGCAGGAATCGTTAATTCAGGGTGATCCCAAATAGTCACATTTAAAATATCACCCGCACCAACGCGGTATTCATACGCCGCTAGCTTGGCATCTAATGCCGGATTAATCTGTGCACTTTGGCGCGGCGCTTTGTAGGTCGCCATTTTGTCTGCCGTTAATGGATATAAATTAACGCGATCTAAAATATCAACACTTTCTGAGCTATCTCCGTAATTATTATCATTATTTTTTGCAGATGTTTGTTGAACGTCTATATTTAAGCTATCTACGTTCAGATAAGAGCCAGGTACAGTACAACCCGCTAGTATTATAGGTAAGGCCGCAGCCACCAATAATCTTTTATAATGATTCATAATATCCAGAGTTATATTTTATAGTGACGGGGTTATACGCGGTAATGCGACAATAGCGAAATAGCGAAATAGCGAAATAGCGAAATAGAGTAAAGTATTAATTTATTGTATCAACAAGCACGCTACCGCCCTAGGGTTGCAGTACCCCAAGACCGATGACTCATTAAATTATAATAATTAACACAACCATAAAGTATTACAAACAAACACTCTATTTATTACTTTCTATTTATTACTTTCTATTTACACTCAAAAACGACGCTATGTTCGCATAACTATCCCATTTGAGCAAGCAATTTAGCTACTACCTATTGGTTACAAAGGTTAAATTAAGCCAATCTAAGTATTAACTATTAGATACAGGTATAACTTTAAAAATCAGGTATGACTTTAAAAACCAGGTATGGCATAGTTTAAAACCTTTGGCATGTGGAATTATACAATATCCAAGTCAATACAATGCCATTATTTTGTAACCGTGTGTCAGCGCTCTGTTTGTAATACTTTCATTACTTACTTAAGTAACGTAAAATGCCTGCTAAATCGACCTAATTCCAGCGTTATTGCATCATTAAATTGATCATAACTCATTGACGTTAACCTAGAGAACTGAATGAATAACCTTCCCCAACAGCATATCCCGCATGATAATAACGACGAGATAGATCTTTTCGAACTGTTTTCAACTTTATGGCAAGAAAAGCTTAAAATCATTTCTGTTACATTTATATTTATGGTTACCTCACTTATCTATGCGCTCAACGCAACAGAAACATGGTCAGTGAGCACAACTGTTGATACACCAACCTCAAGAAACGTTAAACAATATAATCTTAATCGTGTATTTGTAAACGAAGGTATTAGCACGCTCAATAAAAGTGCTGAAATAAGTACCAGAGAGCAAGTTACGACAGAACAAGTCATCAATATTACGACTAATAACAACAACAACAACAACAACAACAACAACAACAAAGAATTACCTAACATCAAAGAATTGCACGAGCTATTTATTAGTGAAGCGCGGATGACAACGAACCAAGTAAAATTTTTCAAAATGCAGCCTTTATTTAAAACTGTCGTTACTGAAGAAAATCTCGATGAGATTGAACAAAATAACTACGCTTATGACTGGGTTGAAGACAACATTACTTTCACCGCTGAAAATCAAAAGAAAGTTAACTTTAATGACAAAATTGGTACTAGTATCAGTATTAGTGCTATTAAACCTCAAGATGCATTAGTACTTAATCAAGCGTATCTCGATTTCATTAACGCCCTGATGATGGAACGTATTCGCGATCAGATACACTCGGATCTAGATTTGGCGATACAACAGGTGGTTAATTATGAACAAAGTTATGTTAACCATGAAAGAGTACTACTTGAACAAAGAATATATGCCCTTGAGCAGAATATTAAAATAGCCAAACAAGCTAATATTAAAAACTTTGTCACGCAAAGCATCCCATTAGAATCAGCACCAGAATACACTAAAGGTTATGAAATTTTAGCCGCTGAACGATTTGTATTAATTCAGCAGCTCGCAAACTACGATTCTCATGCTACAGCTATGAGTGGTAACGCATTATTGATCAAGAAATGGCGTCACTTTAACGACACGATGCAACTTGATGACTTTAACTTCTATCGCTTCACTGACGAACCTAAGTTACCTCAAACACGTGATAAGCCAAAACGTGCGCTTATTCTAGTATTAGGTACATTACTTGGTCTGATGTTGAGTGTTGCTTACGTATTAGTGATGAGCGCAGTGCGTAACCATAGAAATACTAAAGAAGCTTAATTATTTATACATATAGATATTAACAGATACAAAAATGCCGAATGAATTCATTCGGCATTTTTCATTCTATAATTTATAAACTACATCTTTGCGTAAACAGTACGGTCTACAACTTAGCTAATAACTGCCATGAAGTTTGACCACTCGCCCAATACTTACGTTCGAACGGCGTTGTCGCTTCAGCAGCCGTATAAGTCTGCAATTCACTATCAACTTTCGCCAACTCCAACGCACGCTGAAACTCTTGTAAATACAACGGCCAGTTACTGCGTAACTCCAATTCACCACCTAAAGCGATAATAGACGGGAATACCGCGGCGCCATGCCAGCGACGTTGTAAATGTTTGGCTTTCGGCCATGGGTTTGGATACAAGATATAATGCTTGTGTAACTGCCAACCTGCATCAACCGCTAAACGCCATAAATCATTTAAATCAACTTGGAACAAATGGTAAACCTGACCATCCACTTGATGCGCATGACGATGCTGCTCATTACGATCTAAGCGGTCTGCAGACTTATCCATACCAAATACTAAACAGTCTGGGTGCAGTTGTGCGATTTTTGCCGTACTTTCTCCTACACCACAGCATGAATCAAAGATAATTGGGCGTGGATCTGCTGCAACAATCGCTTGCATCTGTTCAAATGCTTCAACCGTATGCTGACGGTATGGTTTACGGAATTTATGCGCTAAATGCTTTAGCACCACTTCGTCTAAGTGCTCGTTCAAGCCTGTTTGGTTAGTGGTGATCTCGCGAGAATTACCCATAGCATCGTCTTGTGTTGTTTGCTGATTAGTGTTCATGTCTTTTACCGAGTTTTAAATATTTAGTGATGACCCCCCCTAGCCCCCCCTTAAAACAAAGGGGGGAATAAGACCACTCCTCCCCTTATCTTTAGGGGGAGGCTGGGAGGGGGTCTCTTTAGCTTTTAACTTCTTAAACCTACACCTTTACTGATCAAGCGATATACCAGTGTATATAACACGGCGATAAAGCCGATGATGACAGCAAATGAATAGAATAATGGAATATTTTCAATACCTAAGAAACCATTACGGAACGCGCTGACCATATAGATAATTGGATTGGCGTGTGAAATAGTTTCCCATACAGGTGGTAGCAATGATGTTGAATAAAACACCCCGCCTAAATAGGTTAACGGCGTTAATATAAACGTTGGAATAATGGAAATGTCATCAAAGCTTTTCGCAAAAATGGCATTTAATAAACCCGCTAACGCGAATAAAATCGAAGTCAGTAATAACGTAGTGACAATCACTAATACACTATGGATCTGTAGTGGTACAAAGAACAGCGATACGCAGGTAACAATAAAGCCCACCAGCACACCACGTGCAACACCACCACCTACATAACCCGCAATAATGATATACGTCGGTACTGGCGATACTAACAATTCTTCAATATTACCCTGGAACTTAGCACTGTAAAACGACGATGCCACATTCGAATACGAATTGGTGATCACCGACATCATAATCAAACCAGGAACAATAAACGCCATATAACTAAAGCCATCCATCAGCCCTACCCGAGAACCGATGAGATTACCGAATATTACAAAGTACAACGACATCGTAATAGCTGGCGGCACTAACGTTTGCACCCAAATACGGGTAAAACGGGTGATCTCTTTATTTAAAATACTTTTAAACGCGATTAAATAATTTGCTTTCATTTTATAACTAACCTATTTAAGTGCCAGTGCAGACCCCCTCCCAACCTCCCCCTTCAAAAAGGGGAGGAGCAAGAGCAAGGAAAAACCTTGCGCAGTCTTTGCTTAACTCGTAACTAATTCAACCATTGTGCAAACGACGAAATAATCCGTGGAGAGTTAATAAATAAAGACAACTGTTGTCGTCTTTATTTAACTCATAACTCAATGCATACGATTTAATACATAATGAATTCATTAAAGAAAGAGAGCTGTTGTTGGCAGGGATGCCAACCCCAAGGCTACAAGGATGTATTCACGCCGTGCTCTCGTCTTTAATCAATTCGTGGTTAAGAGGCAGCTTGACGCCCCTGCTCCACTATATCCATAAACAGCGCTTCTAAACGATTCTCTTTATTACGGATACCCTGCACTTGAATATTCATCGCCGCTAATTGTGCAAATAACGAATTCAAGCCACGGCTCTTAGCCACGTCCACTTCTAAAGTATGATCATCCAATAATCGACAACTGTAACCGTCTAATTCAGGTTTAATTAATTGACTGTTGATATCTAATAGATAGGACTCACTATTAAGTTTCGATAACAGCGACTTCATCGAGGTATTCTCAATTAACAAACCTTTATCAATAATACCAATATTACGGCACAGCATTTCCGCTTCTTCTAAATAATGCGTTGTCAGGATAATGGTAATACCCTCTTCGTTCTTACGTTGTAAGAACTCCCACATAGTACGGCGCAGTTCAATATCAACACCCGCAGTCGGTTCATCTAAAATAAGTAATTGTGGGTTATGCACTAACGCCCGTGCGATCATTAATCGGCGTTTCATACCACCCGATAAATTACGCGCCGCTTCATGGCGTTTATCCCATAATTCCAGCTGTTTTAGCAATGCTTCACAACGCACTAACGCTTCTTTACGTGGCACACCGTAATAACCCGCCTGATTGACAATAATGTTTTCAATTTTCTCAAACGGATTAAAATTAAATTCTTGTGGTACTAAACCAATATGGCTCTTTGCCGCTTCAAGGTCAGTATCAATATCAAAACCGAAGATCTTAACTTGCCCTGCTGTTTTATTTACCAGTGAGCTCATCACGCCGATCGTAGTCGACTTACCCGCACCGTTAGGCCCGAGTAGCGCATAAAAATCGCCTTTTGCTACGGTTAGATCTATATTTTTTACCGCCTGAACTCCGCCAGAATACGTCTTCTGGAGCCCTTTTATTTCAAGTGCTAACGTCATGTGATGGACAAATCCAGTAAAGAATGGGAGCTGAATTATACTGGAAAGCGGTAGAAATGCTAGTTAAAGACCCCCTCCTAGCCTCCCCCTAAAGTTAAGGGGAGGAATAAGAGCAAGACTTCGTTGTCAATTTAGCTTGGCGCTATTTTATCCCCTCCCTTCTATTGAAGTGGTTTAATGAATCTGTACACCTAAATGGGATAGAATACCCTCAACATAAAAACGGTGTACACAATGACAAAAGCGCGAACAACATATTCAGTAGCATTCAAGCATGATGCTGCAAACTTAGTCCTGGATAAAGGCTACTCGATACAAGAAGCCTGTGATGCCGTCGGTGTTGGATACACGGCAATGAGACGATGGGTAGCTCAACTTAAGCAAGAACATGGCGGGATAACACCGACTGCAAAGGCTATGACGCCAGACCAAATACGTATTCAAGAGCTTGAAGCCAAAATTAAGCAAATTGAATGGGAGAAAGACATATTAAAAAAAGCTTCCGCTCTTTTAATGCAGGACAGCATCAAACGATAGATTTGATAGCCGCGTTATCAAGAGATAATCATTCAATAAAGAAGCTATGTGTGTTATTTGAAATACCTCGCAGTAGCTTCCATTATCGACTTAAATACCGCGGTGTAACAAAGCCGGAACGAGCTGTATTACGTCAAAAAGTCATTGCTATACACAGCCGTAGTCGAGGTTCAGCTGGCGCGAGAACCATCTCAGGCCAACTTAATCAAGCAGGGGAAAGTGTCGGTAGATACAAAGCAGCAAGATTGATGGAAGAAGTCGGCATTGTCAGTAAACAGCCGAATAAACATAAGTATAAGATATCTGAGGATGTATCGAAAATCGCACCGAACCGACTAAATAGGCAGTTTGATGTTGAAACAGTCAATCAAGTTTGGTGTGGCGATGTGACCTATGTTTGGGCTGGAAATAAATGGATGTACCTAGCTGTAGTCATGGATTTATTTGCACGTAAAATTGTGGGTTGGGCATGCTCAGATAGCCCAAACACAGATTTAACTTGTGCGGCGCTACGTATGGCTTACGAAAGCCGAGGCCGACCAAAAAATGTGATGTTTCATTCAGACCAAGGTTGTCATTACACGAGCCTTCAATTCAGACAAGCGTTGTGGAAATACCAAATAACGCAAAGTATGAGTCGACGCGGAAATTGTTGGGACAACGCCCCAATGGAACGATTTTTTAGAAGTTTTAAAACAGAGTGGATGCCAAAGGAATGCTATAACACCTTTGCTGAAGCTGAGCGAGATACGCTCAAATATATACTGCAGCATTACAATACAAAACGAGGCCATAGTTATAATAACTATTTGTCGCCAGTGATTATGGAAGCTGCAGCTTAATTTAAACGCCTATCTAGGTGTACAGTTTTACTTGACCACTACATATTTTTATATAAAAAGTAGGGGAGGGTTAGGGTGGGGTCAGCTCTTATCCCCTCCCTTCTTATTTACAATAAAAAGCAGGGGAGGTTGGGAGGGGGTCAGTCTTAGGCGGTTAGGCAGGTTATGTCTTAGGCTTATTACTAGAAATTAACCTTCTAACGGTACAACTTTACCTACGTAAGGCAAGTTACGGTATTTTTGACCGTAATCGATACCATAACCAACCACGAATTCATCTGGGATCTCAAAACCAACCCAATCAACAGGTACGTTAACTTCACGACGAGAAGGCTTATCAAGTAACGTAGTGATAGTAATTGATTTAGGGTCGCGCAGTTCTAACATCGTTTTGATCTTGCTTAACGTGAACCCCGTATCAATGATGTCTTCAACGATAAGTACATCTTTACCTTTAATGTCGCTATCTAAGTCTTTTAAGATGCGTACATCACGGTTACTTTCCATTGAATTACCGTAGCTAGATGCTGTCATGAAATCCAATTCAATCGGTAAATTAATGTGGCGACACAGATCCGACATATAGATAACCGAACCACGTAATAAACAAACAATGATTAGCGTATCAGTATCTTGGTAATGCGTTTCAATTTGTGCCGCTAATTCTTTTACTTTTGCTTGCACGTCAGCTTCAGTGATCATCACTTCAACAGTGTGTTTCATGTTAGTTTCTCCAAACGGTGATCATAATGATTTATATTGCGCGTAGTTTAACAGCCTAATAGCCATAGTCGAAATGGTTTCACTAAAAACCACTGAATTTATAGTGATTAGAATCCATAACGCGTTAGCTTAAAAACGTCATTCGTTTCGCATTGCGGTTGAAATGAGTGCAACCCTAGTGATAATCTTAACAATAATTTAACAACCATACCTTTTACTTGGATACAACATATGGAAATGCCAGCAGTAATCAGACGGCGCACCCGCCTGTCTCCCGAAGCTCGTCGTGAACAATTGATGCAGTGTGCCATCGAAGTCTTCTCTAAACGTGGCCTTGGCCGTGCTGGTCATGCTGAAATAGCCCAGTTAGCACAAGTCTCAGTCGCCACTGTATTTAACTACTTCAGCAGCAGAGAACTGTTGGTTGATCATGTCTTAGTACAAATTGAAGATTTTTTCAGTCATATGGTGCGCAAGAACTTTATTGATATTAACGAGCAGCAACCAAAAAGCCCCCACCAAGCCATTCATGATTACTTAGCCGATTTTGTCGATGCCGCGATCAACAACCCACAATTCACTTATATCTGGCTAGAATGGAGTTCAGCTATTCGTGAGGATACCTGGCCGCGTTATCTTGCGTTACTTGATAATAATATCGCCATTATCAGTGACAAGATCGCACCTGCGATCGCATCAGGCGAGATCAATACCTATTTAACCACCACAGAGTTTGCACGCAGTTTATCAAACCAAGGTTATATGATCCTGCAGTTAGTGAATCAGCCGCAAGCAATGGACAGAGAAGGCATTATCGCGTTTTTAGAGAAGTATGTAACGTCGGCGTTGGCTAAAGCGGAGGAATGACCCCGAGCGACCCCCCTTGAAAAAGAAACTTAGAGATGACCCCCTCCCGGCCTCCCCCTAAAGTTAAGGGGAGGAGAAAGAGCAAGACTTCATTGTCAATCCAGCTGACTGGTAAATTATTAGTTTGGTGCTATTTTAATCCCCTCCCTTTACCTTCAAGGGGAGGAGAAAGAGCAAGACTTCATTGTTAATCCAGCTGACTGGTAAATTATTAGTTTGGTGCTATTTTAATCCCCTCCCTTTACCTTCAAGGGGAGGGTTAGGGTGGGGTCATATCTTGTCCTTACCTTCCCCACCCCGCGTAAATATCCTGATCCACATCCAAGTGATCCAAAATACGCGCTACCATCAAATCAATTAAATCATCCAGCGTTTCCGGTTTACGGTAGAAACCCGGAGATGCAGGCATGATCGTTACCCCTAAGCGCGATAACTTCAGCATATTCTCTAGGTGAATTGGCGACAGTGGCGTTTCACGTGGGATCAGCACTAACTGGCCGCGCTCTTTTAATACTACATCCGCAGCGCGTTGTAACAAGTTAGTCGACATGCCTTGGGCTACAGCCGCGACTGTCCCCATACTACAAGGGCAGATCACCATCTGTTTTGGCGCACCAGAGCCTGATGCTACCGGAGAGAACCAATCTTTACTGCTCGGCACTAACAACTGCCCGGCTTTGGCTTGGTATTTATCGGTTAAAAACAGTTGCAGTGATTTATTATCCGCAGGCCATTTCTCATCCGTTTCTGTCGCCATCACTACTTTAGCAGCATCAGACATCAATAAATGTACCTGTACATTCGCTGCTAATAATAATTCCAATAAACGCACCGCATATTGTGAGCCTGATGCGCCGCTAATACCCAAGGTAATACGTTTACTAAAAACAAAATCAGCTGGTGTAGTCATTGTCATTAAAGTGCCTTTATTACATTAATCGATAAAATGTTCGATAGGTAAATTAAAAAATTCAGAGAATGCTTTTGCTTGCTTTAAATTTACTTCTCTCTTGTAATTTAGAATATCACTAACAACACTTTGCGGTGCAATATGACTAAGATCACTTTGTTTCAAAGATTTGATCTCCATTAAACCTTTAAGTCTTTCCGCGGGTGAAATTGTTGGTAGTTCTAAATTATTCGCTTCATATTCTTCTATTCTATCGGCTATGGCATTAGCAAAAATAAGTGTCATATCATGTTCATCTTTGGCCATGTCCATCATTCTATCCATGATTTCAGCGCGTTCTAACACCTCATCATCATTTTCAATAGCGGATGAAGTGAATTTCATTAGCGTCATCACACTCGTCGGATAATTGCTAACAATAGATCCTAAAGCAGTGAACATATTAGTAAGATTGGTATATTCATTCGTATTCATAAACATCACCTTTTTTTCATTTTTCCCTGATGAATGTTGTTATTACACCATTTATCATATTCTGCATGAGAGAAGACCGCACGAATATATATCGTTCCTTTACTTATTTTCGATAATATCCGACAGTCTGTGCCATGAATATCAAAGATATATAAATCGTAAATGGAACCGTAACTATCATCTTCATTCTTAAGTCGTGCGCCAGCAACCCTATCTGTATTCCAACCCGAAGCTTGTTTCCATTTATCTCTAACTTCCTGGTAGGAAACGACACTCAACCCTTTTTGGTTAAACGTAGCTATCCATAAATCTAATCCAACTCTCCATTGCGGATATTGCAGCATGGCTTGTTTAATCCGAGTGGTCGTTATTACTCGCACAATTTTCCCTATTCAATAATAGAATTGTTATTGTATTAAGTGTATCGCAAACTGCTATATATCGCAAATAGCGATATACCTATATCGCTATTATAACTGCGCTAGCAACTTATCATGAATACCAGCAAAACCACCATTACTCATAATCAGTACATGACAAGGGCCATCCTCAGCATGTGCTCGCTTGCTGATCTCGGCAATCAAGCTATCAATCTGCTGATGAATAACCGCTTTATCACTATCATCCCTTACTTGCTCAGGGCTGTTATCATCACCAGCACTAACACAAAGCTCATCAGCAACAGGCTGTAAATTCCAATCCAGGCCTTCAGGTTGGTATAACAACACATCATCAGCGACAGTTAACGATTGTGCTAACGCTTGTTGGTGGGTACCCATACGCATGGTGTTAGAGCGCGGCTCTAGCACTGCAATGATACGTTCACCACCCACAGCCGCACGTAAGCCTGCTAATGTAGTGGTAATCGCGGTAGGATGATGGGCAAAGTCATCATAAACGCGGATACCCTGTACTTCCCCTTTCACTTCCATACGGCGTTTCGGGGTTTTAAACTCGCCTAACCCTGCTATAGCTTGGTTTAATTCCACACCCGCATAATGCGCAGCAGCGATCGCCATCATACCGTTTTGTAAATTATGCTCGCCAATCAAACTCCACTTCACCGTGCCAGCTAACTCGCCTTTGCAGTAAACTTCAAATTCACTGGCATCTGCACGCAGTTTTTTAGCTTGCCAATGGCTATTATGATCATTACCCATCTCTCCACTCTCTAAAGACAAACGCTGCACAGGCGTCCAGCAACCTTGGGCTTGCACTTCATCCAATGCCGGTACGTTATCTGGCATTAAGATCAGGCCATTACCCGGTACAGTTCTAACAACATGGTGGAATTGGCGTTGAATAGCCGCTAAGTCCGGGAAGATATCAGCGTGATCGTATTCTAGGTTATTCATGATCAGGGTATTTGGCTGATAATGCACAAACTTAGAGCGCTTATCGAAAAACGCGGTATCGTATTCATCGGCTTCAATAACAAAGAAATAACCGCCACCTAAGCGTGCTGATTCAGTAAAATTCTGTGGCACACCGCCGATTAGAAATCCAGGCTCGAGTCCAGCGTATTCTAATATCCACGCCACCATAGCAGCTGTCGTCGTCTTACCATGGGTACCCGACGCGGCAATCACATAGCGGTGTTGTAATAAATGTGTCGATAACCACTGCGGGCCAGAGGTATAAGGGAGTTTGCGATTAAGCATGTACTCGACACACGGATTACCGCGTGACATGGCATTACCGACAATGACCATATCTGGCGCTGGATCAAGCTGACTTGGATCATAACCTTCAATCAGTTCGATACCTTGCTGTTCTAGCTGAGTGCTCATTGGCGGGTAGACATTAGCATCAGAGCCAGTGACTTTATAACCCAGCTGTTTAGCCAGTACTGCAATACCACCCATGAAAGTGCCGCAAATACCGAGAATATGTATATGTTTAGACATCAGATTACCCTTTTGAACGAAATTTATGATGGACACGATTGATCGTCACACCGATAATGACACCAACTAGCAATAACAACAGAAACAAGATTAAAATAGATTTAGTGGCATCAAATTGGAAAATAGTAAAGGTTTTCAACATTGCTTGATAATTAAAATGCAGTTGTAAAAAACCGACAGGCTTGCTTTCAATACTGATTTCAACATTGCCTCCAACACTGCCTTCAACATTGCTTTCTAAATCGCCCGCTAATATCGGCTTTAAATATACCCTGACCCCATTTGGAGCCATATACTTTTTGTTGGCGATAAGCTGCCCAACATAATCTTCATCTGAAGAACTTAATAACTTACCGTTTTCAGCAAAAATATGCAGCCCCGTCACATACTGATTTTCGCTTACCTCATCCACCAGCTGCTGTAGCTGTTTTCTACTCTTGATCCGAGTACGCTTATCGTCAGAATCACGTTCGACAATCAAATTAGCCGCCATTTTAGTCGGATAATCCAATAATGAATGTACCAACATATCCACCTGCTGGTAACGCGAAGCCGTGACATTGTTATATAACGAGATGGCAATGAAAATGAAAAAGGTACTCAAGCTTAATGCGATCAATAATGAGGTTTGTCCTTTCAGAAATCTATTCCGGCGCTTAGTCTTGGTTTCCTGGCCGTCCTCACCGTGCAAGCTGTCTTTAGTCGCCTGTTGAGTCGCTACATGCGGTTCATGTTGCACAAGCTCGGTCTCTACATGCTTGTCATTATTCTTCATTTTAACCACAGCAAGATCCTTTCTGCATAGCGTAATTACGAATCGCAATTTTAAGGCTAATGCGTTATCTTTGCTAGTAGTAACCTATCGTTTACAAGGATTAGTAGCAAAATGACTCAACTCGCTGAGACTTTATTTCGTAATACCCCGCCAATAGCATGGCCACAATTGTTAACTTCACATTGCTCTACACACAGTTCTGAACATAATACTAAAAACAGCCCTGAACATAGTTCGGAAAATCGTACGGGAAATCGTACGGGAAATCGTACGGGAAATCGTACGGAAAATAGTACAGAAAATAGTACGGTAATAAACCAAGTCACCTACTGCCAAGGCCAATTTCATATTGCGGCGCAAGCACAGCCAGTAATGAACACTGATAGTAGCCATTATCTCACCTTAATAGGCACGACTATAACCAGTGATGCTTTACTCAATTTACTGTCTACATTAAGTTCATTGCAAGTATCTGCGCAGATTAGCGGTAATATTGTGGTTTACCCACCAGCGCATTATCCCTTACAGCTAACAAGCGTCGAGAGCCACGCTGTAACAAACAACAGCAATCCTGTAGCAAATAATAGCGCTACCCAAGGCGATATTGTGGTACTCGGTTTAACGGCATTAACTGACACACTCAAGCAGCAGTTTAAAGATGCCCTCGCGAGCTGGAGCAATGATTACCAGATTGATTATGCACTCAGTCAAACACTGCCAAGCTTAAGTGAGCCGGGAGTGGTATTAATGGATATGGATTCAACCACGATCCAGATTGAATGTATCGATGAAATAGCCAAACTAGCCGGTGTTGGCGAACAAGTTGCCGCGGTAACAGCACAAGCGATGAACGGGGAATTAGATTTCTCTGAGAGTTTACGCTCTCGCGTGGCGACATTAACTAACTGCCCAGAAACAGTGCTAAAACAAGTCGCTGATGTGATGCCGCTGATGCCTGGGTTAGAGTTATTGATTGCGACCTTGCATCAAGCTAACTGGAAAGTCGCGATCGCCTCTGGTGGGTTTACTTACTTTGCTAAACGTCTACAAGATGACTTAGGCTTTGATCATGTCTATGCCAATGAACTGGAAATAATCGCTGGTACTTTAACGGGTAACGTCATTGGTGGTATTGTCGATGCACAAATTAAAGCCGATACCTTGCAAGCGCTAGCATTACACTATCAAATAGCCCCACAACAAACGGTAGCGATTGGTGATGGCGCCAATGATTTGCTCATGCTAAAAGCGGCTGCATTAGGCGTCGCAATACATGCTAAACCGATTGTTCAGCAACAGGCGCAAGTGGCGTTGAATCATCACGATCTGGAAGGTTTGGTCGGCTTGTTACAAGCAGCAAACTGTGTAGAAAGCAGCTGGTAGGCAGTTTTATACCCTAGCTAACCCTAACTCCAGATAAGCAAGACTGAATAAGGATTTAGACTTTTCTAAGCCAAATGTCTTTTTCAGGGATGAAAAAGCCAAGCATACATGGAAGTACTTGCTGCGTTTTTGCGTGAAAACTGTCTAATATCCTTAATCCGAACTCAGGTAAACGAGGACTTATAAGCAAAGCTTAAAAGGTTAAACTAGTTTAACTCGTGCGTCGTAAGCCCAATCGATACAAGAGTTCTTCAGATACATCAATCAAATCCACTACACCGCGAACACGCCACAGTTCATCTTCCAATTTTTGCGCTCTGTGTATGGCATAATGGCTAACATAATTGAGTTCTTTTTCAATGAATTCCATATCCGGTCGGCCTGTGCGCGAGAGCATCACTTGAATAGCAAAAAATGCCCCTTTCTGCAAACTATGGCTCACAAATTGGCGGCGTTCATGTTCATCATCAAAATCTTTTTCAAACCGAGTCTCTACCGCTGAATCACTCGACGCGATGGTAATATAAAGCACTTGCTGCCAAGGCCGATAAGTGGATTCTAAGCCCTCTAATGCCTCATCAAGCGTATGCCTAATGCTATTGTCACCCAGCAAAGGATAAAGGTTATAAGGTGTTTCTGCTTGGCCAAAGCATTCAAATAACGGTAATAAGCTATTCTCGCACTGACTAATACCGATCCGATCAATTTGGTAGCTGGTATTAACCTTATGGATATACAAGGGCATGGTCGCCAAATGATGGCAATACATATTTCGTAATACCGCAGTGACACCCGGCGATTGGCTTGGTTCAGGCATACTCTTTAGCTTATCTTTATTACTGCTAATTAATAAATTAAAAAACTGACAACCGATATGAGTGGCTTTATCCCCTACAATCTGCAGATGTAACACCGTTTTCGCCTTGTTACACCCCACTACACTGTAAGGCAGGTTTGCCAATGCCACTTTTTTAGATAATTTTTGCAGCATAGGTAATTCCAGATAAATACGTTGCCCTATCTGTACATCCATTGGCGTTTCTAATTCAACCTGTAAACCTTCAGTAGAGAAATCATTACTCCAGCCTTTAATGCTCAGTTCGGTATCATTGGCAACAATGGCGGTTTTATAACTGAACCGGCTTTCTTTACGTAATTGCACATACTTAAACTGACTTAATTGCGCCCTTTGCTCGGCAACGGGTAAGCGGTATTGATGTAATTGGTTAAAATCACTACCTTGCTGCGCATACGCCTTATAATCATTTAATACATTTTCATTGGTGATATCTTGCAGTAATCCCACCCAGCGAATATCTTGTAATGCCGCCAGTGTCTGGGTACCTAATGCTTGATGCTGGTTTTCAACTTCCAATAAATGTTTCTTTTCATCAAATACTGTCGGGTTCAATGACAGTTTAAAAACACGAAAATTAGGCCGTTGACACGCAAACGCCAAAAATAGCGCTTTAGAACCGGACTTAGCTAGACTCTGTGCATCAGCGGCATAAAAATAGATATGGCCATTCTGCGTATAATAAAAGCTATAAATAGTCGTTTCAATACGCGCATTAGCTTGCATCAAGGTTTGCATCCAAGGGCTTTGCCAACAGGCCTCTAGCTGACTCTTCGATTCTTCATTGACCCAATAATCATAGACACCACGGTTATTTTCATTTAATAACAAATGGCTTAATACCGGCTTATCCGCATTTGATACATACAAGGGTAAACCAGACATACGTGGTAAGAAGAATTGCTCGTAGCCCTTAACAACCACATTCTCTTCTTGATAACGCACATTAACTTTGTACTTGCTCTTGTTCTGCGTGATCAAGGTCGTGATAAAGGTGTCTAATTCAGTGCTGTCATCAATGCGCATCAAACGCAGATAATCAAATTTCTCTTCTTCATCAATGCCCATGAGCTTGTAAGCAAAGAAGTCGCGCAGGAAATGATTGGCATATTCTTGACGTAAGCTAGAAAAGTTCACATTGACGAGGCTACCGACAGCGATATCACTGTTTTTACCCACCTTCACTTTAATACCACTGGTTGATATGTCTGACGTCATAGCATCGACAAAGCGTTCACCAATACGCATTTTGATCCCAGAGCTGTAATGCATGCGCTCTTCGTTACGGATAAAATAAGAGGCATATTGCACAGGCTCAACAGCAAAAGCAGCAGCCGGATCCAATGTCACGACATCACGTTCGGCAACGGATTTACTGCGTTCACTGACTTGGTAAGCGAGCACTTCTTCGTAAACACCCAATGTATAGTGACCTTGGTGTTGTACTAATAGGGTTTCTAATAATTTAATGGCGGTCGGCATCATATGGTGCAAGATACCGTCGTACTCATAAGGGATCACACCACTCGTGGTACGCTGACGAAAATCAAGGATGCGGCGTGTCGGCGTGGAAAGACGCTTAACCTCCATCTTGATTAAAAAGCGGGTACTCTTGCTTTCACCTTCCGTCAACTGTTCGAATAAGCTGCTAAAGTCAGGTTCGTAATACAAGGTTGTTAACTTTTTAATTACGTCGGCGTAATGAGATAAATCCATGTGGCGATCACTGCTTAAGTTTGAAAATGAATAAACGGTTTCGATTAGCTAAAGCGCTATTACAGTTAAGTACTATTACGCTTAACCATAATACTACTAAATACCTACAATACACCTACAAAAACCGTCAATAAATCACGAATAACCTTAGCTAAGCAAAATAAATGCCATTTAACAAAATATTTTATTTATTTTTAAATGGTGATCACTTTTTATCGCGTACATTTCATTATCAGCCCCGGTGAGTAACTCATCCGCATTCATATTGTGGTGGTAAATACTATAGCCAATGCTAATACCGATAGAGACATTGCACACGGATAGAGCAAACGATTGCAATAATGTGCGTTCTATTTTATCACTTAACACTGCCGCATACGCTAAGTCGGAATTTGGGAGTAAAACCACAAATTCATCCCCGCCTAAACGCGTCAATAATTCACCTGGGCCACCGAGTAAACGAGAGATACGCTGGGTAACGGCAATTAATAGTTCATCCCCTGCCGCGTGACCATAACGATCATTGACCTGCTTAAACCTGTCTAAATCCATAAACAATAATACCGGCTTGATTTTACCTTTTTTCGCCAATGGTAAGATATTATCTAATGTATCCATTAACAGTGCTCGATTGGCTAACCCGGTTAAATTATCATGCATTGCCGCATAGAGAATATGCTGCTCTGCACGTTTTCTTTCCAATACTTCACGTTTTAATCGTTGATTAATAATGAGCAGGTAAAATAACCAAAATCCATTAAATAGTAACGCCGCGACAATCACTTTGACCCAGATTCCCCACACCTGCCAATCTATTTTCGCCCGCGGTGGGATATACATAAAGCCACTGAAATCACTGCCTTTCGCAATAAAATCAAAG
The DNA here is from genome assembly GCF_008931805.1 of Moritella marina ATCC 15381. Lineage (GTDB taxonomy): Bacteria > Pseudomonadota > Gammaproteobacteria > Enterobacterales > Moritellaceae > Moritella > Moritella marina. The sequence goes on along the minus strand of NZ_CP044399.1, from coordinate 4,665,651 downwards.
TCTACTAATTGCTGTTGCATATCTCGCAGGTGCTGCTGATTGATATAACCCAACGGCACGAAATCCGGCAAGATGAAATCACGGATGGTAATTAACTGATATTTGAATTTATTGCGCATGGCCTCGCGCGCTTCATTACGTTGGTTTAAACTCACCAAGACATCGAGGGTTTCTTCCGTATGCGTTAGCGCGTATTCCCACCCTTGTAATATCGCCGAGCGAACCGCTGCGACACGTTCGGGGTTAGCACCTGCTTCTTGTGCATTGGTAAATAAGAAACCACTGTAAAAATCGATGCCGTGATCTTTCGGCATAAAAATAACCGGCTCAATGCCTTGGCGAACCGCATGATAAGGACCCTTGGTTAAATTAATACTTAAACCGTCAAATTGGTTGTTTACCAAGGTGGTCATGTCTCGTGTCACCGCAGGCGATGACATGTTAAGAGATTGAATATGGTATTTACGCAATAAGCTAATCACTTCGATATCTTGATAATCGGGTAATAATAAAAGCCGCTTATTATGTAAATCGGACAACTTGTTTATACCATTGTTTTTTAAGGCGCTGTTTTTATCTTTTAAAACTCTATCTTTTAAAATTCTATCTTTTAAAGCTAATAGCGCGGCTGGGGAATGCTGAAATAACACCGCGATAGCAACCAAGGCTCGACCGTTAGCCTTTTCAATCAATATACCCGCATTAGTCACACCGTATTGAGCAGCGCCTTCATCGACAGATTTGGCGATAGATTGCTGAGTGCGCGCAGTAAGTAAGCTTACATCCACACCTTGCTGTTGAAAGAAGCCTTTATGCTCAGCCATATAATAGCCTGCCGATTGAACCAGAGCAGCCGGTGGCAGCAAGATACGCACATGGTCAATATCTTGATCGGCGCGTACGGCAAAAAAGCTACCAGCAAAATACAGTGGTAGGATAATAAAAATAACATATTTAATTAAAGTCACAGAGAATACAACAATCCATTGTTTATATCGTTTTACTATTTTGCCCATTAGTTAAATCGAAAGCAAAATTTCGCTAGCAACAAACACCGAGTAATCAGGGATCGCCGACTTATACTCAGAGTAATAATGACATTTTGTGGCGGTTTAAAGATAAAGCCATTACATCTCATAAACTCGCAAGCAAAAAAAAACCTGTAATATCATAATTACAGGCTTTTAATCTTAATTTATCTCATTCTATTATGTACTTATACATTAAGAAAAAAATAATGACATTGTAATGACAAAGTATTAGCTAATACGTTTGTACTTAATACGATGTGGTTGCGTCGCTTCTGCGCCTAAGGTTTTCTTCAACCAGCCTTCGTAATCAGTATAGTTACCTTCGTAGAAGTTCACTTTGCCTTCATCACGGTAATCTAGGATATGCGTCGCAATACGATCGAGGAACCAACGGTCATGGGAAATAACCATAGCACAACCCGGGAACTCAAGAATTGCTTCTTCAAGTGCACGTAGTGTCTCGATATCCAAGTCATTGGTTGGCTCATCCAGTAGGATCACGTTACCGCCAGACTGTAGCAGTTTCGCTAGGTGTAAACGACCACGTTCACCACCCGATAATTGACCTACACGTTTTTGCTGATCTGTGCCTTTAAAGTTAAAGCGGCTGCAATAAGCACGTGATGACATTTCAGTATTACCGACTTTGATAATATCTAAACCGTCTGACAATTCTTGCCATACCGTGTTATCACCGTTCATGTGATCACGGAACTGATCAACACTTGCCAGCTTCACTGATTCACCAACGGAAACAGTACCAGCGTCTGGAGACTCGCTACCATCTAGCATTTTGAATAGGGTTGATTTACCAGCACCATTGGGACCGATAATACCAACGATAGCGCCTTTTGGCATAGAGAATGATAGATCGTCAATTAGCACACGACCGTCATAGGCTTTACCTAGGTTCTCAACGTCAATTACCTTGTCACCTAAACGCTCACCCGGTGGGATAAACAGTTCGTTGGTTTCGTTACGACGTTGATAATCAGATTGGTTAAGCTCTTCAAAACGCGCCATACGTGCTTTGCTTTTCGCTTGACGACCTTTTGGATTTGAGCGAACCCATTCAAGTTCTTTCTCAATCGATTTTTTACGTGCGCTTTCTTGTGACGCTTCTTGTGCTAAACGTTCATCTTTTTGCTCTAACCAAGAAGAGTAGTTACCTTCCCATGGAATACCTTCACCACGGTCAAGCTCTAAGATCCAACCGGCGACGTTATCAAGGAAATATCTATCATGCGTAATAGCAACAACAGTACCTTCATAATCAAGTAGGAAACGTTCTAACCAAGCAACAGATTCAGCATCCAAGTGGTTGGTTGGTTCGTCAAGTAATAACATGTCTGGTTTTTCGAGTAACAAACGACAGATAGCGACACGGCGACGTTCACCACCCGATAGGACTTTAATTTTAGTGTCCCATTCCGGTAAACGTAATGCATCAGCAGCACGCTCTAGTTGGTTTTCGATGTTGTGGCCATCGTGCGCTTGAATGATAGATTCAAACTTTTCTTGTTGCTTAGCAAGCTTGTCGAAATCTGCATCCGGTTCTGCATACGCAGCATAAACCTGATCAAGACCTGACATTGCCTCTTTCAGTTCTGAAATTGCTTCTTCAACCACTTCACGTACTGTTTTTTCTAGATCCAGTACAGGTTCTTGCGGTAAGTAACCAATTTTAGTGCCCGCTAATGGACGCGCTTCACCTTCGAAGTCTTTGTCTACGCCAGCCATGATGCGTAATAAGCTTGATTTACCTGAGCCGTTTAGACCCAGTACGCCGATCTTAGCGCCAGGGTAAAAACTAAGTGAAATGTCTTTAAGAATTTGACGTTTCGGTGGCACGATTTTGCCAACACGATGCATCGAATAGATAAACTGTGGACCAGCCATTATGTTCTCTTTTAGCAAGGAATATGAATGTGGATAAGTGTAAACCTTGGATGCGGTTGATACAAGGAAAAGCGCGAGCAGAACTAGACATAGAGCGACCCCACCCTAACCCTCCCCTCAAAAAAGGGAGGGAACTAAAGCTGCATCAAGCCAATTCGGCCGCTAAACTCAATAAGCAACGAAGTCTTTGCTCTTGCTCTTTCTTTGCTCCTCCCCTTAACTTTAGGGGGAGGTTGGGAGGGGGTCTTTCTTAACTATTAACTATTAGTCTTTAATTAACACAGACTCTAATGCCATTACGATCATGTCATTGAACGTTAATTGACGTTCTTCTGCAGTCGTTACTTCACCCGTACGGATGTGATCAGATACAGTACAGATACAGATAGCATTCGCGCCAAATTCAGCGGCAACGCCGTATAGACCAGCCGCTTCCATTTCTACGCCTAGTACACCTAGTTTTTCCATCGTATCGAATAGTTCTGGTTTCGGTGTATAGAATAAATCTGCAGAGAAGATGTTACCTACTTTCGCATCGATGCCACATGCTTTTGCAGCGCGTGTTACTTTGCTTAGTAGTTCCCATGATGCAATAGCAGCGAAATCATAACCGTCGAAACGTGCACGGTTAACAGCAGAGTCAGTACATGCACCCATGCCGATCACAACATCACGCACTTTAACGTCAGTGCTGATCGCGCCACAGCTACCAACACGAATAAGGTTTTTAACACCGTATTCAGTGATTAGCTCTTTTGCATAGATAGAACAAGATGGGATACCCATACCTGAACCCATTACAGAAACACGTGTACCTTTGTAAGTACCAGTGAAACCGAACATGTTACGCACGTCATTCACTTGTTTAACGTCTTCTAAAAATGTTTCTGCGATGTATTTAGCGCGTAGTGGATCACCTGGGAATAGTACCGTTTCAGCGAAATCACCTTGTTCAGCATTGATATGTGGAGTAGCCATTATATTGTTACCTTTTATGTTTTGGTTGTGCCCAGCATTCTGTAGCTGAGCATGATTGTTTAGTATTTATTACGTACTATTTATTTGGTAATGCGTGCTTTTATAAAAAGCTGGTACCGTATTCTAGTTTTGGCAGACCATGGTAAGCCGCAATTGACTGACCGATATCAGCAAACGTATCACGTAAACCTAATGGTCCTTTAGGCACATTGTGGCCATAAAAGAGCACTGGAATGTGTTCACGGGTATGATCTGTGCCTGGTGCAGTTGGGTCACAACCATGATCGGCTGTTAACACCACAACATCACCTTCATCTAATATTGCTAGCAGCTCAGGTAAACGCGTATCGAAATACTCGAGTCCTTTCGCATAACCAGCAACATCACGACGATGACCCCATGAAGAATCAAAATCAACAAAGTTAGTGAATACGATCGTCTGATCACCCGCTTGTTTAACTTGTTCTAACGTCAGATCAAATAATGCTTCAAGGCCTGTCGCTTTGACTTTCTTGGTAATACCTTGTTGTGCATAGATATCCGCAATTTTACCGACACTCACTACTTCACCGCCGGACTCAGCCATGCGATCGAGTAATGTTGGAGCCGGTGGTAGCAGTGAATAATCACGACGGTTACCAGTACGGGCAAAATCACTCTTATCATTACCGATAAATGGACGCGCAATAACACGACCAATATTGTACGGTTCTAATAATTCACGGGCTAATTCACATAACTTCAACAAGCGCTCTAAACCAAAGCTTTCTTCATGACAAGCAATTTGGAATACACTGTCAGCTGAGGTATAGAAAATGGGTTTGCCAGAAGCCATGTGCTCCTCGCCCATCAAGTCTAAGATCTCAGTACCAGAAGAATGACAGTTACCTAAATACCCTGGTAAGTCTGCTTGTTCTACTAATTGATCCAATAATTCTTGTGGGAAGCTGTTTTCCAGATCAGCGAAATAACCCCAATCAAACAGTACTGGTACGCCAGCAATTTCCCAATGCCCACTCGGGGTATCTTTACCCGTTGATAGCTCTTGAGCATAACCGTATGCGCCAATCACTTCAGCATTTTCATCCAAACCTGCTGGGAACGAACCCACGCTGTCAGCACATGCATGCGCAAGACCAAGTTTGGTTAAGTTCGGGATATGTAGCGGGCCTTCACGACCGATATCTGCTTTCCCTTCAGCACACCACTGGGCGATATGCCCGAAAGTATTGCTGCCTACATCACCAAATTTATCCGCATCGGCCGAAGCACCAATGCCCAATGAATCCAACATTAATATAATTGTACGTTTCATAATTCTGACCTATTTTTTAATTCTATTTATCGATGTCTATTATTTATAGTAAAAATGATTAACTAAAAACGCGACTAAACGTTAGACATCAGAAAGTCGAATTTGTTGATAAACATCTGCGCTTGCTGCAGGTTGCGTATCGCCGATGTGAATTGCATTCAAGATCTCAGCTTGTGCAGCATCAAACTGTGCTTCACTACGCGCATGTACCATTGCCACTGGTGTGTGTGCATCTAGTTTCTGACCTAGCGCGGCAATGTTAGATAAACCAACGGCATAATCAATTTGGTCGGTAGCAACACGACGACCACCGCCCATCGCAACAACCGCCATACCAAAACCACGGGTATCCATGGTAGTCAAGAAACCTGTTTGTGGCGCAAATACCGGACGAATGATGTCAGTTTTTGGTAAGTGTAGGTCATAGTTGTCAACAAAATCTGCTGGACCGCCCAAACCTGTGACCATGATGCCGAATAATTCCGCCGCTTTACCGTTATCAAGTACGGCTTGTAATTTATGGCGGGCATCATCAGTATCTGTCGCTAAGTTTGCCGATACTAGCATTTCCACGCATAACGCCATCGTCACTGCAAGTAAACGTGGATTACGGTATTCACCCGTTAAAAAACGTACTGCTTCACGTACTTCCACGGCATTACCGGCACTGCTGGCTAATACTTGGTTCATATCCGTGATCAGTGCTGATGTTTTACAGCCTGCGCCATTAGCAACAGACACAATGCTTTTCGCTAATTCAACAGATTGTTCATGGGTTGGCATGAATGCACCACTACCCGATTTCACATCCATCACAAGCGCATCAAGACCAGCCGCTAATTTTTTCGATAAGATAGAAGCAGTAATGAGTGAAATTGATTCAACTGTCGCAGTAATATCACGAACACCATAAAAACGTTTATCAGCAGGTGCTAGATTGGCAGATTGACCCACAATCGCCACACCGCTGTCTTTAACCACTTGACGGAATTGCGCATTATCAACGGTGGTTTGGTAACCTGGAATAGCATCCAATTTATCTAATGTGCCACCAGTATGACCCAAGCCGCGGCCAGAGATCATAGGGACAAAACCACCACATGCAGCAACCATAGGACCAAGCATCAGTGAAATAACATCACCGACACCACCGGTTGAATGTTTATCAACGATAGGGCCATTGAGTTGCATCGCATCCCAATTTAGGACATCACCCGAATCACGCATCGCCGTTGTGATGGCAATACGTTCAGGCATGGTCATATCATTAAAATACGTAGCCATTGCAAAGGCAGCAATTTGGCCTTCGGAAATGCTGTTATCAGCAATACCATTAACAAAATATGCTATTTCAGCACGACTTAATTCTTCACCATTACGTTTACGGCGAATGATTTCTTGCGGTATAAACATAATCATCTACTCCTTGAATCAGAAAAGCGAGGCCTTAAAACGGGAAACGCTTCGTTTAAATACAGAAAATGAGGATCGAATAAGCACATATCGGATTGATTAAGTCTGTCGTTATGATCAACATGTAACCTAATCAATACAAAATATTTTGTTTGTGGATATTGCTCTATCGAACCAGAGAGTTAGATAATTAGTAACCGCTGCTATCTGCAGGCTTTTCAGCTAACTCAAGTTCTGCTAATAAGTTAGCCAGTAGACTTGACGCACCGAAACGGAATTTTGCTGGAGAAACCCAGTCTTTACCTAGAATTGATTCAGCTAATGCAAGGTATTCACCTGCTTGCTCAGCATTTTTAACGCCACCAGCGGGTTTGAAACCAACTGCGGTGTTTTTCTCGCTGATCACGGTAAGCATGATTTTAGCGAATTCTAGCGTGGCATTAACAGGCACTTTACCTGTTGATGTTTTAATGAAGTCAGCACCTGCATCAATTGAAATTTCGCTCGCTTGACGGATCAATGCTTCTGTTTTCAGTTCGCCAGTTTCAACGATCACTTTAAGTTTCACGTTAGCAGGACATGCAGCTTTACATGCTTGCACTAATTCGAAACCAACTTCCGCATTGCCAGCCATCAGTGCGCGGTATGGGAACACCACGTCAACTTCATCTGCGCCGTAGGCAACAGCCGCTTTTGTTTCAGCTACTGCGATAGCAACATCATCATTACCGTGTGGGAAATTCGTTACAGTGGCGATTTTTACTGTTTCAGCGCCGATTGCATTCAATGTTTTACGGGCGATAGGAACAAAGCGAGGGTAAATACAAACAGCAGCAGTATTACCGGCAGCACTTTTCGCTTTATGGCACAGCTCAATTACTTTCGCATCTGTATCATCATCATTAAGTGTTGTTAGGTCCATCATATTTAATGCACGTTGCGCTGCTACTTTAAAGTTACTCATATTAAGTCTCCGAATTATATTTAAAAATATAGTATGTAAAAAAACCAATAGTGAAAACGTAGTAATGAGTCATTCATCATGATTAATCGACATTACTACCGGTAGTTATTCTGGATGAGTAAAATAAAGACGTGTTTACCTTAAACAATCACGTTCAGGTAAAATAGATGACGTATAAATAACAAATACTGATTAATAACAGCATTCATACTGTTCTTAATATGGCATTGTTTAACTATCAACATAACTATCTTTAAGACAAATATCCCTGAAGAATAACTATGCGGACTTGGTTCCGTGAAGACTTGATATGACTATCAATTAATATCCCTATAACCGCGCTAATACAACGAACCAGCGCTATATTTTAAGCTGAAACTTAAAGGCGCAAGGGACGTAGTATTTAACGAAAAACACCAAAAGTACTTCATGTGCAATTGGTTTAAACTACAGTGTTAAAGTTACGCTAAGTGACAAAGAAATCAAGCTATAAATGCCGCTATAACTGTCGTACTTCTCACTATGCGCAATTAAACAGCAATAAAACAACATATTAAATGTATGTCTATGTAAGCGTATTATTTAACTCAAAAACGCTCCGCACTATTTATTAAACATGGCTATTAAACATGGCTTATAAACACTGCGGAGCAATACCTTACGATCTTATGTCACGGTGACTAGACCGCAACATAACTAACCTCTATATTACTAGCCGCTATATCACTAACCTAAAAATAAACCAGCCAAGGTTGCACTCATTAAGTTAGCTAAAGAAGCCGCTAATACCGCTTTCATCCCCATACTGGCAATGTCAGCACGACGTGACGGCGCTAAGCTACCTAAACCACCGAGCAAAATAGCAATAGATGAAAAGTTAGCAAAGCCACACAGCGCGAAAGAAATGATGATTTGCGTATGTTCAGAGAGTTCGTTATTTTTAATGTAGCTAACGAAATCAAGGAAAGCCACAAACTCATTCACTACTAGTTTTTGACCAATGAAACTACCCGCGGCAACCGCTTCGTGCCACGGCACGCCAATCACAAATGCCAATGGCGAGAACATCCAACCTAAGATCATTTGAATGGTCAGCTCAGGCATATCAAACCAAGCACCGATACCACCCGTGATACCATTGGCTAAAGCAATCAGACCAACGAATGCAATTAACATTGCACCGACGTTAAGCGCTAACATCATACCTGAAGACGCACCCGCAGCTGCGGCGTCAAGGACGTTTACTGGCTTATCATCATTATCGTCCTCAAGATCATCAAGTGATACTTTAGGCGTTTCAGTTTCTGGCTTAATAATTTTAGCCATTAATAGACCACCCGGCGCCGCCATAAATGACGCTGCAACTAGGTATTCAATTTTAATACCAAGACCTGCGTAACCCGCGAGTACAGAACCAGCGATAGAAGCAAGACCACCCACCATTACAGCGAATAATTCTGATTTTGTCATTGATTTAATAAATGGACGTACGACAAGTGGGGCTTCAGTTTGGCCAACAAAAATGTTCGCTGTCGCAGAGAGTGATTCCGCACGACTAGTACCTAATAACTTCTGTAAACCACCACCGATAAAGTTAATCACCACACTCATGATGCCGAGATAGTATAAAACGGCAATCAATGATGAGAAGAATACGATCACCGGCAATACGTTGATCGCGAAAATAAAGCCGACTTTGAATCTGGCCAAATCACCAAATAAGAATTGAATGCCCTCATTACCATAAGCAATGACGTTTGCAACGCCAGTAGAAAGACTTTGCAGCAACTCTTTACCGGGAGGGAAATATAAAATGAACGCGCCAATAATAACCTGAATAGCGAATGCGCCACCCACAGTGCGTAAGTTAATTGCTTTTCTGTTGTCCGATAATAGCAGCGCTAAACCGAGTAGCGCGAAAACGCCTACAATACCCATTACAAAATTCATCAAGAATCGTCTCCAGATTTATTGACTTTTTATAAGCCAATATTTATAAACCATTTATTGAATTTGTTATAAAACAATAGTTAAATCACTGTCATTAACACGTTATAACTAGCGTGATTGCGCATAGTTAATCGTTAATGACTTGCGGTAGCTATTCTGGATAAATTCAAATAAAGAAATACCGACGCACGGTTGCAATCTAAGGTAAATAGATCTCGTACGAAGATAAATAGATGACATATAAATGACGAATACTTAGAGTAAAAGAAGCATTAATCTCACTATCAACATAACTATCTTTAAGATAAATATCCATGAAGAATAACTATGCGGACTTGGTTCCTTGAAGACTTGATATATACCCAAGTTACTTGGGCCTAACCATCAATTAACATCCTTATAACCGCGCTAATAGCACTTATCTACCCTTCTAAATTGAAGTTAAAGAGTCCGTACTATTTAACGAAAAACACCAAAAGTACATCATGTACAAACGGTCTTTATTACCTAGTTAAGGGTACGCTCAGTGACCAGTAAATCAAGCTGTAAATGCTCTCAAAACCGACTCAGATCGCACTCCGAGCAAATAGATAAGTCTAAATATCGAGATTAGATAGAGGGAGTGAGTAAATATTCTATTTCTTGTTTTTTAGGCAATAACGATACCGGTAACGATGCCGAGAATGACACCAAGAGTTACACCGAGAGTTATGTAGATAAAAAAATGCCCACAAACTGTGTTATACAATTTGTGGGCATTATCTATTTTATAACCGCCATGATAACGGTTAATACATTATCGCTATTTTAGCTCAATACTAAGCTAGGAATAGACCCGCTAATGCAGCACTCATTAAGTTAGCTAGAGAAGCAGCAAGAACCGCTTTCATACCCATACTTGCAATGTCTGCGCGGCGTGTTGGTGCCAAGCTACCTAAACCACCTAATAGAATCGCAATAGATGAGAAGTTAGCAAAACCACATAATGCAAACGAGATGATGATTTGTGTGTGCTCAGAAAGTTCGTTGTTTTTGATGTAGCTAACGAAATCTAAGAAAGCAACAAATTCATTCACAACTAATTTTTGACCAATGAAGCTACCAGCAGCAACCGCTTCGTGCCATGGCACACCGATTACGAATGCCAGTGGTGAGAATACCCAACCTAAGATCATTTGGATAGTTAGTTCAGGCATATCGAACCAAGCACCGATACCACCCGTGATACCATTCGCTAATGCGATCAGACCAACGAATGCAATTAACATTGCACCAACGTTAAGTGCTAGCATCATACCTGAAGAAGCACCCGCAGCAGCCGCATCTAATACGTTTGCTGGTTTTTCGTCTTCACTGTCGTCAAGATCATCAAGTGTTACTTTTGGCGTTTCAGTTTCAGGTTTAATGATTTTAGCCATTAATAGACCACCCGGTGCAGCCATGAATGACGCAGCAACCAAGTACTCAATTTTAATACCAAGACCAGCGTAACCAGCTAGAACAGAACCAGCGATAGACGCAAGACCACCAACCATCACAGCAAATAGCTCTGATTTAGTCATTGATTTAATAAACGGACGCACAACAAGTGGTGCTTCAGTTTGACCAACAAAGATATTTGCAGTTGCAGAAAGTGATTCAGCACGACTCGTGCCTAATAGTTTCTGTAAGCCACCACCAATAAAGTTAATAACAACGCTCATGACACCGATGTAGTATAAAACAGCGATTAATGATGAGAAGAACACGATTACTGGCAATACGTTAATCGCAAAGATGAAACCAACTTTGAATTTCGCTAAGTCGCCAAATAAGAATTGAATACCTTCATTACCATAAGCAATTACGTTTGCTACACCAGTAGAAAGACCTTGCAGTAATTCTTTACCCGGAGGGAAGTATAAAATGAACGCACCAACAGCAACCTGGATAGCAAAAGCGCCACCAACAGTGCGAAGGTTAATCGCTTTTCTGTTATCCGATAACAGTACTGCTAAACCAAGTAGAACGAAAACGCCTACAATACCCATTACAAAATTCATCAGGAATAATCTCCAAGTTTCGCTTCAGAAGTGTTTTTTAGTTGCGCCATAATCAAAATAGTCCATTAAAGTGTAATAAATAGTAAATTTACGATTTAATCATTGATTATAACAATTGGCGCGATTATAACTGTTATTAGCCACTTGTTAAGTGCTTGAGATCAGACCTCTCAAAAAAGTTTCTAAAAAGTTCAATTTATTCGCAAATGTATTCAATTAGGACAAAAACAGCTCAATAAATGAACTCAAATTGGTTTTTGCAATTACTTTTTCTGACTCGGGTCTTAGTTTAGCGAGCTCTTGTAACACTTCTGTAATGTTCGCAGGTTCATTACGCCCCCCTTGATAGCCCTTTATAGGCATATCTGGCGAGTCTGTTTCTAATAATAATGCCGCTAAAGGTAATTCACTGACTGCTTGCCGCGTTTTTTCCGCCCTTGGGTAAGTGATAACCCCACCAATACCGAGTTTAAAGCCTAACTTGATATATTGCATCGCCAACTGCTTGCTGCCACTAAAACCATGGATCACACCGCCCCGAGGTAATTTCACTTGTTGCAGTAACTGAATTAATTCATTGTGGGCTTTACGGCAATGCAAAATAACCGGTAAATCATATTGCTTGGCTAGCAATAGTTGCTGCTTACAAATATGCAATTGTTGCTCGAATGGGAAGTCGACAATTTTATCTAGCCCAAACTCCCCGACAGCAACAACCCCTTTTTCCGTTGCTAAATATTCATCCAGTAACACTAAATGGCTGTGATCAAAGTTGGCTAAAAAATAAGGGTGAATACCCAGTGCTGCATAAACGCCAGTATGCTGATTTGCTAGCGCCAATACCGATTGCCAATTGTGGGCACCAATACCCGGTACTAAAAAATGCTCGACCCCTTTGGCTTTCGCCCGAGCCAATACATCGATACGGTCAAGATCAAAGTCTGAAAAATCTAAATGGCAATGGCTGTCGACAAGTTCAATCACGAAATACTCCGGTTTTTAAAGACCTCATAGAGAGGCTGAAATAAAGAGATAGTGTAAGTTGCAGCATAATTTGATTTAATAGCAGGCTTAATCATTAATGAATAACCGTTATGGAATGGTGCATGTCTAAAAAACTCTTTGCTTTATCGGCTCAATATTTAAAAAAAGCCATGCCGCTGATGATCAAATATCAAATTCCGACAACGCCAACCAATTACGCGCTGTGGTATCACTATGTATCAGACAATAATAGTGCATTACAAAAACAGCTCGATGACAGAATAGCGCAACACGGAACGTGTACTCCAGCGGCCACCGAAGAGCTTTACCAACGTTTTATTGTCGATAAACGCGAACAAGAAATAACGCAACTACGCAGTGAACTCGACACCATGACCAATGACTTAAGCAGCTCATTACACGATACGCTTAACGATACCAATGAATTTGATCGGATGTTGAATAAATGCTTGAACGAATTATCCGACGTCGAAGCTGATGGCTTTTCGATTGAGAAAACCCTTTCTGCAGTACGAGAACTAGTGAAAGAATCTCATGATGTGCGTTCATCAACACGCCACTTCAAAAGTCAATTACATGAAGCCCAAGCTGAAATAGCGCAATTACGTGAGACTTTATCAGAAACTCAACATGATGCAATGCATGATGCTTTAACTGGCTTGCTCAATCGTCGGGTATTCAATAAAGAAATTGAAACCTTTTGTAGTAACCCCAGCTTGAGTCGAAACTTTTCAATTTTGATGATTGATATTGATAATTTCAAAGCATTTAATGATGATTTTGGTCACCAGCTCGGCGATCAAGTATTGAAAGTCATTGCCAAGCGTATCGCCGATAGCTGCCAAGAAGGTGAACAAGTATTTCGTTATGGCGGTGAAGAATTTGTCCTTATTTTACCGAACAAAACATTCACTATCGCCCGTCAAAATGCCGAGTCAATTCGCCGTGCAATCGAGCGTTTAAGCATTCGTGATAAACGCTCGGGTAAGCGAATCGATAATATTACCGTGTCTATCGGCGTGAGTGAAAATACCCCCCGTGATAGCAGCAGTGACATTCTAACCCGCGCGGACCTACAGCTCTATGAAGCGAAACGCCTTGGTCGTAATCGAGTCATGCCAATGCCGCGCTAATGGTACCAATTCCTATAAACCTCGGAGCAGTAAAATATTATTGCTATCGCAAACAGACAAGGCCATAAATAACCTTGTCTAAGCGAACATGGATGTCTTGAGTGGTTTGCTGGAGTAATATTATTTAGACTACTTAATTGCTCACCGCTAAGCATTAAGCACTAATCAGTAATCAGTAATCAGTAATCAGTAATCAGTAATCAGTAATCAGTAATCAGTAATCATGCTCCGTTGTATAAACTTATAAATTAGTCACCCTCTTCGCTTGATGTTTAATATCTTGCGAACGATAGAACAAGCTATACAACACAGGTACAACACCTAAAGTTAATACTGTCCCAACTGCCATACCAAAAATCATCACGATCGCCATCGAATACCAGAATTCACCACCCCAAATCGCCAATGGTATAAGGCCGAGGATCGTCGTCAAGGTGGTCATTAAAATAGGTCTTAGACGTGCTTTACCCGCTTCAATTAACGCCTCGTTAACCAGCATATCAGCTTTACGGTTAGCCTCAATCTGATCGATAAGCACAATGCCATTATTAATAATAACCCCCGCTAAACTAAACATGCCTAACATCGCCGGGAAAGTAAAATAGGCCCCCGTGACAGTTAATCCAAATACCGCGCCAATCAAGGACAATGGGATCGTCATTAAGATCACCGCTGGACGGCGGAATGAGTTTAGCTGTAATACCAACAATAAAGCGATCAAGGCAAAACAATGTGGCATATAAGCAAATAACGCGCTGCTCGCTTCATCCGCACCACGTAATTCCCCTCCTAAACGTAGACGATAACCCGGCGGTAAATTAAGCTGCGCTAATGTCGGTTGCATGAGCTTATGCAGTTCACTTGCTTGCAACTGACGATGCTTCGCACTGATAATTAACGTACGTTGCTGGTCTTCTCGACGAATGATCGCAGGTTCACTCTCACCACCAAAATTAGCCACCTGGATCAAAGGAACGGTTACGCCATTTTGCCCTGATGTCACTTCCACGCTGCGTAGTTTATCAAAGTCATTACGTGATTGATTACCCCGCATCAACACCGGAATAACCCGATCACCATCGCGGTAATCCGTCACTTTATAGCCATCAAAGAAACCATTTAGCGACAGGGCAATATCACGACTGCTTATACCAGCACGACGCGCGCGATCTTGATCCACTTCGACCAAGATCTTAGGGATATTATTTTCCCAATCATTGGTAATACCAACAACGCCATTAATATCGGCAAAAGCAGCCATTAACAATTGCGCGCGTTGCTGTAATAGCTCGCCATCAGGTCCTTGCAGTTTATATTCAACTAGCCCTAACTCACTGCCGCCTAACCACATGCGTTTAGCTTGACCTGTTGCTTCAGGTAATTGCTGTTGAATATAATTATTGGTTTTTTCTATCATCGCTAACGCAGAGTCAAGATCACCGGTATTCACCACCACAAAGGCTTTATTTGATGCGCGATCAACCGGCGCTAAAGCCAAGAAGAAACGCGGTCCACCGTCACCAATATAGGCAATGTGGCTGGTGACATCGGGATTTTCTTTCTCGTCATTTAACCAAGCTAAAAAGCGATGGGTGACCTTATCAGTTTCCGCCGTAGGGGTACCAGCAGGCAAGTTCAAATACACTAGATACTGATTACGCTCTGACCCCGGCATAAACTGTACGGTAATAAATTTAAAGCCGTAAACAGCGACAAACAATAACACTACCATCGTGGTCATAAAACTCACGCGGTAGTTAAGTAATACCTTTAAGACACTGCCATACCATTGATTAACAACGATCACCCAACGCGGCATAGCCGTTTGTTTCGTCGCTTTCGCAGAGAAAAACCACACACATTAACGGTGTAACCAACAGGCTCAGTAACCAAGATGACAGCAATGCAATAATGATAACTTGGGATAATGAACGTAGATACTCACCCGCAACATCCTGCGCCAACATCAATGGCATAAAGGCCAAAATTGTCGTTAATGAAGACGTTAACAGCGGGATCGCCAAGGTTTTACTCGCAGCCAGAGCCGCCGCTTCACGTTTCATCCCTTGGATAATGCGGGTATTAATATTTTCAGCAATCACAATGCCGTTATCAACTAATAAACCCAGCGACACAATGATGGCAGCGATAGACATACGTTGTAAGGACACGTCCCATATTTGCATACCGATAAACGACAGCATCATGGTCAATGGCACAATAGTCCCGACAATCATGCCCATACGGAAACCTAAAAATAGCATCACCACCGCTAATACAATCGCCACAGTTTGGAATAGATTTGATGTCGCTGATGAAATAGCCGTCGCGACTTTATCTGGCTGAAAGGTCGCCAATTCAAAGTGTAATCCCGCAGGGAGTAACTGCTGCTCTAAAGCGACAAATTCACTGATCTCAACGCCAAAACTGTCACTGGTGATGCCAGATAACATGGACACCGCTAATATAATGCTCGGCTTACCATTATAATAAACCGGGGTATTTTGCGGTTCAACATAACCACGACGTACCGACAGTAAATCTCGTAGGTAAATATTCTGGCCGCTTTCAGGCTCTAATATCACCAAATTTTCAATATCAGATAGGGCTTCGAAGTTACCACTGGGCTCAATAGTTAACTCAAGCTTTCCAGTATTTATTTTACCACCGGGTAAGACAATATTTTGATTTTGTAGCGCCGCGACAAGTTGACCTGGAGAAACGCCTAATCGACTCATGGCATCCGTATCTGGCTCTAACCAAATACGCTCATCTTGCACACCGTAAATATCAACTTGTGATACCGTTGCCAGCGCGCTAATACGATCTTGAATCGATTCTGAAACCAGATCCAATTCATGTAACGAGTAATCCTCACCATAAAGCGCTATCGTGGCAGAAGCAACTCTGCCGAATTCATCATTCACCATAGGGCCAATTGTGCCCTCGGGTAATGACGATTGCAGATCCTTCATACGATTACGTAAGTTGTCCCAAATCGGTTGTAAGTCAAAGTGTTCATCAGCAACCGTGACTTTGATTTGCGTATAACCAGTACGCACTAACGATTTTAACTCACTGACCTCAGGGATCTGTTTGGCTTCTCGCTCAATCGGTTTGGTCAGCAGACGTTCAATACGCTCTGGCGACATGCCCGGGATCTGGGCAACCACGACAGCCGTTCTCACCAATATTTCAGGATCTTCTTTACTCGGTGCATTAAAAAATGACGCACTGCCGATGACAATGATTAGCACTAATAATAACTGCGTAAAGCGATTATTTTTTAATGCAAATAGGGTTAATTTATCCATGTTAAATACCTACTTTACTTGCCATAGCGTAACTGCCATGCCGTCTCGTAAAAATGGAATACCCGCGACCACAATCGCTTCATTTTCATTAATACCGGTATACACTTCGATGTTATTAGCACGAATATGACCCACTTTTACATTACGCTGCTCTAACACCATGGTCTGTTCATTAATCACATATAACAACGCATCTTGAGAACCTTCACCGGCCATCGAATGAGTAAAGTCTAACGCTGTTAATGGCACTAAATAAGCAGCAACACGACTATTATTAACCGTGAACTTAACCGAACCTGACATACCATTACGTAATTTATCACTGCTTTTATTTAAACGAATAGTCACCGGAAATGCATTACCGTTTTCAACGCGAGAGCCAATTTCACTGACTTCACCAGCAAACATTTTATCTTGTAGTGCTGAAACAGTAACGCTCACTGCTTGCTGGTAATCAATATTACCAATCATCGACTCTGGCAGTAAGACTTCGACTTCATACGCATCACCATCAATCAATTCAATGACTTCTTGACCATTCGATACTTTGGAAAAATTATCCACACTCACAGCTGTAATTTGCCCATCAAACGGTGAGCGTAAAATAGTGCGCTGTAATTCTAATTTAGAGCGGGCTAAATCAGCTTCAATCACTTTCACTTGTTGTAACGCCGCTTCTGCGTTATTGCCTAATTGCTCAAGTTCAGCTAAAGAAATAACCCCTTCAGGTAAGCGTGTTGCCCGTTGTAATTGATCGTTAGCTGCTTTTGCAGAGGCGCGTGAAGAACCTAACGATGCTTGGGTTTTATTTAATGCGACAGTGAAATCAGAATCATCGAGTTGCGCGAGCGGCTGTCCGGTCACGACCAGATCCCCTTTACTCACATAGATAGCTTGTAATACACCATTCACCCGAAAGCTAAGACTTGATTGTTCTGCGCTGCGAATTTGTCCCGATATTTCTCGATAGATAGAACCGGTTGATTCGCTCACGCGTTGGAATTTAACTGCTTTAGGTAACTCAACAGTTGCTGTTTCAGGTGCTTTACTGCACCCGGATAACAAGAATATAGCTGTGAATAACAACGTTAATTTAGACATGATTCAACCTCAGAGATATACCTAAACAGTTTAAATAAACTATTTTATTTAAAATGGAATTGTTTATTTAAGATAGAATGAATAACTGATATATAATATAGTTGTTTATTTTCAATTATTTAGCCATCTTCAATTAGCTAATATACCTTGATGAGATCACAAAGGGCAAGTATCAAAACCAGGAATAACGGCTTCGATCACTTGCCCACATTACTTTATAACCTGATAGAATCTGATTTTTCAGTTATCTCTAAATTAACCTTATAGTCTGGTTGATTCAGCTAAATCCAGCATGAAAGCATACTCTTTAGCGGTGTCATGATAATGCTCAAAGCGTCCAGATTTACCACCGTGCCCCGTTTCCATATCAGTATGTAACAGCAATACATTATCATCCGTTTTCAAGTCACGCAGTTTAGCAACCCACTTAGCCGGTTCCCAATATTGCACTTGAGAGTCATGCAGACCCGTGGTGACCAGTAAGTGCGGATACGCTTGCGCCACAACTTGATCATAAGGGCTATACGACAACATGTAATGATAGTATTCCGCTTCATTCGGATTACCCCACTCGTCATATTCTCCCGTTGTCAGCGGTATTGATTCATCGAGCATCGTACTAACTACATCAACAAAAGGCACGGCTGCAACGACACCATGATATAACTCAGGGGCAATATTTATCACCGTCCCCATCAATAAACCGCCTGCAGATCCCCCCATCGCATAAACACGTTTAGGATCCGCATAACCTTGTGCGAGTAAACCTTTGGTAACCGCGGTGAAATCCGTGAAGGTATTCATTTTCTTCAATAGTTTACCGTCTTCATACCAACCACGACCTAACTCTTCGCCACCACGTATATGGGCAATAGCATAGACAAAGCCACGATCGAGTAGACTCAATAATGAAGCACTAAAATATGGGTCAATGCTCGAACCATACGAACCATATGCATATTGTAATATTGGATTGGCGTTGGTTTTCGAAAATAACGCCTTCTTATATACTAACGAGACGGGCACTTTAACCCCATCTTCAGCCGCTATCCAAACACGTTCACTTTTATAGTCTTGCGCGCAAAAATCACCGACCACCGTTTGCTGTTTTAATATCTCCCGCTCACCACTATCCAAATTTAATTGATAAGTTGAGGTTGGCGTTGTTAAGCTTGAATAGCCGTAACGTAATTTGTCAGTATCCGGATCTGGGTTAGTTCCTAACCATGCCGTGTAGGTCGGGTCATCAAATTTAATGATCGTATCAGCATTCGTCTGCCAGTTGATTTGACGTAAGAAAGTTAAACCTTGTTCACGCTCTTCAACAACGAGCCAATCACGGAATAATTCATAACTTTCTAATAGCACATGATCACGTGCAGGAATAATAGTTTGCCATTGGTTAGTATCAGCGATGGTGACTAATGTGGCAGTCATCAAAGCAAAGTTCTTACCCGTTTTGTTCGTCTGAATGTAGAACTGCTGACGATAATGGTCGACACTGTATTCATGGCCACGTTCACGAGCAAGTAACAATGTAAACGCCTCTGTCGGCTTATCCGCAGGTAAGGTATGTACTTCACTCGTCATGGTGCTAGTTAACGACAACATGATATGTTCATCTGAGGTAGACTTATAAATATCCGTGTAGAAAGTGTCGTCGGACTCTTCATAAACCAGCACATCAGTACTGATATCAGTACCCAATTGATGACGATAAACCTGATAAGGCAATAACGTAGTCGGGTGTTTTTTTACATAGAATAATGTCTTGCTGTCATTCGCCCAGACCACAGATTCAGTATCTTCGATCTCTTCTGGATATGCCTCACCAGTCACAAGATTAAGGAATCGTAAACGATACTGACGTCGACTAACGGTATCTTCAGAAAAAGCCAATACCTGATGATTTGGGCTTATCGCTAGTTCACCTAACTGATAATATTGGTGATCTTTGGCACGTTCGTTGGCATCAAGTAATACCAGCCACGCTGCTTCTTCATGATCCTGGCGCCAGTGATATACCGGATACTCTTTACCTTCTGCAAAGCTCGTTTTATACCAATAGCCTTTTTTAAGATAAGGCACTGATGCATCTTCCTGTTTTACCCGTGCAACCATCTCATCATACAATTCGGTTTCTAATGAGGCTAATGGTGATAACACAGATTTGGTATAGTTATTTTCTTGCTCTAGATAACTTAGAACCTGTGTGTTTTTACGTTCATCATCACGTAACCAAAAATAATCATCTTGGCGTGTATGTTGATGAATAGTCATTGAGTGCGCTTGCTTCATCGCAATGGGCGCAGTAGTCGAGAGATCCATTTTCACAAGAAGATGTCCTATAAGATTAACGAAGAGGTGTGATTAATACTAATATCCCAGATGCAAAAAAGGAGCGCAAGCGCTCCTTTTCATATATCTAACTATTTACTTAACTATTTACTTAACTATTTACTTAATTATTAACAATTAATAGTTAACGAGCTAATTAGTCACGACGTGGACGACGTGGACGACGTTCTTCGCCACCAGTCGATTCACGACGTTGACCGCGATGTCCGCGATCGTTATCACGTGCAGGACGATCACCACTTGGACGGCTACGCTCTTGACGACCTTCAGCTGCAACACCTTCAAGTTTGCTCATGCGTAATGCTTTATTGCAAACATAAACTTGTTGTAGTTGTTGTAATTGCTCGCTTGGCATACCTTTTGGTAATTCAATCGTTGAGTAGTCATCATGCAGACGGATACCACCGATGTTACGGCTGTTGATATTCGCTTCATTAGCAATAGCGCCAACGATGTTCTTAACTTGAACACCATCAGAACGGCCAACTTCGATACGGAAAACTTCCATTTCAGCTGTTGGACGACGCTCGCCACGTTCACGTTCTGGACGGTCGCCACGATCACGGCGTTCGCCACGGTCGTTACGTTCACGACGTTGATCGCCACGATCATCTTCACGGAAGCTACGTTCACGACGTGGTGCTTCAGGAGGTAATACTAATGGTTTTTCTTTCTGTGCCATGAACAATAACGCAGAAGCAAGATCTAATTCGCTAAGTTCTAGCTCTTCAGAAAGTTGACCAACTAAGTTTTTGTAGAAATCTAGGTTTTCTTCACCAGAAGAAAGCACAGATAACTGGTCACGGAAAGATGCGATACGTTTTTTCGTAACATCATCACGTGAAGGTAGATCCATCATCTTCAATGGCTGACGTGTAGCACGTTCAATCGCTTTCAATAAACGACGTTCGCGTGGTGCAGCAAATAAGATTGCAGTACCTTTACGTCCAGCACGGCCTGTACGACCAATACGGTGAACATATGATTCTGTATCAGTTGGGATATCGTAGTTGATAACTAAATCAATACGTGGCACATCAAGACCACGAGCAGCAACATCAGTTGCAATAACGATATCTAGTTGACCATTTTTCAAACGGCTTACAGTGCGCTCACGCATTGCTTGGTTTAAGTCACCGTTAAGTGCAGCAGCAGAGTAACCGCGTGCTTCTAATTTCTCAGCAAGCTCAACAGTCATCGTTTTAGTACGAGCAAAGATGATCACACCATCGTAGTCTTCAGTTTCAAGAATACGAGTTAAGCCGTCAAGTTTTGCTTGTAAGCCACCAATGATTAAACATTTTTGTTCAATGTTTTCAACAGTTGATGTTTTAGTTGCAATTTTAACTGATGTTGGATCAGTCATGAAGCGTTTCGTAATACGACGAATCTCTTCAGGCATAGTTGCAGAGAATAACGCCATTTGACGTTTTTCAGGTGTTTTAGACAGAATTGATTCAACATCATCAATAAAGCCCATGCGTAGCATTTCATCTGCTTCATCAAGAACAAGTGCTTGAATACCAGAAAGATCAAGCGTACCACGGTTGATGTGATCGATTACACGACCAGGAGTACCAACGATAACTTGTGGGTTACGCTTCAGTGCTTTCAACTGAATTGGGTAGCTTTGACCACCGTAGATAGGTAGTACATGGAATCCACGCATGTGACGTGAGTATGCTTGGAATGCTTCAGCAACTTGAATTGCTAGCTCACGCGTTGGCGCTAAAACCAATACTTGAGGTTTTGATAACGCAGTATCAATACGGCTCAATAATGGTAATGCAAACGCAGCTGTTTTACCCGTACCAGTCTGTGCCATACCTAGCACATCACCACCATCCTGTAGTAACGGAATACATTCAGCTTGAATTGGAGAAGGTGTTTCATAACCTAGATCATTCAACGCTTTTAAAATTGGTTCAGGTAAATTTAAATCAGTAAATTGTACGGGTGATGTATCAGACATTCACGGGCCTCTGGTAGACGGGTCTTTGAATAAAGCTATATCAATTATAGCTCCACATATCGTATTTCGTGCGCAAAATTAGTGGTCTTTTGCTCAAACTCTCTAGCGAGCGAAGCCACATAAAAAGGCTGACGTAGTATACTACAGTTAAAAATTAAAAGCAGAATATATGCGACCTAAATCACATAAAAACTAAAAAACTAGTAAACCATTGAAAAGAACAAATAAAAATCAACAACTTAAAAGTTACGAATGAAAGGGAATTAGTATTGTAAATTGCACGTAAAAAAAAACCTCACCCCGAAAGAGGTAAGGCTTTTCATTGATTCCAATAAAACTTATCGTTTAGTGCTCACGAGTCTCACGGAAAACAACATCAGGGTAACGTTCTTGTGCAAGACGTAAATTAACCATAGTCGGTGCGATATACGTTAAGTTATCACCACCATCTAGTGCAATATTATCCCAAGCTTTCTTTTTAAATTCTTCAAGTTTACGCGGGTCTGCACATTCAACCCAACGTGCAGTTGCAACACTGATACCTTCATAAATAGCATCAACTTTGTATTCTGTACGTAAACGATGTACAACAACGTCAAACTGTAGAACACCAACGGCACCAACAATTAAATCGTTTGAACGTTGCGGGCGGAATACCTGTACTGCGCCTTCTTCAGATAATTGAATCAGACCTTTTTGCAATTGCTTTTGCTTTAGTGGATCTTTTAAACGAATACGACGGAACATTTCCGGTGCAAAGTTAGGAATACCCGTAAATTTAAGTAATTCACCTTGGGTAAAGGTATCACCAATTTGGATCGTACCATGGTTGTGTAAACCAATAATATCACCCGGATATGCTTCTTCAGTTTGTGTACGATCACCGGCCATAAAGGTGACAGCATCAGAAATGCTGACATCTTTATTCAAACGAACATGCTTCATTTTCATGCCTTTGCTGTATTTGCCTGAACAAACACGCATGAAGGCAATACGGTCACGATGCTTTGGATCCATGTTTGCTTGGATTTTAAATACAAAACCAGAAAATGTTTCATCATGTGGTTCAACAGTACGTAAATCTGATACACGTGACTGTGGCGTTGGCGCCCAGTCACATAAACCATCAAGTACATGATCAACGCCAAAGTTACCCAGTGCTGTACCGAAGTATACAGGTGTTAACTCACCGGCCATGAACAAATCATAATCAAATTTGTTTGCTGCACCTTCAACAAGTTCCATATCATCACGTAGCTCTTGAGCATAATCACCCAATGCTTCGTCAAGCTCAGGGTTGTTAATACCTTTAATCACGCGACTATCTTGGATCATATGACCCTGACCCACGTTATACATGATCACTTCATCACGCAGAATGTGGTAAACACCCTTTAATTCTTTACCCATACCGATCGGCCATGTAATCGGTGCACATGCGATCTTAAGTACGTCTTCTACTTCATCCATTAAATCAATTGGATCGCGGATATCACGGTCAATTTTATTCATGAAGGTAATAATTGGCGTATCACGTAAACGTGTCACTTCCATTAACTTAACAGTACGTGCTTCAACACCTTTTGCAGAGTCAATTACCATAAGGCAAGAATCAACAGCGGTTAACGTACGGTAAGTATCTTCCGAGAAATCTTCATGCCCAGGAGTATCAAGTAAGTTTACTAAGCTATCGCGGTATGGAAACTGCATTACCGATGTCGTTACCGAAATACCACGTTCTTTTTCCATTTCCATCCAGTCAGATTTAGCATGCTGACCCGATTTTTTACCTTTTACAGTACCGGCTTTTTGTAATGCGTTCCCGAATAATAATACTTTTTCGGTAATCGTTGTTTTACCAGCATCGGGATGCGAGATAATCGCAAAAGTACGTCTTTTCGACACCTCTTGCTCAATAAGGCTATTTGACATGAATGAGTCTTCTCATTTGGTTAAATCTAATGGGCGCTATTTTCGCTGAAATTACGATCAGACACAAGGTCGGGCTGCAATTAATAGTTGCCAATTTCAGTTAATGCTTCATGGAGTGTCGGACTAAAAGAAGTCACACCACCAATAGGCTTTACACCCGCTCTCGCTAAGGTTTTTAATGGCTGAAATTGCAGGTCGCAGAATATAACTTGGGTATTATAAATTTGGCACTGTTTAATAAATTGTTCCATAGCCGCTAAACCGCCAGCGTCAAGTAAGGGTACTGCGTCTAAATATAGGACAAAGCCATCAACCTCATTGGTTTTGTCCGCCAGTTCTGAAAAGACACGATCCGCCGCCGCAAAAAATAACGGCCCATTAATTTTAAATACCCGCCAGCCCGCGGGAATATCAGCCGTCACAATACGTTTATTATTGGTAATATCGGTCACTTTGACCATTTCAGCGATTTCTTTCATAAACAATACAGCAGCCAACAACATACCAGCAGTGATGGCAAGTACCATATCGAATAGGATAGTAAATGAAAAACAAATCACAAACACCCAAAGATCACTTCTAGGCGCAGTCTTTAATAAATGCACAGCTTTACCCGCTTCACTCATATTCCAAGCAACAACGAGTAACAAAGCCGCCATCGACGGCATAGGTAAATACGCTAATAATGGCGCCAATAACACTAAACTAGCCAGGACAACTAAACTATGAATAACAGCGGATATTGGCGTTTTAGCCCCCGCTTTCACATTGGCAGCAGAACGTGCAATTGCAGCAGTGGCAGTAATACCACCAAAAAAGGGCACCACGATATTACCGATCCCTTGACCGAGCAATTCACTATTGGCGCTATGCCGTTTACCAGTCATACCATCAAGCACCACCGCACATAACAATGATTCAATAGCGCCTAACATCGCAATCGCAAATGCCGCAGGTAATAGATCGGACACCAGTTCCCAACTTAATCTTAATGGCTGTCCATTGACACCCGGTTGTAACCAAGGCCATTCAAATGTAGGTAAGTACGGGGGGATCCCGGCACCCTGGCTACCATCAGGTAATAAATAGTGAAAGCGGCTGCCAATCGTCGCAATATCCAAGCCCATATTATTTAATATAACAGCAAATATACTGCCAAAAATAATAGCCGGTAAGTGCGCAGGGACGACGGTTTTTAATTTCGGCCACAGTAACATAATCATCAGCGTGAAAGAGGCAACCGCAAAGCTGGGGAGATGTAATTGCGGTAGGGCCTTGACCAATACAGCCAATTTATCCCAGTAATGATCTGGTAATGTTTCAATCGGCAAAGCAAAGAAATCTTTTAATTGTAATGTAGCAATAACAACGGCTATGCCACCAGTAAAGCCTAAAGTAACCGCCTCTGGAATGTATTCAATAAAACGTCCTAAGCGTAACACTGCCATACTCACCAAAAGTAAACCTGACATCATTGTGGCTAACAGTAAACCACCAAAACCATACTGTTCGACAATCGGATACAAAATAACAACAAAAGCAGCCGTTGGACCTGAAATGCTATAGCGACTACCACCGGAAATGGCGATGACAATACCACCAATGATGACAGTATAAAGTCCATATTGCGGTGCAACACCACTGGCGATAGCAAGTGCCATGGCTAAAGGAATAGCAATGATACCTACGGTGATACCAGCTAATAAATCTTTTCCGAATTTAGTCTTAGTATAGTCAGAGCGACTAACCGACTCACGTAATGCATGCGCAATACGTAACGAAAAAAGATGAGCCCTTTGCTGCATTATACCGCCTTAAAGTGTTAATTAGATCACGCAATTATAATCATCTTGCTAACAGATACAATCAAGGTCAGCGCATTTAGCGACAAAATAGTCGTTTGCTTGATTCATATCAGAATTACCGACTAATTGTCTAAGTTTGTGCTTATGATCACATTATAAATGCGATGTTATACTTAAATAATGAATAATAGTCGATAGAAAAACGTAAATAATACGCGGAAATAATGCCAAGATCGGCCAGATAAGGTTGCACAGCTTAAGCGAGAACACTATTATGTCGGTTAATCCATAAACCTATAATTAATTTGGAAGCAATGATGTTAGTACTAGGACACACAAACCCTGATTGTGACAGCTTAGCGGGCTCAATCTCTCTATCTGCATTTTTAACAAAACGCGATGGCAAAACAGTAACACCAATCATGCAAGGCGAACCTAATGCTGAAGGTCTTTTCCTGCTTGAACAAGCTGGTCTAGCGTGCCCTGAAATTCGTACATCAATTGCTGGTGAGGAAGTTTGGATCATTGATTACTCTGATTTCAACCAAGCGCCAAAAGATGCTCGCCAAGCAAAAATTCGCGGTATCGTTGATCATCACAAACTAGGTGATTTCGAAACTGACGAACAACTTGAAGCTTGGATCTGGCCTTGTGGCTGTTCAAACACGATTGTTTACCACATGTATAAGATCCATAACATCGAAATTGACCAGCAAGTAGCGGTTATGATGTTAGGTGCTATCTTGAGTGACACAGTGCACTTCAACTCACCAACATGTACACAAATCGATATCGATGCAGCACACGAACTGGCTAAAATTGCTGGTGTTGATGATATTGATGCATTCGTTACAGCACAGTTTGCAGCGAAATCAGATATCGCTGCAGTGCCTTCTGAAGAACTGATCTTACGTGACCTTAAAGTTTACACGATTGGTGATAAAGACTTCTCAATTGCACAAGTAGAGATCACCAACATCGATGCTGCACTATCACGTAAAGAAGAGCTACAAGCTGAACTTGTGAAGTATAAAGCGGAATTTGGTTACCACACAGCCTTAGTTTTATTAACAGATATTACTAACCTGAACTCTATCGCTTTAATCGAAAGTGAAGAAAGTGCATTAGTCGCAGAAACACTAGGCGGTACATTTGTAGGCGAACTTATCGACTTACCAAATGTTGTGAGCCGTAAAAAACAAGTATTACCACCACTGCAAACACAGTTTAAATAAGTCGTCATCGACCACTACTTATTACCTCGAATAAAAGACTACTAGTCTAAGATTGTGGGTATGAATACTAAAAAGGGAGCTAATGAGCTCCCTTTTCTATGTTTGATGATTAATGATACCAATTCCTATAAATAACGGTGCAGAAAAATGCTATTGCTATCGCAAACAGACATGGCCATGTCTAAGCGAACAGAGATGTCTTGGGCGGTTTGCAGGAGCAATCACATTTTGATCATTTAATTTTCGGCATTGGTATGACTAAGCATTAACAAAACCTGTACATGGTTTTATTTAACGCTCATTTTTATCACTGTTATACATTTCATCAATGTCTTTCTTATATTCACTTTCAATCACTTTACGACGTAATTTTAATGTCGGCGTGATCTCGCCTTTTTTCATACAGAATTCGCGATTAAGCAATTTGAATTTTTTTACTTTTTCAAAGTTAGCCAATTCACCTTGTAGATCTTGTAAGCGTTTCTCAAACATAGTGACGATATGACTATGACGTAACAGTTCAGCTTTACTTGAAAACTGTAAATTAATCGAGTTGGCGTATTCTTCTAATGCCTCAAATGATGGCACGATTAACGCGCTAACAAAGTGACGGGAATCAGCAACAATCGCGACCTGATCGATAAAATGATCCTTGTTTAATGTGCCTTCAACCAGCTGCGGTGCAATATACTTTCCGTTCGAGGTTTTCATTAGCTCTTTGATACGCTCAGTCATCACAACCTCACCACTCGCTAATATTTTTCCGGCATCACCCGTTTTCAACCAACCGTCGATAAAATTCTTTGCGGTTTCTTCTGGCATATTATAGTAGCCCTTCATCACCGCATTACCACGTACAAGAATTTCGTTATCGTCACCAATTTTCACTTCAATATCTGGTAATGGTAAACCTATAGAACCAAAATCATAATCAGTGCCACGATGACAACAAACCGTCGCAGTGGTTTCAGTCATCCCATACCCAGCTTGTATTTGAATACCAATAGACTGAAAAAATTGATTAATATCAGGATCAACTTTCGCGCCACCGCAAGGTAAAAATCGCGTGTTACCACCAAGAATGCCACGTAACTTTGAGAAGATCAGTTTATCAGCAAGCTTATGCTGCTGCGCTAATAAAAACGACGGCTGCTGGTTATGATGAATTAACTTGAAGTGGTTTAGGCCAACACCTGTCGCCCAATTAAAAAGCGCTTTTTTAACTTTAGAGGCAGACTCTAAACGGCTATGGATCGTGCTATATATTTTTTCGTATAAGCGCGGAACGGCAACCAGTAATGTCGGTTTTACTTCGGCAATGACATCAATAATTAATTTCGGGTTTTCGAGGTGGACATTTGTCGCACCACAATGCATCAGATAAAAAGACCAACTACGCTCAAGTACATGGCTCAAGGGTAAAAAAGCAATAGAAGTATCAGATTCAGATACATCAATCATCTTGTCATGGCTCGAGAATGCCGCGGCGAAATTAGTGTAATCAAGCATGACACCTTTTGGCTGGCCAGTTGTACCCGATGTGTAGATGAGCGTCACAAGATCATCCATCGTCGCATCATTGAGTCGTTGTTCAAACTCTACATCAGCAGCTTGATCACCTTGTTTAATAAAATCAGAGAAATGTACTGCTTTTGGCTCGGCTTTTAAATCGATACTATCTGTCAACGCAATGATCAACTTTAAGTCATTCGCCTTTAATAGGTGAAGGGCTTTATCAAATTGCTCTTGCCCTCCTACAAATAGATAATCAATATCAGCATTATTAACAATATAACGCGTTTGTTCGGTCGTATTGGTAGGATAAATAGGCACAGTAACACAACGCGCAGTTAAAATCCCTAGATCGGCAAAGCTCCACTCGGGACGGTTGTTGGCAAAAATACCCACTTTAGTCTGAACTTCACAACCCATAAATAGTAATGCTTTGGCTACACGATCCGAATTATCGAGTAACGCAGACCAAGTGATATCTTGCCACAGATCTTGCTCTTTAAAACGAATAGCGGTTGTTGCGTTACGTGCTGCAAATTTAGCTCTAAAACTGCTTACTAAGTGTTGTGTCATTAGGTTCTCTGATTATCCATAAATAGAATTAAACGCATAATACCCCCAAACGCATTTAAAGCGCTTAGGTAAGTAATCACGGATAATAATCATTAATCAGGAATAAGTATACAAACAATAGGTCTTAGCGATGGTAAAGAAATGAAAGAATCACCCTGTCTTGTTTCTAAACGATGTAGCACATCATAATGGCATCTTCTCGACCTGAAGCCGCTGGATAATAGTTAATTCGACGGTCCACTTCATTAAAGCCAGCATTCAAATAAAGCTGATAAGCACCATGATTAGATTCACGAACCTCTAACCACAGTTGAAATAATGCTTGCTGCTGGCACTCTTGAATAAGGTGATTAAGTAGTAATTTACCGTAACCTTTACCTTGTTGTTCTGGCGCAACAGCAATATTCAGTAGGCTTGCTTCTCCTGCCACTTGATTAGCAAAATAGTACCCCATGATTTGCTCATCTTTAAGCAATAAAAAATTAAAATAGCGCGCACCAAAATTACTGGCTAAAACTTTATCTGACCAGGGAAAGGCATGACTTGCTGTTTCTATTTTTTGAATGAGAGGTAAATGTTCAAGTGTGAGAGGAATAATTTTTGGCATTGAAGATCCCGTTATTATAACAGATTACATATAACTGACGATTTGTTGCCAAAGCTGCTTTTTCGCTTGAGCAGAATGTAACAGTACATCGAGATGCGGTGATGCGAGTTGCTTTTTAGCGGCAAGTTCAGATTGCTTACAGCCTATGGTCCAAATCCACTCAGGGCTTTGATAATAATACTTTAGCTCTTCTTCTGTGATGATATGGCTTTGGCTTAGCTCTAACTGCAATGTACGCAAGATCTGATTAATAAATTGATTATGTGGAGCAAGTTTATCATTCGCAACAATTAAAATCTGACAATGCTTAGGTAATGCTATTTTTTCAGCTTGACTAGCGAGGTGAGGAAATTGTTGTGGTTTGTGACACTGCCATAACGTGATACCCATTTGTTGTAAGTAATAACGTGAAAAATTACTCATTGGATAACCATATCATGAAGATTTACAGAAGAAATTGGCAGGGGTGGAGAGATTCGAACTCCCATCACGCGGATTTGGAATCCGCTGCTCTGCCGTTGGAGCTACACCCCTACAAGATGAACAGGATTATAACTTATTTTTTAATTAAAGTTAAATCTGTTTCTTTGATTTGATATTTCTTAAAAATTGGCAGGGGTGGAGAGATTCGAACTCCCATCACGCGGATTTGGAATCCGCTGCTCTGCCGTTGGAGCTACACCCCTATCATTGGAACAATAACCTGATGGCTAATGTACCGATATCTAATAAATTAGATATCTATTCTATTCAAGATATTCTCTTGAATAACTACTTACCTACTTATATCTTAAGTAAATAAAGTAATTTGGCGCTTGGCGATGCCCTACTCTCACATGGGGAAGCCCCACACTACCATCGGCGTTATTACGTTTCACTACTGAGTTCGGAATGGAGTCAGGTGGTACCGCAACACTATGGTCACCAAGCAAATTCTTTACAGTTATTACACTGTTTGCTTTCTATAGAAGTTTTCACTTCGTTTAAATCTGAAAAGCTATAAATAAAGAAGTCTTTAAAACGTAAAGTGTTCAATCTATTCTTAAGTCGATTATTTCAATTAATCATACCACTTACGAACGAGTCGTACTTCAGTTTGTATGGTTAAGCCTCACGGGTAATTAGTACAAGTTAGCTCAATGCCTCACAGCACTTACACACCTTGCCTATCAACGTTGTAGTCTCCAACGGCCCTTTAGGGAGCTTAAAGCTCCAGTGAGAACTCATCTCGAGGCCTGCTTCCCGCTTAGATGCTTTCAGCGGTTATCAGTTCCGAACTTAGCTACCGGGCAATGCTATTGGCATAACAACCCGAACACCAGTGGTTCGTCCACTCCGGTCCTCTCGTACTAGGAGCAGCTCCTCTCAATTCTCAAACGCCCACGGCAGATAGGGACCGAACTGTCTCACGACGTTCTAAACCCAGCTCGCGTACCACTTTAAATGGCGAACAGCCATACCCTTGGGACCAACTTCAGCCGGGATGTGATGAGCCGACATCGAGGTGCCAAACACCGCCGTCGATATGAACTCTTGGGCGGTATCAGCCTGTTATCCCCGGGTACCTTTTATCCGTTGAGCGATGGCCCTTCCATTCAGAACCACCGGATCACTAAGACCTACTTTCGTACCTGCTCGACGTGTCTGTCTCGCAGTTAAGCTGGCTTATGCCTTTGCACTAACCACATGATGTCCAACCATGTTTAGCCAACCTTCGTGCTCCTCCGTTACTCTTTGGGAGGAGACCGCTGATCAAACTACCCACCAGACACTGTCCGTAATCCCGATAAGGGACCTACGTTAGAACATCAAACGTACAAGGGGTGGTATTTCAAGGACGACTCAATATCATCTAGCGACAATATTTCATAGTCTCCCACCTATCCTACACATGTAGGTTCAATGTTCAGTGCCAAGCTATAGTAAAGGTTCACGGGGTCTTTCCGTCTAGCCGCGGGTACACTGCATCTTAACAGCGATTTCAATTTCACTGAGTCTCGGGTGGAGACAGCGTGGCCATCATTACGCCATTCGTGCAGGTCGGAACTTACCCGACAAGGAATTTCGCTACCTTAGGACCGTTATAGTTACGGCCGCCGTTTACCGGGGCTTCGATCATGAGCTTCGACCTAAGTCTAACCCAATCAATTAACCTTCCGGCACCGGGCAGGCGTCACACCGTATACGTCATCTTTCGATTTTGCACAGTGCTGTGTTTTTAATAAACAGTTGCAGCCACCATTTCTCTGCGACCAACAGTAGCTTACGGAGCAAGTCCTTCACCACCATTGGCGTACCTTCTCCCGAAGTTACGGTACCATTTTGCCTAGTTCCTTCACCCGAGTTCTCTCAAGCGCCTTAGTATTCTCTACCTAACCACCTGTGTCGGTTTGGGGTACGATTCTCTCATATCTGAAGCTTAGAGGTTTTTCCTGGAAGCCGGGTATCAACTACTTCATCTCCGTAGAGACTCGTCATCAGTTCTCAGCATTCTCATTAAAGAGAGCGACCCGGATTTGCCTAAGTCACTTGCCTACTACCTTAAACATGGACAACCATCGCCATGCTAGCCTAACCTTCTCCGTCACCCCATCGCAATATAAGCGAGTACTGGAATATTAACCAGTTTCCCATCGACTACGCCTTTCGGCCTCGCCTTAGAGTCGACTCACCTACCCGATTAACGTTGGACAGGAACCCTTGGTCTTTCGGCGTGGGTTTTCACCCCATTATCGTTACTCATGTCAACATTCGCACTTCTGATACCTCCAGCAAGCTTCTCAACTCACCTTCAACGGCTTACAGAACGCTCCTCTACCATGCAAGAACAAGTCTTGCATCCGTAGCTTCGGTGGTATGTTTAGCCCCGTTAAATCTTCCGCGCAGACCGACTCGACCAGTGAGCTATTACGCTTTCTTTAAAGATGGCTGCTTCTAAGCCAACTTATGGCTGTCTGAGCCTTTCCACATCGTTTCCCACTTAACATACACTTTGGGACCTTAGCTGACGGTCTGGGTTGTTTCCCTTTCCACGACGGACGTTAGCACCCGCCGTGTGTCTCCCGCGATTGAACTTATTGGTATTCGGAGTTTGCAAAGGGGTTGGGTAAGTCGGGATGACCCCTAACCTTAACAGTGCTCTACCCCAATAGTTAGACGCGAGGCGCTACCTAAATAGCTTTCGAGGAGAACCAGCTATCTCCCGGTTTGATTGGCCTTTCACCCCAGCCACAAGTCATCCGCTAATTTTTCAACATTAGTCGGTTCGGTCCTCCAGTTGATGTTACTCAACCTTCAACCTGCCCATGGCTAGATCACCGGGTTTCGGGTCTAATCCCAGCAACTATTCGCGCAGTTAACACTCGGTTTCCCTACGGCTCCGCTATTCGCTTAACCTTGCTACTGAAATTAAGTCGTTGACCCATTATACAAAAGGTACGCAGTCACAGAACAAGTCTGCTCCCACTGCTTGTACGTATACGGTTTCAGGTTCTATTTCACTCCCCCTCACAGGGGTTCTTTTCGCCTTTCCCTCACGGTACTGGTTCACTATCGGTCAGTCAGTGGTATTTAGCCTTGGAAGATGGTCCTCCATATTCAAACAGCATATCACGTGTGCCGTCCTACTCGATTTCACAGTAAGGTCGTTTTCATGTACGGGACTATCACCCTGTATCGTGAAACTTTCCAGAATCTTCCACTAACTTCCAAACTGCTTAAGGGCTAGACCCCGTTCGCTCGCCGCTACTAAGGGTATCTCTATTGATTTCTTTTCCTCGGGGTACTTAGATGTTTCAGTTCTCCCGGTTCGCTTCGTAACGCTATGTATTCACGTTACGATACCTTACTTAGTAAGGTGGGTTCCCCCATTCGGAAATCTGTGGATTAACGCTTTTTATCAACTCCCCACAGCTTAACGCAGATTAACACGTCCTTCATCGCCTCTGACTGCCTAGGCATCCACCGTATACGCTTAGTCACTTAACCATACAATCTAAAGTCGACTGTACAATTGAAATAACTAGGTATTATCTAGTTTTTTTCGCCTCAAGAATACTCAAGAACACTTCATTGTTATTAAACCATTCACTCGAAAATGAATTATTCAATAACGTGTTTTAAGAACTTCTTTATTTATTCAGCTTTCCAAATTTTTAAAGAGCAATTTGCTAAAAAGCAAAAATAATGAATCTAAAGAGATTAGTTATTTTTGATTTTTAGTCAGAAAGAAAAGTGGTATCCCGTACGAGATTTGAACTCGTGTTACCGCCGTGAAAGGGCGGTGTCCTAGGCCTCTAGACGAACGGGACACTATTTACTTTCACGATTGGATTTCATCCCAATCGTTGTCTTCAACGTTTCTATTCAAGCAATTTGTGTGGGCACTTACAAAAATTAACAACTTTACGTAAGGGAGGTGATCCAGCCAGGTTCCCCTAGGGCTACCTTGTTACGACTTCACCCCAGTCATGAACCACACCGTGGTCATCGCCCTCCGAAGGTTAAGCTAATGACTTCTGGTGCAGCCCACTCCCATGGTGTGACGGGCGGTGTGTACAAGGCCGGGAACGTATTCACCGTGACATTCTGATTCACGATTACTAGCGATTCCGACTTCATGGGGTCGAGTTGCAGACCCCAATCCGGACTACGACGCACTTTATGGGATTCGCTTACCATCGCTGGTTTGCAGCCCTTTGTATGCGCCATTGTAGCACGTGTGTAGCCCTACTCGTAAGGGCCATGATGACTTGACGTCGTCCCCACCTTCCTCCGGTTTATCACCGGCAGTCTCCTTAGAGTTCCCACCATTACGTGCTGGCAAATAAGGGATAAGGGTTGCGCTCGTTGCGGGACTTAACCCAACATTTCACAACACGAGCTGACGACAGCCATGCAGCACCTGTCTCATAGTTCCCGAAGGCACCAATTCATCTCTGAAAAGTTCTATGGATGTCAAGAGTAGGTAAGGTTCTTCGCGTTGCATCGAATTAAACCACATGCTCCACCGCTTGTGCGGGCCCCCGATCAATTCATTTGAGTTTTAACCTTGCGGCCGTACTCCCTGGGCGGTCTACTTAATGCGTTAGCTTAAGAGCCCAGTTCTCAAGGAACCAAACTCCGAGTAGACATCGTTTACGGCGTGGACTACCGGGGTATCTAATCCCGTTTGCTACCCACGCTTTCGCATCTGAGCGTCAGTTACTTCGCCGGGTGGCCGCCTTCGCCACTGGTATTCCTTCAGATCTCTACGCATTTCACCGCTACACCTGAAATTCTACCACCCTCTCAAGAACTCTAGTTTGCCAGTTCGAAATGCAGTTCAGGTTGAGCCCGGGGCTTTCACATCTCGCTTAACAAACCGCCTGCATGCGCTTTACGCCCAGTAATTCCGATTAACGCTTGCACCCTCCGTATTACCGCGGCTGCTGGCACGGAGTTAGCCGGTGCTTCTTCTGCGAGTAACGTCACAGTGATAAAGTATTAATTTATCACCTTTCCTCCTCGCTGAAAGTACTTTACAACCCGAAGGCCTTCTTCATACACGCGGTATGGCTGCATCAGGCTTTCGCCCATTGTGCAATATTCCCCACTGCTGCCTCCCGTAGGAGTCTGGACCGTGTCTCAGTTCCAGTGTGGCTGATCATCCTCTCAGACCAGCTAGGGATCGTCGCCTTGGTGAGCTCTTACCTCACCAACAAGCTAATCCCACTTGGGCTCATCTAGTCGCGAGAGCTTTCAAGAAGAGGCCCCCTTTCACCCGTAGGTCGTATGCGGTATTAGCAGTCGTTTCCAACTGTTGTCCCCCTCGACTAGGCAGATTCCCAAGCATTACTCACCCGTCCGCCGCTCGACGCCAGAATAGCAAGCTATTCTTCGTTTCCGCTCGACTTGCATGTGTTAAGCCTACCGCCAGCGTTCAATCTGAGCCATGATCAAACTCTTCAATTAAAAGTTTTTTGACTAATCAGCGATGCTGATTAAGTCGGCTCAATGAATTCTGTACTTTAATTGCAAAGCAATTAAGCTTCGTAATTAATAATCAAATCTTTCGATTTAATTTAATGTTCACAATTACATTGATATAATTTTTGGTCATTATATCTCTGCAAGTGCTCACACAGATTGCTTGAATAAATTGTTAAAGAGCATACTGAGCGGCTGTTGCCGTGTCAGTGGGAGCGATTATAGAGATCTGCGTTTTATTGGCAAGTAATTTTATAAAATTCATTCCATTTTGAAGATAAAGGTTAAAAACCGCACACAATTCAAACAAAACAAGTCAAAAACAAGCGTTCCCACTCTCAATCATGTCTACTTAAGGTGCATGATGAAGGATGACAGCCTTTTCAATTACACGAACGCTAGATTTATACTTTTATCGAGTTACACTTTATCAACGATACAAGTAAAATTTACTTACCAAGATAATCTAAACTATTATTTAATTTGTCTTTATACGTGACCTAACTCTCTGGTTTAGGTAACATGCGCCCTTTTTACGGTTTTGGAGTTTTAATATACATGCCCTTCCAACTTGGTCAGCGCTGGATCAGCGATACGGAATCAGAATTAGGATTAGGAACAATAGTTGCCATAGAAGGCAGAATGTTAACGCTATTATTTCCTGCAAGTGGTGAAAACCGTTTATATGCTCGTAACGAAGCGCCGATCACGCGTGTAATCTTTAATGTCGGTGATCAGGTACTCTCTCATGAAGACTGGAGTTTAACGGTTACGGAAGTAACGGAAAGCTCAGGTATCATTACTTATATCGGTACACATTTAGATACTGGTGAAGAAGTTACATTACGTGAAACCTTCTTAAACAATTTCATCAAATTTAACAAACCACAAGATCGCTTATTTGCCGGTCAGATCGATCGCATGGATCGCTTTGTATTACGCCATCAAACATTACAACACCAGTTTTCTCAGCAAAAGTCTGCATTAAATGGTATTCAGGGGCCGCGTGTAAGTTTGATCCCACATCAACTGCACATAGCAACAGAAGTTGGTCAACGCCATGCCCCCCGCGTATTACTTGCCGATGAAGTAGGCTTAGGTAAAACAATTGAAGCCGGTTTAATCATCCACCAGCAACTAACAGCTGGCCTGGCTAAACGTGTATTAATTCTTGTGCCTGAAACATTACAACACCAATGGTTAGTTGAAATGATGCGTCGTTTTAACCTGCATTTCAGTATTTTTGATGAAGAACGTTGCATCGAATCACTTGCTGATGCTGATAATCCATTTGAGACTGAGCAGCTGATCTTATGTAGCCTCGATTTTTTACGTAAAAAACGTCGCCGCTTTGAACAAGCAGTCGGTGCAGATTGGGATCTGTTAGTCGTTGATGAAGCCCACCACCTTATTTGGAATGAAACAGAACCAAGCCGTGAATATCAGGTTGTTGAATCATTAGCGCAAAAATCACCCGGTGTATTACTACTGACAGCAACACCTGATCAGCTTGGCCATGAAAGCCACTTTGCACGCTTACGTTTATTAGATCCAAACCGTTTCTATGACTATAAAGCATTCGTTGCTGAAGAAAGCGGTTATGCTGAAATTGCACAAGCTGCACAAGCGTTACTCGATTCGCCAGTGGTATCAAAAACAACCGCAGCATCATTAACGCAACTACTCAGTGAAACTGATATTTCAGATAAATTGGCAGTAATGCACACATCGCCAGATTCAGAAGATGCTCAACAAGCAAAACAAGCGATCATCAGCCAACTGCTTGATCGCCATGGTACTGGTCGTTTGTTATTCCGTAATACGCGCGCTGCAATTAAAGGTTTTCCAACCCGTTGCTACAACCCAGTGCCATTAACGCTACCAGAGCAATATAAAACCTCATTAAAAGTTGCACAAATGATGAATGGCACGGCTAGTTTCGCTGAAGCGGCTCGTCGTGGTTTATACCCAGAAGAAATTTTCCTCGAATTCGAAGGTAAAGATGCATCTTGGTGTAGCTTTGATCCTCGTGTGGAATGGTTACAAGATTTCTTATTAGCAAACAAAAATGAGAAAGTACTCGTTATTGCCGCTAATGCAGAAACAGCAATTTCAATTGAAGAGTCATTGCGAGTTAACGAAGGTATTCGTGGTACTGTATTCCATGAAGGCATGTCTATTATCGAACGTGATAAAGCAGGTGCTTACTTCGCTCAAGAAGATGCTGGAGCACAGGTATTACTTTGTTCAGAGATTGGTTCTGAAGGTCGTAACTTCCAATTCGCGCAGCACTTAGTCTTGTTTGATTTACCATTAAACCCAGACTTACTTGAGCAACGTATTGGTCGTCTTGATCGTATTGGTCAAAAAAATGATATTAGTATCCATGTGCCTTTCTTTACTAATACAGCGCAAGATGTACTACAAAACTGGTACCACAATGGCTTAAATGCGTTTGAATATACCTGCCCTATCGGCGGCGATATCTTTGCTGAAGTAAAAAATGAGTTACTTACCCAGCTTGCTGCAAAAGAAATCGATCTTAGTGCAACAGAAGCATTAATTATCGATACTCGCAGTCAATATGATGCATTGAAATTAAAAATGGAAAGTGGTCGTGATCGTTTACTCGAACTAAACTCTAACGGTTTAGGTAAATCAGATGACATCATTAATCAGTTACAAATCAATGATGATAGCCCTGTACTACCTATTTTTGCGATACGCTTATTCGATGTGATTGGTATTAATCAAGAAGATCGTGGTGAAAACATGTTGGTATTAAAACCGACAGATCAAATGTTAGTACCAAGTTTACCGCACCTATCTGAAGACGGTATTACCGTCACTTTTGATCGTGAAACGGCATTATCACGTGACGATGTGCACTTCCTTACTTGGGAGCACCCGTTAATAAGCGCATGTATTGAACTCATCATGACGTCTGATACCGGTTCAACGGCCGTTTCACTATTAAAAAATCCGGCATTACCTGCAGGCACCATTTTATTAGAACTGCTTTATGTAGTAGAAACATCAGCACCGTCTTACTGCCAAATAAATCGTTTTTTACCAGCAACACCCATTCGTTTATTGCTTGATAAAAATTCGAATAACTTGGCATTAAAAGTTGATTTTGATAGTTTCAATCGTCAGCTCAATGCGATAAACCGTCATGTGGCAACGAAGCTAGTATCTGCATCTCAGACCGTTATTCACGATCTTATCGGTAAATCAACCGCAGTCGCTGAAGACCAAAAGCAAGCAGTTACTACCGCGGCATTGACGACTATGCAACAGCATATGAGTGTGGAACTTGAACGTCTACAAGCACTACAGAAGATCAACCCTAATGTACGTGATGAAGAACTCGCATTTATAGAAAAACAAACCGCAGAATTAACCACACACATTAATAACGCACAACTTAAATTAGACGCAGTACGCTTTATTGTTGTAGCACCAAAATAGATAAAATTCGATCATAATCGATGAATTATAAAAGGGGTTAATTTCGATTAACCCCTTTTTATTAAAAACAATGATTAAATCTTACCCATCACTCTTCACTATATGAAAATAACCTATGCCCGATTTTATTTATGCACCACCACAACAGCCTAGATTGGACATTCTTTATCAGGATGATGCCATTATTGTCTTAAATAAACCGAGCGGATTATTAAGCGTTCCAGGGCGATTACCCGAACACAACGACAGTATTGCGAGCCGTGTGCAAGCACAGTTTCCAACGGCAACGATTGTACATCGCCTAGACATGTGCACTTCAGGGGTGATTTTAATGGCATTAACCAAAGCCGCGCAAAGCCATATCAGCAGACAATTTCAGCAACGCTCAACGTCCAAGTACTACTACGCACGTTTAGAAGGTATTCCTACAGCAACGAATGGCAGCATTGATTTACCTTTACGTTGCGACTGGCCAAATAGACCAAGACAAATGATTGACTTTATCGAGGGGAAACCCGCTCTCACCCATTGGCAGGTTATTGCACAGCAACAAGCCTGCAACGACAATAATCAACAAGCCAGTGCGACTGTATTGCTTAAACCTGTGACGGGTCGCTCGCATCAACTACGATTACATATGTTAGCATTAGGGACTCCTATTCTAGGTGACGAGCTTTATGCATCGGCACAAGGTATTGCAGGAGCGGAACATTTACAACTGCATGCAGCAATGTTAGAAATTGAGCATCCTTTAACGTCAGAAAAGATGACGTTTAAAGCAACCCCGCCCTTTTCTATCGATTAATAACGACCATCACCCTAGGTATTTAAATGATTAAGGCTTTCGGATTATTACTATCCACTTTATCACTCATGGCAAGTGCAGAGACAAATAACAAGGGCAATGATACCAATACGCCAGATATCAGCTTTCCAATTTCACAACAACGCCTATTTGATCAAGATTTAACTAAGTATAGCGATACCAACGAAGTCGCTTGGTTAGGTGATAAAGATAGCCGCTTCCTCACATTATGGCGCGAGCAAACAACAGGCAATGTAGTCGGAACTAGCTGGCTATTTGGCGACACTTATACTTCAGCTAATAGCCCAGGTATTATCCAAACACTACGTAACCAGCTGAGTCATAAAGGCTTACACTCCTACTCAATTTCACCATTAAGTCAGGCTTTAAATTCAGAACGATCTGAAGAGCGCTTACTAGGCCAACTACAGGTATTACAAGAAAAAATAGTCAACCAAAAGGGTAAACGCCTCCTCATATTACAAGGTGCAAACAGCCAAGCGATCATTAATATCTTAATTAAAAATCCTGACATTTATGTCGATGCTATCGTCTTAATCAGTACCAATAGTCCGACAACAGCACTGTCAACACAACTTAGTCAGCAGTTACTTGAACTGAAAACACCCATACTCGATTTGTACACGCAAACAGATGAGCTCGCTGTCATTGAACAAGCGAAAATAAGACTTACTGCAGCAAAGCGCGTTAGTAGAAACAACTATAGGCAGGTTGAAGTGATTGGATTACCGGTGCACATGGAAACTCAGATAACAACCAGCCAAATAATTTATGGCTGGTTGGTTACACAAGGTTGGTATTAACGCATTTTTCTTGATTCTTTCACTACGTCATACGCACCTTGAATATCTTGAGCTTTCTCTTTCGCAATGATCATCATTTCTTCCGGTAAACCTTTCGATACTAATTTATCAGGATGATGCTCATTCATTAATTTACGGTAAGCACGCTTAATGGTTTTATCATCATCTTCCGCACTAACACCCAGCTGTTGATAAGCATTTGTTAATGCCTCTTCACGGCTGACTTTACTACCATGACGGTGAGAACGTATCTCAGCTTCCATCATCTGTAATAAATTATCCATATCCTGTGCGGTAACACCTAATATGCCACCGATACGATGTAATATCGCGCGCTCTGCGTCTGACAATTCGTGATCAGCAAATGCCGCTTGGATCTGTATCTCCAAAAACATTTTGATCAAATCACGACGCAGTACACTCACACGACGAAAATCACGCACCGTTTGTTCTAATGGAAAATCAGCCTCTTTACCCTGACTAAATGACACTTGTGCAGCGCGGCGGGTTTCCCCTGTCAATTTCATGCGATCCATTAACTGCGTAGCCACATGAATATCCACTTCGGTCACATGACCATCAGCCTTTGCCATGTGTCCCATAACAGAAAAAGAGGTATGCAAGAATATATCCTGGCGCTTATGCGCAGCAGGTCGTGTATCAATACCCAGTCTCGGACCAAATCGACGCTTTAATATCGAGCCAACCCAGACCATAAAGACGGCCCCAAAAAATCCACCAAACTTCATACCGATGGCAAACAATAAAATGTAAAACAACATATTCATAAAAGTAGCTACCAAGCAAAAATGACATATATTTATATAAGAAACGTATTATGGCTGTTTAAAATGTAACAAATCAATCAAACTCATGATCTTTTTGCAGGTTTACGGGATAAAACTAGTCATTAAATGGTCTATCAGGGCAATATGGATTATTATATTCAGCTATTTTTTAATTTTAATGAAGTTATCGATGACAAAATGGATTGTTAAAATGCGCCTTTTCACCATATTCTCCACACTTAGCGGTGTCGTATTCTCAGCAAGCGCAGCCACCATTATTACCAATACAGATGGATCTTCAACTATCCAAGATGACGCGA
Organism: Moritella marina ATCC 15381; assembly: GCF_008931805.1. GTDB lineage: Bacteria > Pseudomonadota > Gammaproteobacteria > Enterobacterales > Moritellaceae > Moritella > Moritella marina. The sequence continues at coordinate 4,623,337 of NZ_CP044399.1, read as the reverse complement.
CAGCCACGTCGGAATTAGGTGAGTTATCATTGTTTAAACAATGTTACCCTTATGTGCCAGCTATAAAGCCACCGATTGAAGATTCAAAGGCGGCGAACGAAATACAACTTTTATCGAACGATGCCAAAGTTATCCAAGGTAACAAGGCTGTTTTTAATGGTAATGTAAACTTTACCCAAGGTAATCGCATATTATCTGCCGATGAAATAATTCTTTACCAACTGACTAATATTCTCACCGCAGAAGGTAATGTCATACTAGAAGACAGTACATCAACAGTTAAAGGGACTACTTTAAAGGCAAATTTAGACACCAAAGATGCAGAATTATCGCAAGTCAATTACCTACTGCATGGCCAAGCAGCTAATGGCGAAGCTAAAAAAGTCTATATTACTAATAGCGGCGACAGCATTTTAATGCAACGCTCAACCTATAGTGAATGTCCATTAGGCGATAATAGTTGGGTATTGCGCGCATCATCGATCAATGTTGATAATGTCGAGGAGTCCGCCGAAGCCTATAATGCGACATTATACTTTCAAGACGTGCCTATTTTCTATATGCCCTATTTTACGTATCCAACAACAGATAAACGTAAAACAGGGTTATTATTTCCCTCATTTGAAAATTCATTAGAGAACGGTATTACTTTCTCTCAACCTATCTATTGGAATATCGCACCAAACTACGACATGGAAATAATTCCAACTTACATGTCTGAACGTGGCGTCCACTTAACAAATAAATTTCGCTATTTAGTTGACGGACAAAGCGGTAAAATTAATGTTGAATATCTGGCTAACGATAAAAAAACCGATAGCGATCGTAGTCTTTACCACTGGAGTCATAATGGTAACTTCAATGAACATTTGAACTTAAACGCAAGTTATACCCAAGTAAGTGATGATGACTATTTTTCCGATCTTAATGCTTCTGCAGGCTCTAGAGACAGTAATACACTGCTACGAACTGCAGCATTAACTTACAATACAGATATGACGTCTTCACAAATTGAAGTACGTGATTTTCAGATTTTAAGTGACTCGACATCATCTACACCACATAAAGTATTACCTAAAATATCTTTTACTGGTTATAAACAATTCGATAGTAGCGCGATTGAGCTATCGTCTTACAACGAGATCACTAACTTTTCTCATTCTGACAACAATATGTACAGCGGTATAAGAACCCACATAGAGCCTTCAATTAGCTTTCCTTACCAACGCCCCGCTGGTTTTGCGGTGGCCGAATTTAAACTACCAATGACTTATTACAGCCAGACATTCAATGAATCTGATAATAAAAACTTCTCGAATGGTTATAAAGGTGAGCTGGAAGAACAAGTTGTTCGTGTTATACCAACAGCAAGGTTTCATGCTGGTTTAAATTTTGAGCGTCCGACATCTTGGTTTGGTCATGCCATCACCCAGACGTTAGAACCACAAGTTCAGTATTTATATATCCCTTACGAAAACCAAGATAATATTGGTATTTACGATTCATCTACTATCCAACAAGATTTCTTAGGGTTATACCGCGATCGTATTTACAGTGGTTTAGATCGTATTGCCGATGCTAACCAGTTCACTATTGGTTTAACAAGTCGCGTCTTTGATCAACTAGGCAGTGAACGTTTCCGTTTCGCACTCGGTCAAATTGTCTATTTTGGTGACAGCCAAGTTGGTATTGCACCAGAAACCGATCTTACGGTAGATAATAGTGAGGTGACGACATCAAGTATCGTCATGGAAACTGATGTTAAAATAAGCCATAATTTATTTATCAATAACAGCGTTGAATATGCGATACAAGATGATTTAGTACGTCGTGCCGATGCCGCTATCGAATACCGTTTTGATACTGGTCAAAAAGTACAATTGAACTATCGTTATGTTGAAAATACCGCGTCTATACTCGAAGATGAAAATAGCAACGTTAATTCGAAAATTAATCAAATCGGCTCTAAGTTTATGTTACCGATCAATAACCAATGGGACATGGGCGCAAGCTATTACTATGATGTTGAAAATAAAATAACCCAAGATGCTTTTATCGGGGTTAAATACGAATCATGCTGTTGGGCTATACGTTTAGATTATGGCTATCGCTTGAAAAACCATAATATTAATACCGGCGTAACAGAATTTGATCGTGGTCCAACATTAATGTTTGAACTAAAAGGTCTTGGCGGTATTGGTACCGATATGGATAACATAGGAACATCGAGCCTCTTTAGTTACGGCGAACCATTCCAATTACGTGAATAACAAAGATGATAACGGCTATAAATAACTCAGTTAACGATAGCCGTTATCATCCAAACAAGGATTTACAGCCCACGATGATTGCATTGAAGGTCTGACAAGGTATACTTCCGCTTACTTTTTCACCTCGGTTTCAGCGAATTACACGATCCTCATCTCTCCCGTGGTAAAAAAAATGATAATTTTCAGCCTACAGCTGTCTCAGTTATAGTCGATATTGAATAGGAATTCATAAAGTGATTAAAAAAATGCTTAAGACTCTGATATCTGGAGTCATAGTTGTAACCAGTTGGCAAGCACAGGCCGAGCTAACCAAACTTGATGAAGTGATTGCAATTGTTAATGAAGAAGTCATTCTTGCGAGTGATGTAAAAATATTAACTCATTCCGTGAAAGCGCGCGCAATAAAAGCGGGTCAAACTCTACCTTCTCAAGAGGTGCTAACCCAACAAGCGCTAGATAAACTAATTCTTGATAGTTTGCAGCTGCAGATGGCGAAGAAAATGGGAATGCGTATTAGTAATGCGCAGCTTGAAGATACGTTAAATAATATTGCGAGAGGCAATAAGCAAACTGTTGAACAACTACGTCAAAGCGTGATTGCTGATGGTGGTGATTTTAACGACTATAAAGAAGAAGTTCGCATTCAGATCCTAACGAATGAAGTACAGCGTATGCAAATGCGTCGTCGTATTACAATTTCCGATCAAGATGTTGATAACTTACTGGCTATTATTAATGAACAAGGCCAGAAAAACCTACAATACCGTGTTAACCATATCATGCTACGCGTCCCGAACGAGGCTGATAGCGCGACAATGGAAAGCTTGCAAGCTGAAATTGCGGATATACAAACTCAACTGAATGCGGGCGAGTCATTTTCAACCCTGGCTTTAGCTGTTTCAGCGGGTCCAAAAGCGCTTGATGGTGGTGATTGGGGTTGGATGAATATCAATGAAATGCCGACCTTGTTCGCAGAAGCTGTAACCAATGCCAAAAAAGGCGATATCATCGGTCCGATTCGCAGTGGCGCAGGCTTGCACATCATCAAAGTTGCCGATATGCGTGGTGTAGAAACAATCTTAACAAAAGAAGTCAATGCACGTCATATCTTGGTGAAACCATCGGTAATTTTAAGTGATGACAAAGCAAAATCATTATTAAATGGTTACTTAGCGCGTATTCAATCTGGCGATGCAGACTTTGCTGAACTCGCAAAAGCTTATTCTGATGATACTGGTTCCGCAGTCAAAGGCGGTGAACTCGGTTGGGCAGATCCAAGTATCTATGTACCAGCATTCAAACTCGCATTGCAAGATTTGAACAAAGGTGAAATAAGCCCGGTATTCCGTTCTAGCCATGGCTGGCACATAGTGCAACTACTTGATAGACGTACACAAGATACGACAGAGAAAGCAAATCGCCAAAAAGCATGGCAATTGCTGTATAATCGTCGTTCAGCCGAAGAAAGCCAAGCTTGGTTAAATGAATTGAAACAAGAAGCTTATATTCGTATTTTAAATAATGAATCGTAAACAGGTGGAAATGTGACTCATCGTATCGCTATTACTCCAGGTGAGCCCGCTGGTATTGGCCCAGATCTTGTTCTGGAACTGATTAGACAAGACTGGCCAGTTGAATTGGTTCTTTGTGCCGATCCTGAACTCATTTTATCTCGCGCAAAAATACTCGGGAAGACGGTTGAGTTACTCAACTACGATCCAAGCATACCAGCACAGGCACAACGTGCAGGCACGCTGACTATTGCACCAATGAAAATGGCAACAGCAGCAGAACCAGGTAAGCTTGATGAAAGCAATGGTCGCTATGTACTAGATACCCTGCAATTTGCTTGTGAAGGCAATATGTCTGCGGAATTTAGTGCTGTTGTGACTGGACCAGTGAACAAAGGCATCATTAACAAAGCCGGCGTGTCATTTAGTGGCCATACTGAGTTTTTTGCCCAGCAATCAGAAACTGCAGATGTGGTTATGCTGCTTGCGACAACAGGATTACGCGTTGCCTTAGTAACTACGCATATCCCACTAGCTTATGTTGCAAAAGCGATAACAGAAGAGCGCTTGAGTAATATCATTCGCATTCTCAATGCCGAAATGAAAAAGAAGTTTGGCATTGAAAAACCAAAAATTTATGTATGTGGGCTTAACCCACATGCAGGCGAAGATGGACATCTAGGTCGCGAAGAAATTGAAATTATTTCTCCGACGTTAATGAAGCTTCGCGATGAGGGTATGGATTTAACAGGCCCCCTCCCTGCAGATACCTTGTTCCAACCTAAGTATCTTGATGATGCTGACGTTGTATTAGCAATGTATCACGACCAAGGATTACCGGTATTAAAATCGGTTGGTTTTGGCAGCTCGGTAAATATTACCCTGGGCTTACCTTTTATCCGTACATCTGTTGATCACGGTACTGCAATTGAACTTGCAGGTACTGGAACAGCCGACGCCGGTAGTATGTTTACAGCAGTAAACCAAGCAATAGAAATGGTAGAGAAAAACGCATGAACGACAAGGTCCACTTAGGTCACACCGCGAAAAAACGTTTTGGTCAAAACTTCTTACATGACGCTTATGTAATTGGTCAAATTGTTGCATCGATTAATCCGCAAAAAGGTCAAAACCTAATTGAAATTGGCCCAGGTTTAGCTGCATTAACCGAGCCAGTAGCAGACTGTGTTGATAGAATGACAGTTGTTGAGCTTGATAGAGATCTAGCTGAACGCTTAGCTGAGCACCCTGTATTATCTAAAAAATTAGACATTAACCAAGCAGACGCAATGCGTTTTGATTTCCGTCAGTTAATCAAACCAGACATGAAAATGCGTATTTTTGGTAACCTGCCTTACAATATTTCAACGCCATTAATGTTCCACTTATTTGAGTTCCATGAAGATATCCAAGATATGCACTTCATGTTACAAAAGGAAGTAGTACAACGTTTAGCAGCAAGCCACAACACTAAAAGTTATGGTCGCCTAACAGTAATGACGCAATACTACTGCACAGTGACACCGGTATTGGAAGTTGGCCCTGGCGCATTTAAACCAGCACCAAAAGTTGATTCTGCGGTTGTTCGTTTAGAACCACATGCTGTATTACCTTTCCCAGCGAAAAGCTTAAAAGTACTTAATCACGTCGTGACAAGTGCCTTTAACCAACGCCGTAAGACAATCCGTAATAGCTTGAAAAAAGTCATTTCGGTTGAAGACATTGAAGCACTAGGTATTAATGTGTCGCTACGTCCAGAGAACTTAACGCTTGAAAACTATGTTACGCTAGCAAACTTCGTAGCAGATAATCCACTGCAAGTAGCGGATTAGGTAGCCAGTATCGATGGTCACTATAGCGAATTCATTCACGCTTACCATTGATACCGAATATGTCGAAGAAGTATCTGTGCCAACACAACATAGGTACTTCTTTGCTTATACAATTACTATCACCAATCCACTAAGTCAGCCTGTTAGCTTATCTACCATCCAATTATTACTCACCGACGGCGACGGCACAGTCAGCGAATTACACAATCCTTTTCAAGATAATGATTATGTTATCCCTTCACTGCAAGATTTTTGTTATAGCAATGATATAATTACCCATTCTCCATTGAGTATCGTTCAAGGTAAGATCGAACTACAACTCAATGCAAGTGAATTAGTGGTCGTTGCTATCGAACCATTTAGATTGGTCACGCCAAATCTATTGCACTGATCGATTACACTAATAAATAGCGTATTAATCCATACTCTTCATTAAATTTAGTCACAAAGGTAACTGATATATGGCAACGTATTTTGTTGGTGATATCCAAGGTTGTTTCGACGATCTACAAGATCTGCTACAGCAAGCCAATTTTAATCCACAATGTGATCAACTTTGGTTAACCGGCGATCTGGTCGCTCGTGGACCAAAATCATTAGAAACACTGCGTTTTGTTAAAGGTCTTGGCACTGCGGCGATCACAGTACTGGGGAACCATGACTTACATCTGCTCGCTATTGATGCCGGGTTAGCAAAGCTAAACCCTAAGGATAAGACACAATCAATATTTAACGCAGAAGATAAAGATGAACTATTATTGTGGCTACGCCAACAGCCGCTCCTCGCCTACCATGAAGATTTTAATATTATCATGGTACATGCAGGTATAAGCCCACAATGGACCCAACACCAAGCTGCACTCTATGCTGAAGAGGTTAATGCGCAATTACGTGGTGATGATTACCAAATCTTATTGGCACATATGTACGGTGCTCATCCGGACTATTGGCAAGGCGAATTACAAGGCTTTGACCGTTTGCGTTTTATTATTAATGCGTTTACTCGGATGCGCTTTTGCGCCCCAAGCGGCCAACTGGAGTTCCATAACAAACACTCACCAGCAGAAAATGACAATGCACAACATATCCCTTGGTACGAAGTCGCTGGCTCACACCTTGATGGTGCCCATGTTATTTTTGGCCACTGGGCAGCATTAGAAGGTCATTGCAGTCATAAAAATGCCACGACACTTGATACTGGCTGCGTTTGGGGAAATAGCCTAACCATGTTGCGATGGGAAGATAAAGCAGTTTTTTCAGTTAGCTGCCCTATTCATGCAACATAATTGACTATAATAAGATTAAATAATAAGCGGGTTATCACAGTGTTGATCTTATGTTAAGTAATAACGTAATTGTTCGTATATACTGCCCCCTAAATTTTAGCCTGCCCACATCAATATTATCTAAAACAGTATATTGACGTGGTCTGGTTGAGCTTAGCTATAAAAAGAATAAATAAAAAATAAAAATACATAACAATTAAGGCTATATACATGATTGAAAACAATTTCATTATTACAGCTACATTCCTTGTTTACCTTGCCGTTATGCTTGGTATCGGTGTGTATGCTTATCGACAAACCAAAAGTTCAACTGACTACTTTTTAGGTGGTCGTAATTTAGGCCCTTGGCCAGCAGCATTATCTGCCGGTGCCTCTGATATGAGTGGTTGGTTACTACTTGGTTTACCTGGTTATGCCTATGCAGCTGGTATGGAAGCAATTTGGTTAGCAGGTGGCTTATTAATTGGTACTTGGCTGAACTGGTTGATCTGTGCAAAACGTTTACGTACGTACAGCATAGTAACCAAGTCAATTACGCTACCAGAATTCCTATCTCGTCGTTTTAAAGACAACTCAAAGGCAATTCAAATTTGTTCTGCATTCTTTATCCTGATGTTCTTCTTGTTCTATACAAGCTCAGGTTTAGTGGCTGGCGGTAAATTATTTGAAACAGTATTTGGTCTTGATTACCAAATTGCAGTCGTACTTGGTACTGTTTGTGTGGTTTCTTATACCTTATTCGGTGGCTTCCTTGCGGTATCTTGGACTGATTTAGTACAAGGCTTATTGATGTCAGCCGCGCTATTAGTCGTGCCACTAAGCGCAATGGACGGTAGCTTTAGCGATCTTGCATCAGCAATGACTGATATTAATCCAGAACTACTTACCATCTGGCAGAATAGTAAAGGTGAAGACCTGAGTGCCATTGCCATTATCTCATTAGCAGCTTGGGGTTTAGGCTATTTTGGTCAGCCACACATTCTGGCTCGTTTCAAAGCTACACGTAGCAATAAAGATCTTGTTAAAGCACGTCGCATTGCCGTTGTTTGGACTTCATTATCTATGTTTGGTGCGATGTTAGTGGGTCTCGTGGGTCTCGTTTACACGAATACCAACAACATCACAATTGCTGATGCAGAAACTATCTTCATGTTATTAGTAAACAGCATATTCCACCCTGTTATTGCGGGTATTTTACTTGCAGCTATCTTAGCGGCAATCATGAGTACTGCGGATTCACAGCTACTTGTATCATCATCTGCACTAGCAGAAGATTTCTACAAACAGTTAATTCGTCCACAAGCGACAAGCGAAGAACTGGTTACTGTTGGTCGTTTTGGCGTAGTCGGTCTGTCTATCATTGCATTGCTACTTGCACTTAACCCTGATAGCTCAGTACTTGGTTTAGTATCATATGCATGGGCTGGTTTCGGTGCTGCATTTGGTCCTGCGCTTATCATCTCGCTATACTGGCGTGGCATGACGCGTAATGGTGCTCTTGCCGGTATTATTATTGGTGCGGTAACTGTCGTGGTATGGAAGCAACTGAGTGGTGGTATTTTCGATTTATATGAAATCGTACCAGGTATCATCTTTGCTTCATTAGCGATTATTATCATCTCACTGATTGGTAAGCAAGACGATTACAGTATCCAAAAAGAGTACGACGAATACGAGTCTGCTTTAGATACGATGGATTAATAGCCACCAGCGTTAACACGCTCGCTATTTACCCATAAAAAATGCCGTACTATCACTGTAAAGTGTTAGTACGGCATTTTTCTTTTCTTTCTTTTCTAGTTCAGTTCAGTTCAGTTCCAGAGTAATTTAACTCTTCTACAAAAACCTACCTACTTCACTCGTTCAAGTAAACTAAAGCGATAGTCATGCGGGTTATTATCATCTGCCACAAAGTATTCTTGTTCTATTTCTTGCCAATTATATTGCTCATAGTCAGGGAACCAAGTATCCCCTGCTGTCGTTAATTCAATATGAGTCAGATACAAACGATCAGCCGCGGCTAAGCACTGACTGTAAATTGTTGCACCACCGATAATCATCAATTCTTCAACATCACCAGCGGCCACAATAGCGTCTTCGAGTGTAGCGACAACCGTCACCCCTTCTGCCACATAATCACGCTGTCGACTTAACACTATGTTTAAACGACCCGGCAATGGACGACCAATAGATTCAAAGGTATTACGTCCCATGACGATAGGCTTACCTAGCGTCGCACGTTTAAATAATTGTAATTCAGCAGGTAAATGCCACGGCATTTTATTATCTAAACCAATCACGCGGTTATTTGCCAGCGCGGCAATCATGGAAACAATCACAACAATTCCTTAATCAAACAATAGGCTTGTTACGGTACACCAGCACAGGCGCGATCGCCAGACCAAAGCTTAAGCCTGTCAAAATAAAGAGGGTCAATAAGCCATTTTCAACGACTTGCTGCTGCAATGCGATACTGTAACCTTGATGATGCAACGTCATCAAGCCTGTCATTGTTTTATACGCATACACTCCTGGGATCATAGGGATAATTGCAGCTACCGTCACCACAGGTCGTGGGATCAATACTTTTCGCGACCAAGGTACTGTAGCTAACCCTAATAAAGTTGCAGCAATAAATGACGCCCATTCAATGGGGACATTAATGTGTAATAGTAGCGATCTAACGGCGTGAGCACTGGCAGCAAATAATACACAAGCGAGCAACGCTTGGCGGGGGACATTAAATAACAAGGCAAAGCCAAATGCGGCAATACCGGCGAACAAGGCATCATTCACCAGCATCAATAGTAGTTCACTCATAACCAGCCCCCCAGTTGTGCTAACTGCATTGCAAGCACGATACCAAGGGTAGACGCGAGAGTAAGTAAAGTCGCCGTCATCCACCTAGCCATACCGATAGTCACATGTCCTTTTACCATATCCGAGACCGCATTTATAAGTGGAAAACCAGGCACAAGTTGCAATACGCTAGTGACCATCACCAATTCTGGTGCATTACCCCAACCAAAGCCAACAGCAAAGCTACCAATGAAGGTCGCGATAAATGCCGTAATAAAAAATACCGTCAGTAAATTATGGTGTAATTGAGTTAGCCATTGGCGGATACGCATTGCCACAAAGCTCGTGAACCAAGTCATAATAAAAACAAGGCTATCACCACCAAATAAATGGCTAAAGCAAGCGCAGGATAAGGCAACAAAAAATGCCACGATAGCGGGGTTGTACTTGGGAACAGCTAAATTATCCAAGCGTAATTTTATCTGCTCGAGACCATAAATCTGCTTTTCTGCAAGAATACAAATACGTTGCACTTCACAAACGATCCCCATATCAATGCCATGCGCTTTCATCGTCCGTGTTGTTGTCACGCAGTGGTCATTGAATCGAGAGGTTAAGATGATGGCTTTGGAGGTCAGCGCTATTTCAACGCTGTCTAAACCAAACGCAATACCAAGGCGTTCCGTTGTTTGTTCTATAATTCTGCTTTCTGCATTATACGCCTGTAATAACTGTCCTGCTCGAGCAATAACGCGGGTGATCGCGGCTTGCTCATCACGACTCATGCCCTGTTGATTGACTATGTTAGTATGAGCCATTTGCTGACTCGCTATGTTGGGATCCATGAAAACAGCTCACTACCTATCACTTATTGAATAGTTTATTGTAATCTTTTAAAAATAGGATCCCATTGCGTTACATCACGATTGGATGCGAAAACTCAGCATTGTTAATCACTGTGCTTTCATAACCATAAACATCCCGAATATTGTCAGTGGTCACCACATGCCTAGCACTACCATTGGCGCAGATAGTACCTTCTTTCAATAAGATGATCCGATCTGCATATTTAGCCGCAAGATTAAGATCATGTAATACCGCAATAACCGCAACCCCCGTTTGCGCTAAATGTTTAGCACTGTTTAATAGTTGATGTTGATAGTTAATATCAAGGGCAGCCGTGGGTTCATCCAATAATAATACTTGCGGCTTATTCTTATTACCGACCGCGAGTTGCAACAACACTCGCGCAAAGTGTACACGTTGTTTCTCACCACCCGATAACGTTGGATAAGCACGGGTTTTTAAATGCTCTATTTCTTGTTCACGTAAGATCGTCTCGGCAAGAACGTGTACTTTAGCTTGGCCGCAGTCAGCTTGTAAACCGCCCATCAGCACAACATCAATCACTTGAAATGCAAAGCTTAAACTCGCGCTTTGCGGTAATACTGCAAGCGTCTTCGCGATCTCACTCATGTTTATTTGATGACGCATTTCACCGTTTAAAAATATCGTCCCTGAAGTGGGTTTTAATTCACCCGTGATCGCTTTAAATAATGAACTTTTACCTGCTCCATTAGGGCCTAGAACAGCCAAAAACTCGCCTTCATCTAAGGTCAAATTGAGATCATTAAAAATACATTTACCAGCAATACTATAATTTAACTGCTGACAATGCAGTGCAGGTGTTATTACGTTTAACATCTAACTATATCCCTAACTTCGCACGTTGTTGGAGCAATAAAATAATAAAGAACGGACTGCCTAATAATGCCGTGATAATTCCGACAGGTACTTCACTTGGCGCCATTACCGTACGCGCGATAATATCAGCAAGTAACAATAACAATGCACCTAGCATGGCAGATAATGGCAATAAGCGCTGATGGCTCGGACCGACAAGCAAACGTACCAAATGCGGAATAATCAGTCCAATAAACCCGATCATCCCGGCAATCGAAACTGCGACACCGAGTCCAATCGCACAGCAAAAAATTAAACGACGTTTTAACCTGACAGTATCTATACCAAGGTGTACCGCTTCAGCATCACCCAACAATAGAATATTCAATGCTTTTGCGGATGACATAAATACCACCAACAAAAATACCAAGGTAATACTGCTAATGATAATACTAATCCAATTACTCCCCGCCATAGAACCCATCTGCCATAAGCTCAAATCACGCAGACTTTGATCATCGGCAATATACGTTAACATCCCCATTCCCGCGCCCGCGATAGCACTAATAGCAACACCAGCAAGCAGCATGACCACCACTGAACTGCCTTGACTGCTGGTGCCGAGTTTATAGACCAATAAACACACCGCTAAGGCAAAGGTAAATGCAAAAAAAGAAACGGTACTCAGCTGTAACCAATCCGGCAAATCCACCATTAAATCAGCAAAAATGACGATGCCAAGTCCAGCACCCAGCGCCGCACCACTGCTGACACCGATAATACCGGGGTCGGCTAACGGGTTACGAAATACCCCTTGCATCACCGCGCCAGTTAATCCCAAGATGCCACCGATAGACAAGCAAAGTAGTGTCCTAGGTAAACGAATATTACTGATTACAATAGCATTTTGAGCACTCACAGGGGCTTGCCAGTTAACCCAGTCAACTAATAATGCCTTGATACTATCAGCAAACGAGATTGCCATCGGCCCAACAGAAACAGACAGCACAACCATAGAGGCAAGACTCAATAAAACAAAACCAGGTAAAAGTAATGGCCAGCGGCTATTAACAAACATATACGCCCTTATACTTTAATTTAGATCTAAAGTTGTAGATAAATTCGGGTATAACTTACCCTGTAATTGCTTTGCTTGCTCGATGCTGTTTAACCCTAACCCACCGATTAATGCACTGCCATCGATAACATAAATGGCTTTATTACGGCCTGCGGGAGTCTCTGCTAATAACGGCATAGCCGCAATTAAAGTATCGATATCTTGATATTTCTGCCAGTGACGACCACTGACTAAAATACTGTCAGGCGCCATAGCCAAAAAGGCTTCAGCAGATAATGCTTGATAAGAATTAAGTTCCGCCGCAGGGTTAGCTGCGCCAGCCAATGTCATCACCGAATGTGCAGTCGTATTACTCCCTGCTGCAGTGTAAGTGCCTTTATCATTAAGCAATAAAAATAACATTTTCTTCGTGTGCTTAATTTTCAGATTATTTTCTTCCAGCGTCGTTATATCGCGGTCTAATTGCGAAATTAATTGTGTCGCTTGTGATTTTCTATCTAATTTATTACCCAATAAGGTAATAGTATCGAGTAGGTTTTCTGTTGTTGTTTCTGTCGGTAACACCATAACATCAACACCACTTTGCGATAATAGATCAAGCGTCGACTGTGGTCCCATTTCACTACTGCCGATCAGTATGTCAGGTGCTAATGATAATAACCCTTCCGCTGATAATTGACGGTGATAACCAACCACTGGTAATTTCGCCACAGCCGGGTAACGACTGGTTACATCAACCGCAACCAAATCATCTTGCTTGTCTAACGCGATGAGTAACTCAGTCACACCCGCACCAGCACTAATAATGCGATCTTCAGCCATACTCGTAAATGACAATAATAAACAACAAGCGCTAACCAAAACCCTATTCATGCTAATTCCAACCCAGTGTTAATTTTATGATTAAGTTATCTCGTTAAATAGAGTCACCGCCCAGCCTAGACTATGCTTATTTAACGAATATTTGCTCGCTAGTGTAAATAACAAACCCCGATAATGCAAATGAGAATTGGTTGCATTATCATTACAGTTATATTAGTCTGCTGTCATAACCTAATGATAAGGTCACTTAAAGGCTTACACTATGCAAGAGAACACCAACCGAGATGCAATCCATCAGTTAATGGCAGACAAGCCACGATTAAGAAGCATTGAAATTGCCCTTGAGCTTAATTGCACGGAGCTGCAGGTTATTCATGCACTGCCAGAGCAAGAAGTTAAGTTACTACCTGCAGAACAAGCGCAGCGCTTATTAAGCGATATTGCAGACTGGGGAAAAGTGACGTGTATTATTGAAGTATCTGGTTTTGTTTTTGAAGTGAAAGCACCTTTACCAAAAGGCAAAAATGCTTACGGTTATTACAATCTATCTCATGAAAGTGACGGCCTGCAAGGTCACCTTAAACTCGATAACCTCTCAACGATTGCCTTACTTACCCGTAAAGTACGCGGTAAATTAAGTTACTACGTGCAGTTCTTCGATCATGCCGGTAACAGCGTATTTAAAATTTACCTCGGACGAAATCAAGATGGTGACGTCAATCCAGAACAAATAGTACGTTTTAACGCGCTATCAACCCAGGCCGTCAGCGACGAAAAAATTGCGATAGTAGCTAATTAAAAGTAACGAATTAAACACAAATAACGGACACTCAGATCATGATAATGAACAAACAAGAACGTTTAGAGAATCGCTTACAGCCAAAAATTGCAGAGTTTAGAGAAGAGCGTCAAACATTAGTATTATCGACATTAAGCGAAGATGGCTTCCCACATATTAGTTATGCGCCTTTTGTGCGTTTAGCTGACGGCTATTATATCTTAATCAGTGAAATTGCTGAGCATACTCAGAATCTATTGGTTAATAAAAACCTATCATTCATGTTATTAGAAGATGAGCAGGACGCGAAACAAATCTTCGCCCGCCATCGCCTAACATACAAAGCCAATGCAGAAGTGATGTCTCGAGAAAGTGAATCTTGGGCACTCGCCATTCCAGCACTGGAAGCGCGCTTTGGTGAAATTGTTAGCAACTTAAGTGGATTAAGCGATTTCCGTTTATTCCGTATCGAGCCACAAAAAGGCCGCTATGTGAGAGGCTTCGGTAAAGCCTATACAGTGAATGGCAATGACGATATTGATTTCGTACATCTTGAGCAAGGCCATAAGCAGATAAAAGAAGAAGTTAACGCTTAAATAACGCGTTAGAAAAAGGCCCGGATAAAAAAGCAGATGATATATGTTCATCTGCTTTTTTATACTTCAAACCGTATCTCTGATTAACGAGTAATATACCAATGTAAGCCCTCTTGTTCTGCGTAACCTTTACACACCCAAAGTCCAATCGCACACACCAACTGCTCATCATAATAAACTAACGGAATGCGATCCCGTAACCAAGGCGCTATTTGGTATTCTTGATATAATTTCTTCATACTACGCGAACCACTACGTCCAATGGGGTGACATTTCCCTTCACCGCGAAAACGAATCGTCACCTCCTCATTATCTAACGGTTTTTTGATAAACATGCCTATATGGTATGCATCAACTGCTTCATCCGTAGCAATCTCATCATTCTTTCGCGATTGTGTTTGTAAGGCGTCGATTGGTTCACTCTGTAAATGTAATAACCCAATATTATCCGGTAACGGAATGACTTGATTTTGGGTATGTTTAAGCGTGATAACGAAGTCTTTTAACTGCGCATGTTTCTGCTGATTATAAAGCACACCTTGATAACGGCGAAACTCTCCTGCCTGCCAACTTAATTGTGGATTGGCATCAGCAGCAGCATGCACCACTTCTTGCCATAGCTTATCTAAATGATGACGACTTGGCATAGGTAAAAATTGTAAAGTAAGCCAAAAACGAATGACATTGTTACGGCGAATTTTAGATAACTTAACCAGCTCACTGATTTTTAATCCGGAGAACGGCTGCTGGCAACGAATAAGATCCAGTTCTGCAATTTCATCAGCTAGTGCTTGCTGCTCAGCGCAGAGTTGAGCACTACGATGAACTGTATGTGCAATGTTTGGCCAGCGCTGTTTTAAGCTGGGGATAATTTGATGACGTAAGAAATTACGATCATAACTGGCGTCATTATTACTTTCATCCTCAACCCAGCTTAGATTAGCTTGCGTAGCATAATCTACCAGCGCTTGTTGCGGCTGAGTGAGTAAAGGTCTGACTATTTGACCGTTTTTTTGTAATGCAAAAGGCATATTGGCAGCCATCGCCGATAACCCCTTTACACCCGCACCACGCTTGAGCTGTAACAAGAAAGTTTCCAGCTGATCATCGAGATGCTGTCCTAGTAATAACAGTGACTCACCGTTAAGGTGTTTAGCTATTACTTCATAGCGTGCAGTACGCGCTTTCGCTTCTAAACTTTCACGAGAGCCAACATTAAGGACAACCTTTTCAGCGATCAAATTAATATCTAAAGCCGCGGCGGTTAATTGGCAATGCGCCAACCACGCATCGGCATTATCACTTAAACCATGATGGACATGGACGGCAAGATAGTCATGCTGCGGATATAATTCTTTGTAGCGGCTAAGTAAGTGTAATAACACATGCGAATCTAAGCCACCGCTATAGGCAAGTACGATTTGCAACGGTCTCGCCGTTAGCGGGAATAACGAATTCTGAAATGTAGAGAAGATATCGATGTTCGTAGCCACAAGTATAATCACAGTTAAAATAGACCTGAATAGTATACCCACAAAAACATCAGATACAAAAAAACCGCAGATATCGCTACCAGCGGTTTAAAATGTATTTGTGAGCTAAAGCGTCACGATATGTATCTTACATGCCAAATGACATTAAGCGCTCATAGCGTTGATCTAATAACGTGTCAGACTCAAGTGGCGCAAGCTCTGCAAGATCCGCTTTAATACGTTCTTTCAAGTTCGCAGCCATTAGCGGTACATCACGATGTGCACCACCTAGCGGCTCGGTAATAACGGTATTAATTAAATCTAAACTCTTCAATCGCTGAGCAGTGATACCCATCGCTTCAGCCGCTAATGGCGCTTTATCTGCTGATTTCCATAAGATTGATGCACAACCTTCTGGAGAAATAACCGAATACGTGCTGTATTGCAGCATGTTCACGCGATCACCAACACCAATCGCTAATGCACCACCAGAACCACCTTCACCAATCACAGTACAAATAACTGGTACTGTTAGCTCAGCCATTTCTTTCAAGTTACGTGCAATCGCTTCACTCTGGCCACGTTCTTCAGCGCCAACACCTGGGTATGCGCCCGGAGTATCAATGAAGGTAATGATAGGCATGTTGAATTTTTCAGCCATTTTCATTAAGCGTAATGCTTTACGGTAACCTTCCGGACGTGGCATACCAAAATTACGTATTAATTTTTCCTTGGTATCACGGCCTTTCTGCTGGCCAATAATCATTACTGTCATACCGTCTAAACGTGCGGTACCACCAACAATCGCTTTATCGTCAGCATACGCTCGATCACCCGCAAGTTCATCAAAATCAGTGAACACATGTTCAATATAATCAAGTGTATAAGGACGTTGAGGATGACGAGCCATCTTAGCCACATCCCAAGGTTTCATATCACTGAATATTTTCTTTGTTAATTCAGCATTCTTTTTTTCTAAACGTGATATCTCATCTTGTAAATCAACATCATCAGAGTTTTCAGATACAAGTTTTAATTCGTCGATTTGAGCCTGTAATTCTGCAATAGGCTGTTCAAAATCTAAAAAATTTAAGGCCATGAGGCACTGCTTCCTTATCTAATATTATTGCTAATAGCTAATGACGAACGTTTACTCGCGTCAGTACTAATCAAATTCAAGCTCAACATTCCCCGACCCTAACATCAGCTCTAATCCGTAGAGGAGCTCGTCGGTGGGTGATACTCGCCATTCTACACCTAAGGTCATTTTCGCCCTGGCATCGGCACGTTGATAACATATATTTATGGGACAAGTACCTGCTCGATAAGGTTCAAGTGTTTCCATAAACTTACCCATAAACGCATCATTTATTTTGTCTGCATTTAATTGTAGTGTGAGGCCTCGCGCATAACGTTCACGCGCCGCTTCAATATCCATAACTTCTCTGGCGGTCATCTTATACCCACCATTGAAATCGTCAAAGCTGACCTCTCCAGTAATCACTAAAATGCGATCTTTAGCTATATATTCTTCATAACGTTCAAACGCTTCTGAGAAGAACATCACACTTAAGCGGCCACTCTTATCATCGATTTCCAAAATACCCATGCGGGTACCTTTTTTGGTCACTTTCACTTGCGCAGAAATAACCAAACCAACCGCCGTCACCACTTTACCACGTTCAGTCGGTTTCACGTCTTTCAAGCGGTTACTCGAATAGCGCTTAACTTCTTTAATATACTGATTAATGGGATGGCCAGTAAGGTAAAGACCGAGCGTTTCGCGCTCGCCTTCTAACCAGACTTTATCAGGCCACTCAGGTACATCGGCAAACTTACTTTCAACTTCTTCCGGTTCGGTGGTTAAAATACCAAACAGATCGCTTTGGCCATGCGCCTCAGCCATTGCATGTTGCGCAGCCGCTTTCATAGCTTCAGGTAAGGTAGCATGTAACGCGGCGCGATGAGGACCTAATTTATCTAATGCTCCGGCGTAAATTAGCTTTTCCATGATACGCTTATTGATCTTTTTCAAATCAACACGATTACAAAAATCAAATAAATCAGAGAACTCGCCACCACTTTCACGGGCTGCAATAATCGCGTCAATCGGGCCTTCACCCACCCCTTTAATCGCGCCAATACCATAAATAATAGTTTGGTCTTCATCTACGTTAAATTTAAACAGACCTTTGTTCACATCAGGCGGTAAAATCTTAAGGCCCATGCGTTCAACTTCATCAACCAGTGTCACGACTTTTTCAGTATTATCCATATCCGCAGACATTACCGCGGCGATGAAATAAGACGGATAATGCGTCTTCATCCACAGTGTTTGATACGATACAAGTGCATAAGCAGCAGAATGCGATTTGTTGAAACCGTAACCAGCGAACTTCTCTACCAGGTCGAAGATCTTCATCGACAGATCGCCGTCGACACCATTATTAACCGCACCTTCTTTAAAGGTACCGCGCTGTTTCTCCATCTCTTCTGGTTTTTTCTTACCCATAGCACGACGTAGCATGTCGGCGCCACCGAGGGTATAACCAGATAAGACTTGGGCAATCTGCATTACTTGTTCTTGGTACAGGATAATACCGTAAGTCGGATCAAGAATTTCTTTCAATGATTCATGTTGATACTGTGCATCGGGGTAAGACACTTCTTCTCGGCCATGCTTACGGTCAATAAAGTTATCTACCATGCCCGATTGCAATGGACCAGGTCGGAACAAAGCCACCAGTGCAATCATATCTTCAAAACTATCGGGTTTAAGGCGTCGGATCAGATCTTTCATACCACGAGATTCAAGCTGGAATACCGCGGTCGTTTCTGAACGTTGTAATAAGTCAAAACACTTCTGGTCGGTAATATCGATCGACTCAATACGGATCGCTTCTTTACCTTGTTTGATTAAATGGGGGTTAGCCATATCCAGCGCCCACTGAATAATGGTTAAGGTTCGTAAACCCAAGAAATCGAATTTAACCAATCCGGCTTCTTCCACGTCATTCTTATCAAACTGAGTAACCGGATTACTACCGACATCATCACAATAGAGTGGTGAAAAGTCGGTAATCAAGGTCGGGGAAATAACCACACCACCGGCATGTTTACCGGCGTTACGGATAACACCTTCGAGAATACGTGCCATATCAACCAGCGCACGTACTTCTTCATCACCTTGGTATAATTCATCTAGGCGTGGTTCTATTTCCCATGCTTTGGTTAAGTTCATCCCCGGATCGGCCGGAATCAACTTAGAAATACGATCAACAAAACCAAACGGATGACCCAGCACACGTCCTACATCGCGAATTACCGCTTTTGCCGCCATCGTACCAAAAGTAATGATCTGACTTACCGCATCACGACCATACAATTCAGCAACGTGATCAATTACCTCGTCACGACGATCCATACAGAAATCGACATCGAAATCGGGCATAGAGACACGTTCTGGATTTAAGAAACGTTCGAACAGTAATTCATATTCAATCGGGTCTAGATCGGTAATTTTTAGCGCATAAGCCACTAATGAGCCCGCACCGGAACCACGACCCGGTCCTACAGGAATATTATTATCCTTACTCCATTGGATGAACTCCATTACGATCAAGAAGTAACCCGGAAAGCCCATGTTGTTGATTACTTTCAGCTCAACATCCAAACGGTCTTCATAGGCAGGTCGCTGACGCTCACGCTCTTCCGGATCTGGGAATAAGAAATCTAACCGCTCAACTAAGCCTTCTTCAGACACTTTAACTAAAAAGTCTTCTGTCGAAAGTTCACCCGTCGGAAAATTAGGCAGAAAGTATTCACCTAAACGTACCGTGGCATTACAACGTTTGGCAATTTCAACCGAGTTAGCCAATGCTTCGGGAATATCAGCAAACAACTCACACATTTCTTCTTCACTGCGTAAGTATTGTTCTTTACTGTACAATCGAGGACGGCGCTTATCTTCTAGCGTATAACCATCGTGGATCGATACGCGAATTTCATGCGCATCAAATTCATCTTCGTTTAAGAACACAACATCATTGGTTGCCACAACAGGCAATTGATACTGGGTCGCCAAATCAATAGCCATGTGCAGATACGCTTCTTCGTCTGGACGACCAGTACGAATCAACTCAAGATAGTAGCTATCAGGAAAATGGGCTTGGTAGAAGGATAAGCATTGCTGAACAAGTGCCGCATTACCTTTTAATAATGCCTTACCGACATCACCGTTACGCGCACCAGATAATAAGATAATACCTTCAGCATGTTCAGCTAACCACGCTTTATCAATAATCGCACGACCATCAACATGACCACGGCTATACGCTTTAGAGATCAGTACTGTGATGTTGTTATAACCTTTATTATCTTTAGCCAGTGCCGTGATTTTAAACTGCTCTTCAGGGTACTCTTCACTTTGTACCCAAAAGTCAGCACCAATAATAGGTTTAACACCAGCGCGTTCCATCGCACCATAAAACTTAACCAACGCACACATATTAGTTTGATCGGTTAACGCGACTGCGGGCATGTTGAGTTCTTGTAAGCGAGGAGCAAGACGTTTAATACGTACTAAGCTGTCCACCATTGAGAATTCAGAGTGTAAGTGCAGGTGAATAAAACGTGGTTCTGCCATAAATAAAAATTTCTGCTAATTGAGAGTAGATAAAATAAACGAGAAACAATAACGAGCAAGTGGCGCGCTGCCACCTGACCTTATTTCAATAAACCTAACGCGCGTTGCACAGGTTTAAAACTTTTACGGTATTCTTCTGTCGGCCCAAGCTCGGCTAATTTTTCCATATGTGCCTTGGTTGGATAACCTTTATGCTGGGAAAAACCATATTCAGGAAAACGTTTATCCAGTGCTTCCATCTCGGTATCACGCACTACTTTGGCTAAGATTGACGCTGCACTTATCTCGGCTACGCGTAAGTCACCTTTGACAATAGCTTCAGCAGACATTGGCAATACAGGGCAACGGTTACCATCAATAAATACATGCTCAGGTTGAATCGCTAAACCTGCTACTGCGCGTTGCATGGCAACCATGGTCGCCTGTAAGATATTCAGCTCATCAATTTCGCTAGGGCTACAACGGCCAATGCTCCAAGCTAATGCTTTCTCTTTAATTTCAGGGAACAATAGCTGGCGTTTTTTCTCGCTTAATTTTTTTGAATCCGTTAAGCCGATAATGGGGTTATTTGGATCTAATATCACTGCAGCCGTAACGACATCGCCAACCAATGGACCACGTCCAACTTCGTCAACACCAGCAACAAGTTTCCCTTCTGGATAAATTATTTCATCATACATTGTTAGTTACCTGCTCTATTTCTGCGATATTGCTGGGATATTATTGTCATTAATTAATTCAAGTACTGCATCTGCAGCTTGTTTGTCCGCATTACAACGAATTTGCTCATGCAATTCAGTAAAATGCTCAATGAGAGCTGCATTATCAGTTGTTAACAACTTCGCCATCTCATCCGCTAAAATTTCTGGCTGGCAATCATCTTGTAACCGCTCTGCGACAATTTCTTTTTTCGCTAATAAGTTAGGTAATGATACAAAGGGTGCTTTCATCAAGCGTAGCATGATCTTATAAGTTAGCGGCTTAACGCGATAACCGACGACCATAGCACGTTTCATCAACATAGTTTCCAATGCTGCCGTACCCGACGCTAACAATACTGCATCAGCAACAGCCATCGCTTCACGCGCATGACCATCTAAAATAATAACCTCAAGATCAGGGGCAACTTCTGCTTTAATCGCGATAAACTGTGCTTTACGTTCTTCATTGACCATAGGGATCACAAACTGTAAATCACTAAACCGCTGTTTTAACAAAATAGCCGTTTCTAAAAAGCTTGCAGACAGCAATCCAACTTCGCCTGCACGACTACCCGGTAAAATAGCCACGTAACGCTGTTTAGGATCCAACTTAAGTTCACTAATAGCGGCTTGCTTATCCGCACCTACTAATGGAATAGCATCAGCCATCGTGTGGCCGACAAAACGACACGGCACATCATATTCATCATAAAACGCTTTTTCAAACGGCAGAAACGCTAATACCATATCGACTGCTTTTTTAATTTTGAAAACACGCTTTTGACGCCATGCCCAAACCGAAGGGCTTACATAATGCACAGTTTTTATGCCATCTGCTTTAAGCTTTAATTCAATGGGAATATTAAAATCTGGCGCATCGACACCAATAAAGATATCTGGTGGGTTTTGCTTAAAATGGGCAAGGACTTCACGTTTTACTTTAAACAGTCTTGGTAACCGGCCGAGTACTTCGACAAGACCAAAAACAGATAGCTCTTCCATTTCAAACAGCGTATTAAAACCAAGCGCTTGCATGCGTGGTCCAGCAATACCTTCGAAAATAGCATCAGGGTGACGGGATTGAATTTCTTTGATCAGGGCGGCAGCTAAAATATCGCCAGAGACTTCCCCGGCGATAATACCAATACGTAATGGTTTCGTTGTCATTGTAAGCTATCTATAAAGAATACGATTAACGAATAATACCACGTTCATTGGTTTTTAAAAATTCTGTAAACAAAGCAACGCTTGGTTGTTCATTTGCACTTTCTTCTAATGCTGCTAATGCTTCAGCAACTGTATTACCTTGACGG
This sequence comes from Moritella marina ATCC 15381, assembly GCF_008931805.1. Classification (GTDB taxonomy): domain Bacteria; phylum Pseudomonadota; class Gammaproteobacteria; order Enterobacterales; family Moritellaceae; genus Moritella; species Moritella marina. The sequence continues at coordinate 4,600,551 of NZ_CP044399.1, read as the reverse complement.
AATAATACACGATAAGCACGCTTAACAGCTTTAATCGCTTCAGCATCAAATCCACGGCGCTTAAGGCCTTCAGAGTTGATACCAAAAGGCTTAGCGTGATGACCTGATGCCATTACATAAGGCGGGATATCTTTAATGATAACCGAACCACCGGCAACGAAGGCATGAGAACCCACTTTACCAAACTGGTGAATAGCCGCGTGACCACCAAAAATAACATAATCACCAATATGTACATGACCCGCTAAGGTCGCATTATTAGCAAAAATACAGTTATCACCGATCATAACATCGTGTGCAACGTGTGCATTAACCATGAATAAACTATTGCTACCAATTTTGGTTAAACCCTGGTCTTGTACTGTTCCACGGTGAATGGTGACGCCTTCGCGAAATACATTATTATCACCAATCTCAAGACGTGTGTGTTCACCCGCATATTTTAGATCTTGGCATTCTTCACCGATTGAACCGTATTGGAAAAAGCGATTACCTTTACCAATTTTGCATGGACCATTAATAACAACATGAGAGGCAATAACACAATCATCGCCAATCTCTACGTTTTCACCAACGATAGTCCAAGGACCAATTTTTACATTGTTACCAATTTTTGCGCTTTCATGCACAATAGCTGTTTCATGGATCACTAGTTAGCCTCTCGTTTCGCGCACATGATCTCAGCATCGCAAACTACTTTACCATCTACTTTTGCAATAGCAGTAAAGCGACCGATACCACGGCGTTCTTTGATTAATTCTATGTGTAGGTGTAAAACATCGCCAGGTACAACCGGTTTGCGGAAACGCGCCTTATCAATACCAGCAAAATAATACAATTCATTGTCTGCTGGACCGCCATCAGACTTATAACCTAACAAACCCGATGCTTGAGCCAATGCTTCTAAAATCAATACACCAGGGAAAATAGGGTTGGTTGGGAAATGGCCAGTAAATTGCGGCTCATTGACCGACACATTTTTAACTGCATGGATCGACTTTCCCGGTACATAATCCAATACACGATCAACCAGTAAAAACGGGTAACGATGTGGTAAAAGACTCATGATTTCTTGTATTTCGATGGTATTTTTTTGTTCGCTCAAAATTTTAATTCCTGTCGCAACGAAAGCATTATAGCGCTTAGGTTTAGCTTAATTTTTCTAGTTTAGATAAGCGTTTATGCATATCATCAATTTTCATTACACGGGCCGTTTGACGACGCCATTCACGATTAGTTTGTGCCGGAATACCAGATGAATACAGACCTGCTTTATCAATCGGGCGCATTACCATCGACATACCTGTGATATTAACGTTATCGGTTATTTCCATATGACCATTGATAACACTACCACCACCAATCATGCATTGTTTACCTAGTTTTAAGCTTCCTGCTAACAGGGTACCGCCAGAGATAGCGGTGTTTTCACCAATTTCTACATTATGGCCAACTTGACACTGATTATCTAAAATCACGCCGTCGCTAATAATGGTATTATCTAACGCACCACGATCAATCGTTGTACATGCGCCGATCTCAACACGATCGCCAATAATCACACGACCAAGTTGTGGGATCTTGATCCATTTTCCGCCATCATTTGCATAACCAAAGCCATCCGCGCCGATAACAGTACCACTTTGGATCAAACAATCGCTGCCAATGGCAATATTGTGGTAAATAGTAACATTTGCCCACAATTTAGTGCTCTGACCAATGCTGGTATCTTTACCAACAAAACAACCAGCACCGATCACAACGTTATCCGCTAACGTCACACCCGTTTCGATAACCGCATTGGCACCGATAGCGACATTGTCACCTAATACCACATCCTCTGCAATCACAGCACTTGGCGCAATATCTGTCGCTGGTGCGGGAGTTGTATCCAGTAACTGTGCAACAAGTGCAAAACCAACATACGGATTTTTCATCACTAAGGCATTGGTATTACACGCGGCAAGATCATCCGATTTAACAATGACAGCTGAAGCGGCAACACTAGCGAGTTGAGCACTGTATTTGCTATCACTTAAAAAAGTAATACTACCCGGCTGTGCATTTTGCATCGAACTAATCGTACTAATCTCGATATTGCCATCGCCGTGTAGCTCAGCTTGAATTGCCGTTGCTATTTGTTGTAACGTCATTGCCATGTTAAACCTTTCCACTTATAAAAATTTATACTATTTTACTACAATTCTTATGACTTTAAATATAGCTACTTGCTTAATTCTTGAATAACTTTGTCTGAAATATCTAATTTTGGATCAACAAACAAAGCCGCTTGCTTAGTCAACACTAATTCATAACCATCACGCTTAGACACAGTTTCGATAGCTTGCTGCAATAACACTAATAGTTTGTTATTTTCTTCTTGGCCACGGCGCTGTTGATCTTCTTTAAATGCCTTGCCCTTTAATTTGAGCTGCGCATCTAATTCTTCTAATTTTCTAACCAGTTTCGTTTGTTCTTGTGGTGTCATTAACGCCGCATCACGTTGACGCTTCTCGTTTAATGCTACCAATTCTTTTTGCAATTTATTAAGTTCAACAGCTCGTATTTGAAATTCTTCATTCAAGCGTTTACCAATCGCTTCACGTTGCGGCAACTGTTGTAAGATCTTACCTGCGTCAACAACAGCATAACCCGCTGCACTTGCTGTAAACGATGCGCCAAGCGCCAATGCTAATGCGGTTGCTTTAATAATTTTTTTCATTTTAATCCCTAATTAGATTTAAACTTAAGGCGTACGTCCTCATTCTGCACGTACGCATTTATTGCATTATATATTCTTAGAAAACACTTTAAATTACTTAGAAAGTACTACCAATATTAAAAGTGAATACTTCTGTTTTGTCGCCTTCGTATTCTTTCAATGGTGTTGCAAGCGAGAATACTAATGGGCCCATGGGTGATAACCACTGTAAACTGACACCTAAAGAAGCACGTATGCGCGCAGGGTCTGAATAGTCACCAAAATATTCACAATTGCTTGAGCAACTTCCGCTTGGATAATCATCTGAACTAAATTCAGTGTCCCATACTGAACCGGCATCAACAAATACCGTGGTACGTACAAGGTTGGCATATTCTTCACTTAAAAACGGCGTTGGGAAAATCAACTCAACACTACCCGTTGCTAGCGCATTACCACCAACTGAAGAATCCGTTGCTACATACTCGTTATTACCACCGTTACCGCCTGTACCTGGTGTCGTCTGTATACCTTTTGGACTAATGGTATTGCTGTTAAAGCCACGTACCGAATAGAAACCGCCGGCATAGTAATTTTCATAAAATGGTAGGACATGATCATCGCCATTTGACGTTGTTCCATAACCATTACCATAAGCAACACGACCACGCATCAAGAACGACCAGCGGTGGTTACTTGAGATCGGCACATAATACTTGTTATCAAAACTCATTTTAAAGTACTGTACATCCGAGCCCGGTACCGTCATGGTAAAGTTAGCTTTTTGCTCTGAACCTGATGTAGCAAACACACCTCGGTTTAGCGTACGGCGGCGCCAAGATGCAGACACATCAAAACCTTGGAATACCACGAAACTACCATCGGCATCAAAGTCTTTATCATAAATGTCCCAAAAAATTTGGGTTTGCGCATAAGTCGTCGTTTGCGAGATCTTATTCCACTCATAACCTAAACTAAAGCTCAGGGTATTATTTTCATTTACTGGGAAACCTAATGTACCCGACACACCGTAAGTACGGTTGTTATAATCAACAATATCCGCTTCTGATGCTTCAAAATCAGTGAAATAGACCTTACCACCAAAGCTCACACCATCAACCGTAAAGTACGGGTCAGTATAATTTAAGCTAGCATTTTTTGAATAATCATTGGTACTGACACTGATACCAGCTTTGTTACCTGTACCAAAGAAATTGTCCTGCTGAATACCAGCATTTAGACTCAAGCCCGATTCAGAACCATAACCAATACCAGCATTAAATGAGCCTGCGGGTTGTTCCTTCACTTGTACATTGACATCAACCACATCTGGCTCACCCGGTACACGCACGGTATTGGTATTTACCGTTTCAAAGAAACCAAGTTGATTGAGACGAGTTTTAGAACGATCAATTAAACGATTAGATAACCAAGTACCTTCCATTTGACGCATTTCACGACGTAGTACTTCATCTTTCGTCACATCATTACCAGCAAAGTTGATGCGGCGCACATAGATGCGTGGACCCGGTTCAACCGCAATCGTCAGATTAACAGTATGGTCTTCGTCATTGATTTCTGGATACGTCGATACTTTTGGATACGCATAACCAAAACGACTTAAATAACGGCTAAGGCTCTCTTCCGTGGCAGTCACACTTGCACCACTGTAAAGCTCACCTGAATTCAGCGATAATAAACCACGTAACTCTTGCTCTTTGCCTAACAGGTCACCGGTTAATACAATATGGCCCAGTTTATATTGCTCACCTTCATCCACTTTAAGGGTGATATAAATGCCTTGTTTATCCGGTGTCATTGATACTTGCGTTGATTCGGTTTTAAAACGGATATAACCCTTATCAACATAATAGCTACGTAGTTTTTCTAAATCACCCGCCAGCATTTGTTTTTGGTACTGCTGATCGGCCATAAAGTTCCACCACGGCGTATGATCACTCAGATCAAATATATTCTTTAATTCTGCTGTCGAGTAAACCGTGTTACCTAAGATATTTAACTGTTTAATTTCCGCTGATTTACCTTCAACAAAGCTAAATTTAATATCAATACGGTTACGTGGTAATGGGGTAATAATGGTATTTATTTTTGCACTATAACGACCTGCGCCATAATAGAATTCCTGTAAGCCCTGCTCTACCGAACGAATAATAGTACGGTCGATAGGCTCGCCAACACGAATGCCCGATGAATTCAGGCTCTCTTGTAATTGTTCTTCAGGAATCGCTTCATTACCAACAAACTCAATGCTACTAATAGTCGGTAATTCCGTTACTTTAAAGACCAGTGTCGAGCCATCACGATATAATTCGATATCATCAAAGTTACCTGATTCGTACAGCTTTTTCACCGCTAGAGCGGTATCACTGCGACTAACGCTATCGCCTTCTCGCAGCGGAATATTCAACAATGCTGCACCAAGCGTTACACGTTGTAAGCCTTCAACTTGAATATCGTCAACAATGAAGCTATTCGCAATTGCTGCTGTACTTGTAAGCAGGCAAGCACTTGAAAGAAGTGCTCCAGCTAAATATTTATTAATTATCATTCTGAGTAAATAATCCCTAAAACGCAATTCAATGACTTATAAACGAGCAAAGTCATTAAATAAGGCAAGTCCCGTTAGTAGCATAATAATGACTGAACCGATTTTAAAACCGAACTCTTGGATCTTTTCAGATACAGGTCGACCAGTAATAAGTTCAAATGTGTAATACACTAGATGACCACCATCTAGTACTGGCAGTGGCATTAAATTCATTAAGCCTAAATTAACACTAATTAAAGCCAAGAAACCTAAGAAATAAACCAAACCATAATCAGCACTGGCACCAGCACTTTTGGCAATAGAAATAGGGCCACTTAGGTTATTTAGCGAAATGTCACCTGTAATTAAGCGACCTATCATCTTAAAGGTAAGCGCGGTTAACTGCCAAGTACGCTCCACCGATTGTTGCACTGAATCTAGAATACCATATTGAATATCAACAAGATAATCTTCAGGATAACTGGCTACAACAGGTGCAACGCCTAAATAACCTTTAAATGAACCATCAGTACCCGTTTTGCCTTTTGGTGTCATTGTTAATTCTAGTTGTTGGCCATTACGCAGTATACTTACCGCTAATGTTTGATCTGGACTATTTTGTACTTTCTCTACCAGCATCGCCCAGCTATCAATTGGCTGTTGTGCAATGGCAATTATTTTGTCACCCGCGAGCAATCCCGCTTTTTCGCCGGCTCCGCCTTTAATGACTTCAGCCAGTTCTTGACTCACGGCAGGTCGGTAAGGTGTTAATCCCATACTTGTGATCGGTGATTCACGCTCCGGATCAAACTGCCACTCACTAAGATCAACCTGTCGAGAAACGGTATAATTCGTCTCCTCTAAATATAACTGCATCACCATTGACGGTTCGCCCATATGCTCAATCAGTTTAAGACTCACGTCGTTCCAATCTTGCACTTTTTGACCGTCAATTGCGGTAATAATCGCTTTATTTGTAACGCCAGCGTCAGCCATTACAGAATGCGGGACAACTTCGCCTATCACAGGCTTTACACTCGGCACACCGATCATGAACATAAACCAAAATGCCACAATCGCTAACGCGAAATTAGCTAATGGCCCAGCGGCCACAATGGCGATCCGCGCTAATACAGGTTTGCGGTTAAACGATTGCGATTTTAATTCTTCAGGTACATCATCCACACGCTCATCGAGCATCTTCACAAAGCCACCAAGGGGGATCATCGCTACCGCATATTCAGTGCCATCTTTACCGGTGCGCATCCAGATGGTTTTACCAAAACCAATCGAAAAACGTAATACTTTAACACCACAACGACGGGCGACCCAAAAATGACCAAATTCATGTATAGCAACTAAAATACCTAGGGCAACAATAAATGCACCTAGATTCCATAAAGACGATATCATTTTGTTACTCTGCTTATTGTTTGTTGGGCGTCAATTCGCGCCATTGCATCAATCTCAATCAATGCATCAATACTTTTTGCTTCAGAAAAAGTTAAAGCTTCCAAAACCGTCGCATTTACACGGGCTATATCCGTAAAACCAATTTGTCCGGTTAAGAAGGCATCAACCGCAACCTCATTGGTCGCGTTTAATGTTGTTGTTGCCACTTGACCTTGGTAACACGCATCAATCGCTAATTTCAAACAAGGGTAACGCGTATAATCAGGTTTCAAGAAAGTCAGTTCACCCATCTCGAAAAAATCGAGCGGTTTAACACCTGAAGGAATACGTTTTGGATAAGCCATTGCGTGGGCAATTGGGGTACACATATCCGGTTCACCCATCTGGGCTAATACTGAACCATCTGTGTATTGCACCATAGAATGAATCACTGACTGGGGGTGGATAACCACTTGGATCTGAGATTCATCCGCATTGAACAGCCATTTAGCCTCGATATACTCTAAGCCTTTATTCATCATAGTCGCAGAGTCTACTGAGATCTTCTGACCCATAGACCAATTAGGATGTGCACAAGCTTGTGCAGGAGTCACTGCTGCCAAGTCAGCAATATTGCTATAGCGAAATGGTCCGCCAGAACCGGTTAACAGGATCTTACTGATCCCCTCTGCAATCAGATCACAAAACCCGAGGTTATTTTGCACCGCTACAGGCATAGCCTGGAATATGGCGTTGTGTTCACTATCAATCGGTAATAGCTCAGCGCCGCTGGCTTTTACTTCATCCATAAACAAAGCACCAGACATCACTAACGCTTCTTTGTTTGCCAGTAAAATACGTTTACCAGCACGTACAGCAGCTAAGGTTGGCATCAGTCCAGCAGCACCAACAATCGCAGCCATCACCATATCATTCTCATCAAGCGCGGCAACCTGGCATAGAGCATCGCGCCCTGATAACACTTCAGTAGAACAGTTAAGTGATTTTAGTTGTTGCGCTAACTGGCTCGCAGCACCGTCATTAAGCATCACTGCATAACAAGGTTTAAACTCTAAACATTGCGCCAGCATCTCAGTAACATTACTATTAGCGGTTAAAGCCAGTACCCGAAAGCGCTCAGGATTTTGACGAATAACAGCAAGGGTACTTTTACCGATCGAGCCGGTTGCACCCAGTATCGTTAATCCAATCACAGTAACGCTCCCTTAAAAACAAACTAAATAAATAACAGCAAATACCGGTAATGCAGCCGTTAAACTATCTATACGATCTAAAATGCCACCATGGCCAGGTAATAATGTTCCACTGTCCTTTACGCCCGCTTCACGTTTGAACATACTCTCATTAAGATCACCTAATGTTGATGAAATTGAAGTAACAAAACACGTGAACAAAACTATGACAAGCTTGGTGCTATCAAGTTCCCCTGAAGGTGAAACAGCCATCACAACGGCAGCAATTAACGCAATAATCATCGACACAGCAACACCACCAAGAAAGCCTTCTCGTGTTTTACCCGGGCTTACTTTTGGTGCTAATTTATTTTTACCAAATTTCTTACCGGTGAAATAAGCACCTGAATCTGCGCCCCACACCAAGAACATCACCAACATCACTAACCATGCACCAGACTGTTGGTCATGCGCGTAATCAAAAGAACGCAGTGCTAACATCGCCCAGAAAAATGGCACTAATGTCACAATACCAAAAACAACTTTCACGAATGTATTCTTAGTCCATGCTTTGGCACTATTAGGATAAGTTAATACTAAGCCTGCACAAATAACCCACCAAATCGCACCAATGCTTAAAATAGCACTGACTAAGGGTACTAAGACAATTTCACCAGCACTGACTTGCCAGATATTACGTACGTCAGGTGGGATAACTAATAATGAAGCACCCAAAATAAGTGAATAACCGACAATGAGGGCGTTCGGTAATTTAGTATTGTTTTTATCAACCAATACAGCCCACTCTTTTGTTGCGAGTATAAAAACACCTGCGATAGCTAGTGCATACCATTGCAGCGGTAACAAAAAAATAGCGGCAAGCGCTAGGGGCGCTAAAATTAATGCAGTCGTGATTCGTTGCTTGAGCAAAACTTGTTCTCCTATTGAAAAACGTTCAGACAATATCTAAACGTTTATATATGTGTTTATTGCTGCTTCGTTAAGATCGCTCTGATCTGAGCACCAGTACCGCCAAAACGACGTTCTCTGTTTACAAAATTAAAGATGGCATCTTCAAAAGCGGCGCTATCAAAATCTGGCCACAAGGTATCAGTAAACAATAATTCTGCATACGCGAGTTGCCACAACAAAAAGTTACTAATTCGGTGGTCGCCACCAGTACGGATCATCAAATCGACCGCTGCTTGGTCAGCCATGGCAATATGTTGCCCGAGCATTTTATCATCAATTTCATCGATACTCACAGCCCCAGTTTTAACCGCGATAGCAATCTGTTTTGCTGCATTGGCAATATCTGATTGACCGCCGTAGTTGGCTGCAATATTAAGTATGAGCTTGGTGTTGTTACGTGTTAACGTTTCAGCCTCAGTAATCTTGGCTTGAATAGCAGGACTAAATGCAGATACATCGCCAATGATTTTTAGGCGGATTTGATTTTTGTGTAATTTCTTAACTTCTCGTGTCAGTACTGTCATGAATAATTTCATCAGCACACTCACTTCAGCTTCCGGACGGCGCCAATTTTCACTACTAAATGCAAATAGCGTTAACGACTCAATTCCCATAGTTAATGCACTACTTACAACTTGACGAACAGACTTAACACCTTCATGGTGGCCTTTAACACGTATTTTGCCACGCTGCTCAGCCCAACGGCCGTTGCCATCCATAATGATTGCAACATGCTTAGGTTTCGAGTCATTAACTAACGCTTCGAGTTCGCTTGAGTTTACCATTACTGTCTTTATCCATTAAAAATACTTTCTTTATCCATTAAAATCTAAAGCGCCGCATCGAAACACGGCGTCTTAAAAGTGGAATCGAAACTACACTTCCATTAAGTCTTTTTCTTTATCTGCTAATACTGTATCAACTTGCTTGATATAAACATCAGTCAGTTTTTGCACTTCATCTTGTGCGCGGCGATCTTCATCTTCACCGATTTCTTTTTCTTTTAGTAAGCCTTTAATGTCGCCGTTTGCATCGCGACGAATGTTACGAATAGCAACACGTGCTTGCTCTGCATCATGGCGAACAACTTTAATTAAGCTCTTACGACGTTCTTCAGTTAGTGCAGGTAATGGAATACGGATATTCGTACCAGCAGATTGTGGGTTAAGACCCAAATCAGACATCATGATTGCTTTTTCTACAGCTTGAACCATAGTTGCATCAAATACTGTAATGCTTAGTGTACGAGAATCTTCAGTACCTACGTTACCAATTTGGTTAAGCGGTGTGCTAGCACCGTAGTAAGAAACTGTAATACCGTTTAGGATACTTGGATGTGCACGGCCAGTACGTACTTTAGATAATTGGCCTTTTAGTGCTTCGATAGTTTTGCCCATACGGGTCTGAGCGTCATCTTTAATTTCGTTGATCACAACGTCTTCCTTAAATTTATTGGCAGTACAAACACTGCTTTAACTATGAGAATTAACTGACATAGTGTAAATCAATTCAATTTAGAGGTCTTGTTATAATCCCCCTAAACTTTAAACTATTGTATTTATTTACTGAAATTGAGACTCAGTTTTATTTCTTTGCTGCATTTGAAATCAATGTGCCTTCAGCTTCACCCATAATAACACGGCGTAAAGCACCTGGCTTCGTCATGTTAAATACACGCATTGGTAAATTATGATCGCGCGCCATAGTGAATGCAGATAGATCCATGATTTTAAGTTCTTTTTCTACAACTTCACGATACTCAAGCGTATCGTAAAATTCAGCATTTGGATTTTTAACTGGATCTTCAGAGTATACGCCGTCAACTTTTGTCGCTTTCAATACAATGTCAGCTTCAATTTCAATACCACGTAAACATGCTGCCGAGTCAGTTGTACAGAATGGGTTACCTGTACCAGCAGAGAAGATTACTACTCGGCCTGTTTTTAATAAACTAATTGCTTCAGCCCAGTTGTAGCTGTCACATACACCACGTAATTCAATTGCAGACATTAAACGAGCATTCACATAAGCACGGTGTAGTGCATCACGCATTGCTAAGCCATTCATCACAGTTGCTAACATGCCCATGTGATCGCCCACTACACGGTTCATACCCGCTTCAGCAAGACCTGCACCACGGAATAAGTTACCGCCACCAATAACCAAACCAACTTGAACACCTAACTCAACAATTTCTTTAATCTCTTGCGCCATGCGATCTAGAACTTTAGGGTCAATACCAAAGCTTTCTTCTCCCATTAGAGCTTCACCACTAAGCTTTAATAAAATACGACGATATGCAGGTTTCGGGTTGGTAGTCATCATGATCTCTTTATCCTAATTGTGGAAAAACCGCAGCCTAAGCCGCGGTCTATATTAAATCTTAAGCAATGATTAAATTATGCTTTTTTTGCTGCTGCTACTGTAGCTGCAACTTCAGCGGCGAAATCATCTTCCGCTTTCTCGATACCTTCACCCACTTCGATGCGGATAAATGTTTCAACGTCTGCGCCTTCTTCTTTAAGAAGTTGACCAACAGTTTTTGAAGGTTCCATGATGAAAGCTTGACCTGTAAGGCTCACTTCACCAGTAAATTTCTTCATACGACCGACAACCATTTTCTCAGCGATTTCTTGTGGTTTGCCACTGTTCACTGCGATGTCGATTTGGATCGCTTTTTCTTTTTCAACAACTGAAGCTGGTACATCTTCAGGTTTAACGAATTCAGGCTTAGCTGCTGCTACGTGCATAGCGATTTTCTTAGCTAATTCAGCGTCGCCGCCTTTAAGTGATGTAACAACACCGATAGTACCGCTGTGTACGTATTCAGCTAGGTTTTCACCTTTAACTACAACTGAACGACGAACATTGATGTTCTCGCCAATTTTAGCAATAAGGTTAGCACGCGCTTCTTCAACTGTTAATTCAGCATCAAATTTAGCAGCTAGTAGTGCTTCAGCTGAATCGAATTCACCAGCGTGAGCTACTTCAACAACTTGGTTAGCAAATGCTAGGAAGCTTGCATCTTTTGCTACGAAATCTGTTTCTGAGTTGATTTCAACTAGAACAGCAACGCCGTTAGCAACTTTAGTTTTGATCACGCCTTCAGCAGCAATACGACCAGCTTTTTTAGCCGCTTTAACAGCGCCTGATTTACGCATGTTCTCGATTGCTAATTCCATGTCGCCTTCAGCAGCAACAAGCGCTTTCTTACAATCCATCATACCTGCAGCTGTACGTTCGCGCAGTTCTTTAACCATTGCAGCAGTAATTGCCATGGGTAATTTCCTCAATTCTTATACAAAAAAAAACAGGAGCCATATGGCTCCTGCTAACTAAATAGTGCACTTAGTTAATAAGAGCATCGATCAAATCGAAAAGCTATTATTTAGCTTCTTCGATGAAGTCGCTTTCAGCTTGTGCAGCGATGTCTTGATTACGGCCTTCATTTACAGTTGCTGCTACAGCACCTGCATAAAGTTTGATAGCACGGATCGCATCATCGTTACCAGGTACAACGAAATCGATGTTGTCTGGGTTTGAGTTTGTATCAACAATAGCTACTACTGGGATACCTAGGTTGTTAGCTTCTTTAATAGCGATGTGCTCGTGGTCAGCATCGATAATGAAGATAACGTCAGGTAAACCGCCCATAGTTTTGATACCACCAAGGCTTTTCTCTAGTTTTTCCATTTCACGAGTGTTCATTAGAGCTTCTTTCTTAGTAAGTTGCTCGAATGTACCGTCTTGTGATTGTGCTTCTAGAGTAGTTAGACGTTTGATTGATTGACGAACTGTTTTCCAGTTAGTCAACATACCGCCTAACCAGCGGTGATCAACGTAGAACTGGTCACATGAAAGTGCAGCTTCTTTGATTGTTTCGCCAGCAGCTTTTTTAGTACCAACAAAAAGAACTTTACCTTTTTTGTCTGCAACGCTTTTGATGAAACCAAGAGCTTCGTTGAACATAGGTACAGTTTGTTCTAAGTTGATGATATGTACTTTACTACGAGCACCGAAAATGAATTGCTTCATTTTTGGGTTCCAGTAACGAGTTTGGTGACCGAAGTGAACACCAGCTTGTAGCATATCGCGCATTGATACAGTAGCCATTATAAATTTCCTTTGTTTTGTATGGGGTTAGGCCTCCACACATCCCATTTTTTCGACTTCAACTTCTAAGTAATAGTAAGATAATCAAACAGTTACCAAACAAAGCAAAAGCACCCCGATAAATGTGCCGATGTGTGTGTGATTTATATAAAATATGTGTGTATGAAGTTAATAAACAACCTGTAACAGAAATTTGTTAATTCATTGCGCGCTTTATACCATATACAGATAAATAGCACAAATTTTTGTCACGCGATTTTTTTTCATTTATACGATTGAATAACGCTAATCATCACCTTAATTATCGTTTTTCATGAGGATTTATCCTGCCTATAAATAAATTAATTACGCTATAAATTACCAGCAAAACAGCTATAAATAGTCAGCACTTGATAATGAGACTTTGAATTACAAAAAAATTTATGCTTATCACTCGCATTAGCGTTACAATATAGTCATAAACAAAACATCTATATTCTATATATTGAAGAGTGAAAAATGAGCGTAGTCATTAAAACTGAAGAGCAAATCGAAAAAATGCGTGTTGCTGGTCGTCTAGCAGCACAAGTACTAGAAATGATCGAACCGTTTGTAGTTGCTGGGGTGACCACTCAGGAATTAAATGACCGTTGTCATGAATTCACTTTAGCAAACGACGCATTATCAGCGCCTTTGTATTACCCAAGCTATGATGAAAACGATGATACTGCATTTCCAAAATCGATCTGTACATCAATCAACACCGTTGTGTGCCACGGTGTGCCAGATGATCGCCCGCTAGAAGATGGCGATATCCTGAATATGGATATCACAGTGATCAAAAATGGTTTCCACGGCGATACATCAAAAATGTTTTTCATCGGTGAAGTATCTCCGCGTGATAAGCAATTATGCCGCATCTCACAAGAAGCACTCTATGAAGGTTTACGTCAAGTCAAACCAGGTGCGCGATTAAGCCGTATAGGTGAAATCATTGAGAAAAAAATCAAAGCGCACAATAAAGCGAACCCGACACGTAAATACTCAATCGTAGAAGAATACTGTGGTCACGGTATTGGTGACAAATTCCATGAAGAACCACAAGTATTACATTACAAATCTCGCTTCAACGAGAGTAATCAAAACCTAGTGCTTAAAGAAGGCATGTGTTTCACGATTGAACCTATGATTAACGCAGGTAAAAAACACAACGTAGTTGCTGATGATCATTGGACTGTACTAACAAAAGATAATAAAAATTCAGCGCAATGGGAGCACACACTTGTCGTGACTAAAGACGGCTGTGAAATCCTAACATTACGTGACGAAGAAACAATCCCGCGTATCTTAAAAAATTAATTGTAGATAAACACTCATTTTAAAATTAGTTCACATGGGAACCGCGCCTGCAGTTCCCATTTTTCTATCGAACTCCAGGAAGGCGTCGTATGGATACAACTCAATATGTTCCCGCATTACTCGCAGATGAAGAGTTAACCCTTAGTCATTGTAAAACACACATGCAAGAGTTTCAGTCTTGGCTTGAACAGCGCTTCTTTGATGGCGATGATATTATTGCGTTAGTATCTTGCCGCGCAGAATACATGGACCAATTGTTGAATCGTCTTTGGCAAAAGTTTACCTTATCCACACATTCGGAATTAGCACTGGTTGCCGTCGGCGGTTATGGCCGTGGCGAATTGCACCCTAAATCAGACATAGATCTGCTGATCACCACGACGACAACCTTAACCACAGAGCAAGAGCAGGCTATATCGCTCTTTATCACCATGTTATGGGATCTGCGCTTAGAGGTCGGACACAGTGTTCGCACTATCGAAGAGTGTTTAGAGAAGGGCTTGGGCGACATCACAATTGCGACCAACCTATTAGAATCGCGCTTGATCACAGGCTCGGAAGACACTTATGCACAACTACAAGACATTATAGATCCGGAAACATTCTGGCCAAGCCAAGATTTTTTCCAAGCCAAGCATGAAGAACAACTTGCTCGACATCATCAATTTAAAGGCTCTTCATACAATTTAGAGCCAGATTTAAAAAGCAGCCCAGGTGGATTACGCGATTTACAAACTATCCTGTGGATCACCCGCCGTCACTTTGGCTCTAACAGCTTTTTAGAATTAACTAACCATGGTTTTTTAACCAAAGGTGAATACCGCGAACTGGAAGATTGTCAGAATTTTTTATGGCGGGTTAGATTTGCCCTACACCTTGGACTAAAGCGTTGTGATAACCGCTTGCTCTTCGACCGCCAAACAACCGTTGCGGACGCGTTAGGTTATAACGGCGATGGTAATCATGCTGTTGAAACCATGATGAAACAATTTTACCAAACTATTCGTCGTGTTACCGAGCTCAATGAAATGCTACTACAGCTTTTTAATCAGGCGATCCTCGGGCACGTCGGTATGGATGTACGTAACATCACCGCCGATTTCCGTCTCCGTGGCAGTTTAATTGATACCACCAGCACCGATCTATTTACCCGTCGTCCCAGTGCTATTATTGAGCTGTTCTGCCATATTGCAGATAACAAACATATCACTGGTATTTATGCTGGCACCATACGTGAACTCCGTGACGCCAGACGTAAACTCACCATGTGGTTAGAAGACATCCCCGAATGTCGAGAGCAATTCATGCTATTGCTTAAGCATCCTAACGCCAGTGGTTTAGCACTGACGCTAATGCATAAACACGGTGTTATTGCAGCTTACATTCCACAGTGGAGTCGTATTTTAGGGCAAATGCAATTTGATCTATTTCATAATTACACTGTCGACGAACATACCCATCGTTTAGTCAAAATCATTGATTCTTACAAGCGTGATGAAACCAAAGAAACACACCCGTTATGCTGTGAGATATACCCGCGCTTAGAAAAGCCCGAATTGTTACTTATCGCGGCTATTTTTCATGACATAGGTAAAGGTCAAAAAGGTAATCATTCCGAAATTGGCGCTATTGATGTTCGTGCTTTTTGTAAGAAACACGGTATCAACAAAGCCGATCGTAAACTCGTTGCGCGATTAGTAAAATACCATTTATTAATGTCGGTTACTGCGCAGCGCCGTGATATTCATGATCCTGAAATCATTACTGAGTTTGCCCGTACTATTGGCGATCAAGAGCATTTAAATTACCTTTATTGCCTCACGGTTGCCGATATCTGCGCGACCAATGATACCTTATGGAATAACTGGAAAGGTTCATTGCTACGTGAATTATACTTCCTCACACAGCAAGCGCTGCGCCGCGGTTTAGAAAACCCATTAGATGCTAAATTCAGGATCCGTCACAACAAAGATACTGCGTTAGCTTTTTTAGAGAATAGCAGCTTTAGTCTCGAACAGATCCAAGCCTTGTGGGCCACATTCCGCTCCGAGTATTTTTTACGTAACGATCCGGGTCAGATCTGTTGGCACACGACAGGAATTTTGAATCATCAAGATCCAAGCAAGCCCTTGGTGCTCATCAGTCAAAATAGTACCCGTGGTGGTAATGAAGTATTCATTTATGCGAAAGAAAATAAACATCTATTTTCCTCTGCTGTTTCTGCATTAGGTAATAAATGCTTAAACATTCATGATGCTAAGATCACTTCAAGTCGTAATGGCTATGTGCTCGATAGTTTCGTGATCTTAGATCAAACCGGCGATACCCTCGCCGCTGATCGCGTTTACGCATTACAAGAATCATTAGAAACAGTGTTAACAGAGGCTAAAGCGCCAGTATTAAGAAAGCAGCGTATTCCACGACAAATAAAGCAATTCTCGGTAAAAACTAAAGTCACGTTTTTAGCCACCAAGAAAAAACGTACCTTTGTCGAGATCATCACCTTGGATACGCCTGGGTTACTAGCGCGTATTAGCGCGATATTAAGCTCAGAAAATATCGTCTTACATAATGCTAAAATCTCAACAATTGGTGAACGCGCTGAGGATTTCTTTATTATTTCCGGTAATAATAATCAACCTTTATCACCAGAACAGCAAGCGGAATTACGTCATAATCTAATCACCGAATTAGCCGATAGCTAACTGATCGAAAAATAACAATCATCATTTTCTTTGAAACCACAAAGCGAAATGTGATAGAACTAACAGTAATATTTTATTATTGATAAAAAATAAATACTCAGATCCGGCGTGATGTATGAATATCACGCCTTTATTCTAAATGGAGATTTCTCAGCTATGGCAACTTTTTCACTCGCTTTCGGTAGTGCAACTAAAAACACTGCAGGTAAAATTATCGAAGCTTTTTTCCCTAATCCGCTACTAAACCCAAGTGATAAATTGGTTGCTGATATTAGCGAGATCGTTACTTATCAAGGTAAAAATGAAGTTATTGAAGTAACGCCTGCTCAAGCAACACAACTTGCTGCTGCATTCACTGCAAACGATGATGCGGCTAACGCTAAATTTGCAACTGCAGCAGCAAACAGCAAACAGCCATTAGTACTTGTGATTCTGGCAACTGACGAAAAACCAGCATCAGTTGCTGAAGGCTATTTAAAGCTACAGCTGATTTCACACCGTTTAGTGAAACCACACGGTACTGTACTTGACGGTATCTTTGGTCTACTGCATAACATCGCTTGGACAAACCTAGGCCCTATCGATTTACCTGAACTGGCAGACCGTCAAATAGCAGCGCGTCTTGAGGGTGAAGTATTAACGGTAAGCTGTGTGGATAAATTCCCTAAAATGACAGACTACGTGGTACCGACTGGTGTTCGTATTGCCCATACTGCACGTGTACGTTTAGGCGCACACGTTGGTGAAGGTACGACTATCATGCATGAAGGTTTTGTTAACTTTAACGCCGGTACTGAAGGCGTGAGCATGGTTGAAGGTCGTATTTCTGCCGGTGTCATGGTTGGTAACGGTTCTGATATCGGTGGCGGCGCGTCTATCATGGGTACATTAAGTGGCGGTGGTCAGTTAGTTATCTCGATGGGCGAAAACTGCTTATTAGGCGCAAATGCTGGTTTAGGTATCCCTATGGGTAACCGTTGCACAATTGAATCAGGCTTATACATTACAGCGGGTTCTAAAGTACAAATGCTAGATGCAAACAACCAAGCGGTTGAAGTCGTGAAAGCGCGTGATTTAGCCGGTAAAGATGACTTGTTATTCCGTCGTAACTCAATCACGGGCACAATTGAATGCTTAACCAATAAATCAGCGGTTGAACTAAACGCAGAGCTACACTCAAATAACTAATTTTTAGTCATAGTTTGTAGTGTTAAGTAAATAATGATGCCCAGCAATGCTGGGCATTTTTGTGCTTTAAAATCAGTTAGCAGCATAGATGAGTCGAATACATTCCTATTCGGCTCATGAAGTGAGTCGAATAATTCAGTTAATCGTATCATTAACCTCCATATCATGACAGTCCACTCGGTTTACTTTATCCCAGACACAAAAAAGCCACTGCAACTGCAGTGGCTTAAATCAATCAGCGAACTGATTATAGCGTATTACTGATTATAGGGTATTAATGTATTGTTCCATATCAGTACGTAGGTTATCAGATTTAGTACCAAAGATTGCTTGGATACCTGAGCCAACAACTACGACAGCACGAGCGCCGAGTGCTTTCAGTTTATCTTGGTCAACATCATCGATAGAATTAACACTTACACGTAGACGAGTGATACAAGCGTCTAAGTTAGTAATGTTGTCTTTACCACCGAATGCAGCAACTAATTCAGCCGCCATTGCGTCAGTTGATACTGGTGCAGCAGCAACTTCTTCAGATTCATCTTCACGACCCGGTGTTTTAAGGTCTAGCATCTTAATCACTACGCGGAATACTGTGTAGTAGATTGCAGCGTAAACAAGACCGACAACTGGTAACCAAATACCGTTCGTTGATTGGCTGAACAATACAGTGAAATCAATGAAACCGTGTGAGAACGTAGTACCGTGTTTAATGCCTAGTAGAATCATCACTACGAAAGCAGAACCCGCTAATAAAGCGTGGATAACATAAAGTACTGGTGCAACGAATAGGAATGCAAATTCAATTGGTTCAGTAATACCCGTTAGGAATGAAGTTAACGCAGCTGATGCCATGATACCCATTACTTTAGCGCGGTTTTCAGGTTTAGCAGCGTGTGCAATGGCGATAGCAGCAGCAGGTAGACCAAACATTTTGAACATGTAACCACCAGCCATGTTTCCGGCAGTCGGGTCGCCAGCTACATAACGTGAGATTTCACCCGTAAACCATTCGCCATTTGCAGCAGTACATACCGCTTCAGTTGCAGCTGTGATAGCACTACCATCAACCGCTTTACAGTAAGCACCCGCTTCAAAGAAGAAAGGTACATTCCAGATATGGTGTAAACCAAATGGAATAAGTGCACGCTCAACAACACCATAGATACCAAATGCCATAGCAGGATTTTGATAAGCAGCCCAGTCAGAGAATGCAGAGATTGCGCCACCAACAGGGGGCCATACAACAGAAAGGATAAGACCTAGAGCGATAGCTGCAAAACCAGTAATAATTGGCACTGCACGTTTACCGGCAAAGAAACCTAGGTATTCAGGCAGTCTAATTGTGTAGAAGCGGTTAAATACCCAACCAGCTAAACCACCAACAAGGATACCACCAAGTACACCAGTATCGATACTTTCAACGCCCATCACGCCAGCCATAACACCTAGCGTTGCCGTCATAATACCGTAACCAACAATAGCAGCAAGACCCGCTACACCGTCATTTTTAGTAAAACCAAGTGCAACACCAATAGCGAATAGCAACGCCATTTGGCCAAATACAGAACCACCAGCTTGTTCCATGATGCTAGACAAGATTTCAGGCATCCAGCTAAACTTGGCTGCACCAACACCTAATAAAATACCCGCAACCGGTAATACCGATACTGGTAACATTAACGACTTACCTACTTTCTGTAGATTTGCAAACGCGTTACTCATCTCTCACTCCTAAGTGAACAAACTAAATAGTGCTATAACAGTGGCCTGATACAGCGGAATTTGTTGAGGATGCATGATTAGCTTCCTTTGTTGAGTTAACTATAGCCTGCTAAAAACAATAGTCATAACTATTACCGGATTGGCTGTTTAGATTTGAATAGCCACTCACAATGGTACAAAACGGTACAATTGAATCGCTCTTTTTACAACGCGATCAATATAGCTTCACTTGAAGTGATGACATGGTAGGGTTTTGCTTTAGGAAAGCAGGTACAAAGCTGACATTTAACCTGCTACACAGTAAAAGTAACGGATTAAACCTTTATACACGAGATTTGTAAAAAAAAGATAACCAACAATAATAACAGGGTTACAGATAAACTTACGTAACAAAGTGTAACCTAAGTTTATCTGTACGTTAACAACCGAAAAATACCGTTTTTTACGCCTTTCACTACACGTTTGGTCGGTAGTCACTTTCTTGTGCGGGCCAGCCAAATTGCTCAAATAAAGCTAATACTTCGTCACCAATATTAGCTTCAATATGTACAGGCTGCGCCGTTACCGGATGAATAAAAGATAAGGATTTGGCAATAAGCAACAAGCGCGACAATTCAAAATGCTCACGGTAAAACACATTATGGCGTCCGTCACCATGGCTAGTATCACCCACGATCGGGTGGAACATATGTTTCATGTGACGACGTAATTGATGTTTACGACCGGTTTGTGGTTCCAGTTCCATCAAACAATAACGGCTTGTCGGGTGATTTTTACTCACCGCGTAGGGAATTTCAACCTGATGCAAAGGGCGATAATGGGTAACCGCTTCTTGGGCTTCTTTATCCTGCGTAGCTTGTTTATCCGCAATTTTATCTAACTCAACCTTAAGCGCGTAATCAAGTGTGCCCGCTTCATTAATCCAACCGCGCACCACGGCAAGGTAACGCTTAGTTAGCGCGTGCGCTTGAAAGATTTCGCTCATCTGCCTTGCTATTTCGCTTGATAACGCAAATAACAATACCCCAGATGTCGGACGATCCAAGCGGTGCACAGGAAAAACATGCTGACCAATCTGATCGCGCACCATTTGCATCGCAAACTGAGTTTCATGGCTGTCTAACCAACTACGGTGCACCAACAAACCAGCCGGTTTATCAATCGCCACCAAGTATTCATCTTGATATAAAATATCTAACATTGTGTTTTATTACCTAATTCTTTTTATTTAACAGCAGATCAAACGATAAGATCAGGGCTAATAACTCACGCGTATCCGCTGTTACTGCTTTAAAAGCTTCTTCTGCCATCGGGTGTATTCCCATGTTCGCAGGTAGCGGCACTTGCATGACCACCAGCTGAGTCATTTTATCTAAAAAGATAAACTGTAACCAATCAGTAAAGGGCATAGTATCAATGCAAAATGGCGCAGTACTCGCTAACGCGTCAGCACTTGGTTTTACATTATTCCACAATGCCGTGTTTTGCAATTCAGCTTCAATCGCAGTCAGTAACTGCTGGGCCTGCAAATAAATCGTCATACTTGTATCTCGATTTAAGGTTCGCGACGCCAATTTAACACCGCAACCAAACAAATTTAACGGCATTATACGTCAGCCAAGCACAGATACAAAAGTCCATCGTGATCTCAATTCGCATCTTGATAGGGTTTGCGTATAATACCTAAATACTTAAGCTCCATTCATCTCTACTTATCACTTGGACACATTAGATCATGGCAAATATGCATACCCTCAACACGCTATCGGAATTTCTGTTACAAGCAAAGACTCAATTTCGCGTGTATGACATGGGCCGTAAGATCAGCAAAATTTCAACCGACGACTTTATGCAATTTGAATCAGCCCAACGACCTTACCCGGCCCCACTGCAACGCCATGCTCAATTTGCGATCACCTTCTGGAACAAAAATGAGAATAACCAACACTATCTTTGGTTTCTTAAATTTCCCCTAGATGAACAAGGCCTACTGATCCAAGGTACCCGTAATGTATTTCTTAACATGGTGGTTGAATCACTGGGGCTAATGTTAGAGAAAACACCGAGTGAAGAACAACAAGAACACTTGGCAACAAATCCATATGTGTTTAAACCAAGCACTGACAAAGTCGCCATGCTCAATGCTATTATCAACCGTGACTTTATTCGCCCCGAAAGCAAATATTACCCAACCGCACACAACTACTTCGCCAACAAACTCGGTTTTGGGCAATGGCAAGAAGTCGGTGTACAAGGTATTTGCGACATTGCCGCACGCCTAAATCGTGATAACAATGCCCAGCACCTGGCAGCCGCCTTGCCCGCATTACCAACAGAACCGCTGTATTCACTTTGCCTTGCCCTTGAGCATGAAGCACTACCAACGGTATTAAGTGAAGCGTTAGCGGCATTAATAAACCAAGAAATAGCCCAAGAAAATCCCGATGATGTACGTCTATCTATGCTGTTCCGTGCCTTTTCAAGCGCACCAGCACAGGGGTTACGCACAGATCTTTACCCTGCACTGTTTAAGCACAATGACATTAGCCAAACGATTGTGGCATTAGCAGGTCGCTGCTGGCATGATCTGAATGATGAAGTGCTATTATTAGCTTTCTTTGAAGCCGCGGTACAGCAACAACAAGGTGAAGAGTTATTTATTTATCTGTTCTCAGATCTAGTTGCTATCCCTGCACTGCGTAATAAAGTATTAGCGATGTTACGTAACCCAAACCGCACCAATACGCTGGGTCGTGCGATTGGTCTACTGTTTCGCCAGCAACGTGGCTAAGCCAGCGAAAGTCAAATAATATAGAATGACACAGCTATCACGGAGAAATAAGAATATGGGAAGTTTGTTAGCCATCGTCGTTGGGTTCATCGGGATTGTGATCTTTTCACACCTGCGTAAACAAGCTGAACTAGCCAATGCATTAATCAAACAATACTGCCAACAGCAACAACTACAATGGTTATCAACGGCTCAGGCTGGTATTAGTTGGTTACCACACAAAGGCAGTTTGTTTCGCTATAAGTTTAATTTTGAATTTAGCAGCAATGGTGAAAATGCCTACCAAGCTTGCCTCGTGATGGCTGGACCGACAGTATTAGAGTTTATCGTTCCACCTTATGCAATAGATTAACAGCGATAAACTAACCTTGTTGCTCATCTCTGGCTATACTGAAAAAAAACATTGGAGCCAGATGATGCTTTTAGCCACGCAAACCTTAGCAACGTTATTTGCGCAACTTGGGTTAGAAAATGATGAATTAAGCATAAAACGCTTTATCCATCAGCATAAAATCGAAGCCAGCGTATTATTATTTGAAGCGCCGTTTTGGAACAAATCCCAAGCGCTGTTTCTCAAAGAATCGATTTACGAAGATGCCGACTGGGCAGAAGTCATAGATCATCTTGATACCATGTTACGTTAGTAGCCACATAAATAATCTAATCCACTAAATCAGAAATATTAAGGAAGACATACCATGAGCCGACAGCATATAGTTGATGCCGCAAACCGAGTGGCTCTAGAAGGGAAGCAGCCGAGTGTCGCACTCATCAAGTCGCATCTGACACAGCCAGCTGGTCTACGCGATATTATTGAAACACTGAAAACATGGCAGTTTGATCCGCATGCTAGCGTGCCAGAAAAGCAAGTGGCAACAAAAATAACCACAGAGACAGACCCAACGGCAGCACTGATTGCCACCGCGATAGCTTCTGTACGTGAAGAGTTTGCACCATTACGCCAAGAAGTAACCGAACTGAAAGCTGAAATAGCCGCATTAAAAAAAGCGCTATTAACGCAATAACGATCATGACCCCAATAACACACTATTGAGAGAATACCTTGTTTACTGCAGAACTGACTTTTGAATGCTACCAAGACACGACAATCAATGCTGTCGATGGTGCGATCACCCAACTTATTGATGCCTTACGTTACAACGGCCAAATATTAGGTCGTGAATTCCCAACCAGTATGGATGATGGGGTCTTTATTACCCGTGTTGTTTGTCCCGAAGAAGAAAGCTTACACCCGAGACATCATTCCTGCATTGTTGAAAAACGCTTACAAGCCTTAAGTGACGCGGGATTGCTCGCGCCTAAGGTCCGTCTAACAGGCATGGATTTACACTCAGACAATACCGACCCTTGTCAGCAACCAGAATGGCAAGTTTTATATACCCATTATCTTAGCACTTGCTCACCACTGCGTTGCGGTGAACATCTAGCCCCAATCCCACTGTATAAATTACCCACTCCAGCAGTTGGCGATCATCAAGATTTATTACGCTGGCAAGTCGATTGGAGTTCAACAGATGAATTACAAATGCATGGCACCACACTAAAGCAAGCATGTAGTGACACATTAACGGACCTAACCAGCCCGCTGAATAATACCGGCTGGCAGTTAGCAAAAGAGATTGAACATAAAAGCCAGGTACCCACTTATTACTACTTGTATCATTTAGCTGATTCAGCTGAACATGACCAGAAAGCACGCCCTTGTCCAAATTGTGGTGGTGACTGGCAATTAGCCGAATCACTACACGGTATCTTTGATTTTAAATGCGAACCTTGTCGTTTATTATCAAATTCACCTTGGTAGCTAGTCTCTAAATTAAGTCGAATAAGACATAAAAAGCGCGAGTGAATTATCACTTGCGCTGTTTTATACTGACTTTATCGAAATCTAGTGCTCGAGTAACACCGGTGTTAACTGGTTAATAAATGTAGCCAGATCTGGCGCCAACACTTCCGCAATACCTTTACCTAAGACTTCACGCACCACTTCACCACTGACATTATCCAGTGCAATGATCTGCATATCATCAGCGCAGCTAGCAATGAACAAGGTTGGTGATTGTTTCAGTGTTTTTTTCATCATCAAATGGGCAATGATATTTTCTTGCAAGCGCTTTGAGTCATCCTCACTCCATACTTGTACCAATTCAATGATCTCATCATTAAAGCTCGCAGGCATATGGTCACTAAAATAAGCGCCGAAAAAAGTGGATATTTGAGGTTCAAGTTCAATACTTAACGCCGATTCAATATTACTAAAAGAAGTGATTTCATCGCGTTTAATCGGCAACCAGGCTTTGTGTCCAGGAAGCAGTTGTGGTTGATTCGCCTCGGCAATAAAACAAGGTGAATCCCACTCAGGATCAAACGCTTGCTGTGGTAAATAATCTTGTGTGTGCCAAAGTTGTTCACAGCGCGCATAAAAAGCAATTAACGCATCGGTTACAGCTGCAGTCATTATATTCCCCAAAAAATGATTAAATCGGCTATAGCATATCACTACGCAGTAAAATTTATTACAATCTCGCCATTGATAAGTAAATTATCTGCAACAGACGAGAATTAACCATGACACCAGCAAACCGTTACCAAGATTCAACCGCTCTCGATAAACTCAACCTAGGGCAAAAAACAGAATATATCTCTCAATACCAACCTAGCTTGTTACAACCAGTACCAAGACAATTAAATCGAGATGATCTGGCACTATCAGACCAATTACCCTTCACGGGCTGTGATCTATGGAACTTATATGAGCTGTCTTGGTTAAATAGCAAAGGTAAACCGATTGTCGCTGTTGCTGAAGTAAAGGTGTGTGCGACATCAGTTAACTTAATTGAATCGAAGTCATTCAAACTGTACTTAAACAGCTTCAATCAAACCCGCTTCACCTCGACACAAGAGGTGACTGAAACGCTGCAACGCGATTTAGCGAGCTGCGCAGAAGGAGCCGTTACAGTCGAGATGTTCGATGACTTGGACACGGCGCCAAGCCAAATTACCAAGATTAGCGGCACTTGCATTGACCACCTTGATATTGACGTCGATGGGTATGAATTTAATGCCGCACTATTACAAGGCGCTGCAGATAACAGCGAGCAAGTTGATGAGATCATTTACAGCCACTTGCTTAAATCAAACTGTCTGGTCACCAACCAGCCAGATTGGGGCAGCGTTTATATTGCTTACCAAGGTAACAAAATCGACCAAGAAGCATTATTACGCTATTTAATCTCATTCCGTCAGCATAATGAATTTCATGAGCAATGCGTTGAACGTATTTTCACCGATATAATGCACTTCTGTAAGCCAGAGCAATTAACTGTTTATGCACGCTACACCCGCAGAGGTGGCTTGGATATCAATCCATTCAGAACCAATTGTGATGCTAACATAGAGAATATTCGCTTAATCCGCCAATAACATGACATGACTGGGTATTTTTTTAAATAGCCAGTCATTAACAAAAGCAGTAAAATAGTTTAGTATTTAAAAGTTGCAGATGATAGGAGTTCCAGATACCTTGTTCATCATAAAGCAATAGCGACCTCACCCCAATCGAGGCCTCATTAGCAAAGGAACGCTAATTTAAAAATAAGGACATGTAATCATAAGAATGTGATAGCGGTCTTTCTAGTCGATATTAAACAGATGATTTTACGTTTTTTTTATTTTCTTGCGACACTTCTATTTAGCAGCACCGTAGTAGCCAGCTTATTTGACCAGCTGACATTGCCTAATGAGCTACAACGCAGCCAACAAGTACAATACAGCCAACCTTATCAATGTATTCAAATTATTGATGAATTCTTGCAAGCACAAAAAAAAGACACCGTAAGCGAAGTTTCACGTGTTAGCCACATCCGAGAAAAATCGATCACACCATCCGATCTGGTACTCATTAAGCAGCAAAAAGCCCTGTGTTATTTCTACGCCAATAATACCGGTCAAGCCGTCGTAACACTTGATAAGATGCTGGCAAAAAAGACCCATAATGAACCGCTACACTTACGACAACAAACTCTGCTAATTAAAAGCCAC
This sequence comes from Moritella marina ATCC 15381, assembly GCF_008931805.1. Classification (GTDB taxonomy): domain Bacteria; phylum Pseudomonadota; class Gammaproteobacteria; order Enterobacterales; family Moritellaceae; genus Moritella; species Moritella marina. The sequence continues at coordinate 4,573,823 of NZ_CP044399.1, read as the reverse complement.
ATTTTAGCGCAATCTACAACCTTGCCTAATTTTCAACTGGCACAAGAAACCATTGATCTAGTGCTCAGTAGTATTGATAATAATACCTATAACCCAACAGCCAATGGCTATTTCACCCTCAAAATTATCGCTGGTGAGATCGCGCTAAAATTAAACGACTATCAAGAATCAATGACGTTGTTTCGCGAAGCGCAAAAGTACGCAGCCAAAACACCACTCACCAATAATGCCGCTTGGGCAGCTTATGCTATTGGCTATAATTACCAACAACAAAATAAACTCACGTTGGCGATTAATTTTTACAATAAAGCCCAACAAAAATTACTGGACAATAAAGATACCCTCAACGGCCTACTCACTAAAAAAATGAGTCAGGCATATATTGCCGAAGATAATTTTAAATTGGCTATCAGCTTTGCTAATCAATCTGCGCAATACTACCAAAACCTCGGTAACAAACTGCAACTATCGGATTCTTTGTTAGCCCTTGCTAGCATGCACCGTAAGATAAAAGAATATAATTTATCCTTAGTTTATTACTTTAACGCCTTAGACTTATTGAAAGTGTTTGATGAAAAAAACAGATTAAATACCGTTTACTTCGAAGTAGGCAAGACCTATTTGCAAATGGGTAACTTTAGCTTAGCAGAGCAATATTTACTTAACGCTGAACAACTTTTTTTCAACAATGGTCAAAATAGTTTGTTGCTTGAATCACTTGTACATTTAGCCAATTTAGCCATCCAACAACAGCATTACGACAAAGCATTAGCGCGACTAAATAAAGCCCTGGCGATTGCGGGTCAGCTCAATAACAGTAAAAACTTTGAAACAGTCTATCTGTATCTTGCAACAGCGTATGAAGAAACTGATCAATATGCAAAAGCGCTTGATAGCTATAAGCAATTCGTACGTTACAATAAACAGTCTAACTTTGACGCAAAAAAAGCAGTGCCCGTTTCAAATCAACACAAAGAAAATAATGAAATAAAATCACAAAAAATAGATCAACTACAAGCGCAAGTAACCAAGCTTAAACAAGCAAAGCATAACTTGATTATCAATGTGTTCTTATTGGCTTCGATTGTGTTAATTGTGTTGTACTTGTACTACGTTAATAGTCAGAAAATGAAGTTACAGCGCGAAGAGGTAGAACAGCTCGAAGATAACTACAACCTCCATCAAAATACCGGTTTGAATAACATCAACAGTCTCAAGCAGTATATTCCAACGCCCTTACAAGAGGCTCGATTTTACTCGGATTGGGAATATTCCGATAAACAAAATAGTGTCCATAGCTGTGCTATTATCAACCTGGATTTTTTACAAGCTTTACGTCAGAAACATAGCCTTTCCTTGGTCAATAAGATCGAAACCGAGTTAGGTGCTTATTTACTACTTCAACTAAATGATTCTGAACGTTTATTTCAATTAAATGACTCACAATTACTATTAGTTCGAAAAGTAAATAAAAACTATGATCCAGCAGTCATTGCGAACTATATTTTAGATTGGTTTGAGCAGTTTGATTGCCAACTTAACTTCAGTAAAGATATCTCGATAGGCATGGTTTCTCACCCATTCTTATTTAAGTATCCGACGGCGATAGATAGTAAAAAACTATTAAATATTGCGACCTTAGCATTATCTGGTGCCACTCAACTAAGTCAAAAAAACAAACAAAATAGCTGGGTTCAGTTAAGTGCATTAACCTATACACAACCGGCATTTTTCCATGGTGATGTTTGGAATCGCTCTAAACAGGCAATTGAAAAAGGTTTAGTTAAAGTCACTTCATCAGCCGACAAGAATGATATTAATTGGTTGTAAACATACATTTTAAGCGCAAACTATTTTATAGATGTATATATAGTGGTAAGCTAATCTTCATCTTTGATTTAACCAATGTGAAGAGTTTTCATGCAGATATCACAAGATACGCATTCAGTAACACCATCAAGTGAGGCCAACGGCTACACTAAAATTAACACTGCAATGCTATTAGCCTTCATCAATCGTTTACTCGGTGCAACACGAGGGATCGATAACGAGCTAAACATTGAAGTGAGTAAACTGAAAGCCACTCTTGAGCGTAGTGCGTCTGACGATGAAATCATCACTAACATCAAACAGGTCGAACGTCAGGTAATGCTACAACCGAACGTATTATCTGATTCCTTAAAAATTGCTGATAATGCCGTATCCCAAGCAGCGACCTCACTCATCAACTTATTACAACACGACCCAGCACTGACCGCAGAATTACAATTAGTATTAGCGGAACCAAAAGCAAGTGCCGTCGTCGCATTACAAGCCAAAGTCCAATCACTTTTTTGCATTTATCATAATGCGATCAAAAATCTACAAGAATCTAGCGGCGATAATAACCATAACCTATCAGCAACAGCAATCGCCCATAAAAAGATATGTGATGATTTACAACGCTTAATCAATGAACTGGATTTTTCAGGTGGCTTTGGTTCTAATCTCAAAAAAATTCGCCAACGCTTATTGCAAGGTGTTGCAAGCCACGAACTCGTTGATATTTGCCTACAGATAATTAACAACGTGATTGAAGGTGCACGTGAAGAACGTCTCGCTTCAAAAACCTTTTTGCATGCCATCGTTGAAGAACTAAATAACATTGCTTATAAATTTGATAATTCATTAGTTGATAGCGACAACATCAGCAAAAAACAAATGAGTTTATTAGAAAACTTGAAAGAGCGTATTGATATTTTAGATCTCGATATCAGTACCAGCGATAACTTAGAAGAAACCAAACAACATGTGCAACAAGGGTTAGAGATCATTTCAAGCAGTATTCAGCAGCAGGAACAACTACTACAGGACAAGATCCGACTTGAAGCACAAATAAAAGCGGTACAAATCCAGCTTGAAGAACTTAAAAAAGAAACCTTGCTGCACACACAGCGTTTAGAAGCACAGCAGCATAAACTCTACCTAGATTCATTAACGCAAGTCTATAACCGCACCGCATTAGATGAGCGTTTTAAACTGGAATTCAAGCGTTGGCAACGTTATCAAACCAATACCACCATCGCGATGGTCGACATAGATCATTTTAAAAACATCAATGACACATTCGGACATATCGCCGGGGATAAAGCGCTTAAAATAGTCGCAAGGGCACTACAGAAATCAATTAAAAGTGCTGATTTTATTGCCCGCTTTGGTGGTGAAGAATTTGTATTGTTACTGAGTGATTTAGCGCCAAATGAAATACAAGCTGTGTTAGATAAACTGCGCAATACTATCAAAAACATCCCGTTTAGATTTAAAGGTAAACAAATCTCAATTACCATTTCAATCGGCGTCACCCAGTTCTCTGCCGACGACAACGAAACAGTGGAACCTTTTGAGCGTGCTGACCAAGCTTTATATGAAGCAAAAAGTTCGGGACGAGATAAAGTCATCATTAGGATCTAAACTTAATGAGACCTGCGACGATAAGTCTAGCGATAATCACCTGTTAACATCCGATTATATCTGCTCATCGTCAATGTCTCAGACAGGAGTTTAGTTTATGATCACCCACATCAAACCCGTCGGTAGTATGGATCTACTATCACAACTTGAAGTAGACCGCTTACAACAAAAAGCCACCAGTGATTTATATTTATTATTCCGCAATTGCTCGCTGGCGGTATTAAATTCCGGTTCTCGTACTGATTCAAGTAGTGAGATCTTAAAAGCTTTCCGTAACTTTGATATCAGTGTTGTCCAGCAAGAGCGTGGCGTCAAACTCGAGTTACACAACGCACCAGAGCAAGCTTTTGTCGATGGCGAAATAATTCGCGGTATTCAAGAGCATCTGTTTTCTGTATTACGCGATATTCTCTATGTTGATAGTTACATGGAAAAAGTCCCGGTACCAAAAAAGGACTTATCCTCATTTCTAACCAACCAAGTATTTTCTATCTTGCGTAATGCGCGCGTGATCAAATCAGATTCCGATCCCAATATGGTCGTTTGCTGGGGTGGGCATTCGATTCGCTCACCCGAATATGAATATGCCAAAATGGTAGGCCATGAATTAGGTTTACGCGAGATGAATATATGCACAGGTTGTGGACCCGGTGCGATGGAAGGGCCAATGAAAGGCGCAACGGTAGGTCATGCTAAGCAACGGGTAGCACAACGTCGTTACCTTGGCCTGACAGAGCCAAGCATCATCGCAGCAGAGCCGCCAAACCCTATCGTCAATGAATTAGTGATCTTACCGGATATAGAAAAGCGCTTAGAGGCCTTTGTCCGTCTTTCGCACGGCATTATCATTTTTCCAGGTGGTGCTGGCACAGCTGAAGAGCTACTCTATTTACTGGGCATCATGATGCACCCCGAGAATAAACGTCAGCCTTTACCCATCGTATTAACAGGTCCGAAAGAAAGTGAAGAGTACTTCACCACCATTGATGACTTTATTGGGGCGACATTGGGTTTTGAAGCGCAGAAGTATTATCAAATCATTATTGATGATGCGTCAAGTGCTGCGCAAATCATGAAAAAAGCGATGCAAAAAACCTACGAATACCGCCGCGCGATTGGTGATGCGTATTCTTATAATTGGAGTCTTAAAATTGAACTCGATTTTCAGGTGCCATTTATCCCCAACCACCAGCACATGGCAGCCTTAAACCTCAACCTTGAGCAAGCACCAGAAGTACTCGCAATGAACCTGCGTAAAGCCTTTTCAGGCATTGTCGCTGGTAACGTTAAAGACTCGGGGATCAAAGCGATTGAAAAAAATGGCCCATTTAAACTGCAAGGTGACCCGAAATTAATGCAATTAATGGACAATTTATTAAAAAGTTTCATAAAACAGAACAGAATGAAGCTTCCAGGTAGTAAATATGAGCCTTGTTATGAAATAATTAAGCCTAGCTAACTTTGATGAAACCGAGATATGCCTAAAAATCACTTATTAATTATCGATGCATTAAATCTGATCCGTCGAGTACATGCAGTGCAACTAAATCAAAGTGATGATCCTGCTGCGCAAATTAACGCAACGCGTGAAACAATTAAGCATGCCGTAAGAAAACTACTCTCGATCACCGCGCCGACGCATGTTGTCGCGGTGTTTGATGCTGAGCAAACTGGTTGGCGACATGAGATCTATCCAGAATACAAAGCGAATCGTAAGCCGATGCCAGAGTCACTACAACAAGCGCTGACGTTCATCCAAGATGATCTGTGGGAATTAAACGTCGACTCGCTATTAACAGAGCAAGATGAAGCTGATGACTTAATTGCAACGCTCGCGATAAAGATGTCAGCCCAACAACAACCAGTCACCATTATCTCAACGGATAAAGGCTACTGCCAGCTACTAACACCTTACATTCAAATACGTGATTATTTTAATAAGCGCTGGTTAGATCAAGAATTTATCGACGATAAATTTGGCGTAAAACCACAGCAACTTGCGGATTATTGGGCATTAGTTGGGATCAGTGGCAGCCACTTAGCAGGAGTCGCCGGTGTAGGACCTAAAACAGCGACACAACTACTCACCCAGTACCCTAACTTAGATGCTATTTATGCGAGCGAAGAGTTAAAGCCCAAACTGCGAGAAAAACTTGATACGCATAAAGAGATGGCCTACATCACCCAGCAACTCGCCCAACTCAAAATTGATATTCCACTGGGATTCAATTTAAAAGACTTGCGATATCAGCCTTAATCTAACATTAAGCGTTATAAATAATAAGTTGTAACGCTTAATGTTAGAAATCGAGCGCCGTCATTAAGCGTTGCACCAACCTTTAATAGTATAGAAAAAGCGAATATCTAGATCTATCTCTAACAAATGCATCATCCCCCCTGTGAAACCCTCTATTTAGCCAAATTACAGCAGCAACTGGATTAACAAGTGAGCAATACTTTGTTACCATACGGCAACAAAATATTTTCATTTGAAAGTAAGCCAAATTAAATAAGGAATATGTATGACGCAAACAAGAATTACAGTGATCCCAGGTGATGGTATTGGTCCGGATATTATTGAGTCTGCAATTCAAATTTTAGATAAAGCTGGCTGTAATTTCGCATATGACTTTGCTGATGCAGGTCTTGCTGCTCTACAAACTTCAGGTGAGCTACTACCAAAAGCGACATTAGATTTAATCGAAAAGAATAAAGTAGCCTTAAAAGGTCCATTAACAACACCCGTTGGTGCAGGCTTTACTTCAATCAATGTATCATTACGTAAGCACTTCAATTTATACGCGAACTTACGCCCAGTATTATCATTTAAAGGCACGCGTAGCCGCTATGAAAACATCGATATCATTACCGTGCGTGAAAATACACAAGGTATGTACTCAGGTGCAGGGCAAATCGTATCTGATGACGGCAGTGAAGCGGAAGCAAAAAGTATTATTACCCGTGATGGTGCAGAGCGTATTTGTGTTGCAGCCTATGAATTAGCTAAATCAGAAAACCGCAAAAAAGTAACCGCAATCCACAAAGCTAACATCCTTAAAACAACGTCAGGCCTGTTCCTTGAAGTGGCGCGTGAAGTTGCAAAACGTTATCCTGAAATCGAATCAGAAGAAATGATCGTTGATGCGGCATGCATGAACTTAGTGATGTACCCTGAACGTTTCGACGTGATTGTGACGACTAACTTGTTTGGTGATATCTTATCTGACTTATGCGCAGGCTTAGTGGGCGGTTTAGGTATGGCTCCGGGCGCAAATATCGGTGAAGACACAGCTATCTTTGAAGCTGTACACGGTAGCGCACCTGATATCGCGGGTAAAAACCTAGCGAACCCAACATCAGTGATCTTAGCGTCGATTCAAATGCTAGAATACCTAGAGATGAAAACGCAAGCGGACAATATTCGTAACGCGGTACGTGATGTGATTGAATCTGGCGATAGAACAACACGTGATCTAGGTGGTAGTCATGGAACAACAGACTTTACCCAAGCTATCTTAGAACGCCTGTAACAGCTTACGCATATGAATGAGTTCGACTTGTAATAAGAATAATCCTTAATGATTAGCCTTACTCGTTCTATAATTCAGTTACTTAGCATTCGATATGCTGAGTAACTACTACTCCAATTAATTCCGCCTACTTCTTCATTCTGCACTCACTCTCATCAAGCCCGTTATTGTAGTCGTAGTTGTAGTCATATTCTCACCTAGTAATTTATCCATACCGAGCTATAGTTAAGTTTTCATCAGCCTTATTGGTGATATATGGTAACTAACTGCCTCTTTGTTTTACTCTTAATAAGCCTATTAAGTAGGTCGAGTTTGGCCGCGGAGAATAACCTAGGGACAGCTTTTTCAACGCCATATTATGCGAGTTATCAACCGCTAGATGAGCCTCCTTTTACAACAGATACCACACCACAATTCGAATTAAAACAACCTTTGCTTGTGGTAAAAAAAAGCAGTAACAAGCGTAAACGAACGGCGCAACTGCAACTGTTAAATATGTGGGTTGATCCCGATATTACCCGGCTGTTTATTCCCCGACTCAAAGACATCGGTCGATTAAGTTTAAACCTACATTACAGCCTCAAACGTAGTCCTTACCTGCTACTCGATTACGAACGAGTGACGATAAAGACGAAAGTTAAATCGAACGGCATAATACAACACGAGGCTTATTATAATATGGGCATTGAAGGTGCAATCATTGGTATTAGAGTACGTGGTGAAGATCCACTACTCTACTTTAAATATCGCTTTAAATAGAGCTAATGCAGCAATAAAAAAGCCATTAAACAGTTCACCGCAGTGATGTTTAATGGCTTTATTGAAGCGTTAACTAGCCTTATGAATAAATACCGTGTCGTTTATTTGTCTTCAGGAATGAAGTGTGTCCAAGCAACATGTACCGTCACTTCATCACGATCATGGTAAAGGTGCTTGGCTTGAACCACAAAACGGTCATCCAATTGCTTATCTAAAATCGCTAAGCAATCTTCCAGTGTATGGTAACGACGTTTAAGTGGTAACTTAAGGTTAAAGATGGCTTCTTTACACCATGCATTCATTAACCACTTACACATGAGACGTGCCACCCGTTCAGGTTTCTCAATCATGTCACATACCAGCATATCTACTGGCGGGTTTTCAGGCACCTTAACCTTATTACCATTCAATTTACGGTTAGTCCAAGCAATCGTCGTTTTCGCTGGCTCATATTTAAAACCATCTTCTTCGAAATGCTTAACTTGACCGGTTTCCATCAGGCTTTCAGCCATTGCTCCGTTATCAATTGCCACAACAAACATACTGCGTTGTACTAACTGATACGTCCAACCACCAGGACAAGCGCCTAAATCAACCGCACGCATAGCACCGCCGATACGTCGGTCCCACTGATCCGCTGGAATGAAGGTGTGGAATGCTTCTTCAAGTTTTAGCGTCGAACGACTTGGCGCTTTCGCTGGGAACTTAAGACGCATAATGCCCATAGGGAGTGGCGAATTGTTAAAGCTATATGAATAACCGATATAAACACTCACGTTATCAATGAAGAATACGTGCAGTACAGGACGGTTTTTATTTTCTTTCGATAATAAATGATCATTTTTACGCAGTGATTGACGTAATGGCACTGTGTACTTACGGCAGAATTTAGATAGCTCTTTACCTTCATTGGTATCAGGCATTTCCACACGTAACTCACCCATACCTTCAATGCCTTCACAAGCGGCAACAACTGGGTTTACACGGTCGTAAAGTGGCATGTCATCAACACGCGCATGCAGTGCAATCATTTGACGAGCAAAGATCAATGATGAAAGTGGTAATTTTTTCGCTAGTGTATCGACATCGTCAGCAGAGTGACATTCAAACACAACATAGCCCGAATTTGGCGTTACTTTAGCAAAACCATACGCCTCCATGGCAGTCGCTCGTGCTTGGATCTCAGCAGCACATTCTTTTTCATAACCAGGACGGCAATATAATAAAACACCATTCATTTTCTAATAACCTCATTTTCATCATCAACATCGCTGACGATATATACTCAGTATAGATACAATACCGAGATTAAAAATTCATAAAATATACACAAACCAGTGCAGAATACTGGAATTTTGAATTGGTTTGCATACAAAAGCCGCACAGTCTAAACCCTTGACGATATAACACCAAGGATTTAGTGAGTTCGTGATGAATTAATTCTCCACAAACGCTTGTTGTTCTACTTCTACCAAGGACATCATCCAATCACGAAATGCCACTATCTTACCGAGTTCATCTTGCTCTTCGCGACAAACCACATAATAAGCATTTTTACTCACTAACACCTCATTAAAAGGACGAACCAACCGACCTGCATCGATTTCTGGTTGCGCAAGCACACTGTGTCCTAATGCGACACCTTGGCCGTGTACAGCCGCTTGTAGTACCATTGATGTGTGACTAAAAATGGGGCCTTGGTTAACATTGATATCCGTAATGTTGGTTTGCTTAAACCAAGCAGTCCAATCACGACGTGATGTATCATGTAATAAGGTATGTAATTTTAAATCACCGGGGGTTTTTAATGGTTTCGGTCCATTCAATAATAGCGGTGAACAAACGGGGACTAAATACTCAGTATGTAGTTTCTGCGCGTGTAAATCCTTCCATTTACCACGGCCATAATAAATCGCGACATCAACATCATCAGTCAATGAACCATCGTCCATATCAACCGCTTTAATACGTACATCAATATCAGGATACAGTTCGGAAAATAAAGATAGTCGTGGCACTAACCATTGAATGGCAAAACTCGGCTGTAAACTTACCGTCAACGACCCCTTTGCCCCTCTGGCTAATAAACGCTCAGTCGCATCCACTAATGAAGAAAACGTATCTTTAATATCAAGAAAATAGCTCTGACCTTCTTCCGTTAAAAATAACGCGCGGTTTTGACGACGAAACAATTTAATGCCCAGATACTCTTCAAGCGCTTTAATTTGGTGGCTAACAGCGGCTTGTGTCACATAAAGTTCTTCAGATGCGCGCGTAAAGCTAGAATGTCTAGCGGCGGCTTCGAAAACACGTAACGAATTTAAAGGCGGAAGTCTGCGTGACATGACGGTGTCCAGTTAGATAAGAAAAACTAATGCGAAACATTATAATTTGTCAATTGCCAGATTGCCAGAACATAACTATAGTGCGCGTATGTATATAGGACTTAATACTTATTTTACTTATTCCCGATATTTTCGTTAATTAGTATTATTTATATTAGTTAGTCTTTGTTATGTAATGTTGTGTTTGTTTGCTTAAACTTTTTGGTTTAGGCCTTTAAGTAGTCACTACTTATTTTTAAACCTTTGATAATATTATTAATACATTTGTATTATAAATCAAAGGTTGTTTAGCGCTGTATTATTACAGCGCTTTTTTTATATCTGAAATTAGTCGATATCAATCGCAGTAAAACTCTTCACTACATCATCAATCGCTTTTGCTTGTGTTAAAAAGGCTTCTAACTTAGCAAATGGTAATGCCGATGGTCCATCACAACGCGCTTGAGCCGGATTTTCATGTGCTTCAATAAATAGGCCCGCAATACCTGTCGCTAAACCTGCGTAGCTTAATTCAGGTACTTGCTTACGACGACCACCAGATGCAGCACTGCCCGCATCACGCTGTTGTGTTGCATGCGTACTGTCTAGGATGATTGGCGTACCTTGTGTCATCTCTTTCATCACACCAAATGCTAATGGATCAACGATCAGGTTATCATAACCGTGACAATGACCACGCTCACAAATAATCACGTTATCATTACCACATTCGGCAAACTTATCAACGATGTTACCGACTTGATGCGGTGACATAAACTGTGGTTTTTTAATATTAATCACTGCACCTGTTGCCGCCATTGCTTGGACTAAATCGGTTTGACGAGCAAGGAAAGCAGGTAATTGGATCACATCAACAACATCGGCAACCGGTTGGCACTGTGCTTCAGTATGAATATCAGTAATGATTGGCACATTGAATTCTTCTTTAACACGTTTGAAAATGTTTAAGCCTTTTTCCATGCCCACACCACGGAATGAGTGGATGCTTGAACGGTTAGCTTTGTCAAAAGACGCTTTAAATACAAAAGGGATACCCAGTTTATCAGTTACCGTCTTATACGCTTCTACAGCACGTAGTGTTGACAGTTCGTCTTCTAATACATTGATACCACCAAATAACACAAATGGTAGATCGTTGGCACAAATAATATCATTACCAATTTTTACTATTTTTGCATTCATAATTGTTACCTTAAAGAGTCTATTTCAAATCAATTAATATTAATGAATCGTATCATTGGTGACAGCAAGCTCTTCAACTTGTGCTTCTAATACTCGCGTGATCGGATCATCTGGACACTGCTCAATAAAATAAGCAAAGTCTTCACTGGCTAATTTTTTACAATCAAGTTGTTGCAATAAAAAGCCACGATCGCGGATCTCATACGGTTCATCAGGTTCAAGTTCTAAAATTAAATCAATACAACGTAATGCATACGAAAAATGCTCATCACGAATTAACGCTGCTTTCAATACCTGTAGTAAGCGCAAATAATGTATTTCATTGTTAGCTTCTAATAAATCATCATCCGTTAACAAGGCATGGTTACCTTCGATTCCGCGTAACAATACTTGTAATTTATGACGAGTCAGCACTTGGCCGTCAGCTGGATCAACGTAAGTTTCGTCTTTACCATGACCAAAACGCAGCACAAATTGACCAGGGAATAATATCCCTTTGACGTCTACTGCAAAATGCTCGGCAAAGTACATAAATACCGTGCCTAGTGACAGTGGTACACCATTACGGCTGCTAATCACTTTGTGCAATAATATGCTATCAAGCTCTAACCATTTACGCCAGTTGCCTGCAAAGCCCAATTGCTGATAAAACAAATACAATAACTGGTCTCGCTTTTCAACTTCACGAGTAAAACCTTGCATATCGACCTCGATAAGCTCAATTAACCCATCTAATTCGATAATAGCCTCTTCGAGTAACGGTTTTTCCGTTATCATTTCGATGGCTGATAGTGTCGCGAGCATGACGTTATCAATCATCAGTACTTCTTCAGCGAGCTCATCATCGTACTCGTCAAATTCTTCACTCTGACTATTAATATCGTTATTATCTACTGCTACATCGTCTGCCAGTTCTATTTCTGACAGCGCTGAATTTGCATCAAATCCCATCATTACCTCAGCAAATATGCTTCGCCGTTAACGGCTAACGAATACACATAAAATAACCAGCCGATACTGCCAGCAAATGCAAAACAGCGAAAAAATAGGTTTTTACCTTGCTGTAATGACATAAACACCATGAAGGCGATTGCCAGCGTCGACAATAATTTTTCTGTCATCACCGTATCAACAAACGGTGCTCGACCAGACGCCATACACACTAACGCAATCATCATGATTGTGATCATATCGATCACTTTACGTGATTTGATAAAACCAGCATGTTCAAGATACGGTGATTGCTTCACTGTGAAGGCAAAATTTACAAAATACATCAACACGCTTAGTAATAGCGTCGCAAGATGTAACGAAATAAAAATATCCATCATTAGGCTTCTTTTCGTTGTCCGACAGTAATACGATCATTATTACCATAATCTTTATGAGTAATAACCTGGTGGTAATCCGCGGCGATAAATAAATCGCGTACCGCAGCACCTTGTTCAAAGCCATGTTCGACGAGTAACCAACCACCCGCATTTAAGAATGCATAACCGTGGCTAATTATATGCTTTAGATCAGCAAGACCATCTTCGTCAGCGACTAATGCCGTTAACGGCTCAAAACGCACATCGCCCATCGCCAGATGCGGATCATGCGCTTCGATATAAGGTGGATTACTGACTATCACATCAAAACGTAGCCCGCTTTGCAAAGGTTCAAACCAACTCCCCTGCAACACTTCAACATCAAGACCACAACGTTTGGCATTGCGACGCGCTAATGCTGCAGCACTTTGGTTATACTCAATCGCGGTAACCCTAGCCTGCGGAGATTCTGATGCCAGCGCCAGTGCTATCGCTCCCGTACCAGTCCCTAAATCTAATACTTGGCAAGTTTGCGTCGGCATACAAGCAAGCGCTTGTTCGACTAATACTTCCGTATCCGGCCGAGGAATTAAAGTATCGGCAGAGACTTCTAATTCTAATGACCAAAATTCACGGTAACCAAGAATATGTGCAACCGGCTCACCAGCCTGACGACGGGTGATAAGAGCAGAGAAGCGGCTGATAATTTCATCATCGAGCACTTTATCATCCCAGGCGAAAAGATAACTGCGATCTTTCTCTAATAGGAAACAAAGAATGACTTCAGCATCAAGTTTGGGGCTTTCGCTGTCAGTGAGCTGCTTGACAGCCCACTGCAGTATTTGTGCAATTGTGTTCACAGTACGCAATATACCTAGTCTGCTTCAGCAAGTGCGGCTAGCAAATCTGCTTGATGTTCTTGAATGATAGGTTGGATCAATACATCTAATTCACCTTCCATCACTTCATTTAGACGGTAAAGCGTTAAGTTGATACGGTGATCACTCACACGACCCTGTGGGTAGTTATAAGTACGAATACGTTCAGAACGATCACCACTTGCGACCAAGCTACGACGTGTACTTTCTTCTTCAAGACGCACCACCTCATCTGCAGCGGCTTGAATACGCGCTTGTAGAATAGACATCGCACGCGCACGGTTTTTATGCTGTGAACGCTCATCTTGACATTCAACCACTGTACCCGTTGGAATATGGGTAATACGGATAGCCGAATCGGTTTTATTTACGTGCTGACCACCCGCGCCAGACGCACGGAAAGTATCCACTTTAAGGTCCGCTGTATTAATATTAATCGCTTCAGACTCAGGTACTTCTGGCATAACAACAACTGTACAAGCAGATGTATGGATACGGCCTTGTGATTCAGTTTCTGGAACACGTTGTACACGGTGACCACCTGATTCAAACTTCATGGTACCGAATACAGCTTCGCCTTCCATCTTAACGATAACTTCTTTATAACCGCCTTGATCACTATCACTTAAGTTCATGATAGATAAGCGCCAGCCTTTTTTCTCAGCATAACGGCTATACATACGGTACAAATCACCCGCAAAGATTGCAGCTTCATCACCACCTGCACCAGCACGGATCTCTAAGAAACAGTTATTACTGTCATTTGGATCGCGCGGTAACAGTAAAACTTCTAACTCATCACTGATACGGGCTACAGTCGCTTTGCTTTCTTTATATTCTTCAACAGCCATTTCACGCATATCAGGATCATCGTCCTTTAGCATTTCTTCCGCTGATTCGAAATCTTCTTTTGCTTCTTGATATTCTTTAAAGCAAGAAACTAACTCTTCTAATTGCGCGTATTCTTTAGTTAAGGCACGGTAACGGTCCTGATCACTGATGATCGTTGGTTCGCCTAGTAGTGCTTGAACTTCTTCGTGACGTTCGATTAAGGCTTCTAATTTTGTAATGATCGATGCTTTCATCTTTACTCTCGTATTACCGTTAAATAGATTGCAGAAGTCTGACATAAGCTGCTTCAGCAACTGAATATGAATTATTTCTTTGTTGTGATCGGCAAGGATACCTATATGTAAGGAAATAGTCGATTGCTTTCCGAATATTTACCTTGGATATAGCGAATATATGCTCAAAAAATTGAAATAGCGTGGGCTGTTGTTAATCGATAAGAAGAATCATCAACAACAGCTTATTTTGAAGACATGACTATAACTCTAAGCCAACAACACGACGGACTAATAATAGTTCATCATCTTGCTTGCGTTTACCCGCACTCACCAGCGCTTGGGTCGGCGCGTGGATCAGCTTATTGGTTAACTTATTCGCCAATTCAGTCAGCACACGCTCACCATCAGCGCCATTTTTCATTGCCAGTATAGCCCGTTGGAGTAAAACTTCTTTTTCGGCCATTGCAGCGGTGCGGTATTCTTTAATTGAATCGACACTGGATAATGACGCGATCCATTCTGAAAAAAGCTGTGTTTCTTCCGTTATAATATGTTCGGCTTGTTGCGCCGCATCTTGGCGGGCTTCTTTATTCTGCTCAATAATACCTTGCAGATCATCAACCGTATAAAGATACGCATTACCTAATTCACCCACTTCCTCTTCAATATCCCGAGGCACCGCTATATCAACCAAGAAGATAGGCTTTTGCTTGCGTTGTTTCAGCGCACTTTCAATCATCCCTTTACCAATTATGGGTAAAGGGCTGGCTGTTGAGCTGATAACAATATCAGCATTGTGTAAATGCTGTGGAATTTCTTCTAGTGTAAAGGTGGTTGCCCCAAATTTTTCACCCAAGACTTGCGCGCGGGAGACTGTGCGGTTAGCAACCATCATCTCTTTCACATTTTGTTCTGCAAGGTGGGTGGCAACCAGATCAATTGTCTCGCCGGCACCAATCAACAATACCCGGGTTTTCGATAAATCATCAAAAATATGCTTGCTCAGGCTTACCGCTGCAAAAGCAACAGATACGGCATTAGCACCAATTTCAGTTTCAGTACGTACGCGTTTGGCCGCTGTAAATGTTTTCTGAAATAACTTATCAAGTACTTGAGAAACACTATTCAGCTGTTTCGCTTTGGCAAAGGCTTGTTTTATCTGCCCTAAGATTTGTGGTTCGCCTAATACTAATGAATCTAAACCACCGGCTACACGCATCAAATGATGCACAGCATCGGCATCATAATAGCGGTATGTACACGTAGCTAATTCATCGGCGGCGACATTGTGAAAATCAACCAACCACTGCGTCACACGTTCAGCTAAGCCTTGCTCAATTTTGCAATAAATTTCAGTTCGATTACACGTTGAAACGATCACCGCTTCAGACGCAACGCCATCAGCGATTATACTGGTAAAGGCAGCGTCAATATTGTCCGGTGAAAAAGCAACCTTTTCACGCAGTGATACAGGTGCCGTATTATGATTTATACCAAGTGCTAACAGAGTCATGT
Source organism: Moritella marina ATCC 15381 (assembly GCF_008931805.1). Lineage (GTDB taxonomy): Bacteria > Pseudomonadota > Gammaproteobacteria > Enterobacterales > Moritellaceae > Moritella > Moritella marina. Next base: position 4,557,787 of record NZ_CP044399.1, on the reverse strand, counting down.
ATTACTTACAGTGAATAGTTGTAAAAATGGATAGGGGGGCTATTCTACGCAAAAAGTATGAATTTTTAAAGTGACAAAACCATGCATATCTGTTTTTATAAGTCCATGCTTGCTCTTTATCATCATTACTTTATTTTTTTGAGTATCTTATGACATTTCAGCGTTCTATTTTCGTTATCATTATTAGCATTGTATTAACTGCTTGTAGTACCACAACACAATTACCAGCCCCGGTTGGTAGTCCACAGCAACTATGGCAGCAGCATCAAACACAACTGCAATCAATAGACACTTGGCAACTGCAGGGGCAAATAGCCTTTATCACACCCGACGCCCGTAATTCTGCAACTTTAAACTGGCAGCAATTAAGCCAAGATTTTAATATTAATTTAACCGGTCCCTTTGGCATTCATGTGCTCACCATCAAGCGCAGCGATGATATTTCAACCCTTATTCTCGATGATGATCGCCAATATCAAGGTCTAAATACCCAAACTCTAATCAACCAGCTCAGTCCGATCCCGATCCCAGTCAATCAATTACGAGCTTGGATCATCGGCGATCCATTAACTGATGACGTCCAGCTCGATAATTACGGTCGAGTCATTCAAGCCAATCATCCGCTCGGGTGGCACATCAGTTATACTCGCTATCAATTAGTCGATACCATTTGGTTACCGAAAAACATCGTCATCAAAAAAGACGATATGCGTATCAAAATCACCACACGAAACTGGACATTAAATGCAAAATAATATTAGCCATTGGTCAGCGCCAGCAAAGCTCAACCTTTTTCTATACATTAATGGTCGTCGCAATGATGGTTACCATGAATTACAAACGTTATTCCAGTTTATTAATATAGGTGATGATTTAGCAATTAGCCCTAATCACACCAACAACATCACCATAACACCAGCCATACCAGGCGTCGCATTGACCGACAATATTATCTACCAAGCAGCAGTGGCATTAAAAGCCCATTCTTCATTACCGCTAGGGGCAGATATTACCTTAACCAAAAATCTGCCGATGGGAGGTGGTTTAGGTGGTGGTTCTTCGGATGCAGCAACAACACTCGTGGCACTCAATCAACTTTGGCAATTGCACTTAAATGAAGACCAATTGGCTGATATTGGTGTTAAGTTAGGAGCTGATGTACCGGTATTCGTCCGCGGTCATGCAGCCTTTGCAGAAGGTATTGGCGAACAGCTTACCCCGATAGAGGTGGATGAAAACTATTATCTTATTGCCATACCTGACACACAGGTCAACACGGCAAAATTATTTTCCGATCCAGAATTAATTCGCGATACCCCAAAACGCCCGCTGAATCAGTTGTTACGAGACGAATGGAAAAATGACTTTGAACCAACTGTAAAAAAACGTCATCCCGAGGTTGCAAAAGCATTAGAGTGGTTGCTAAAATATGCGCCATCTCGACTGACAGGTTCCGGTTGCTGTGTTTTCTCTGAATTTAAAACTAAGTCTGACGCATTAGCCGTATTAGCTAAGGCGCCTACAAACATGCAAATTTATCTTGCGAAGGGCTTAAATAAATCGCCATTATTGCATGACTTAGAAAGACAAATTTAGATTTAAATTTTAGTTCAGTACCGAACGTATGTTAAATAAGTTGTTACCAAATTCTAAGAGATTAATGCTGGGGATCTCTACTAAGCAGTTCGCTGTTTAGGAGTATAATTATATCCCAGCCAAATACATCGATTACCTGAGGTTACACCGTGCCCGACATGAAACTCTTTGCTGGTAACGCTACACCAGAACTAGCTCAAAAAGTTGCTGAACGTTTATTTATTCAACTTGGTAAAGCCAAAGTTGGTCGCTTTAGCGATGGCGAAATTAGCGTTGAAATTGAAGAAAATGTACGTGGTGGAGATATCTTCATCCTGCAATCTACTTGTGCGCCAACAAACGACAACCTAATGGAACTGATCGTGATGGTTGATGCGATGCGTCGTGCATCTGCTGGTCGTATTACTGCTGTGATCCCTTACTTTGGTTATGCTCGTCAAGATCGTCGTGTACGCTCTTCTCGTGTGCCAATTACAGCAAAAGTTGTAGCTGATTTCCTTTCAAGTGTTGGTGTTGACCGTGTATTAACGGTTGATCTACACGCAGAACAAATCCAGGGCTTCTTCGATGTGCCTGTTGATAATGTATTTGGTACGCCAGTATTATTAGAAGACATGCAAGAAAAGAATCTTGAAAACCCAGTGATCGTATCTCCGGATATCGGTGGTGTAGTACGTGCACGCGCTAACGCTAAATTACTTGACGAAGCTGACCTTGCGATTATCGACAAACGTCGTCCAAAAGCAAACGTAGCGCAAGTAATGCATATTATTGGTGACGTTAAAGACCGTGATTGCATCCTAGTTGATGACATGATCGATACTGGCGGTACATTATGTGCAGCAGCAGTAGCATTGAAGAAAAATGGCGCGAAACGTGTATTTGCTTACGCGACTCACCCAGTATTCTCAGGTAACGCAGTAGAAAACCTACGTGATTCTTGCATTGATGAGATCATCGTAACGGATTCAATCCCACTATCTCCTGAAGTTGCAGCACTACCAAACGTACGTGTATTAAGCTTAAGCCCTATGCTTGCTGAATCAATTCGCCGCGTTAGTAACGAAGAATCAATTTCTGCAATGTTCAAATCTTAATTAGCTCCATACTTAAGTTTTAACAACGCACGAATAACCGAGTCTGGATAAACCCTGACTCGGTTTTTTATTTTATAACGTCCCAAACAACCGCAAAACCACTCACAACAAACCTTTGTCTCATACGCCAGTTGAGGTTTTCCCTGACACAGGGTAAAATAGCGCGTTTTTTATTCAATGAGTAATTGAGCAACAGTCTCGAGTACCCATTAAGCCATCATTACAGCAATATAGGTATACCATGAGCAACGACATTCGTTTAATTGTCGGCCTGGCTAATCCAGGACAAGAATATAGCCGCACCCGTCACAATGCTGGCGCTTGGTTTATTAACGAATTAGCAAAATGGCATAATACGCAATTACGTGAAGAATCTAAGTATTTTGGTTATACGGCCCGTATCAATGTAGCAGGTAAAGATGTACGTTTACTGGTACCCACGACGTTCATGAATTTAAGCGGAAAATCTGTTGCGGCAATTGCCAAATTTTATCAGATTGATGTAACCGAGATTTTAGTGGTTCATGATGAATTAGATTTACCACCCGGCGTCGCTAAATTTAAGCAAGGCGGCAGCCACGGTGGTCACAATGGTCTAAAAGACATAATTAGTCGCATGGCTAACAGCAAAGAATTTTTCCGTTTACGTATCGGCATAGGCCATCCCGGTAGCAAAGAAAAAGTAACCGGTTATGTACTTGGCAAAGCACAAAAAATAGAACAAGAACAAATGGATGCAGCCGTTGATGAAGCAGTGCGCTGTATTGATATTTTAGCTAAAGACGGTATGGTCAAAGCGATGAGTCGTTTACATACGTTCAAAGCACAATAATGAACAAAAAATACTTAAACACATACAGATAAATAATTAACTGTGTGAACCAATTTTAGTACATAGCAAATAAGGTAAAAATCATGGGTTTTAAATGCGGCATCGTAGGCTTACCAAATGTAGGTAAATCAACACTATTTAATGCACTAACACAAGCTGGTATCGAAGCAGCTAACTTCCCGTTCTGCACAATTGAACCGAACACGGGTGTTGTTCCAGTGCCAGATAAGCGTTTAGATGCACTATCTGCAATTGTAAACCCTGAACGTGTATTACCAACTACAATGGAATTTGTTGATATTGCAGGCTTAGTAGCTGGCGCATCAAAAGGTGAAGGCCTAGGTAACAAATTCCTAGCTAACATCCGTGAGACAGACGCAATTGGTCACGTTGTACGTTGTTTTGAAGATGACAACATCATTCACGTGAACAACAAGATCTCACCACTAGATGACATCGACACCATCAACACTGAACTTGCACTAGCGGATCTAGACAGCTGTGAGCGCGCATTATTACGTTTAGCTAAAAAAGCTAAAGGCGGCGATAAAGACGCTAAATTTGAAGTGCCAGTTGTTGAAAAAATCATGGCTCATCTTGCTGAAGGCGAAATGATCCGTTCTTTAGAATTATCTAAAGAAGAAGTTGCTGCTGTTGAATACATGAACTTCTTAACACTAAAACCAACGATGTACATTGCTAATGTTGCTGAAGATGGCTTTGAAGATAACGCATTTTTAGATTCAGTACGTCAATTAGCTGCAACAGAAAATGCAGTTGTTGTTGCTATCTGTGCATCAATGGAAGCTGACATTGCTGAACTTGAAGATGAAGAACGTGCAGAATTCATGGAAGACATGGGCATCGAAGAACCAGGTCTTAACCGTGTAATTCGTGCAGGTTATGAATTACTAACACTGCAAACTTATTTCACAGCTGGTGTTAAAGAAGTTCGCGCATGGACTATCCCTGTAAACGCAACAGCACCACAAGCAGCCGGTAAGATCCACACAGACTTCGAAAAAGGCTTTATCCGTGCAGAAGTTGTCCCTTACGCTGCATTCATCGAGAACAAAGGTGAAGCAGGCGCTAAGACTGCAGGTCAGTGGCGTCTAGAAGGTAAAGATTACATCGTTAAAGATGGTGATGTTGTACATTTCCGTTTCAACGTATAATTAAGCTTAAGTTAATAGCCTAAAATGAATAGACTTAGATTAAGCTATTAAGCTCAACTCGTGGTTGACACTAAAGTAAGCACAACAAACGCTGGCAATTGCCAGCGTTTGTTGTTTCTAGGCTATCTCAATACGGTCACGGTAAATAAAACCACCAACGATCAATTGAATAAGCAAATTATCATAAAATAAGCCGGTTTCAGAGCCATCAAAAAAAACAGGCTACAACGACTTTAAATTATCAACGTTTGCAGTTTTAATACAAATAGCATAGAGTGACAACAGGATTCGTACAGAATTTCAACAAGCGCAGATAAAAATGTTTTTTAACTAAAAAATAGTTGACGAACTTCGCTGTAATTAGCATAATGCGCCCCGTTCCAACGAAACAAGCAATTGCTAGTCGGAATGAGATTTAAGATGGCCATGTAGCTCAGCTGGTTAGAGCACAGCATTCATAATGCTGGGGTCACAGGTTCAAGTCCCGTCATGGCCACCATCTTAATTCTAATTGTAGGGATATCGCCAAGCGGTAAGGCACCGGGTTTTGATCTCGGGATTCTGAGGTTCAAATCCTCATATCCCTGCCATTATATAAATGACTGGCTATTCGTAGCGAGTTATTAAATTTATAAACATTGTTACTCATTAATTTGTCTAACACTACCAAGTTTATAAATATAAAGAATATTGTGCGGAAGTGGCGGAATTGGTAGACGCGCTAGATTTAGGTTCTAGTATCGCAAGGTGTGAGAGTTCAAGTCTCTCCTTCCGCACCATGCTTTAAGTATAACGAAAGTTATATGAAGAATTGTAGGGATATCGCCAAGCGGTAAGGCACCGGGTTTTGATCTCGGGATTCTGAGGTTCAAATCCTCATATCCCTGCCATATACCAACACAGACTTAGGTCAGTGTTAACATCACAAGGTTTATTGAACTCTAACCATTCAATACTACCAACCTTGTAATGATAAAGAATATTGTGCGGAAGTGGCGGAATTGGTAGACGCGCTAGATTTAGGTTCTAGTATCGCAAGGTGTGAGAGTTCAAGTCTCTCCTTCCGCACCATGCTTTTCTTTTATAGAAAGTAATGTAACGAAAGTTACATAAAGAATTGTAGGGATATCGCCAAGCGGTAAGGCACCGGGTTTTGATCTCGGGATTCTGAGGTTCAAATCCTCATATCCCTGCCACTTTTATCTCATTCGTATTTATACGGATAGGATAGAAAACGAAGTAAGAATGGCCATGTAGCTCAGCTGGTTAGAGCACAGCATTCATAATGCTGGGGTCACAGGTTCAAGTCCCGTCATGGCCACCATTCTTATTTTGAAAATAAAACATTGCGGAAGTGGCGGAATTGGTAGACGCGCTAGATTTAGGTTCTAGTATCGCAAGGTGTGAGAGTTCAAGTCTCTCCTTCCGCACCATGTTTTATACACAATACAGCAATGCTGTAGAAAGATTTGCAGGGATATCGCCAAGCGGTAAGGCACCGGGTTTTGATCTCGGGATTCTGAGGTTCAAATCCTCATATCCCTGCCACTTTTTCTAAACACTCCTCTGAATACCCCGCCCTAATTTATAATTTCTAATTTCTAATTTCTAATTTCTAATTTCTAATTTCTAATTTCTAATTTCTAATTTCTAATTTCTAATTTCAGCATTTTAATAATCCATATGATTATTACGCAAGTTTTATTCCTCGCATTACCACAATCAGCTTCTCATCACCTTACATTCCACTTAATTAACTTTTTTGTCATATTTGAGCTAACAAAATACCTCTTTTGGCCGATATCCTATTTGTAGCAAGATTAATTTGTTACGATTAACCCTACTAATTACAGTAGAATTAAAAACCAATAATCATTGTAAGTACTTGATCTATTTTGGTTGGTTTCAAATGGGAAGAAACAATGTTAAAAAATGTCTCTATCGCTAAAAAAATAAACCTCGCACTGAGCAGTTTGTTTATTCTTATCCTCGCTATTTCTGCGTTATCACAAAGCAAGCAAGAAACAGCCTTGGTTTTATCTATTCTAGAGCAGCAAGCCCACGAACAAGCCGATACTTACTTTGATAGTCTAAATACCATGATGCTGACAGGCAGCATTGGTCAACGTGAAACCTTACGCCACAAAATGTTAGAAAACGATAACATTGCTGATATACGAGTCGTCAGAGCCGATAAAGTCAATCAACTGTACGGTCCTGGATTGGCCAGCGAACAAATCAAAGATGATTTTGATCGCCGCGCACTTGCAGGTGAAGATATCACCCAAGTCATTAGTACCCTAGAAGGTGAAACGCTATTAATCACCAAGCCTCTTATCGCCTCAAAAAATTACCGAGGCACAGATTGCACAGCTTGTCACAATGCCAAAGAAGGCGATGTACTCGGTGCAGTCAGGCTAGAATATTCTCTGAACCATTTCTACCAACAAGTACAACAAAATATTTTACGCTCGAGTGCTATTTTAGCCGTGGTATTATTTGCTGGTTTACTACTGACCTTGTTCATTATTCGTAAAGTGATCCTCAAGCCAATCAGCGATCTCACCGCTAGCATGGAACTCGCCAGCGATACTCAAGATGTTACAACCCTGATTGAAGTGAAAAGCCACGACGAAATTGGCCGTATGGTCACCGCGTTTAATTACATGATGAGTAATTTTCATTACAGCCTCACCCATGTGCTCAACACAGCCGAGCAATTAGAAGATATTTCCACCAAGCTAAGCACCGCATCAACACAAACTTATAATTCAGCAAATCAGCAGAAACAAGAAGCAGCAACCATTAACGCCAGTATCGCTACCATGCAGACTCAGGTTGAAGATATTAAAACCAAAGCAACAAGGACCACAGCAGCATCGACACAAGCAGCGTTACAAACAGATAAAGGTAATACTTTAGCATCTGCCACCATTGATGAAATAACCACACTAACAACACAACTTGATCATGTCGTCGATAAAATGCAGCAACTCGGTGAGCAAACCAACAACGTCACCAAGATATTGGGGGTAATAAATTCTATTTCAGAGCAAACTAACTTATTAGCATTGAACGCCGCTATTGAAGCTGCTCGCGCTGGCGAAAGTGGTCGTGGTTTTGCAGTTGTTGCTGAAGAAGTGCGGGCGCTAGCGATCAAAACCAATAACTCAACCAAAGAAATACAAACGATTGTCAGCTCATTGATTGAAACATCAAACAGTTCGTTCGCAGCAATGGATACAGCCAAAGTGACGGCAGCAGAAGGCGCGATCAAGGTATCGCAATTAGCAGATATGTTAAATGAGATTGCACGGGAAATGCAGGAAATTAATCAGCTCAATGATTCCGTCAGCGAATCATCAACGACACAACAAGCACTGACCACTGATATTCAGCATAATATTGAAATGATTGCCGTTCACTCGGATGAAACAACCGTCGTGGCTACCCATGCAAGTAGTATCAGTCAAGACTTACTCAGCCATTCAACGGAACTACTTACAAAAGTAAAAGAATTTAAATTAAGCTAAACGTAATGATAAATAATAACTAGCTTAAACCAATCGCATAACGTAACGCCTGGCGCTTTAATGGTCCGGCACGTTGTGCGACAGCAAGGCCAAGGTTACGCAATATCTTCATTGGCACAGCGTTATTACTGAATACCGAATAAAACAAATCCATACTGGTTTGCATTAATAGGTTATCTGGTCTTCTCGAACGCTGGTACTGTTTTAATAATGCTTCGCTATCCCACGCTTCACCTTCAATCACCGCGCTACGAATCAGTTCGCATAATACATTCACATCTTTAAAGCCGATATTAACGCCCTGTCCCGCTAATGGATTAATGGTATGCGCAGCATCACCCAGTAATACCACGCGACCTTTATAATACTGCTGAGCATGACGGCGTGTTAATGGAAATGAGCCATGATTGGTGATCTCAAACTCACCGATTAAATCAGGAAAGTGTTGTTGTACTTCTTTTTTCAGTTCTACGTTGGATAACTGACTGAGGTATTTAATTTGCGCCGTTTGATGATACCAAACGAGCGATGCTTTATGACCCGGTAATGGTAATAGTGCCATCGGCCCTGTCGGTGAAAACTCTTGCCAAGTCACGTCTTGCTGCGCTTGCTGAGTATCAATATTAATTAACATGCAATTTTGACGATAATCCCAGCTGCTAATACCGATATGACTCTGCTGGCGAATAATTGAATTGGCACCATCTGCGGCCAGCACTAACTTAGCGCCGATTTTAGCCCCAGAAGTCAGCACGATCTCAGCGTGATCACTGTATTGCGTTAACGTTGTAACTTTCTCTGGGCACATTAATTGCACATTATCATGACGCTTCATCGCCTCGAGCAGACCTAACTGGATCACGCGGTTTTCAATAATATAGCCTAATTTATCATGACCAATATCATTCGCATGAAACTTCGTCTCACACCCGCCCTGATCCCACGTTTCCAGACGACGGTAAGGGCAAAGACGCATTTCTCTGATGTTGCTCCAAGCACCGGTAGCGACAAGTAACTGCTGAGAGGCCAAACTGATTGCCGAGACACGTAAATCCATCGGTTGCTCAAATGAGAACACAGCTGGCGCTTGCGCTTCAATGACCGCAATTTTAAGGCCTGAAGGAGCAAGTAAGTTGGCAGTACTCGCACCGACCATCCCACCACCAACAATAATTACATCAAATTCCTGCATCGTATTTCCTGAACCGTTTAAGGATAAATTCTTAGCTGAATCAGAATTCTACCAAGCTTTACGTTTAAATGATTGCTTTGTGCAATGAAAATTACAGTAAATTTATGCATAGATGCACAGATAACGTCTAGTCAACAGCGAATTAAGGCAGTAGAATACGCGATCTTCTGTGTGTTTTCACACAACCCGAATATCGCAATAAATAATAAAGAGCAACGTGGATAATGAGTAAAAAACTGCACATTAAAACCTGGGGCTGCCAGATGAACGAATACGATTCATCAAAAATGGCAGATTTGTTAAATGCCGAAAATGGTTTTGAACTGACTGAAAACCCAGAGGAAGCGGATGTTCTTCTATTAAACACCTGTTCTATCAGAGAAAAAGCACAAGAAAAAGTATTTCACCAATTAGGTCGCTGGAAAAAGCTAAAAAAACGCAATCCAAAATTAGTGATAGGTGTGGGCGGCTGCGTAGCATCACAAGAAGGTGCTGAAATTCAGAAACGCGCACCTATTGTAAACTTGGTATTTGGTCCACAGACTTTACACCGTTTACCTGAAATGATCACCGATGCTCAAGCTGGTAAAAAAGGCCTAGTTGATGTTAGTTTCCCTGAAATAGAAAAGTTTGACCGTTTACCAGAGCCACGTGCCGAAGGTGTGTCAGCATTCGTTTCTATCATGGAAGGCTGTTCAAAATACTGTACGTTCTGCGTAGTACCGTATACACGTGGCGAAGAAGTAAGCCGTCCACTGGATGATATCTTATATGAAATAGCTCAATTAGCAGAGCAAGGTGTACGTGAAGTTAACCTTTTAGGTCAAAATGCCAATGCATATCGTGGTGAAATGCACGACGATGATATGTGTTCATTTGCAGATCTATTACGTTATGTAGCTGCAATTGATGGTATTGACCGCATTCGTTATACCACCAGTCACCCGATTGAATTTACCAGCGATATCGTTGAAGTATATAAAGATACGCCGGAAGTAGTGTCACACTTACACTTACCAGTACAGTCAGGTTCAGATCGCATCTTAACCTTGATGAAACGTGCGCACACAGCAATCGAATATAAATCATTGATCCGTAAACTGCGTAAAGCACGTCCAGGTCTGGTGATGAGTTCAGATTTCATCATTGGTTTCCCAGGTGAAAGTAAGCAAGACTTCGCTGATACCATGAAATTGATTGAAGACATCGAATATGATATCAGCTTCAGTTTCATCTACAGCGCTCGTCCGGGTACGCCAGCTGCAGATTTACCTGATGATGTATCATTAGAAGAAAAGAAAGAACGTTTGAAAATTTTACAAACGCGTATTAGCCAAATGTCACAAAAAATTGGCCGTAATATGGTTAATACAACGCAACGTATATTAGTTGAAGGTCCATCGAAGAAAAATATCATGGAACTGACTGGTCGTACGGAAAACAACCGTGTGGTTAACTTCGAAGGTTCTCCAGATCTTATCGGTACGTTTGTTGATGTCGACATTGTTGATGTATTCCCTAACTCTATCCGTGGTGTATTCATCCGTGGTGAAGATGAAATGGGGCTACGTAGTGACGTGAAACCAAGCGAGATCTTGGCACGTGCTACCAATCAACCCAATGAGCTAGGTGTTGCCAAGTTCATCCCATAAGAGCTAGACTTAGAGCCATTAATGATCGTTAATGGCTCTGCCTAATGAGACTATTTTGAATAAAAATACGACAACGCTCGATATATTTTTAGAACCAGCCGACAGCAGCCGACTCGCACATTTGTGTGGCCCGTTTGATGACAACCTTAAACAACTAGAACGTCGTTTAGAAGTTGAAATTACGTATCATAATAATCAATTCCACATAAGCGGTAACCCTGTTAATGCCCATTGCTGCATGGATATTCTTCGTGAGCTCTATGTCGAAACGCAGCCCGTTAAAGGCCAAGTAACCGACATCGAACCTGAAAAGATTCACTTAGCAATACAAGCATGCAAATTAGTCGACCCAGAACCGATTGCCAAAGTAGCCAGCTTTAATGCCGTGATAAAAACCAAACGCGGTATAATCAAGCCACGCGGTGACAATCAGGCCAATTACATTACCAATATTTTAACGCATGATATAACCTTTGGCGTTGGCCCTGCAGGTACAGGTAAGACTTATTTAGCCGTCGCAGCTGCCGTTGACGCATTAGAACGTCAAGAAGTACGCCGTATACTACTGACTCGCCCCGCCGTTGAAGCAGGTGAGAAATTAGGCTTTTTACCCGGTGATTTAAGCCAGAAAGTTGATCCTTATTTACGTCCACTCTATGACGCGTTATTTGAGATGCTGGGGTTTGAAAAAGTGGAACGTTTGATTGAGCGTAATGTCATAGAAATAGCCCCGCTTGCTTATATGCGAGGACGCACCTTAAACGATGCATTTATTATTTTAGATGAAAGTCAGAACACGACTATTGAACAAATGAAGATGTTTTTAACCCGCATTGGCTTTAACTCCAAAGCGGTGATCACTGGTGATATTACCCAAGTCGACTTACCAAAGCACATCACATCAGGCTTACGCCATGCAATTGATGTACTTGAGCCAGTGAAAGACATTAGTTTTAACGTTTTCATATCCAATGATATTGTTCGCCACCCTGTTGTTGCACAAATTGTCGATGCCTATGAAGCATTTGAACATGGCATTCCCCGTAAGGATAAAGATTAATGACGACCACACTCGATTTACAAATTGCCACTGAAGATGATCAGCAATTACCAACAGAACAGCAATTTACAACTTGGTTAGACGCAGTAGTTAAACTGTTTCAAGAAAGTGCAGAAGTCACTATTCGTATTGTTGATAACGCAGAAAGCCAACAATTAAATAGCGATTACCGTGGTAAAGACAAACCAACTAATGTGCTGTCTTTTCCATTCGAAGTACCAGAAGGCATTGAATTAAACCTACTTGGTGATTTAATCATCTGTAAGCAAGTTGTGGAACGTGAGGCGCTTGAGCAACAAAAGCCCCTGACCGCACATTGGGCACATATGGTTATTCATGGAACTTTACATTTACTCGGCTATGATCATATTATCGATGAAGAAGCAGACGAAATGGAAGCTTTAGAAACCGAAATTATGCTAAAACTCGAATTTGAAGACCCCTATATTACTGAAAAGTAATATTAATATCATTAACCTTACTTAACTTAGGTACAACAAACTATGAACGACGACAAACCTCACTCGACAAACGGTTCATCAAAAAAAGGTTTTTTTGAGAAGTTTTCTCAATTATTCCAAGGTGAGCCGAAAAACAGAGAAGAGCTTGTAGAAGTTATCCAGGACGCAGAAAACCGCGAACTAATCGATCAGGACACTAAAGATATGATTGAAGGTGTGCTTGAGGTCTCAGGACTAAAAGTACGCGATATTATGATCCCACGCTCGCAGATGATTACCATCGATAAGAGCCAAGGGGTAGATGAATTTTTACCGATTATGATTGACTCTGCGCACTCGCGTTTTCCAGTCGTCAATGAAGATAAAGATCATATTGAAGGGATCTTATTAGCGAAAGATCTGCTTGAATTCGTGTTCGCTGGAAAATCAGATAGTTTTAAATTATCGTCGATTCTACGCCCAGCAGTTGTTGTACCAGAAAGTAAACGTGTTGATAAACTCCTGAAAGAGTTCCGTTCTGAACGCTACCATATGGCCGTCGTCGTTGATGAATTTGGTGGTGTATCGGGTCTTGTTACCATCGAAGATATTCTCGAAGAGATCGTGGGTGAAATTGAAGACGAATTCGATGAAGATGAATCAGCACAAGAAGATATTCGTCGTATTAATAAAAGCGTGTTTTCAGTACAAGCATTAACCCCGGTTGATGATTTTAATGATTACTTTTCATCTCACTTTAGCGATGATGAAGTGGATACCATCGGAGGCATGGTTGCCCATGCATTTGGTCATTTGCCAGAGCAAGGTGAAATAATTACTGTGGATGAATTCCAATTCAAAGTCATTTCTGCTGACCGCCGCCGTATCATTCAGTTACAAGTAAAGGTACCTGAGGCACAGCAAGATCGCTTAGCTGAATCCGCTTAACCGTCGCAGTGACAGGTTACTCCACTTGTCGCTGTCAATAGCACAAAGGAATAACCTATCAAATCACTGATCCAGAAAATAGGCGCGCCACTGACTGGCGCGCTTAGCGTTTTTGCTTTTTCACCATTTGATTACAGCATTAGTTTATACGTTTCATTATTTTTTCTACTCTTTATTCTCGACAATAAATCCGCCAAACAAGCCGCTGGATATGGTTTTCTCTGGGGGCTAGGTTTCTTTATTGCCGGTATTCACTGGGTCGCGGTCAGTATCCTCGATTTTGGTGGTTTACCTATTCCTGTCGCCGTATTACTGGTTGTACTATTATGTGCTTACCTCGCGATATACCCTGCGCTGTGTGCCTATCTGCTTAATCGTTTTACCGCACATTCAGCGTTATTACGTTACTTTGTGGCTTTTCCGGCTATCTGGTTAATTACGGATTGGTTGCGTGGTTGGGTAATGACAGGCTTTCCGTGGTTACAGTTCGGTTACAGCCAAATGGATACGCCACTCGTTAGTTTCGCGCCTATTCTCGGGGTCGAAGGCATCACCGTTGCCGTCTGTTTAATCACTGCCAGTCTATATTATGCTTATCGCGAACGTAAGGCCGTGATACCAGCTATCATGATATCCGTTATCGTATTTTCAGCTATATCTCTAAAAGGCCTAGAATGGACAACACCGGAAGCGAGTAAATCAATTGCTTTAGTGCAAGGTAATACCAACCAAGATGAAAAATGGCTGCCAGAGAAGCGCACCTATATTCTAAACGAATACTTGAAACTCAGCTTAGATAATACCGATGCTGATATAATCATTTGGCCAGAATCAGCGATTCCAGCATTAGAATTTCAAGTGAAAAATTATTTGGATTACGTCGGTGAGCTCATGCGTCAAAGTGATACCACACTTATTACTGGTATTATTAACTACCAACGCGTTGACGATATTGATGAATATTACAATGCCGTGATCGTACTCGGTCAGCCAGAACAACAAATTAATCACTCACCAGTGAACGACCGTTATTATAAAAACAAACTGTTACCCATTGGTGAATTCGTACCGTTTGAAGACCTATTAAGACCGATTGCACCACTGTTTAACTTACCGATGTCATCATTTCAACGTGGTGGCGAAGAACAGTTAAACTTAGCCGCTAGCAATACCCATATTGCCACTGCAATTTGCTATGAGATAGCCTTCAATCAAACGCTAGTAAATACTGTAAAGCCTGATACCGGCTTTATTTTGACCGTCAGTAACGATGCTTGGTTTGGTACTTCAATTGGCCCTAACCAACATCTAGAGATTGCCAGAATGCGTGCATTTGAGTTCCAACGCCCTGTTCTGCGTAGCACGAACACAGGTATTACAGCTGTGTTCGACGCTCAAGGTAAAGAAGTCGGTCGTATACCACAATTCGAGAAAGCAGTATTACGTGTTGATGTAAAACCACACCAAGGCACAACACCGTTTAATCGCTATGGTAATACGCCACTGCTAATACTGGCATTCCTATTATTCACCTTTGTGCTTGGACATGCTTTTTTCAACAAACAAAGAACGGCCAAAAATGAGCTGAAAAATGCAGTCTAAATCGTAATGAAAAATAGATAAAAATACGCAGATAAATAATTCATACAATAACTAACACTGTTGCAGAATAAAATGGCACCTAATTAGGTGCCATTTTCTGATAAATAATCGTTATTCAAATAGCGTGATTTTCGTTTTGGCGATATAGAAAATCAGCACAAAAATTACCATTGCGACCCCAATACAGAACGGACTTAGATCATGCGTTAACAATTTAGACCGTATACTCTCGTCGTACAAATCGGTAAACTAGCGCAACTATATATAGCTAAACAAACACGACTATCTAGCCAAGAGAGATAAGCAATGCAAGTTAAAGTCATTCCAGTTACGCCTTTTGAACAAAATTGCAGTCTATTAATCTGCCCTGAAACCAACAAAGCTGCGATCGTTGATCCAGGTGGGGACATTGATAAGATTCTTAGCCAAATAAAAAAACACGGTGTAGAAGTAGAGAAGATCTTCCTAACCCATGGTCATATGGATCACGTTGGTGGCACTGAAGCACTTGCAGCTGTATTAAAGGTATCAATTGAAGGCCCACATATTGCCGACAAATTTTGGTTAGATCAGTTACCAATGCAAGGACAAATGTTTGGTTTTCCACACGTACCACCATTTGAACCACAACGTTGGTTAGAACACGGCGATACCATTACATTTGGTAATCAGCAATTAACGGCACTCCACACGCCAGGGCATACACCTGGTCATGTGGTATTTAATCACGTCGAGACTAAACAGGTTATTGTCGGTGATGTGTTATTCAGTGGCTCTATAGGTCGTACTGACTTTCCGCAAGGTTGCTTTAATACCTTGATGACTGCGATTAAAGGCCAGTTATGGACATTACCAGAAGAAACCGTATTCTTCCCAGGTCATGGACCAACATCGACTATCGGTCATGAAAAAAGAACCAATCCGCACGTAAGATAACCTGTGAATGAAGATAAGCTCAGGTCCCTGTAATAATGAGCCTGAATAAAAGCATTTAAGCCCAAGTATATACAAATATAACTTGGGCTTATTTTTAACTGAGAGCCATGACACGGCCATTTATCTTTAGGTTTTATTTAGCTGCACTAATTGGCAAGTATCGCGTACGCTTTTAGCAATAGTATCCCAGTTATTATTGGCAATATCAGCGGTCGTTGCGATCCAGCTACCGCCACAGGCAACAACTTGCGGTACTGCAAGATAGTCCATTACATTTGATGGTTTGATACCACCGGTAGGCATCAATTTAATTTGGCTATAGGGTCCCACTAATGCTTTAACCATGTTAACGCCACCAGATGCTTCTGCAGGAAAGAATTTAACCACCTTGATACCCAACTCTAACGCTTGCTCGATTTGACTCGGATTATTAATACCAGGGATGATTTTAATGCCATTTTTAATGCAATAGTTCACTGTTGTCGGGTTAAAACCAGGGCTAATAATAAAGTCAGCACCCGCCGAGACCGCTTCATCCACTTGTGTTATCGTTAATACCGTTCCAGCACATAAAATTACATCAGGAAACGCGGCGCGAATACGGCGAATAGACTCTCCAGCGGCGGCACTACGGAAAGTAATTTCAGCGGCTGGTAAGCCGTTTTCAGATAATACTTCGACCAATTTTACCGCATCATCGGCATTTTCAATTTGGATCACAGGCATCACTGCCAATGCTGCTAGCTGATCAATTAACGCATTATTTATCATTCCAATCCGAGTCCTTTTAATTGCATTATGGATAAATGAAGGTGGCTTTGATTCGCCTTAGCTAATTCTATCATGATGATGATAAATAATTGAGATGGAAGTTATATTCGCGTAATCAGTGCGGTGTTATTTACTGAATTTCAGGCATAAAAAAGCCTCTATTTCTAATAAAGAGTTTTCGATTCAGGCTTAATCTAATAGTTGGCGGAGCGGACGGCTTTTTATAAACCACAACCCCGCGCAGCCCGGCGTGACAGGCCGCTTATATTTTTATAACAAGTCTAACCAACTGAACTACCGCTTCGCACAATCTGTGTTTCTTTAATCTCTAAATTTCAGGTATAAAAAAAGCCTCTATTTCTAATAAAGAGTTTTCGATTCAGGCTTAATCTAATAGTTGGCGGAGCGGACGGCTTTTTATAAACCACAACCCCGCGCAGCCCGGCGTGACAGGCCGCTTATATTTTTATAACAAGTCTAACCAACTGAACTACCGCTTCGCACAATCTGTGTTTCTTTAATCTCTAAATTTCAGGTATAAAAAAAGCCTCTATTTCTAATAAAGAGTTTTCGATTCAGGCTTAATCTAATAGTTGGCGGAGCGGACGGGACTCGAACCCGCGAAGCCTTCGGCAGCGTGACAGGCCGCTTATATTTTTATAACAAGTCTAACCAACTGAACTACCGCTTCGCACAATCTGTGTTTCTTTAATCTCTGAATTTCAGGTATAAAAAAAGCCTCTATTTCTAATAAAGAGTTTTCGATTCAGGCTTAATCTAATAGTTGGCGGAGCGGACGGGACTCGAACCCGCGAAGCCTTCGGCAGCGTGACAGGCCGCTTATATTTTTATAACAAGTCTAACCAACTGAACTACCGCTTCGCACAATCTGTGTTTCTCTAATTTCTAAATTTCAGGTATAAAAAAAGCCTGAATCTTTCGATTCAGGCTTAATCTAATAGTTGGCGGAGCGGACGGGACTCGAACCCGCGACCCCCGGCGTGACAGGCCGGTATTCTAACCAACTGAACTACCGCTCCGCACAATCTGTGCTGATAAATATCAGTCTTAATTTATAGTCTTACGACGTTGTTTGGCGCTTGGCGATGCCCTACTCTCACATGGGGAAGCCCCACACTACCATCGGCGTTATTACGTTTCACTACTGAGTTCGGAATGGAGTCAGGTGGTACCGCAACACTATGGTCACCAAGCAAATCTGGTTTGCTTTCTATAGAAGTTTTCACTTCGTTTTAATCTGAAAAGCTATAAATAAAGAAGTCTTTAAAACATAAAGTGTTCAATCTATTCTTAAGTCGATTATTTCAATTAATCATACCACTTACGTACGAGTCGTACTTCAGTTTGTATGGTTAAGCCTCACGGGTAATTAGTACAAGTTAGCTCAATGCCTCACAGCACTTACACACCTTGCCTATCAACGTTGTAGTCTCCAACGGCCCTTTAGGGAGCTTAAAGCTCCAGTGAGAACTCATCTCGAGGCCTGCTTCCCGCTTAGATGCTTTCAGCGGTTATCAGTTCCGAACTTAGCTACCGGGCAATGCTATTGGCATAACAACCCGAACACCAGTGGTTCGTCCACTCCGGTCCTCTCGTACTAGGAGCAGCTCCTCTCAATTCTCAAACGCCCACGGCAGATAGGGGACCGAACTGTCTCACGACGTTCTAAACCCAGCTCGCGTACCACTTTAAATGGCGAACAGCCATACCCTTGGGACCAACTTCAGCCCTGGGATGTGATGAGCCGACATCGAGGTGCCAAACACCGCCGTCGATATGAACTCTTGGGCGGTATCAGCCTGTTATCCCCGGAGTACCTTTTATCCGTTGAGCGATGGCCCTTCCATTCAGAACCACCGGATCACTAAGACCTACTTTCGTACCTGCTCGACGTGTCTGTCTCGCAGTTAAGCTGGCTTATGCCTTTGCACTAACCACATGATGTCCAACCATGTTTAGCCAACCTTCGTGCTCCTCCGTTACTCTTTGGGAGGAGACCGCCCCAGTCAAACTACCCACCAGACACTGTCCGCAATCCCGATAAGGGACCTACGTTAGAACATCAAACGTACAAGGGTGGTATTTCAAGGACGACTCAATATCATCTAGCGACAATATTTCATAGTCTCCCACCTATCCTACACATGTAGGTTCAATGTTCAGTGCCAAGCTATAGTAAAGGTTCACGGGGTCTTTCCGTCTAGCCGCGGGTACACTGCATCTTAACAGCGATTTCAATTTCACTGAGTCTCGGGTGGAGACAGCGTGGCCATCATTACGCCATTCGTGCAGGTCGGAACTTACCCGACAAGGAATTTCGCTACCTTAGGACCGTTATAGTTACGGCCGCCGTTTACCGGGGCTTCGATCATGAGCTTCGACCTAAGTCTAACCCAATCAATTAACCTTCCGGCACCGGGCAGGCGTCACACCGTATACGTCATCTTTCGATTTTGCACAGTGCTGTGTTTTTAATAAACAGTTGCAGCCACCATTTCTCTGCGACCAACAATAGCTTACGGAGCAAGTCCTTCACCATCATTGGCGTACCTTCTCCCGAAGTTACGGTACCATTTTGCCTAGTTCCTTCACCCGAGTTCTCTCAAGCGCCTTAGTATTCTCTACCTAACCACCTGTGTCGGTTTGGGGTACGATTCTCTCATATCTGAAGCTTAGAGGTTTTCCCAAGCCGGGTATCAACTACTTCATCTCCGTAGAGACTCGTCATCAGTTCTCAGCATTCTCACTAAAGAGAGCGACCCGGATTTGCCTAAGTCACTTGCCTACTACCTTAAACATGGACAACCATCGCCATGCTAGCCTAACCTTCTCCGTCACCCCATCGCAATATAAGCGAGTACTGGAATATTAACCAGTTTCCCATCGACTACGCCTTTCGGCCTCGCCTTAGGAGTCGACTCACCCTGCCCCGATTAACGTTGGACAGGAACCCTTGGTCTTTCGGCGTGGAGGTTTTTCACCCCCATTATCGTTACTCATGTCAACATTCGCACTTCTGATACCTCCAGCAAGCTTCTCAACTCACCTTCAACGGCTTACAGAACGCTCCTCTACCATGCAAGAACAAGTCTTGCATCCGTAGCTTCGGTGGTATGTTTAGCCCCGTTAAATCTTCCGCGCAGACCGACTCGACCAGTGAGCTATTACGCTTTCTTTAAAGATGGCTGCTTCTAAGCCAACTTCCCATATTGTCTGAGCCTTTCCACATCGTTTCCCACTTAACATACACTTTGGGACCTTAGCTGACGGTCTGGGTTGTTTCCCTTTCCACGACGGACGTTAGCACCCGCCGTGTGTCTCCCGCGATTGAACTTATTGGTATTCGGAGTTTGCAAGGGTTGGTAAGTCGGGATGACCCCTAGCCTTAACAGTGCTCTACCCCAATAGTTAGACGCGAGGCGCTACCTAAATAGCTTTCGAGGAGAACCAGCTATCTCCCGGTTTGATTGGCCTTTCACCCCCAGCCACAAGTCATCCGCTAATTTTTCAACATTAGTCGGTTCGGTCCTCCAGTTGATGTTACTCAACCTTCAACCTGCCCATGGCTAGATCACCGGGTTTCGGGTCTAATCCCAGCAACTATTCGCGCAGTTAACACTCGGTTTCCCTACGGCTCCGCTATTCGCTTAACCTTGCTACTGAAATTAAGTCGTTGACCCATTATACAAAAGGTACGCAGTCACAGAACAAGTCTGCTCCCACTGCTTGTACGTATACGGTTTCAGGTTCTATTTCACTCCCCTCACAGGGGTTCTTTTCGCCTTTCCCTCACGGTACTGGTTCACTATCGGTCAGTCAGTAGTATTTAGCCTTGGAAGATGGTCCTCCCATATTCAAACAGCATATCACGTGTGCCGTCCTACTCGATTTCACAGTAAGGTCGTTTTCATGTACGGGACTATCACCCTGTATCGTGAAACTTTCCAGAATCTTCCATTAACTTCCAAACTGCTTAAGGGCTAGACCCCGTTCGCTCGCCGCTACTAAGGGTATCTCTATTGATTTCTTTTCCTCGGGGTACTTAGATGTTTCAGTTCTCCCGGTTCGCTTCGCAACGCTATGTATTCACGTTACGATACCTTACTTAGTAAGGTGGGTTCCCCCATTCGGAAATCTGTGGATTAACGCTTTTTATCAACTCCCCACAGCTTAACGCAGATTAACACGTCCTTCATCGCCTCTGACTGCCTAGGCATCCACCGTATACGCTTAGTCACTTAACCATACAATCTAAAGTAGACCGTACAATTGAAATAACTAGGTATTATCTAGTTTTTTTCGCCTCAAGAATACTCAAGAACACTTCATTGTTGTCACCGAAGTAACAACGTGTTTTAAGAACTTCTTTATTTATTCAGCTTTCCAAATTTTTAAAGAGCAATTTGCTAAAAAGCAAAAATAATCAATCTAAAGAGATTAGTTATTTTTGATTTTTAGTCAGAAAGAAAAGTGGTATCCCGTACGAGATTTGAACTCGTGTTACCGCCGTGAAAGGGCGGTGTCCTAGGCCTCTAGACGAACGGGACACTATTTACTTTCACGATTGGATTTCATCCCAATCGTTGTCTTCAACGTTTCTATTCAAGCAATTTGTGTGGGCACTTACAAAAATTAACAACTTTACGTAAGGAGGTGATCCAGCCCCAGGTTCCCCTAGGGCTACCTTGTTACGACTTCACCCCAGTCATGAACCACACCGTGGTCATCGCCCTCCCGAAGGTTAAGCTAATGACTTCTGGTGCAGCCCACTCCCATGGTGTGACGGGCGGTGTGTACAAGGCCCGGGAACGTATTCACCGTGACATTCTGATTCACGATTACTAGCGATTCCGACTTCATGGGGTCGAGTTGCAGACCCCAATCCGGACTACGACGCACTTTATGGGATTCGCTTACCATCGCTGGTTTGCAGCCCTTTGTATGCGCCATTGTAGCACGTGTGTAGCCCTACTCGTAAGGGCCATGATGACTTGACGTCGTCCCCACCTTCCTCCGGTTTATCACCGGCAGTCTCCTTAGAGTTCCCACCATTACGTGCTGGCAAATAAGGATAAGGGTTGCGCTCGTTGCGGGACTTAACCCAACATTTCACAACACGAGCTGACGACAGCCATGCAGCACCTGTCTCACAGTTCCCGAAGGCACTGAGGTATCTCTACCAGATTCTGTGGATGTCAAGAGTAGGTAAGGTTCTTCGCGTTGCATCGAATTAAACCACATGCTCCACCGCTTGTGCGGGCCCCCGTCAATTCATTTGAGTTTTAACCTTGCGGCCGTACTCCCCAGGCGGTCTACTTAATGCGTTAGCTTAAGAGCCCAGTTCTCAAGGAACCAAACTCCGAGTAGACATCGTTTACGGCGTGGACTACCGGGGTATCTAATCCCGTTTGCTACCCACGCTTTCGCATCTGAGCGTCAGTTACTTGCCAGGTGGCCGCCTTCGCCACTGGTATTCCTTCAGATCTCTACGCATTTCACCGCTACACCTGAAATTCTACCACCCTCTCAAGAACTCTAGTTTGCCAGTTCGAAATGCAGTTCTGGGTTGAGCCCGGGGCTTTCACATCTCGCTTAACAAACCGCCTGCATGCGCTTTACGCCCAGTAATTCCGATTAACGCTTGCACCCTCCGTATTACCGCGGCTGCTGGCACGGAGTTAGCCGGTGCTTCTTCTGCGAGTAACGTCACAGTGGTAAAGTATTAATTTACCACCTTTCCTCCTCGCTGAAAGTACTTTACAACCCGAAGGCCTTCTTCATACACGCGGTATGGCTGCATCAGGCTTTCGCCCATTGTGCAATATTCCCCACTGCTGCCTCCCGTAGGAGTCTGGACCGTGTCTCAGTTCCAGTGTGGCTGATCATCCTCTCAGACCAGCTAGGGATCGTCGCCTTGGTGAGCTCTTACCTCACCAACAAGCTAATCCCACTTGGGCTCATCTAGTCGCGAGAGCTTTCAAGAAGAGGCCCCCTTTCACCCGTAGGTCGTATGCGGTATTAGCAGTCGTTTCCAACTGTTGTCCCCCTCGACTAGGCAGATTCCCAAGCATTACTCACCCGTCCGCCGCTCGACGCCAGAATAGCAAGCTATTCTTCGTTTCCGCTCGACTTGCATGTGTTAAGCCTACCGCCAGCGTTCAATCTGAGCCATGATCAAACTCTTCAATTAAAAGTTTTTTGACTAATCAGCGATGCTGATTAAGTCGGCTCAATGAATTCTGTACTTTAATTGCAAAGCAATTAAGCTTCGTAATTAATAACCAAATCTTTCGATTTAATTTAATGTTCACAATTACATTGATATAATTTTTGGTCATTATATCTCTGCAAGTGCTCACACAGATTGCTTGAATAAATTGTTAAAGAGCATACTGAGCGGCTGTTGCCGTGTCAGTGGGAGCGATTATAGAGATCTGCGTTTTATTGGCAAGTGTTTTACCACAATTGATGACAACTTTATTAAATTCGACTAAAAAACAATCAAAAAACAGTGTTTTCAAACTTATTAGCAGGCAAAAATTATATTCTAAGCATCTATATAGAAAATATATCCTTATTCCAGCAAACTAAATGCAATAAAACACCACAAATAAGTATCAATCCCTCTCTATTACTTCAAATATCCATTAATCACTTTATATTCATATAACTGTCATCTTCTACTCTTACACTGCTGCCATTCATAGATAGCTAATTAGGATGATCATTTTGCGTATCACTACCTTTTCTCGAATCAGCTCATTAACGTTAATTTGCCTCTCACTATTAATGACCTATACCCTTTATGGTAGCCACCAGCAACTCAACCGCCTTGATCAACAAAATTCCATGTTTGCTAAAATGAAAGAGCAAGTCACGATTAAACTAAACCATTCCATCTCGGATTATTTACAAAAAGGTAATGCTGCCGATTTACAGCAATCAGAACAACTAATAGCTCAGTTGATTGCTTCACTCGATCAACTTGCCAGCGCTATTGATACCACTGCACTAAACCAACAGCTCAGTCAGTTTGCTACGTTAGTTGAAGGACCATTACGCTCATCAGGCAAATTTGCTTCAGACCACTTTCAACTACTGAACTTCAACGAAAAGGAGTTAGCGGATAATTTATCGCTGTTAAAACGCCAGTTATTGCAACATGACCTGCCATTACGCCAAGCTGATTTAATTCTTATTAGTGATATTCAAGCCAGTCTTGCCCATTTAACCAATCAACGCCAACGTTACTTTAATCAGTTACAAACATCGCAATGGCAAGCCTTGCTATTAGTAGTAGAAGAAAGTGCAACGCTTATTAATGAACTATCGCAATTTAGCCGTTATGACTCTAATCAGTATCAAGTGATCGAAGACGACAACTTTCTTGATGACGAGGAAGGGGAAGATACCTTATTTATAGAGGATATTACCAACGAATTACAAAGCCTTATCAATCGTTATCCAAAAGAATTATTAAATACTAAAACAGTGCTTTCAGAACAAACTGATAACCAACAGCATGTATTAACCGCGATCAATAATATCCAAGCTGCGATTTTGGCATTAGAAAAACCAGTCAATGACTATGCCAATGAGCAACGCCAAAATACCTATTTATACCTTGCGATTATCGCACTGAGCTTGATCCTGTTTGGGATAGGTTTGTTTTATGCCGAAAAATACTGGGTTGTAAAACCACTTATCACATTAGACAAAGCGCTCGCTTCTTTAGTTGAAAATAATACCCGCGAACGCCTAACGTTTGCTGACAGTA
Source organism: Moritella marina ATCC 15381 (assembly GCF_008931805.1). Classification (GTDB taxonomy): domain Bacteria; phylum Pseudomonadota; class Gammaproteobacteria; order Enterobacterales; family Moritellaceae; genus Moritella; species Moritella marina. The sequence continues at coordinate 4,533,155 of NZ_CP044399.1, read as the reverse complement.
ATAGTGAAATAGGTTTAATTGCGTTGCATTTCAATCAATTGCTGGATAATATCAATCAAGAGCACCTCACCAAGCTCACTCAAGTCGAGCAAGTCACCCAAGCGTTAAACTTACTGCAAGATGATTTTCAATCAATCAGTCAGTATACGCAAGCGAGTAGCACTGCCATTAGTGATATATCTACCGGTGTATCAGAAATTAATTCACTCGCGCAAAAAGTCGATGCAGATACCCAGTCTGTACATAACCTGACGCAACAAACGAATCAACAAATGTATAAAGCCGCCAGTCAGATAACCGATTTCAGCCTAGCGACCGAGCAAACCAAGCAAGCCGGTAGTGCTAGCTTAAAAGCCATCAAAACATTAAATACCAATATGGAAAATGTGGAAACGATCGTGACATCTATTCACAGGATCGCCGATCAAACCAATTTATTAGCTCTCAATGCCGCCATTGAAGCCTCACGAGCAGGTGAAAAAGGTCGTGGATTTGCCGTCGTCGCCGATGAAGTACGCAACTTATCGAAACAAACCCAGCAAGCGCTAGAACAAATTAGTAACTTTCTCGGTCAACTACATCACTCCAGTCAATCACTCGAAGAGGAAGTAGATAATATTACCCAGCGATGCCACCAACAATTAACGAATGCACAAGAAATGCATAAAGAAATAAATGCGGTGATCCAACAATCAGAACAATCACAACAAAATGCCGCAAATAGTAGTCAAAATACTCGCCAACAAGTGAGTCATATTAGTACAGTGAATATCCAGATGACCGCACTGCAAAACCACAGTGAAGAGACGCGTCATAAAACTCAATCGGCGCAACAACAGGTCTCGACACAAGTACAAAAAATATTAACTATCTTTGCTTAACCGAGAGAAAATAACGACAGGTTAAAAGCTTGAACCTGGAGTCTCAAGAAAATCGAGTTCCGCGGCTGTCGACTCTCGGCCAAGGATCGTATTACGGTGCGGATAACGACCAAATTTTTCGATAATGCTCTGATGCTGTAATTCAAAATCAAAATTAGATTGAATATCATTACCTTTATATAGAAATACCGCTTGTTGATGAATAACGACAGATTCACTATGCATAAAAGGCATATAAAGAAAGCTGCATTGCAGTTGCGACAGTTCTCTATCAGCTCCACAAGCGACCGCTTCCTGCGCAAGTACTAATGCCATATTATCGGCAGCAAATGCGCTCGGCGTATCACGAAACATATTTCGAGAAAACTGATCCAAAATGATAATTTCGGCTAATCGACCTTCAGCACTGCGACGCCAATGAAACAACTCCCCCGCTACAGCACGTTGGTGCAACTCGCTAAAACGGGACAAAATAACTTGATCAAATGCAACATCTTTAACCCACCATTTGGCTGGATTAATGTCTTCAAACCAAAATTTAATTACATCTTTGTACATACTTAAACCCACCTCCAATGATCCCACTAATTGAGTATAGGTTAACGTGAATCACTGAGCCCAATCATTATCAACATCAGGATCTCAGTTTTCATATTTAAGTATTATTTTTCCATCCATTCTGAGCAGATAATAACTTTGCAGTCTAAGGCCTTATTTTTCATAAGCTAGATATGACTAAAATTTAATATTCCAACCCATTACTACGCCATGCGTCACCGTATCATAACCATAATGAACTCCGTCACCACTAAAGCCTTTTTCATTGCCATTATCGTAATCAACCCATACAGCTTTATAGGCTAAATGCAGTTCTGACCATTCATTAATGGCATAACGCACACCGGTATTAACCTGCCCGGTAAAATTAGTGTCCGTCCCCGTGCCTGCATCAACTAAAGTTTCAAATCTCCAATCTTGGCTTAGTTGTTTGCTATAACGTACGCCAACAACATAATCAATCCAATCAACACCAATCTCATGGCCTTTATTCGTTAAACCATCACGTTCGAGAGTGATATCCCACCAGCGAATACCCGCCATATAATCAATCGAGCCAAAGCTGTAATCGTAACGTTTAAAACCTTTAGCTTCTAATACACCCTGGTGCAATAATCCGCTTACAGGATCTGCATCTAAATTCATAAACGCATAATCAAATGAATAACCCCAACCGCTACTATGTAGACCTTCAGTATGCGCCATACCGCCCATTTTCAATTTAGAAAAGATATCGTTGGTACTTAAATCAAGTGATTTATCAACAGAACCGACCTGCGTCGAACCATCAATATTGGTTAATTGGCCGTATAGCTCAACACTAAAATTCCATGATGATGCTTCAGCTGTAGATGTTTCAGCAGCAATGGTTTGCAAAGGCAGAAAAGCACAACATAGTGCTAGTGATTTAATCGCAGTATTCATCAAATTAACCTCAGTATTTATAATGAGGTAATTGTCTAATGTTACCTTGGTTATAACGACTCGTAATTCTCCTAGTTATAAGTAAAACTAATATCAAATTTGATGTAGACCCTATTTACACGCATCTACAATCGCAAAAGCCACACAATACCAAGTAATTACCCATCAGCACCATCTGTTAGATAATGCTACCAGTCCGAACGGGAATAAGCCAAGCTACTACCATCAACTCATAACAAGTATATTCGAAAACGATTTAATCCATGTTAAGAAAAGCCACAAACAAAAAAACCGCGTACCAGAGGCACACGGTTTAAATAGCGATTAAAATAAAAACGAACCTCTAATGATTACATCGAATAGAAGTAGTATATTTGTGATTTCATGCGAATAATAACACCACGGATAACATCAAGAAAACCGAGGAAAGCAATCGGTTTAGCACCACTAATCCAAGCCAGACCAACTGAGCCCACCGGAATATCATAATCTTCAGTTTCAATCAATTTAAGGCGAACGAAGTGATGTTTATTCATTACATTCTGTCCCGTTGTTGCTCTCACCGATGTTTCTTTCGCTAATAACGAACCTTGCGCTTCACCTGTCGCTTCGATAATACCTTCAACCTCAGCAGAGAAAATATGTCCAGGGTAAACAGCAGAAGCAAATTCAGATGCTTGGCCAACTTTAATATTACGGATCGCTTGATGATTAACACGCATTAGCACGTATTTCTCATTGGTATACATTTGGATACGTGGCATAGCACCAATATATTGACCTTCACGAATAATAAAGTTAGTTAAGTAACCATCAGCAGGGGCATAAACTCGAGTATTATCTAAATTCCACTGTGCTTGTGCATACACTTCAGTTTGATTCGCGACATCCGCTTTACGGCTATTTACAGAATGGCCAGACTTGATGGTATTAAGCTGTGCTTGTTGCGCGTTTAGCTCTAATTTTTCAGCTTGCGATTGCAGCACAGTTAATTTGGCACTCGCAACTTGCACTGCTGTTTTTTGCTCATCTAACTTACTTTCTGTAATGGTAAATGCAGCAACTTCATTCTGATCAATATAACGTTGTAATGTCGTGCTTTTCCAATTCAGGTCAGCTTGCATTTCAACTTGTTGATCACGATTGATTTTAATTTCTTTATTGGCAATTGCATATTTAGATTCATTAATGCGCACGTCATCAAGTGACGATGATAAAGCAACTTTAGCACTCTGCACCTGCGCCGCAGCTTTGTTTAATGCAATCTGATAAACCTGATCTTCAAGTTCATAAATCAGCTGGCCTTCAGTTACCTGCTGGTTCGGTTTTACATGAATCGCTTTAATATTACCAGTAACCTTGGTAGATCCTGGACGTAACTGAATATGCGGGGATTGTACTAACGAACCTCCCGATAGGTCCATCGGCGTATAGGTGATTAAGCCTACCCAAACGAATAATAACCACGCAGAACCACCAATATAGGTAAAAGCCTTAGAATGTTTATTCCACGGCATCCCAACTAAACGTAGTAAATAGATAAGTAATGCCCATACCGCTAAACCTTCTAACATGATTCGTTCCCCTCTGATTTCCAAATATCACGCACTTTTGCAATAGCTTTTTCTGCATCTACAAACGCAACGATTACCGCTAATACCCATACCCAATGCCAAATAAAGCCAATCCAGGTTAAGGTCGTGATCAACGTCAATTGTTGATGGCTATTTTTATGAGCCTGATGGATAGGCACCTCATGGAACTTCCAAAAGCCAATTGCAGCAGCAGCAACCGTTGCAATAAGAACAACAGCAGCAAAAATATGTAATCCAGTGTCAAAGCCAGTGCCTACAAAAGGCATAGATATTAAACTCACAGGTTTATTCCTCGATTAATGATTCCCAAATCAGACGATTAGGAACAAATTCTCTTCGCGTATAAATAGTCATAGCAAAGTAAATATTTCGAGGTAGATTATATTCGCGTAGGGTAAGCAAAAGGTACTCGTATAATTGCTAGATATCGGCATATTTCACATTTATTGATAGCTAAATCACACATATCAGGCTAATAATATATTGATCTAATTCTGCCAATTTCAAATAGCTAACATTCAATGAGGATAAGCACATGCGTGAACTACCCAAATTCAACAAAGCAAACTTGAGCGTTGAACAACTTACCATTGAAATATCAAATTGGTTGTTAGAGAACGATACCGAAGATCTACCCGAAGCCATTGAATTCGCGTTAGCTTCCTTCATGCCATATATAGCATCTCAGCGTATGTCACTCGTGCGTTTAACCGAAGATAGCCGCTTTGAAGGTGCCTTAACAGTTGCAGCGCCGGGCTATAACCGGGTGTCATTACCCGCACAAGGTATTTACTCCCCTTACCTAGAGCAAATAAGTAAAGGTGAATTAATTATTGCCGAAGGCAATATAGATCAAATTCTAAATACTGATGAGGTGCTACTTGCAGAAATGCAAGGCATTATAGCCCATATCATGGTGCCATTTCGCGTCCGAGGAAAAATTTGGGGGGGGATCGCAGCAAGTCGTTATGTCGGCTCAATACATTGGCGTGAAGACACAATTCACCGAGTTCGCAGCTTTGGTCAGATCCTAGCATCAACCTATGAACGTTATGCGTATTGGGAAAAACTGCAACAAAAAAATCAACAGCTCGAATTGTTATCACGTCATTTAATGGATAACCAAGAAAATGAGCGTCGTATGTTATCACGTGAGCTCCATGACAACTTTTCACAACGCATGGCATTACTGACCATTAAGGCATCATCATTATCTAATACCTTAATTGTCGACAGTGAAAAACAATCGGCTCATGAACTTCACGATGAAATACAAGGATTAGCGAAAGATATGCAAGCACTATCACGCTCATTACACCCTGCTATTCTGGAAGATCTCGGTTTATTTACGGCCTTAAAATCCGAATGTCGACGCTTATCTACAATTAAAGACATTGATATTCAAACGCTATTTGATCCGCTCCCAGCATTAAATAAAGAACTGTCCTTAAATCTATACCGAATTTTACAAGAAACACTCAACAACGTCGCTAAGCACGCCCAAGCATCAGCAGTGTTTGTATCCCTGCAATACAGCGATACCGACCTGCACTTTCAAATAATTGATGATGGCATTGGCTGCGATTTAAATTTAAATCAAAATAACGGCAGTATTGGATTAATTAGTATTCGGGAGCGCGCGCAGCTGTTTAATGGCTCTGCAGTATTCAGCTCTCCTGAAGATGGCGGTTTTATCGTCGATATAATGATCCCTGCTATAAAGGAATATTATGAGTAATATAGTTTTAGCCGATGACCATTTAATTGTGGCACAAGGCATCGCCAGTATTTTACAACCTGAGCATCGTATCCTTGCTATTGCCAAAAATGGCCTAGAGTTAGTGGAGTTTGTTAAGCAACACGAGCCAGACTTAGTGATCACCGATATTAGCATGCCAGACATGACTGGCATTGCCGCGATAGCAGCCTTAAAGCGTATCAATAAAACCGTAAAGATAATTTGTCTCACCATGCACGAAGAGCAAGAATATGCCGAAAGTGCAATAGCAGCTGGTGCGCAAGGCTACGTATTAAAACATGAAGCGAGTGAAAATTTAGTTGAAGCGGTAAACCAAGTATTGAAAGGCGAAACTTACCTCTCTACCTCAGTGACAGTGAACACTGAAAAGCCTCAATTATCCTCTCGTCAAATCAGCGTTTTACGATTATTAGCGCAAGGAAAGTCGGCGCGCCAAGTCGCTGATGAATTATTTATTTCGCCACGAACCGTCGAGTTTCATAAATATTCCATGATGAAATTGATCAGTGCTAAAACCAGTGCAGAGTTGATCCAATACGCGATTAATCATGGCTTGATGGATTAACCCAAACCATCGCTAAACGATGAATTAAGATTAATTTACACATAAAAAAACCAGCACTTATCTGCTGGTTTTTTGTATGTTTGAATCATCAAATTATTACGTAATAAAATTACAGGTCACGTTCTTTTATTACGTAATAAAAGAACGAAGTGACAAGGTAAAACACAACCCAATTAAAAACAATAACTTAAACGAAAAAAAAACAAAAAACACAGTTGTAACATTATCATTACTTCCTACGTATCGCTAGCCACAAGACTAAAAACAGCTTCTGTTGTTTAATAGAATGTGACTGCCACCTCGCTCTCGCGCTATATTGCCATTCAGACCAAGCAGCAATGACACGACCTTTACGATTATCTTGAGCATTACTGCTATTTTGAGTATTACCGTTATTATTTTGAGTATTACCGTTATATAGTTGCGTTCCTTGTTGCTGTGACAATGGATCAGCATGACAGGATCCTCGCGATCCAGACTGACGCAACTGCCTATTACCACTGCATTTATAGTGCTGATTGTATAAATCCCGCGTGCACAAAGACCACTGCTGGCGATAAACATTAACCATAAACATTAACCAATAAGGCAGCTGCGCATGCTGATATTGTCGCCACAAACGCTGACCTGTATAAATAACCAGTCCCCCTATAATAAGGTAACTTAATATCCACATCTGATAGGCACGAACAAAACTAGCAGGCGTATGCTGTACCAACCATTGCCCACCAGGCAAGATTAAAGGCTGCAACGTTTGCGTTGCAGTATTCCACCACAACAGGTTTAATACAGGTAAATCTAATTGGCCATTTTTCTGAATAATATAAGTGTGCATTATGGTTTTAGAGGCGTAAAAGCCATCGCGATCTTCGCTATCTCGAGCATTACCTTTGTCACGGTAAGATTGCACACGATCAGATTGAAACGGGGCAAAGTCAGGTAACTGCATAATACTGGTATCTCTGCCTGCTATCGTCACTGTTCGCGTGATCGCGTCCCCGACTTTTAATTCACTATCCGGTTCAATATTCCACACTTGGCTAAACGTCAACTCTGGTGCAGTAACCCAATTTACATCTTGGCTTAACCGAGCATCAGGCAAAGCTACATTAAAACTTAACGGTGTAGTGAGTAAATGACCCGTTACTTTTTCTCCCGGCGCACTAGCAATACTCACACTCACCGGAATAGCAGGTACGATATATTCGCCACTCAGTTGCGGATAAAGTGTTAATTGCCACTCTTGTATTGACCAAGTGATCCCGTTTTCACGTTGAGCATAATTATTCGCTAATTTATTACGCTGTAACACCAAGCTATTATCGACACTAAACGGACTGATGTAGGTTCCCGCCGCAAACCAACGGTCGGTTTTAACCTGAATATATAAATCAACTTGCTGGCGAGGGGCAAATTCAGAGCCAATCATATTAAGAGCGTTAAGAGTGCCGTCAATATTTTCTGACGAAGGTGCGATCCACGCTTTAATTTGTAATTTATTTTGCTGTAACAAATCTTGCACTGTCGTCGCTTGAGCAACATTAATCATCACTATCTGAAAAGCTAAGCAGCAAATAGTCGTATAAATAAATCGCATCATAGTCTTCCCTCCGTTTGCAACTGTTGAGAAAACTTAGTCATGAGAAAACGTTCTGGATCGCCTTGCACACGTTTCATCCATGCCTTATTAAGCGCCTCATCTTGCAACAATTGTTCGGCGTTATAACTTTCCTTAATGAGCTGTTCTTGTCTCATCATTTTCTCGGCACCATCACTTGTTTGTGGTTGATCACCTAATTCTTTTGATGCTTCATTCTCGTTATTTGTTTGGCTTTCACTCATGCGATTAATATCATCAATAATCTTCTGCACTATCGCTAAATTATGTGCAGCTTGCAGATAGTCCGGATTTTCTTTTACTATCTGCTTAAACAAATTTCGAGCCGCGATATACTCACGTGATTGCGCTAAGGCACTAGCAGCTCCAAATTGTGCGACGGGGTTATCTACCCGCATAAAATAGCGACGAGCGAGGTCAAATTCTTCAGCAAAATAATAGGCAGAAGCTTTCCACATAAGATCATCAAAACGCACTGCAGCTTGAGCATAGTCCCCGCGGTTAAAATAATATTGTCCTTGCTGATCGGCTGTCATCCATAAATCAGCAAAACGCCATTGTGGTTGTAGACCTTCTTTGACTGAATTTGTCATCTGAGCTTTATTTTCAGAACTCAGATTTTCAGAGCTCATATTTTCAAAGGTCGTGTTTGAAGTGGCTGCGTTAGCCAATACTGGCGGAACTGGAAAATAAGTTAAAGCAAACAAGAGTAATACCGACTGCAGGCTCCAATTAATTGTCCAGCCACGACGGAACCACAACAAAAATAATAGCGCTAATAAAAATACTAAGTTATAGCCCATATCAGCCCAAGGTTGAGCATTGTCATTGCTCAGCAACATAAATTGCTGAATATTATCTTGTATCCATTCAACATCGCTATTATCGGTAGATATAGGCTGATAGTAACCACTTGCACTTTTTGCTAACGATTTTAATCCATCGGCGTCAAAAGGGACTGACACAGCTTGCTCACTATTCCCAACACCTAAAACTAATAACAAGGGCGGGCTTTGCTGTGAATTTAAATTGGAATTAGTGGTACTTGTATTGTTATTAATAGAGCCATTAAAGTAATCAACAAAGCGTGCTTTTGTATCGCTGCCTAATCCATCAGTAATCAATAGCACAGATCCCGGATTACCTTTACTGCGCTCAGCAGCTAACAATGTATCTATATTCGCTAAACTATATTCAGCAAATTTACCTTTTCGTGGCATAATCTTAGGCGATACCGCTTGCAATAATGGCGTAAAAATAGCGTTATCGCGGGTTAATGCCATCGCGGTATGTGCACTGCCAGCATAAACCACCAGCGCAGTACTGCCACCTTCACGTAGTGCCAATAAATCACTTATTTTTTGTTTTGCCCGCACCAGCCGACTCGGTTGAATATCTTGTTGCAACATAGACTCTGATACATCTAAAACAATCACCAACGGCGCCGTATCCTCACCAAAAGGCGATGCTTGGCGTAACCAACTCGGTCCTGCTGCAATGATAATGGCCAGTACAACGAGAAAGCCCCATAACTTTAACGGTAATAGTTTTTTCCAACCTTGCTCACCAACGGTCAATGCCGCCGCCAAGTGTGGTGGAAAATCTTTAAGCCGCGATTCTTGTGATTTTTTTTGCTGAAAATTAATCACGAAAAATAAAACAAATGGCACAAAAGCCAATAACCAGAACGGTCGTATAAAATGAAAGTTTTGCCATATAATGGAAAAGTACATTAATCCTCCCCTCGCTTATTCAACAACAGATCACGTTTAGATGGTTGCTTGCTAAGATAGTAACTACGCCATATAACTAAGCTGTAAATAATAAAGTAAATACCAATTGACAATGCGATAGAAGCATAGTGAACACTTACTTTAGGTTGATAGCTAAAACTCGCAAATTGACTCGGCTCTAGTTTGCTTATCTCAGCATAAACCCGATTTAGCTCGACGGAAGAGATTGCCTGAAAAGCTTGCCCACCGGTGATTTCAGCAACACCGTCAATCACTACCATATCCAGAGCTTGCTCGCCAAAGGTACGAGGATCGCCAATAGCAATCATGTGGATTTTAATACCACGACTCGCCGCAATTTTTGCCGCCTCTAACGGCGGCACCAAACTATCGGTATCATTACCATCAGTTAATACAATCACTACTTTTTGTTTATCCGCGGTACTCTTCTCAGCAGTGCTTTTATCTGCACTCGCGTTACTATTTTCTTTTGCTATAGGCGCTTTTATCACTTCATCCGTCATTACTTTTATCGCTAACCCTAAGGCATCACCAAGGTGCGTACTTTGCCCAGCCATAGCCACTTCCGACTCATTTAACAACCCCAGCCATGCTTGATGATCGGCGGTAAATGGTGCTTGTAAATAGGCGGCATCACCAAATAAAATTAACCCTAAACGATCACCGCTACGCTGCTGTGAAAATTCAACTAATACATTTTTTACCGCCGTTAAGCGTGAAATACTGTCGCTACCCGGAACACTAAAATCTCGACTATCCATCGAACCAGATAAATCGACCACCACCATCAAATCGCGACCAAACTGCGAACGTATTTGTGGTTCACCCAGCCACATAGGTTTTGCCATCGCCACAACCAAAAATAACCACACCAGCGATAATGCCATACGTTGCCATATTTTCGGTTCTAGCTTCACCGCCCCTGTATTAGGCTGTTCTCCAGATAAACGCACCAGTTGACTAAAAAACGGCACTTGTAGCGCTGACTGTTTTATTTTATAGGCTGGCGAAAATCGTTGAATAAACCAAGGTAATGGCAACAATAAAAATAACCACGGATAACTGAACTCAATCATGCTTATTGTGAACATGCTCATTTCCTCCTAGCCCAGTACCTAGCTCACGACCTATCCCAGTATCTAATTCGGCTTCATCAATATGTAATTTAAGCCAGCGCTGCGTAGATAATATCAATATCTGATTATGGGCAGCAGACCACTCACTTAGCGCTAGTGGTAAATACAGCGCTTGTTGCCATAACTCCCCTATCGCCGAATCAAACTCGGTACAGTCTTGTGTGCAGCTATCTAAAAAAACTAAAAACGCAGGTCCTTGTAATTGACCGGCTGTTAATGACTGCTTTGGATATGCTTGCAAACATGCTTGCTGTAATAATTGGTGAATAAACCGTGGTGTATGTGAACAGTCACTTACATCGAAAGCGAGTAATTTAGATTGCAATTTTTTCCGATAACGATTTCGCCAATATTTCTGCCCTGCTAGCAGTAAATAGCGACCAATCAATAATGCCAGTACTAAACCAACTACCAGCCACCCCCAAGTTTGCGGCAAAAAGCTTACCTGCTCAGGGGCATTAATTTGTACCATGTCGCGTAATAGTAAGTTACCGAATGCATCGCCGACTAAATTTGCATTATCAACATCTGCCATTATCATTCCTCTCCGCTATTTTTATGATTCATATGAAAAGCAGACTTAAATTGATTAATCTCATTGCCGTCAGTACCAACATCTATTATCGAAAATGCAGATAATTGCAGTGCTTGTTGTAACAAATTTTGCTTAGCCAAAAAAGCAGCTTGATAAGCATGTTGTAAGGCATTTTTATTACGTTGTAATTGCTGACTAGAAAGCTGTAATTGATAATGCCCATCACTGGTAATCAGTGAATCGACATTTCTTAGATTCTGTTCAAGAGGATCACTGATATGCACAGCAATAACATCATTATGCTGCTGCAACGCACGTAACCGGTTTGCACATTCTTCATCAAAGCCATACCAATCGCTGATGATGACAAATGTTTTCGACTTTGCTTGTAATTCTTGCAGTGTCGCTAACATATCGGTTAAACGTATCTTGGGCACGTCCACACCCGAAATACCGACTTGCAGTTGATGATTAACAGTATGCAATTGCTGAATAAATTGCATCGCTAATGCGTTACTGCGCTGTGGTTTTAAATGAAAACTCGAGTGGTCATTAAAAATATAACCACCAACACGGTCGGCATCAGCAAGTACACGCCATAGACACAGTGCAGCAAGATTCGCCGCGACAACTGACTTCATCGTTTGTTGTGAACTAAAAAACATCGATTGACGCTGATCCACACATAGCCAAATCTGCCGCTCTTTTTCTTCGCTATAAGCACGCACATGCGGTTTGCCGGTTCTTAACGTCACTTTCCAATCTAAATTTTTCACATCATCGCCATTATTGTAATGACGTAACTCTTCAAAATTTAATCCTCGCCCACGTAAGCGCGATTCATGTAACCCCGAAAAAATACTACAGCGTCCCTGCTGGGGCACAAAACTAAAGCCAGTTTTTTGCGCTTTAATTTTTAATAAATCATTTAAATCCGTGTATATACGTGGATCATCATGAGGCGAATCACCTGATTTATTAGCCGTTGCAAACCATGATTTCCAAGCCATAGCGTTACCCAATCAAAACATGTTCAAGGATCTCGTCAATCACCTTAGTCGTGGTGATCCGCTCACTCATAGCCGCATAACTTAATACTAAACGATGCCCTAATACCAAATGAACCATGGCGCGTACATCATCAGGGTCAACATAATCACGTCCCGCCAACCACGCATGCGCTCGAGCTCCGCGGTCAAGGGCAATACTAGCTCTCGGACTTGCGCCAACAGCTAACCATTGTGGAAATTGTGCATCGCTATAATCGCCGATACCCCGTGTTGCCATCACCAAATTAACCACATAACTTTTTATTAATGGTGAAATATAGATACGAGACACTTCTCGTTGCGCGACCATAATATGTTCAGGTCGAATTGTCAGCTGCGGGGTTGAGGGACTGTTTTTTATAATGTCTTGAGACTCAAGGTCCACTGGTGCTTTTGGTTGGCTACCTTTAGGCAAGTTAGCCATATCCATGCTGATTAATTCTTCTTCGCGCACTAAATCAATAATTGCTAATTCTGATTCAGTATCTGGATAATCAACATTCACTTTTAACATAAAGCGATCCATTTGCGCTTCAGGTAATGGATAAGTCCCCTCTTGTTCCACAGGGTTTTGAGTCGCCAGCACCATAAACAAAGCTGGTAATTGACGCGTTTCACCCGCCGAGGTAACTGAATTTTCAGCCATCGCTTCTAACAAGGCTGATTGTACTTTTGCTGGCGCACGGTTAATTTCATCAGCGAGGACTAAATTATTAAAAATAGGTCCAGGCTGGAACGTAAGACTGTGTTTCCCCTCCACCTCACGGTAAATTTCAGCACCAGTCACATCAGACGGTAATAAGTCTGGTGTAAATTGTACACGGCCAAAATCCGCATTCATTGCATCGGCAAGTGCTTTAATTGAACGAGTTTTAGCGGTACCGGGTAAACCTTCGAGTAGTACATGACCACGAGTTAATAAACCGATCAGCAAGGCTTTGACTACATCGTCTTGACCAACGACTGATTGATTAACGGTATTAGATAATTGTTTAAATACTTGCTGGGAAAGGCTCATAACAGTCTCATGTTCTACGCGAATGATAGACAGTTATGATATGAGGTTAATGACAGAGGTAACACAGTAATACTACTGATCGTGAACTTATAATCTGTGAAAGCGTATTCAACGGCAATAAGTCTGCTCGACTTACTGCCGTTTAATCAACACGCAATCAAAACTAGGCGGTTTGCTCACTCAAGGTTAATTTATCGAAAAACAATCGTGTTTCTTCAATCACCACATGACGTAGACCAATCAAGCCAATTAAATTGGGGATCGCCATTAAGCCATTAACAATATCAGCCAAGATCCAAATGAGATCCAAGTGTAAAAACGCGCCACCAGCAACCAATAGAATATAGCCATACTTGTACGGTTTAATGCCTTTCTGACCAAACAAATATTGCACACAACGTTCACCATAATAATTCCAACCTAGGATGGTAGTGAAGGCAAAAAAGACTAAGCCTAAGGTAATCACATATTGGCCGATTAACGGTGATAATCCTTGTTCAAACGCTAATGTGGTCATCGCCGCACCAGACGAGTCACCACTCCAGACGCCTGTTAGCACTAACGTCAGTCCTGTCATGGTACAAATAATGATGGTATCAAAAAAAGTACCCGTCATTGAAATCAAGCCCTGCTTTACACAAGAATCTGTTTTCGCCGCAGCTGCCGCGATTGGCGCGCTGCCTAATCCCGATTCATTGGAAAACACACCACGCGCCACACCACTTTGAATCGCTAACATCACAGTCGCGCCTAAGAATCCCCCCGTTGCCGCTGTCGGCGTAAAGGCACTACTGATCACTAAAGCAATCGCATCAGGCACAGCTTCAATATTAAATAACAGCACCAACAACGACGCGAACACATAACATACCGCCATAAAGGGCACTGTACGTTGGGCAATCGCAGAAATAGAGTTAATACCACCTAACGTCACCATCGCCACTAATATTGTCAGCACTGCAGCAGATAGCCACACAGGCACATAAAACGAGATCTGCACAGCTTCGGTGATGGCATTCACTTGTGGAAAAGTACCTATACCAAAACAGGCTACGCCAATACCAAAGAGTGCAAATGCTTTAGCTAAAAAACGATTACCCAAGCCATGCTCAAGATAATACATCGGGCCACCAGCCATTTGGCCTTTTTCATCAACAACGCGGTACTTCACCGCTAATAAACATTCAGCATATTTAGTCGCCATGCCAAAAAATGCCGCCATCCACATCCAGAACAATGCCCCCGGACCACCCATTTTAATCGCCGTGGCAACGCCAACAATATTACCGGTACCGATAGTGGCAGAAAGCGCAGTGCATAATGCCGCAAAGCTACTGATGTCACCTTGCTTATTCTTCTGGACACCATCGCTTTTATCGCCTGAAAATAGGTATTTTAGGGCTAGGGGTAACTTGGTTATTTGTAAAAATCCTAAACGCAGCGTCAGATAAATACCGGTACCAACCAAGAGTAATAACAATGGCGGGCCCCAAATAAAATGATCTACGCTTTGCAGAATATGTTGCAGGGGTTGTGATAAAAAATTAACGATGGATTGCAGTAACGAAGACTGTAGTGGTAAATCGGTGATATCTGGTAGTGCAGATGCTGATAGATCTGGTGTAGATAGTGTGGGTGCTAATAATGTTGATGTTAATAGTACTGTTGATTGTGCTGTTAATTGTAAAGAGTGCATTAAAAATCATTCCTCAAGAATGTGAATCTGAGGAGGATGTAATTATTCAAGATGGGTAAACGGAGCAAAAAAACCACAGCAACAGCCAAGGTAAAAAGCAGACGTGAAAGTACGCAAAAAAAATAATCCTATCCTCTGTCCTTTGTACCTGAGAGTTTCAACGACATTGTCGCTTTGCTCCTTCGGCGTCCAATTTAATGGATCTCTCCAGAGGCTCGTCCAGTAACAGTCCCTACTTTTCCTTGCGGAATAAAGCGCCTGAAAGATTTACTTCTTCGGCGGGCACTTATTTATTTGAATCCAAGTGCCACTCTCCTGCTACCTTCATCCGAACTTAGTGTGGATATATCACAACATAAAATGCTATGAACAAACAAATACTAGCACGTAATACTTCAATAAAAACACATAAACCAGTGCGAATGATTAACAATTAATCTTTATACAAAAAAAAGCCCTGAAACGCAGGACTCTTTCATCATAATTAACTCGCTAATCAGTTATCGGCTGACATTTTCACGACTAAGCCAGGCTTATTGGCTAACGCATAACTCATCATCAACAACCGTTATTTTCACCGCTTTGCCCGGAACGATATTACCGGCCAAAATGGCATTAGCGAGGCGATTTTCAACCTGTTTTTGCAATACCCGTTTTAGTGGCCGAGCACCAAACAAAGGATCGAATCCGGCCTCGGCTAATTTAGCCAATGCACCCGCCGTGATCGATAAGCTATAGCCCAATTGTTTTAATCGAGCCTCTAACGATTTTAATTGGATCGCGGCAATTTTCTCGATGTGATTACGCCCCAATGGATGGAATACCACGGTATCATCAATACGGTTAATAAACTCAGGTCGGAAGCTTTGCCCAAGCAATTCTAACAAAGCTATTTTTATGCCTTCCTGATCGTGGGTCGCGTATTTTTCCTGAATAATATCCGAGCCTAAATTAGACGTCATGATAATCACGGTATTACGGAAATCAACGGTACGCCCCTGACCATCCGTTAAGCGGCCGTCATCCAATACCTGCAGTAAAATATTAAAAATATCGGGATGGGCTTTTTCAATTTCGTCTAACAAGATCACCGAATACGGCTTACGGCGTACCGCTTCCGTCAAGTACCCCCCTTCTTCATAACCGACATAACCGGGAGGTGCACCAATTAAACGCGCCACTGAATGTTTTTCCATAAACTCCGACATATCAATGCGGATCATGGCGTGATCAGAATCAAAGATGAAATCAGCCAAGGCTTTGCATACTTCGGTTTTACCAACGCCTGTAGGCCCCATGAATAAGAATGAGCCCATCGGACGGTTTGGATCGGCTAATCCAGCGCGACTACGGCGAATAGCATTAGAAATAACACTAATCGCTTCCTCTTGACCGATAACGCGTTGATGTAAGTTAGTTTCCATCGCCAATAATTTTTCTTTTTCGCCTTCCAGCATACGATTCACTGGAATACCCGTCCAGCGCGATAGGATATCAGCGATCTCAGCCTCACCAACCTTATGTTTTAACAAGGTCATGTCTTGCATTTCAGCCTGCGCTGCCAGATCCAATTGTTTTTCTAACATTGGGATCGTGCCGTATTGCAGTTCAGACATTTTATTTAAATCGCTGGCACGTCGCGCCATATCCAGTTCAACACGGGCTTTATCTAACGCCGATTTTATGTGTTTAGTACCAGATAGCGCGGCTTTTTCAGTACGCCATATTTCATCTAAATCATTAAACTTGTCTTGTTTGTCCGCTAATTCGTCGGCCAATGTCGACAAGCGCTTAATACTAGCAGCATCATCTTCTTTTTCTAGTGCCTGCTGCTCAATCTTAAGCTGAATAATACGACGCTCTAATTTATCTAACGCTTCCGGTTTGGAATCCATTTGTAGACGAATAGACGATGCCGCCTCATCAATTAGATCAATGGCCTTATCTGGTAACTGACGATCAGAAATATAACGATGTGATAAGGTGGCCGCCGCGACAATCGCCGGATCGGTAATATCGACATTATGATGCAATTCATAACGTGATTTTAACCCGCGTAAGATAGCGATAGTATCTTCAACACTCGGCTCTTCAATCAGTACTTTTTGGAAACGACGTTCCAGTGCTGCATCTTTTTCAATATATTGGCGGTACTCATCTAAGGTCGTCGCCCCCATACAATGCAGTTCACCACGCGCTAACGCAGGTTTAAGCATATTACCGGCATCCATGGCACCGTCGCCTTTGCCCGCACCGATCATGGTATGTAATTCATCAATGAACAAGATTGTTTGGCCTTCCGTTTGCGCCAACTCTTTGATCACCGATTTCAAGCGTTCTTCAAATTCACCACGGTATTTAGCGCCAGCAACTAACGCCCCCATATCCAAGGATAATACCCGTTTATTTTTCAGTCCTTCAGGGACTTCACCGTTAACAATACGTTGCGCTAACCCTTCAGCAATGGCCGTTTTACCCACACCAGGTTCACCGATTAAAACCGGATTATTTTTAGTGCGTCGTTGCAATACTTGGATCGCTCGACGGATCTCATCATCACGACCAATAACGGGATCTAATTTTCCCACCTCGGCACGTTCAGTTAGATCCAATGTGTATTTGCTTAATGCTTCACGTTGCTCTTCCGCACCTTGGTTATCGACTTTTTCGCCACCGCGGATCACATCAATCGCTTCTTCTACTTGTTTACGCGTGCCACCCGCTTTACGCAGTAATTCACCTAAACGACCTTTATCTTCAACTGCTGCCAGTACAAACATCTCGGAAGAAATAAATTTATCTTTGCGTTTTTGGGCAAACTTATCACACAAGTTCAACAGCATATTTAACGCTGACGATAGTTGAATATCACCCTGTGACCCTTGCACTTGTGGTAAACGGTCTAATTCATCCGCTAACTGCCAACGTAATGAATTAGCATCTATCGCCGCCGCCGTAAGTAAGGGACGAATAGAGCTATGATCTTGATTTAATAACGCGGTCATTAAATGAATAGGTTCGATAAATTGATTATCTTTACCCAAAGCAAGTGACTGCGCATCAGAAATAGCCATTTGGAATTTAGAAGTGAGTTGATCTAAGCGCATAACTATGTCCTATCGGTGTAGAGCAAAAACGAATGCAGCAAGGTTGCTATAGTCGTAATGTATGATTATCTAGTGGCTACAATTATAGTCGTTTAATTGTCTTGGGGATATGCTCTAAAGCACTAAAAGCCATAGTTATTATCTGAGGATTATTTATTGTGATTCAAGGTAAATCAAACTTGCCTGGCGACCCGTTTGGCTATCTCTTCGATATGAATAGAATAAATCTATTTCACGGTAAGTACAGTGGCCACCACCGTAAATATCTGCAGGATTCACAGCTAAAGCGCGTAAACGTTGACGTGCTAATAAATACAGGTCAGCTAACCATTTATCTCCATCGGCAATAAAAGCGCTACTTGCTTGCGGATCATGCGTAATAAAGGCATCGCGTACCTCACAACCCACTTGGAAATGTACTTGGCTAATTGCAGGGCCTAACCAAACTAACAAATCTTTAGGGTCTGCTGATAGTTTCGCAAGGGTGTTTTCAATCACGCCATCCAATAAACCACGCCAGCCAGCATGAATAGCGGCAACTTGCGAACCTGCTTTATCGCAAATTAATAGCGGTAAGCAGTCTGCCGTCATCACTAAACAAACTTGCCCCGTCATCATAGTCACAGACGCATCGGCCGCCGGAAGTTGCGCTGGATTGTGAGGTTGCCCCACTAAACGAACAACGTCGGTACTGTGCGTTTGATTCAACCAATATGGCTGCTGTGGCAAATGCGCAGCTGTCATTAACAACTGCCTATTTTGCCACACCAACGCGCTATCATCCTGTACATGCAGCCCTAAATTAAGGCCGTCATACGGAGGATGACTCACACCACCCAAACGGGTAGTGCTTAATGCTTTCACATTATGAGGCGCAGGCCAATTGACCTGTATCAGACGAGGCATCATCAATGATTAACTAATGAAATCATCAACCATGTTTAACGCAGTATCTTCACGTAGGATATGAATAAGGGTATTCATATCAGACGGACGTTCTGCGCGCCACATCATCATCTCACCCGTTACTGGGTGTTCTAATTTCAACATACGAGCATGTAGCGCCTGACGACCGAAACCGCGTAATGCTAATACTAATGTATCAGTTGCATTGCCCGGTGGTTTTGGACGACCAGCATATACAGCATCACCAACAATGGGGTGGGTAATGTGCGTCATGTGAACACGGATCTGGTGAGTACGGCCTGATTCAAGACGTAATCGTAATAACGTATGTGCACGATATTTTTCTGCAACACGGTAATGCGTTTTAGCTGGTTTACCCAGTGGACGAACAGCCATGTGTGTACGTTTAGTTGCATGACGACCGATTGGCTCATCAACAAAACCACCCGCCGTCATAGTACCAGATACAACCGCTTCATATTCACGAGTGATCTTACGTGCTTGCAGTGCTGTCACTAAATGCGTTTGTGCTGGAATTGTTTTCGCAATCACCATCAAACCCGTTGTGTCTTTATCCAGACGGTGAACAATACCAGCGCGTGGTACGTCAATGATTTCAGGATAATGGAATAACAATGCATTTAGCACAGTGCCATCTGGGTTACCAGCACCTGGATGTACAACAAAACCAGCAGGTTTGTTGATCACTAGAATATCATCATCTTCATAAACAATATCAAGTGGCAGATTTTGCGGTTCGAAACGCACTTCTTCTTCCACTTCAGCGTTTAAGATAATTTTATCGCCGAATTGCATTTTTTCACGTGCTTTAACGACAACTTTACCGTTTAGGTTAACAAATCCTGCAAGAATCCATTCTTTCAGACGTGAACGAGAATAATCTTGGAACATCTCGGCTAAAACTTGGTCTAAACGTTGACCGACTTGGTGTTCTGCAACAACGGCAGAAAGTTCTATATGTTGGCTCATAGGTAGCAGGGACCCTCTTCGGTCCTAATTTTCAGTATAATTACAGGATTCAGGCTATTTTAGCCTTTTATTTTGCTGTAGCATATTGGCTACATAACTATTTTTCGCATTAAGCAATTTGGAATAAATCCAACCTAATGAAAAAATCAATAAAATTAGCAATAAGTTTATCGCTCGCACTGGTTGTGGCTACCGGCTGCTCTTCAAAATCAGAGCCTAACGTGCCAGACAAACCAGCCATCGAGCTTTACAGCATAGCGCAACAATCGTTACAAGCGGGTAATTTTGTATCCGCCATTGAAACACTTGAAGCGCTTGATACGCGTTATCCATTTGGCCCGCACACAGTGCAAGTGCAACTAGACTTGATCTATGCTTACTACAAGAATAGTGACACAGCACAGGCATTAGCCAATATAGATCGCTTTATTCGCTTAAATCCAAGCCATAAAGACATAGACTATGTCTATTATATGCGTGGACTTACCAATATGGGCGCGGATTATAACCTATTTCATGCCATCTTTAATATAGATCGTTCAGATCGAGACCCAAGTTATGCCAATGCGGCCTTTAATGACTTCTCTCGTCTAATCCAACGCTACCCAGAAAGTGAGTATGTGGCTGATGCACAGAAACGTGCGATTGCGATTAAAAGTCGTCTTGCGCGCTATGAACTATCTGCCGCAGAATATTACATGAAACGTAAGGCTTATATCGCTGCGATCCAACGTGCACAACACATTATCGATAACTTTGCCGATACAGAATCACGTACTGGTGCGTTAGAAATAATGATTAAAGCCTACGATATTTTAGAGCAATCAACGCTAAAAGCGAACGCTGAAAAGATTTTAGCAGCCAACGTAGGGTAATACCTAACGCATTTTACTGCTGATAATAAAGTCTAAAATTAAAATATAAAAAAACGGCGTCTATGCAAATAGACGCCGTTTTTTGTTTTGATTTACGTATAAAATGTACCGCTAAAGTATTAACTTTAGCGCGGCAGCACTAAATAACGTCATCTTTATTTATGGTATTGCTTACTTAGCTCACCAACAGCCTCGATGAATACACCTGCTTTTTCAGGTTCAACATCTAAATGGATACCGTGACCTAAATTCATCACGTGACCATTGCCTTCACCAAAACCAGATAAGATCGTGCTTACTTCTTCACGAATACGTTCTGGTGATGCATAAAGCATTGAAGGGTCCATGTTACCTTGCAGTGCAACTTTATCACCAACACGGGCTTTTGCTTCCGCGATATCAATGGTCCAATCAAGACCAATCGCGTCACAACCTGTTGCTGCGATCTGTTCGATCCATTGACCACCATTCTTCGTGAACAAGGTAACAGGTACTTTACGACCATCAGCAAAACGCGTTAAGCCATCAACAATTTTGTGCATGTACTGCAGTGAGAAATCTTTGTAATCGCGCGGAGACAATACGCCACCCCAAGTATCAAATACCATCACAGATTGTGCACCAGCAGCAATTTGCGCATTCAGGTAAGTGATCACAGAATCAGCTAATTTATCTAATAATAAATGTAACGTTTGCGGTTCAGCAAAGCCCATTTTTTTTATTTTAGTAAACGTTTTTGTACCGCTGCCTTCAACCATGTAAGTTGCCAGTGTCCAAGGGCTACCAGAAAAGCCAATTAACGGCACTGCGCCATCGAGGTTTTTACGGATAGTACGCACTGCATTCATTACATATTGCAGTTCACCTTCTGGATCCGGGTGACCAATTTTATCAACATCCGCTTTACACGTAATTGGACGTTCAAATTTAGGACCTTCACCTTCTGAGAAATACAGACCTAACCCCATCGCATCAGGAATAGTTAAGATATCTGAAAACAGAATAGCCGCATCAAGTGGAAAACGGCGTAATGGTTGTAGCGTTACCTCACAAGCAAGTTCAGCGTTTTTACACAGCGACATAAAGTCACCCGCCTCTGCGCGCGTAGCTTTATATTCTGGTAAATAACGGCCTGCTTGGCGCATCATCCATACTGGTGTTTGGTCTACCGATTCTTTGGCTAACGCACGTAAATAACGATCATTCTTTAACTCGCTCATATCCTTTCCTGAATTGCGGCTCTAATATGCCGTGATTGTAACATTATTCAACAATCGACAAAATATTTGACGCCATTTTCATGACTAATTTACCAACAAGTTGATCCTAACAGGGCATTCACCGCTAAAATACAAGGTTAAGTGTAGTTGTTCATGCCTAAACGAAGAAAAAATCAACAAATTTGCAACGCCACTAATAAGTCAAATTTAGTATATTCAATAATGGTAATTAATTTGCACAATTAACCCTAAGTTAATCAGAGACATCAATCACAATTATTTAACAAGCTTACTGAACAAAACCAAAAATCAGTCATAACAAATACTTATGTGCTATCATTAGTGCTACAACAGTTTTAAACCCGTAATCAAGCTTTAGTAGATATATCTGTTATTGCAGCGTTAATTAGTCAGGTTTGACCAGATAAAATAGTGTTGACGAATTACGGTAAAAAATTTAGTAATAGGACACCTTAGTTTTTTAAGGGTACATGGAGTAAGTCATATGTTAACCAAATTAGAACAAGCGCAACAAGCTTGGGGCGGCACACATAACGCCATTGATCATTGGCTCGAAGAAAGACAAGAATTAATTGTCGATTATTGCAAACTCGAAGGCTTACCTCCGTTTAAAAAAACAGCCGCCTTGCCCAGCCAAGATGAACTACAGGCCTTCTGCCAAATTTTAATCGATTATTTATCGACAGGTCATTTCGAAGTTTACGATCAAATCGTTTCTCAGTGTGCTGAAAACAGCACTAAAAGCCTATCCCTTGCTCAAGAAATCCAACCGAAGATCGTATTAACAACTGAAGCCTTAGTTGAATTTAATGATAAATACGCGGATGGAAATCAAGACGATGATGCCTTAATTAAATCTTTAGATAATGACATGTCAAAAGTTGGTGAGTTATTAGAACAGCGCTTTGAATTAGAAGACCAACTACTATATGTGCTTGCAACCTATCATCGTGAAGTCGTAGACGCTGAATAATAGTGACGAACAGATAGACCATAGATAAAAATAATAGACTCGGATAAAAGCCAGCCAATAAAAAACCCATTCACATGCTTACATATGAATGGGTTTTGTCTTTGTAACCTAAAAAATAGACAAAAAATAGTAACTGAATCACTCAGCTACTGCATTTTAATACGTCTAATTATTTTTCTTGGCCAGCAATTTCAAGTAATTCTACTTCAAATACTAATGTTGAATTCGGTGGGATATCTGCACCAGCACCTTGTGCGCCGTAACCTAATTCAGATGGGATGTATAATTTATATTTACTGCCCACATTCATTAGTGCTACACCTTCAGTCCAACCAGGAATTACACGGTTAAGTGCAAACGTTGCTGGTTCGCCACGTTCAACAGAACTATCAAACACTTTGCCATCTAACAGTGAACCAGTGTAATGCACAGTTACTGTATCGCTTGGTTTAGCTACATCGCCAGTACCCGCAGTTAGTACTTCGTATTGAAGACCAGAGTCAGTTGTTGTGATACCTTCTTTTTTGCCATTTTCAGCAAAGAAGTTGACTGCGTCTGCTTGTGCTTTTTCACTTTCTACACGTGCAGCTTCAGTTGATAGCGTATTCATTTTTTCGTCATATGCTTTTAATACAGCTTGTAATTCTTCATCAGATAACTGCGTCGTTTCATTTAACGCATCAGTGATACCTTGCACGATGATGGTTTTATCTAATGGCGCACCTAGCTCTTCTTGACGCTTAAGTGGAGCAACTAAATTACGTGCAACGATTGAACCAATGGCATAAGCTGCTTGTTGATCTTCGCTGTATGCCTTAATGTCTGTTGCTTTATCTGCTTGTGCTTCTTGACCACATGCTGCTAACAGAGATACCGCTGAAGCTAGTACCGTTATTTTAAAAAATTTTTTCATCGAAATACCTAATTAAATAATGCAGTGAAATGTCACAACTACGTTCTTAGTTATACATACCTAAACTACTTCTAAGTTACTTATTCCTAACCGACTAGTTATCATAACTATTTGATGCTTCCATACAAGATATTAACAACTATAAATGCAAAAAATGATAAATCACTCTACTTTACTTAGTTTTACATCTTATCTAGGCTAGTATTTCAGCTCAAATAAATCGACATTACATGTTAAACTTAGTTCATAAAATTAATCCATAGCGGAAAAAAACATGGAAATTCAGCAATTAGAAGAGCGTGTTGAAAACTTAGAAATGAAACTCAGTTTTCAAGATGACACAATCGAACAATTAAATAACGCAATTATTGAGCAACAAAAAATACTTGAAGATCAGAAAGTACAGCTGACGTTTTTAATTAGCCGCATTAAAACAATGCAAGTGGGCAGCGGTCTAGCAAGTGAAGCAGACGAAACACCACCACCGCATTATTAATCCGGCCTGTGACCAAATTAAATAAAAATGGCGCCGCTTAAAAAATACAGTGGCGTCATTTTATTTAAATTAATATGACATCAACTTACAGCGCAAAGTTGACGAATGGGAAGCAAGGAAAAAAACCATTCTCAGCACAATTGATTAAACCAACCTGAACACCTTCAATTTTAGATGTCATATTAAATAAACCGACTTGCACGACTGAATTACTCGACAAATTCGCAACACCGACATCAACCATGGTGTAACCCTCTGAGTAGTTAACCGCACTGATATTTGCACCTGTCACATTATTCGTCACATTAATAAAACCGAGATTTGCTCCGGTATCATTGCCGTTATGCCAATTTAACAAACCAAATGATGCACCGGTAAATTCACCGTGAACGCGGTTTGCACCAAGTAACCCCCAGTTAACCCCCGTAACATCTGTCGCTTCAGATAAACCTAAAAGCGCAAAGTCCACACCAGTAACACTCACTGCCGTACCATGAAACACAGTTAAACGAGCACCTTTCACTTCGTTTGAAGCTGGCGCACTAAAGCCATTTATTGATGAAAACATGACAGGTGTACTCTCAGCCATTACTGCGGACGACATCATCGCCAAACCCAATCCAGCACAAACGTTAACTATATTTTTATTCATAATAAGTCCCTTTTTACATCATTTAAAATTAAGTTATTGTTATTGTTATTCTTATTCTTATCAATAAACGCCTAATACACGTCGAATAAATACAATTTAACTTCAATATAGTCCATAGACATAGTCTACAAATATAGTATATAAACAGGGGATTACATCTAAATACATGATAATAACTGACTTCAAAAGCATTAATCAGACATTAAGCAAGAAAGCACTAAAGGCGGGATAGCTCAGCGCTAATTTAGATATAACTCTGGAAGCACTCTGGGATAATTAAGGAATAAATTGAATATGATCAAACAGGGTTAAAATAACCGCTTATACAGGTAAAAAAATGCCCGTCACTGTGACAGGCATTCTATATTTAATTAAACAGCTCACTCAGCATCACTAATGATTAGTGACCGCCACAGCAACCGTCTTTTTTCTCTTCTTTTGATTCGTCAGAACCACAACAGCCACCTTCGTGATCATGGTCGTGTCCGTGGTCATGACCACAGCCTTCAGCGCCATGGATGTGACCATGTTCTAATTCTTCTTCAGTCGCTTCACGAATACCGATAACTTCACCATTGAATTGCAGTGTACGACCTGCAAATGGGTGGTTTGCGTCAACAACAATAATGTCGTCTTCAACAGCAGTTACAATAACTGTACGGTGACCCGCATCTGTTTCAGCACTAAATGCCATACCAGGTTCAACGCCTTCAACGCCTTCGAATAGCTCAGCAGGTACTTCTTGTACTAGCTCAGGATCGTAGATGCCGTAGCCTTGTTCAGGTTCAACTTTAACGTCAAAATCGTCACCTACTTTAAGGCCTTCAAGCTCAGCTTCAAGACCCGGAACAAGGTAACCAGAACCCATTAAGAATTCTAGTGGAGATGAATCACGCGTATCATCGATAAGTTCACCTTTATCATCTGTTACGGCGAAGTGTAGTACTACAACTGAGTTTGCTTCAATAAACATATTTATTCTCTATTTCTAAATTAACTATTACAGTTTTCTTTAAGCAAGGTCACTATTAGTCTTGCTTAAAGACCCCTATCATTTGTTCGAAATCGCGGGTGGCGGTATTCACCTCTCCTTCTGCTTGCGCTTGAGTATAGCCACAACTGACACATTCAATTGTCTCTACCCCATTCACTTGAAATAGCTGGATCACATCTATTTCATTGCACGTCGGGCACTTAGCGCCGGCGACAAAGCGTCTTTTCTTCCGTTCAACCACTGCAACCTCCTAGTCTTTTCACGCGCTTAAGCATGCTCAACAAGCTGATTTAATAAACTGATATTAAGTCTATTAGCATCGTTTGACTAAGCCATTAGCATCGTTTAACTAAGAGTGTACTTTATTCTTAGTACAAATTTCAAAGTTTAACATTTTAAAATGGGCGTAAATCCGCTAAAATCGCCGCAATTATAGTTACTAATAGCCCTCATATGATCATAGCTAGCGATATTGAACTTCTGCGTGGTGGCAAGCCACTTATTACAAATACCAGTGCCAAAATCAACCCAGGTCAAAAAGTTGGCTTAGTCGGTAAGAACGGCTGTGGTAAATCCAGTTTATTTGCCCTTATCCGCCACGAAATCAGTTTGGATAACGGTAGCTTAACCTATCCCACAGGTTGGCAAGTGTCGAGTGTAAAACAGGAAACACCTGCACTCGATCGCAGCGCCCATGATTACGTGTTAGATGGTGATATTGAATTCCGTCAATTAGAAGCGGATCTAGCCCAAGCTGAAGCAGCTGATAATGGTAATAAGATTGCTGAGATCCACGGCAAACTCGATGCGATTGGTGCATACAGCATTAACGCGCGCTGTTCTGAACTGTTATCAGGCTTAGGCTTTAGTGAAGACAAACAGCAACTGCCAGTACAGAGTTTCTCGGGTGGTTGGCGCATGCGTTTAAACTTAGCCCAAGCACTGTTATGCCGTTCTGACTTATTACTCCTCGATGAACCAACCAACCACTTGGATTTGGATGCGGTTATCTGGTTAGAGAAATGGTTAAAACAGTATGACGGTACATTAATGTTGATCTCGCATGATCGCGATTTCCTCGATGCGATTATTACTAAGATCATTCACGTTGAAGACCAAAAGCTAAACGAATACACAGGTGACTACACCTCATTCGAAAAACAACGTGCAGAAAAACTATCACAACAGCAGTCTATGTTTGAAAAGCAACAGCGTGAAGTTGCCCACATGCAAAGCTACATCGACCGTTTCCGTTATAAAGCATCAAAAGCCAAGCAAGCACAAAGTCGTATTAAAGCGATGGAGCGTATGGAGCTTATTTCAGCGGCCAATGCTGATTCACAATTTAGCTTTAGTTTCTTAGAACCTGATGCACTGCCACTGCCGTTGTTAACAATGGAAAACGTGTGCGCAGGTTATGGCGATACCCTTATTCTTGATAACATTAAATTGAATCTCGTGCCGGGCAGTCGTATTGGTTTATTGGGCCGTAACGGCGCAGGTAAATCAACATTAATTAAATTATTGTCTGCTGAAATGGAACCACTGAAAGGTTCATTAGAAGTGAATCCAAATTCGAAAGTCGGTTACTTTGCCCAGCACCAATTAGAATTTTTACGTTTAGACGACACGCCTTTACAACACATGGTACGTCTAGCGCCCGATAAAACAGAATTAGAACTGCGTAAATACTTAGGCGGTTTTGGTTTCATCGGTGAAAAAGCCCTCGATATCGTACGTCCGTTCTCGGGTGGTGAAAAAGCACGTTTGGTATTAGCCCTGATCGTATGGCAAAAACCGAATCTGTTACTCCTCGATGAGCCAACCAACCACTTGGATTTAGAAATGCGTCACGCGCTGTCAGTAGCCCTACAAGGTTTTGAAGGCGCTATGATTGTTGTATCACATGATCGTCACTTATTACGCTCTACGACCGATGAGCTGTACTTGGTACACGATAAGAAGGTATTACCGTTTGACGGTGACTTGGATGATTACCACACCTGGTTAGCAGAACAGCAAAAAGTTGAGAAACAAGCGACGCAAGTGGTTAATACCAGCGCTAACAGTGCGCAAGGTAAGAAAGATCAAAAGCGTAAGGCTGCAGAATTACGTAAACAAACTCAACCAGTACGCAAACACATTGAAAAGCTTGATAAGCAACTTGAAACCTTAGGTGACAAGTTAACAGCCGTTGAAGCCCAACTCAGTGAAACCAGTATTTATGAAGATCAAAACAAAGCTAAGCTGAAAACCGCATTAAGCGAGCAAGCGAAGTTTGTTGTTGCGATTGAAGAAGCTGAAACCACGTGGATGGAATTAAACGAAGAGCTTGAAGAAATGATTGAAGCAAGCGAACAAACTTAATAATAAACTTAAGTGTGATAATAAATAGGGGGCTGAACTTATATCAGCCTCTATTTTTAATAAAATAGACTTTATCAGAACAAGCTTTTCCACTGTTCTGTATCAACGAACCAGCGTTCCTCATAAATTTTTTCACCTTCAAATTGGAACAATACTGATAATTGCGACGCTGTCATTTTATCGGATTTCCATTCCACAATTGAAACCACTTCATTGCCCGTTTCAATTTGACGAAGTTCGGTTATTTCAAATCCAGGTGGCAGTAAACCACCCAGATTATTTAGCGCCTTACGAAACGTTCGTCGCCCTCTGAGAATATCTTCCTGCCCCGGCATTACAAATGTCATATCATCCGTGTAATCAGCGACTAAGGCATCGAAATCACCTTTACCTACAGATTCCCAACCACGCTGTACTATATCCGATAATTTCATTATGACAACACTCTAGCAGTTTTACATCACTTAACTATAGAGAGCATTCTATCAGTCGGCACTAGCCATTATGGGATAAAGTGTGATCTAAAGCTGTCCTAACCAACCTTTACTGTAACTTTGATATTGCTGGGTCTGCAGTAGCTGTAAATTATCTTTCGCTAGGACTTTTTTACCTTGTTCAATTTGGCTTACCGCTAATAAAAAGCGCCATTTATCAGTTATTAATAGCGTCTTTTCATCCGCAGTTTTAGTATCTCTATCTTTCAACAAATCTGTATACGCTAATTCAGCTTCAGACCAACGCGCTTCTAAATACAATAACTGCGCCTGCTGCTGATCGTGTTTCGCAAATTTAATACCTGCGCGTTCAGCTTGGGCTAACACATCCAACGCTTTACTGCGTTCACGCGCCATTAGCCAGGCATTACTCAAGCCTTTAAAGTAAGCTAAATCGCGTAATAATAATTTTTTATCCGCGCCTTCAATATACACATCAGCTGCTAATCTTGGTTGTTGCTGCTGTAAATATAACGACGCTAATACTCGATAACCTTGTGCGGTAAGCAGGCCTTGATTACGGGTGATCGCCAATGTCGATAATGCCGCTTTATTCTGCTCTAAACTAAGATAGCTATACGCCAAGCGTTCCCAGTAATCTTTCGACTCGGGGAAATCGACCACCGCTATTTGCAGGTGTTTATTGAGCTGTTTGCGATGTTCTAAACGCTGTAATAACGCTAATAATAATTGCAGGTAAGACTCTTTTTTCGGCGCTAACTTATAAGCCCGTTTTGACGGAGCTAAAGCCGCGGTTAACTTATCTTGTAAATAATAGGCTTGGGCTAACAATGCCGCATTACTGGCTTGCTGATCAAGCGTGATCTTATAAGTCTGACGTTGTTTGTCATCAAGCTTATCCACCAGTTTAAACCAAGCATTAAGATGCTGAGTGACTAGTGCCCACGATTTTTTATTTGTATCTGGAGTTTTATTCGCGCTTGCCGCAAGTTGTGCTGCTAATTGCTGGAATGTCAGTTGTTGTTCAAGTTCTAACGGTAAGTTGAGTAGTCGAGAGACGACTTGGTAGCTTTCCGTATAACCTTCTTTATTCAACAGAACTTGCAGGTGCAAATTACTCGCCAGCAATTGGCGTTCAACTGAATGATCTTGCTGCTGTTGATAAAATTCAGTAATGTCGTCAGTTAAGATTTTATTCGATTCAGCCTTGGCTTTTTTTTGCTTATCGTCCTGTGCTGACATCTTCGCAAACGCTGTGGTTAAGGTGATATAACGGCTATAAACAGAGGCAGGTACTTGCTGCGCTTGCGCCAATGGCATCGATAACAGTATGACCAGTGACAGCAATATTAATTGCCACACAGATCCAGACAACAGCGATGAAATCCCCTGCTTCATACTAATTAAGTTCAAAGACCATTCTCCATTTTTTCCATACTTCGGTACCTGCAGGGGCTTTTTCAAACTGCCAGCGACGCACTGATTTACGTGACACTTTAGCGAAATAACCACGTGGGCTTTCTTCGATGATCTTAATCTCTTCACTGCGCCCTTCATCATTAATCAAAACATGTAATAACACATAACCTTCGATTTTTAGACGTTTGGCCTTGTAAGGATATTGCGGATTGGTTTTACGTAATACTTTCGCAAAGCCAATTTCAGGCTCACCAATCGCGGCTTGTTCAACAGTGGCGACAGCAACAGGCGTGACGTCAGCTTGTGGTTGAATATGGCTCGTCACATCGACCAGTTGCGGTGATACATCAAAAGTAGGTACCGATAACGCGGGTAAAGTAATGCTGCTATTTAAATTAATATTTTGCACATCAAAACTCGGTTGCACAGGTTGCGGTAAGGTCACCATTTCTTGCTGTGGTTTTGGCTCGGGGATCACTTCTAGTTCAGGGCTAATTTCCTGTTCTTCAACATTTGAATCGGTGAACTGACGAAAGTCGATCGAAATAGGCTCTTGTACAGGGGGTTTATTGCTGCCAACCGTTAACGAATAAATTAATCCCGCTAAACTGACATTCACGACGACCGCCAGCCCAAATGCCAGTAGCCAATGGCCTTTACTGCCTCGCGGTTGCGACTGCAACATTGTCCACCCCTGCTAATCTGACTTGATCTAATACTTCAATTAAACGACCAGTATCAACACTGCGATCAGCATTTAACATTACCGAGGTATGATCGCCACCACTTAATGTTTTCACTCGACTACGCAACTTACGAATATCAACAGGTTCGCCTTCGATCCACACGCCGTTTTCAGCATCAATAGACACAACTAAACTCACTGCTCCTTGCACATCGTTGGTCGCGCCATCAGGGCGGTTAATATCAATCGCATTCATCTTATTAAACGATGCGGTCACTAAAAAGAAGATAAGTAAAATAAACACCATATCAATCATCGGCGTTAAGTCGACCGTGAGCGCATCACTGTTATTACGACTAAATCGAGTTCTCATTTAAATTCCTTTCACAACTAATTTTTGTGCCAAATCTAAGGTCAACAAGTTGGCGCGTTTGTTCAAATTGTGACAAAAAAACAACCCCGATAAACCCGTCACCAATCCTGCGAGGGTGGTTAATAATGCTTGAGCAATACCACTGCTAAAGAGTTCTGATACCCCAAGGCTGTCAGACAACACCGAAAAATTATCAATCATACCGTCAACCGTGCCTAACAAGCCTAATAGCGGTAACACACCGGTTAGTGTTTTAATGAAAATAAGCTTGCGAGTAAGCTGGCTTTGTAATTCAGAAATAAAACCATCACGCACAGCCACTGCTAATAAGTGTGATTGATCTTGCCACTGAGCCCACTGTGCTTGGTAATACTTAGAGAGCACAGGGTATTGCAAAACGTACTGTAAATAGCAGCGTGCGATAGTCCACCACATCACCACAGACAACAGCATAATGACCCAAAAGATCAGTGATGCATCATGCAGAAAGTCAAAAAATGCCAACATAATTATGCATTACCAGCTGTTTGTCGGTGATGAGTAACTACCTGTGTAGTTAACGATTCATTCGCACATAAATTAAGACGTTGTTGACGCTGCGCTAATAACCCTGCGCTTTGATGTTCAATCACATGGACGATACTGTCGCTTTTACTGGTTAATAAACTGTGTAATAACATTAATGGTACGGCCGCTATTAAACCAAACTTAGTCGTTAATAAGGCTTGGGAAATACCGCTGGATAATACTTGCGGATCGCTATTACCATAAGCCGTGATCGCTTGGAAGGTTTCAATCATCCCCGCTACTGTGCCTAATAAACCTAATAATGGTGCAATCGTAGCTAATACCGCTAACGATCCTAAGCCTTTACGGCATGCTGGTAATTCCGCCAAAATAGCTTCATCAAGAAAACGGGCTAATTCATCTGCGTTACTGTTTTCATGGCGATCAGCAACACCAACAATACGACCCAGTGAATTTTCGGTAAGCTTATCTAAATTCTGTTTTTGCGCTTTAATTTGCTTAGCTTCGCCAGACAGCACCCATAAACGGAATAAACCGATAACCATGCCGATCACACCCACAGCGACAATAATGAAGCCGATAACGCCGGCATCAGAAAAAATTTGCCACCACACGTGTTCTTCTGTCGCACGTTGCAATAAACCACCAGCTGAAGGGTCAATTAAGGTACTAACAAAACCCGCCAGGGGTTGTGAGAACCCAGCAATACGAGCGCTGATATCCGCCGAGTTTGATGGTAACAATTGATAGCTTTCACTCGCGGGTTGATACAGTAATGGCCCTTGTGCAGTAAAGGCTGTAAACCCAGCAATTTGGGTCACGGCTAATGTGTCTTTACTGCCGTCTGCCATCGTGACAGCTGTGTTTGTGATCGTAACCTTACTGCTGGCAACCATTTGCTCGGTAAATAATAGCCATAAATTTTTAATCGCGGCTAAATCAGGTTCATAATTGGCTTCACTGTAAGGAGACAACTGTGTTGAACGACCTGATAGCGTCGCGCTTAATGGGCTCTTATTTAATTGCCCACGCAAGTCTTGGCTAGCACCGCGAAATTCACTGAATACTTTATCCAAGTCCGACTTTTCACTATTAGCAAGTTTCCGCTTCGCTAAGATCAGTTTGTTATTACCTGCGATAGCCTCTTGTAACTGAGCCATTTTTTGTTGTAGAGCTTTATTTCGCTGCGTTTGCTTGGCTAAATTGGCTTTCTGTGTGGTGAGATTCGCTTTGAAACGGGTTAATGCGGCGTTGTCTATTTGTGTTTCAGCCACATTACTTTGTTTCACTTGTTTTAACAGTTCATCTAATGGCGTTGCGTGAACATCTAACATCAGTAAAGTAAAAACAAGAAAAATATAAGCACTAAAACGCAACGAGAAAGTCGTTAATGCAGTGAGAAGTCTAACCATTATAGTGCCTCCTGCTGTTGTGCTTCTACGCCAGTATTAATCGTTGTTTCTAACAAGGGCAATGCCAGTAAGGTTGGAACAGTTTTATTATCTGCTACGGCATAAGCTTGTTTTACTTTCGCTAACCAGGTTTCAGGTAAGGTTAACCAAGTACGTGTGCTGTTATCCCAATACCCTGCAGTATGCTTATCTGGCGTGAGATAATACAAGGCAACGCGGCCAACACGAATAAGTTGCACGGTTCTGTCTGCATCACTTAATGGTAATTGCGCTTGCCATGTTTCGATAGTGTCTCCGTATTCTGTTTCGATTTGATAGGCTTCTAATATACGACGGTATTTATCGGCAATAGTGATATTAGGGTTATCTAATAAACGATTAAGTTCAGCTAAACGTAATTGGCGTTCTTGCCATAGGAATGGAATATCTTGTTCAACAAACAAGGTGAGTACTTGTACCATTTGCTGCATTAATGGGGTCAATTCCATACGTGTTTCACGTACGCTTGCCATGTTACTTTCTAAATTGGCTAATAGCTTCTGCTGTTGTGTTACTTGTTTTTCAAGCTGATTGGTGTAAGCCGTAAGCACTGCATTTTCACGTAGTAAGCCACGATATTCAGCCACTGTTTCATTCGTTTTTTCATCTAATTCTGTAATATTATTTTGCGTACGCTGTGCTTGTGTCTGTGACTGTTGCTTGCTGTTGATAATATTATCAAGCTCGCTGGTTGCTTGAGCTGGCATCATAAATGCCCCCGCAAGTAACCCCATTGACCAAATTGCTGAATAGTTCATGTTATTCCACTGTCTATGCCGTGATAATTAAATATGCTGTGCTGTGAGAGTTAAATATATTAATCGTGATAATTAAATTTGATGAGCAAATTCGATGTTCAGGAAAAACTCATTGACACACCGCAAAACTAAATGAGAATCATTATATTTAAGACGATTGTATTTAGCAATCAAATCGGAAATATATGTTAATATTGTACAAATTACTGGTAATCACACTACAGAGCGCAATTATGATAATTCCCTATAAGCAATTAGATAAAGATACACTAAATACCCTTATAGAACACTTCGTGTTACGAGAAGGTACTGATTATGGCACCCTTGAGATGTCAATGTCTGAGAAAGTATGTCAGGTAACGAAACAACTTGAAATAGGTGATGTCGTCATCGTTTATTCTGAATTACATGACAGTGTGAACATCTTACCAAAGAGCGAAGTTCTTAAAAACCCACAATAATTGGGCAAATTTTATACTTGATAAAAGACCATTTACCTCGTATAACATAGCACTCATTAATTTAACTAGTTGGTCGATACAATGTCAGCAAAACATCCTATTATTGCTGTGACAGGTTCATCAGGCGCCGGTACTTCTACCACTAGCTTGGCCTTTGCTCACATGTTCCGTCAAGAAAACATCAAAGCCTCTTTTATTGAAGGTGACAGTTTTCATCGCTATACCCGTCCTGAAATGGATGTAGCGATCCGTAAAGCCCGTGAACAAGGCCGACACATTAGTTATTTTGGCCCTGAAGCCAATGATTTTGAGTTACTTGAAAACTTCTTTCAAGACTATGGCCGTGATGGCAGTGGTAAATACCGTCGCTATCTGCATACCTTTGATGAAGCAGTGCCGTATAATTTAATGCCAGGTACGTTTACTCCCTGGCA
Organism: Moritella marina ATCC 15381; assembly: GCF_008931805.1. Classification (GTDB taxonomy): domain Bacteria; phylum Pseudomonadota; class Gammaproteobacteria; order Enterobacterales; family Moritellaceae; genus Moritella; species Moritella marina. The sequence goes on along the minus strand of NZ_CP044399.1, from coordinate 4,497,989 downwards.
AGAAATTGATGCTGGTACTGATATCTTATTCTATGAAGGGCTACACGGCGGTGTTGCAACTAAAGATAATGATGTAGCGAAACATGTTGATCTACTGATCGGCATGGTGCCTATTGTTAACTTGGAATGGATCCAAAAGTTAGTCCGTGATACTGAAGACCGTGGCCATTCTCGTGAAGCGGTAACTGATTCTATCGTCCGCTCGATGGATGATTACATTAACTTCATTACACCACAGTTTTCACGTACCCACATTAATTTCCAACGAGTACCGTTAGTCGACACCTCGAATCCATTTAGTGCGACAACGATCCCAACGCTGGACGAAAGTTTGGTGGTGATCCGTTTCCAAAGTGTGAAGAATGTTGATTTCCCGTATTTACTAACCATGATTGATGGCTCGTTTATTTCTGGTATCAATACCCTAGTGGTACCGGGTGGTAAAATGGCCCTCGCGATGGAGCTTATCTGCGCCCCGCTGATCCGCCAGTTATTAGTCGAAGGTAAGATTAGCTAATATAGAAAGTAGAATATAAAAGTAACAAATAGGAAGTAAAAGGGGGATGCTGTCATACAGCATCCCCCTTTTTTGTGATTACAGCGCTAAGAACAAACTAATAAATAACGGGGACGCTAGGCTTAATATAAAGCCACTGACAATCGCCAACGGCACATAGCCATTACCACCAGACTTTTGAATCATCGGTAGCGTAAAGTCCATCGCCGTCGCGCCAGCATAACCAATCGCAGTTGACGGATGTAAGCGGATCAGAGATGGAATAATTAAAATAGCCACCAACTCGCGACCCAAATCGATAATAAACGCGGCGCCGCCAAATACAGGCGATAAACCATCGGTGATCAAAATACCAGATAATGAATACCAACCAAAACCAGATGCCAACGCCAAACCATTGCTTAATGGTATATCCAATAAGAATGCTGCTAACAAGCCGCCAACCCAAGAACTCGTCATCATCACTAACGCGATCTTAATGCCCCAGCTATTGAGCAATATCTCTCTTAATTTCATACCACTATTACGCAACTGACAACCAATTAGCAATAATAATAATACCAAAGCACCCTCGGTGATAGCATCAATATCAATCCATTCTGCAGACACAAACAAACCAACAATAAAACCAGCTGCAATGACAAAAATTAGCTGCACTGATTCTAAAATCAGGTGCCATTTACTTAGTGTCTCGCCATCTCCTTCCACTATTTTCGACAAACGTTTATCTAGTCCCCACAAAGCCAATAAATTAGCAGCAGATACACAAGCCAACACAGTAAAACTGTATAATCCTATGTTCTGAATATTTTGCGCAAAGTTATCTAAATGCGACAAACTAATGCCCATCAAAAATAAAATCACGTACACCATTTTACTGGTGCCAGAGTTAACCCAATGAATATGTTTCTGCTGCGTTAACGCAACAAAGTAGCCCAACACTAAGGGCACGATGACAATCAAAAATCCAGAATACATCTAACGTCTATCCATGTTTATTAGTGGCCACAACTAAGCAGCAGTTCTTAATCGATAGTTCTTAATCGATAACTATTTACGCAACAACACTCATCGCATTAAGTGATTCTCGCAGCGTTGCAAACTGTGCGTTGTCATTGATCAACAAGCACACTCGTTCACCTTGCTGCTGACGTGTTTTAGCTTGTTTCGCAAAATCAGCACTTAATGTCGGATAGCGTTCGGCGTCACGACGACATAATTCAATAAACTCAGCCATGCTGTCATTGTTGTCTTCCACATATAAGATCACATCCGCTTGTTGCATCAAACGCAGCGCTCGTAGGCGTAATAGATCCGTTTCATCAGGTAGCTCAATTAAATAAATATCACCTTCAACATCGCCCTGCGGCGTTGCTAATTGCAAATCAAACTCTTGCTGTAATTGCGCCTTATCAGTGGTAAGTGATACCGCTTTAGAGCTGAAGAAACGTTCCCAAAAACGCCGGCGCTCAGTCACACTATTAAATTGTTGCTTCACGCGATCGCGTTGATCGCCAGAAAATGCACCGAGCAAACCCAGTGTTTCTGGTAATAAAGCTTCGAGTTTTTCACGTAAATAACGGATCAATACAGGTGCAGTACCACCACTAGATATCGCGATTTGTAATGGAGAGCGGTCAATAATAGAAGGCGTGATAAATTCACATAACTCTTGCTGATCGGCCACGTTAACTAACAAGTTACGTTCACAGCAGTCTTGCCATACTTGCTTATTCAACGCCGTATTGTCGGTTGTCACCCACACCATCACATAACTATCTGCAACATCATCGAGATAATTGCTGTTGTAGCCGTCAATGATTGCCGTAATTTTGGCATCATTACCATTGCTCTCATGGCCACAATAGCGCTCTAGGGTATCATTTAGGCGCGGTGATAAAACCGTAACCTTAGCACCCGCGCTTAATAGTAAGTCAACTTTTCGACTCGCTACTTCACCGCCACCAACGACCAGTACGTTTTTATCATTTACATCCATAAAAATTGGCAAATACTGCATGTTACATCCATTTAAAAGTGCATAAACAATGGTTAGTATACGGCGCAACCTGCTGATAGTCATCAACATCACGACTATAGAAAATAATTAATTTAATGGCACAGAAAATGCTTACATTACAGATTGAGTGAAATAGTAGTAATAATGTCACGCGTCAGACAATTTTTTGACTCCGGTCATCAGGAGAAGGTTTATCATGCACGAACTTAAACAGTATATTCAAAATTACAAACAGATAAACATTGCCACCACGTGGTTACTGCTTGCTGCGACATTGGTATTACTATTGCCAACCACTGCATTGTCGGTATCAGGTTTAGATCAATGGGTCAGCCAATACCGTGGTTACATTTCGATTATCGTGATTTCTGCGATTGCATATTTTATTGCCTTATTTCTGGTTCAAGCCGGGCAGTCAGTGCTCGATAAAAAATCAGATACCGAAACCATGAATAAAATTAATAACATGGTCAAGGTAATGAACACCTCAGAACAAGCGGTAATCCGTGAATTTATTTTTCAAAAGAAAGACATTATTTCCCTGCCATTAGAGATGGCGGCAGTAGCAAACTTAGTCGAGAATTGCATCTTAGTGCCGGCATTAAATAGCCAAGAAATTATCGGTACTGGCAGCAAAATAAAATTATGTATCAATATTAAAGCACGCCCGTTACTGGACCATAAAGCACTCGGTTTCCCTGAAGGTAAAATGACAGACTTACAGGCAAAAGCGCTGAAATCAGCACGCCCTGCATTTGCCAAAGAGTTTTACGTTCGCCACTAAACCGACCGTCAATAAAACGAAAGCGTGACGAATTGACCTGACGTAAGGTCACAAAGAGCACAAAAATGACACTCTAAAGACCACAATAAAGCACACGGCAAAGTACATAATCGATTGAACTTTGCCGTGATCATTACAGCGAATGATAATTATCCCGTCTTTTTACAATTCTCTATTCAGATTGCTGCCATAAACGCGTAAACTAGCCCAAAGTAATCCCATTTAGACGTTCATTGCAACAAGTAGCGATGGATAGTAAGAGGTAATCCGTGTCTATTAAATTTATCGCATCTTCAAAACTACCTACACCTTTTGGTACTTTCACCATGCACGGCTTCGAAGACTCTGAAACAGGTAAAGAGCATGTTGCACTTACCTATGGTGAGTTAACGAGCGATGAAGTCATTCTAGGACGTATCCATTCAGAATGTTTAACCGGTGATGCACTGTTTAGTTTACGTTGTGATTGTGGTTTCCAGCTAGAAACTGCCATGAAAAACATCACTGAAGCAGGCTCAGGTTTTATTCTTTATCTACGTCAAGAAGGCCGTGGTATTGGTCTGTTAAACAAGATCCGTGCGTATAATTTACAAGATGAAGGTGCCAATACCGTGGAAGCTAACGAACAGTTAGGCTTTGCTGCGGATTTACGTAATTATGCAATGTGTGAACCTATGCTTGCCCATCTTGGTGTTAATAAAGTCAAGTTAATGACCAATAACCCGAAAAAACTAGCGGCGATGGCAGAATACGGCGTGAATGTCGTGGCACGAGAGCCATTGCAAGTGGGTAAGAATATGCACAATGAACATTATTTAAAAACCAAAGCCGACAAGCTTGGTCATATGATGACAGAAACGCATTTCAAAGAAGATTAATAAGTTCTGCTGTTATTAATCGCAGGTACCGTTATAAACAATAACAGCAGCCATTGGCTGCTGTTATTCGTTTCACACCATAATACTACATAGCCTATTCCTAGCTGCTAGGATATCTAAATAGTCACATTAAAGCTCGCTGGTGCGCTCTGCTAAATAACCTTCATAATCTGGAATTTCATGCTCGTATTTACTGCTGGTATGGATCGAGTCGATAATGAAGTCGGCAGTTGCCGGGTTCGTTGCAACCGGTATATTCCACACTGCCGCTAAACGCAATAATGCTTTTACATCGGGATCGTGTGGTACCGCATTCATCGGGTCCCAGAAGAAGATCATCATATCAATCTCGCCTTCTGCAATCATAGCACCAAGCTGTTGATCACCGCCCATAGGGCCACTGAACAGTGCTTTCACAGGTAGCTCAACATGTTTAGTTAATAGTGTAGCTGTGGTACCAGTGCCAAATAGGTGATGTTTCTGCAAGATATCTGCACGTGCTTTTGACCAAGCAATTAAATCAGACTTCATATGATCATGGGCTACAAGCGCGATACGTTTGTTAACTGCCATGCAACGGGTAATTTTTTGCATCAGTGACCTACTGTTAATTTAAAACAATTGAAGATAATAAGGCTGATGATACTACTAAATAAGCGGAGATACACGGATGAGAGTCCCAGTTCAGGCTCTCGAACAAGTAGCTGAACTGGGCTATTTATATTACACCTTCATATTACGGTGTTGGTATTGCGATATGAATGGCTGGATTAATGACTGCCGTCACTAGTGATCACCACCACCAAGCTCTAGCAAAGTAGCATTACCGCCAACGGCAGTAATATTGATCGTACGCGTACGCTCAGTAATAAAGCGCAGGATAAAGTGCGTATCTGTCACGTATGCCAATGCACTGCCACTGATCTCAGCAACCAGTTGCGCCAATAAACCAGCACGCGTTGATAACGTGCGGTTAATCATTTGCGCTGTCTGCGCATCACCAGTAAAAGCAACACCCGCGACTTTTGGTGATTCAATCAGTGCTGTTAGCTCTGTTTCTTCAGCGCCCTGCACCACTAGTTCAGAAATACCCGCTGTGTGTAGCGTATTAAGTAATACAAACTGCAATGCTTGCTGCGCTTGAGGCAATGCCAATACCAAGGTATTACCTGCTAATAAGGCTGCGCTGATATGACCAACAATGGCATTAATCGTGCTACTTTGCTCTGCATCTGTCGCCGCAACAACAAATAAACCACGTCCAGCACTGTAAAGTTCGTTCACTTCACCTGTCGGTCCAGGCATTAACTTTTCATCACCGATGAGCGTGATAGCTTGCTGCTTTTGGTATTTTGCCATTTCACCTGCAAGTTTACCCAGTGCCGCTTCTTGGCTAATAATATCGACCCATTTACCAATCAACTCTGCACGCGCGATCACACCGAGATCATTCCAACTTGCCCATGCACAAAGGCCAGTTTCAATTAGCTGCTGCGTCTCTACTACTTTATTTTTTACAACCATGGTTTAACTCCTTAATTTACAATGACGCAGCTTAAACGCTAACAACTTGCTTAGTGAAACGATAGAGGTAATGTGGACCACCCGCTTTTGGACCCGTACCTGATAAACCTTGACCACCGAATGGTTGTACCCCAACAACAGCACCAACTTGGTCGCGGTTGATGTAACAGTTACCCACTCTTATTTGGCGTTCGATATCAGTATAACTACGTTCATTACGGCTATGAATACCCATGGTTAAACCAAAACCAGTGGCATTGATTTCGCTAATCACCTTGTTTAACTCTGCGGCTTTATAACGCACAATATGTAAAATAGGTCCGAATTGTTCATTTTCTAATTGATCAATACTGTTAATTTCAAAGGCTATAGGCGCAATGAAATCACCAAAATTACATTCATCACTCAGCGTAACTTCACCAACCACTTTGCTTGTTTCACGCATTTTATCAATGTGTGCTTGCAGTTTTTTCTTCGCCAGTAAATCAATCACAGGTCCCACATCGGTATGATGCTGCTGCGGTAAACCGACGTGTAACTCTTGCATTGCACCTTGGATCAAGGTGGTAATACGATCGGCAACGTCTTCTTGCACAAACAATACGCGCAGTGCACTACAGCGTTGACCCGCAGACGCAAATGCAGAGCGCATTACATCACGCACCACTTGCTCTGGCAGTGCTGTACTATCAACGATCATGGTGTTTTGACCACCCGTTTCAGCAATCAGCGTCGCCACGTTAGTATCACGTTTAGCCAATGTTCGATTAATCACTTGTGCCGTTTCAGTCGAACCAGTAAATACCACACCGGCAATACGTTCGTCAGATGTCAGTAATGAACCAACCGTCGCACCGCTACCTGGTAGTAAATGCACAGCTTCTTTCGGTAAACCCGCTTCTAACATCAGCTCCATCGTGCGTGCAGCAATCAAGCTAGTTTGCTCTGCAGGTTTAGCGATAACAGTGTTACCCGCCACTAATGCTGCTGCAACTTGGCCAAGGAAAATCGCTAATGGGAAGTTCCAAGGGCTAATACAAACAAAGACACCTTGTCCCTGACGCGTGACTTGTTGGGCAATACCATCAAAACGTACTTGGTTTTTAGCTACCGAGAAATTTTCAGTGGCTTGCATTGCATAATAACGACAGAAGTCGACGGCTTCACGTACTTCATCTAAGCTATCGTGAATCGTTTTACCCGCTTCTTTATGACATAACGCCACTAATTCAGCTAAGTTTTCTTCTAATAAATCAGCGACTTTATCTAAACACTCAGCACGCTGTGCAACAGGTACAGCAGACCACGTAGGAAAGAAAGCAGCAGCGCTATCTAACGCTGTCGTTACTTCTGCAGGCGTTGACCACAATACCTGACCTACGTGAATACGACGGTCGTAAGGCGCACTCACAGGCTTCGCATTGTCTAATTCTGTGGTGATCACTTGACCATTAACCACAGGTGCTGCTTGCCAGGTTTTTTGCATCTGCAAAGTCAGTTCATTATTAAACGGCGTGATCTCACTGATAATATCAACATTGATGTTGCATGAATTTTTACGCCCAGCAAAGATCTTCGTTGGTAATGGAATCAAACTGTTGTGGAACGTTGGTCGACTTTCTAAAGTATCAACCGGATGTTCTGTTAATTCACTAATTGGGCAATCAGCATCAACCAAACGGTGTACGAACGAACTGTTCGCGCCATTCTCTAATAAACGACGAACCAAATATGGCAACAAGTCTTTGTGGCTACCAACTGGCGCGTAGATACGCACATCAACACCATACATTTCTAATGCGTGGTTATAGAGCGCATCACCCATGCCATGTAGACGTTGGAACTCATAGTCTTTATGCTCAGCCATAGTCGCAATTGCAGATACGGTATGGGCATTATGGCTCGCAAACTGTGGATAGATACAACCACGGATTTGCTCGCTTAATAAGAAACGAGCACAGGCAAGGTAGGCAACATCGGTCGCTTCTTTACGAGTATAAACAGGGTATGCATCAAAGCCATTTTGCTGTGATAATTTAAGTTCAGTATCCCAATAAGCGCCTTTTACTAAGCGTAATGGGATCACGTCGCCCTGCTCTTTCGCTAATGCTGCAAGCCAAATCAATGTTGGCAACGCTCGCTTAGAATAAGCTTGTACCACAATACCGAATTTGCCCCAGCCTTGTAGGCGTGGATGACGATACAGCTTTTCAAATAAAGCTAATGATAATTCTAATCGGTCAGCTTCTTCTGCATCAATAGTAATACCGACATCTAAATCGCGCGCACGTAATAATAATTCTAATACCGTGTCATGCATTTCAGTCATTACACGCGCTTCATTCGCGACTTCATAACGTGGGTGCAATGCCGATAATTTAATTGATACTGTTGGCGCAGGCGTTTTATCGTTAGCGTATTTGTTTTTACCAACCGCTTCGACTGCTTTGATGTAATCATTAAAATATTTTTTCGCGTCTGCGCTTGTTAACGCTGATTCACCCAACATATCAAATGAATAGGTAAAGCCTTTATCACGCTGTGGACGGCCATTTTTTTGTGCTTCAGCAATATCACGACCCAATACAAATTGGTGCCCCATGATCTTCATGGCTTGATTCATTGCTTGACGAATAATCGGTTCTGATACTTTATTAACTAAACGGCTAATGGTGTTACCCGCTGATTTAGTATCTTTGCGATCCATGCTAACGACTTTACCAGTCAGTAATAGACCCCATGTCGATGCGTTCACAAAAGTTGAATCAGAATTTTTTAAATGTGATTTCCAATCTGCTACGCTTAATTTGTCACGGATTAATGCATCCGCAGTTGCCGCATCAGGAATACGCATCAAGGCTTCAGCAAGACACATCAATAAGATGCCTTCTTTGGTATCGAGACTGTATTCCAATAACAAGGCATCAATCATTTGAATGGCTTGTTTATCAGCGCGCACGCGTTCGATTAACACAGTTGCATTGGTGGTGATCTGAGATTTCTCTTCTGCAGATGGGCGGGCCATTGGCAGCAATTCAGCTAACCATGTTGACTCATCAACCATATACAAAGGAGATATTAACTGCCAAAGTTCATCCATAGGACGATCTATAAACGACGGAGAAAGTGCATCTAACGCTTTAAACATACCAAGGGCCTCTTAACTTACGAAATTTAATGCTGCGAGAGTGTTACATTAAAGATGCGAAAATAATATGAGTTAGTTAGCAGAAATAGAAAGAAAATGCGTTTTATATAAAATAATTAGTACTTCACTTCAGTTTATGCGGATATTTAAACCCAAATGCCACATAAAAATCATAAATCTGGTGATTATGGTAAGCGTTGTAAGGATAGAAGGTGGCGGCTAACAAGACAAGCCGTGATCACTAATAGTATTTTCACCGCCCAGTACGGGGCAAAATAAATGGCTAATAGCATCGCCAGCCACATACTCGACAGTGAACTCACTAACTGCTTTTTACTGATGCCTTTACGTAATAAATAGTTAGTTAAGTAAGGGCCAAGGTAACGATGATTAAACAACCATAATTGTAGTTTGCGTGAAGAACGACTAAAGCAAGCAGCGGCTAATAATAAAAATGGCACAGTTGGTAGCAAGGGTAAGAATATACCCAGCACACCTAAAGTAACAGCAAGGCAACCCGCCAACAGTAATAGTGCACGCCACGGTTGCGAGACTAAATAATTTTCAGCGACGATAGGTTCACCAGTTTGCGGCGCATCAACAATATACTCTGATTCTGCTGTCTCGGCGTTAGCTGGCTTTTTTAATCTCGCTTTACCTGTCGGTTTAGTCGTCATCCTATTTCGTCACCGTTTTATAAAAATGTGCATTACCCACCATAACCCAATGATACTCGTTCATAAAGCAACACCAGCATAAAACTATCGTGGACGAATTATTTTAATAATAAAAAGGCAGGGAAATGCACCTTTTTAACAACGATATACCAACGTACAGTGACGATAAGTATCATGCAAGTCAGCGCAGAAAATGTACTGTCAACAGCGAGGTTCACCAACAAGATATGCAAACAGCAGCCTAAAATAATCGGCGTAGCGTAAAGCTCTGTATTATTAAATAAGGTTTGTCGATGAGCGAGAATATCCCGTAATACCCCACCAAAAATAGCAGTGACCATTCCCATAGATACCGCAACATAAGCAGCATAACCGTCACTGTATAATTGTTGAGTGACGAGTACTGAAAATAGTGATACACCAATAGTATCAAACATAATGATCAGTTTATTGAGACGGTTTTTACGGATATGGGTAATAGTGAAAAAACCAATAACGGCACTGACTAACGCGGTCCAAAAATAATTCGGTTCACGGATCCAAAAGATAATATCCGCAGATAAAATAAGATCGCGTAACGTACCACCGCCTAACGCCGTGATCCAACCCAACATCATGATACTGACTATGTCTTTACCCCGATTAGATTCGACCAACACACCACTAAGCGCGAACGCGACAATGCATATCATTTCTAAGCTATAGACCAACATCTGCAACTCCTTGTCGCACTAACTTCATATTTTAATTTATTAATTAAACCGTCTATTAATAAAAAAGCTGTTAAGCTCGCAGTCTACCCAGTGATTTAAGCAACTGGCAACTGTTTTCACCTCATTAAAGGTTCTGTTCGTCCTACTCGTCACAATATCCAATAGCCAGAAACAACAAAACCCCAGCAAGCTGAGGTTTTTACGTCGTATTAAGACACGATAAACGAATGACTAATGACTAATGAGAAGTCATCATATTGAGAATAGACGCATCAACATCGAGAATATAAACCCCTTCCCCATAGACCCAACCCCAAGGTTTAAAGTATTGGCTATAAGAGATTTTCTTTTGTTCTGTCCCGTCTGCATTGAAGTGGTAAAAATAGTGTGAATACCCTTCATTCTGACGATATACCGCCTCGTTATACAATAACTGATATAACTTAACACCATTAATATCACGATCTTCTTTGACGTTCTGATTCCGCATCGTCGCATTATTCACTGATTCTAAAAGCAGATAGTCGTCGTTAAATACAAAAATATAATTTTCATTTACTTGATTAATCTGGTGAATTTCGTCGATCGCTTGTTGCTGAGCTTGAGCCAGACTCAAGTCACCGTCAAGGTAACGCTGATAATAACCATTGATGAGAGTGCCGATAAAATGAATGCGGGGTTCCAATGCACATCGACGTTGATCGATTACATTATTACGGACATATAAAAAATAACTCGTGCTTAACCCTATAAATAATAAAGATAAACCTGCTGCGATTAATAGCAGCTTTTTTTCTAGTGATATTGCTTTTGACATTAATTAACTTAATGAACATTCACATCCTTATTAGTTCAACCTTCTGTTGCTAATGGACGGGCGATCATACAGGACAAAAATACAAATCGAAACCGCAAAAACACGAATGGTCATACCTGCCACAAAATCATCTATTACCAGCTCATTATGCTAATAAATATCCCTCACATCTCAGATAAGTGACTTATTAAAATAACAATTAATCATTATTACAGTTTAATTAAGTTGTCATTAAAACGTCATAAAAATGCATAAAGGCTGTCACATAAAAACCATAATATGCACAGCGTACTTACTCACCTGTCTAGGAAGATAGAGATAATGAAAACATTACTAACCAGTACTACATTAATCGCAAGTTTGATGACTACAGTTGTAAATGCCAATGATGATCTTGATTCAGTTATTAGCGCAGCAAAAAAAGAAGGCGCAGTATACAGTGTCGGCATGCCAGATAGCTGGGCAAACTGGAAAGGCACTTGGGCAGATTTGGGCGAGGTTTATGGCTTAAAACACCAAGATACAGACATGAGTTCGGCACAAGAAATTGCTAAATTCTCAGCTGAAAAAACCAATGCAACGGCAGATATTGGTGACGTCGGTTTTGCATTTGCGCGTGTTGCAGTAAAAAAAGGCGTAACACAAGCTTACAAACCAACAACGTGGGACAGCATTCCAGATTGGGCTAAAGATAAAGACGGTCACTGGGCACTTGCTTACACAGGTACTATCTCATTTATTTCCAATAACAATTTAGTTAAAAACCCACCGACATCATGGAACGATATTCTCAAAGGTGATTACCGCGTTACTGTCGGCGATGTTGGTATCGCATCACAAGCGAACAACGCCGTGTTAGCAGCAGCCTTTGCAATGGGTGGCAGCGAAAAAAATATCAAACCAGCAGTCGAATTCTTCTCTAAGCTTGCCAAACAAGGTCGTTTATCACTGAATGATCCAGGCTTAGCTAACCTTGAAAAAGGCGAAGTAGAAGTAGCTATTCTTTGGGACTTTAATGCCCTGAATTATCGCGATCAAATAGACCGCAGCCGTTTCACTGTATCAATTCCACAAGATGGTTCAGTGATATCTGGTTACACCACCATTATCAATAAATATGCTCAGAATCCTAACGCGGCAAAACTGGCGCGTGAATATATTTTCAGTGATAAAGGCCAAATTAATTTAGCGCAAGGTTATGCACGTCCAATCCGTGACAACGTAACACTACCAGCTGAAATCCAAGCGCAACTATTACCCAATGAACAATACAACAATGTACATTCGGTTACGGATTTTAAAGCCTGGGAAAAAACAGCACGTAAACTGCCACGCCAATGGCAAGAAAATGTACTACTGCATATCCAGTAACAATGAACTCCTTGATATCGAATAGAAACGTACTACTTCACATTCACTAAAAGAGCAGCTAATGAACAATAAAGTAATCCTTGTTGTTCTCGATGGTCTTAATCATCAAGTAGCCCATGATTGCATGGGTTACTTGAATGCATTAATAGAGCAAGATCGAGCAACACTTTATCCGGTTATCAGTGAACTACCATCAATGTCACGTCCACTGTACGAATGTTTATTAACAGGTGTAACACCAGCAAAAAGTGGCATAGTGAATAATGATATTGTTCGTCTGTCACACCACAGCAGTGTATTTAGTTTAGCGAAGCAAGCATCGTTAACCACAGCCGCAGCGGCTTATCATTGGATGAGTGAGTTATATAACATCGCCCCTTACAATGCAGTGCGCGATCGCTTTACTGACGATCCAAGCCTAAATATTCAGCATGGTTGTTTCTATCATATGGACCACTACCCTGATGAAATGGTGTTTCTAGATGCTGAAAATCTGCGTCAACAACACAACCCTGATTTTTTACTTATTCACCCGATGAACATCGATGATGCCGGCCATAAATTTGGTTTAGATTCGAGCCAATATCGTAATACCGCGCGCGGGGCAGACATCATCTTATCTAACTATGTTGATGTGTGGTTAGACGCCGGATACCAGATCCTTATCACCAGTGATCATGGCATGAACAATGACAGATCCCACGGCGGTATATTACCTGAAGAACGAGCAGTACCTTTGTTTGTTATCGGTGACAGTTTTAGCCACCAGCCAACGGTGATGCAACAAACCGAGTTATGTGGCAACGTTTGCCAATTATTAGGTTTGGTCGATCATGGTAAAGCTTATAATTCAGCGCTATTAAACAAACAACCTGAATTTATCCGCCAACAGCCCTGCAACACCAGCATTAAAACCAGCGCCAGCACAAACACGAATAACCAAGCAGAAAAGAGCGAAAATAGTCTATGAACACTATTTCAGTTGCCGCAGTGGAAACCGCAAACACCAAGTCAACTCGCAAACCGCTGCGATTAACTAAATTTAAACCGGCATTAATCTTGCTACCGTTTGCACTGCTGTTTTTTATGTTTCAGATTGCCCCGATGTTGTGGGTATTGTTCAATAGTTTCATTTATGAAGATGAATTTAGCCTAGAAAATTATCAAGAAATTTTTGATTCCGCTTTTATCCTGCAAGGCTTCAGTAACAGCTTGTGGCTAGCGGTCACCTCAAGCCTTATCGCCATTATCATTGCAGCATTATTTGTGTCTTCATTACGTCGTTTTGATTCTCGCGCTCGAGACTTGATCGTTTCATTTACCAACATGACAGCCAACTTCAGCGGTGTGCCACTGGCATTTGCCTTTATTATTATTCTCGGTTTTAACGGCGCACTGACTTTACTGCTAAAGAAATACGGCATTATTGATGATTTTAATTTGTATGGTCAGTGGGGCTTACTGGCTATTTACATCTATTTTCAAGTGCCACTAGCCACCTTACTACTTTACCCTGCATTTGATGCCCTGAGTGATGATTGGCAAGCTGCTTCATCTTTGCTTGGCGCTAACAATTGGCAGTTTTGGCGTTACATCGGCCTACCGGTATTATCACCCGCCTTGCTTGGTACCTTTATCATTTTAATTGCCAATGCCATGGGCGCTTATGCCAGTATCTACGCATTAACATCGGGTAACTATAATGTTATTACCGTGCGTATTGCCAGTCTGGTATCCGGCGATATCTTCCTAGAGCCTAATCTAGCAGCAGCCATTTCAGTATTACTTATTTTATTACTGGCGTTCATCACGCTTATAAACCAACTACTAATTAGTCGGAGTTACCATGCCAAACGCTAATTCTTCGCTGTACCATAAGGCCATTGTTTATAGCACGATAGCGGTATTGGTCATCCCGATCCTCGCGACGTTTTTATATTCAATTTCATCGAGCTGGGGCGCAACTATATTACCAAGTGGCTTTACATTTGATTGGTATAGCCAGTTATGGCAAGACCCGCGCTTTATCGCTGCATTTGGTCGCTCACTGCTTGTCTGTATTAGTGCCTTATTATTAAGTGCGCTGTTAATCATTCCAGCCATTTTTGTGGTGTTTTATTATTTCCCTAAACTAAATGGTTTGATGAATATCCTGATCTTATTACCTTTTGCGGTACCGCCAGTGGTGTCATCTGTGGGTTTACTGCAAATATACGCGGACAGCTCAATACAAATTGTCGGTACGCCGTGGATATTAATCGGTACTTATTTCACGATTGCCCTGCCGTTTATGTATCGCGCCATCGCCAATAGTTTTGAAGCGATTAATTTAGCTGATCTGATGGATGCAGCACACTTACTGGGCGCGAGTACCGCACAAGCCTTCTTCCTGATTATTTTACCCAACTTGAAGAAAGGCTTACTGGCATCGCTGTTTTTATCTTTCTCGTTCTTATTGGGTGAATTTGTATTTTCGAATATTTTGGTGGGTACGCGTTATGAAACCCTGCAAATATATTTATATAACATGCGTCAAACCAGTGGTCATTTCACGTCTGCATTAGTCATGACTTATTTCGCCTTTATTTTCCTTTTCACTTGGTTGGCCAGCCGTATTAGCCGAGGAGCTCAATAATGAGTTTTGTTACTGTAAAAAATCTACAAAAAAGCTTTGGTAGTAATACCGTATTTTCTGACATTAACTTCAATATCGCCCAAGGTGAATTTGTTACCTTACTCGGTCCGAGTGGTTGTGGTAAATCAACCTTGTTACGTAGCCTTGCCGGACTTAACAGTGTCGACACAGGTGAAATATGGGTTGGAGAACAAAATATTACCGACTTAGCACCGCAGAAAAGAGACATAGGTATGGTATTTCAATCATATGCTTTATTTCCTAATATGACCGTGGCGAATAATATCGCCTTCGGTTTAAAAATGAAAAAACTGCATAAAGATGAGATAGCCAAGCAAGTGGCTCGGGTCATTGAATTAGTTGAATTAAAAGGTAAAGAAAACCAGCACCCACACCAGTTATCAGGTGGACAAAGACAACGAGTAGCCTTGGCGCGTGCCTTAGTCGTACAGCCAAATATTTTATTACTTGATGAACCGCTGTCAGCCTTGGATGCGCGTATCCGTAAACATTTACGCCAACAAATTTGTGACATTCAAAAAGAACTTAACCTGACAACGGTATTTGTGACCCACGATCAAGAAGAGGCCATGACCATGTCTGATCGTATCTTTTTGATGAATGAAGGGTCAATTGTACAACAAGGCAGTGCCGAGCAAATCTATACCCAGCCCCACAATGAATTTGTGGCCGGATTCATGGGTAATTATAATTTATTATCAGCGCAGCAAGCGCAAGATGTACTGGGGATGAGCATTAAAAATAAATTAGCTATCCGCCCTGAATCCATTTATGTACGTGAATCAGGCCGTGATTATGGTGCACATATTTCTCCCCCAACCCAAGGCATCATTAAAAACCATCAATTATTAGGGAACGTGATCCGTTACCAGGTCGATGTAAAAGGCTATGATATTACCGTCGATTTATTAAATCGTTCATCAGAACGCTTATTCGCAACGGGTACACCGCTAGAACTATTGTTTAACCTCAACGAATTACAACAGGTCAGTTAAGAGAGCATACTATGAGCCAACCACTGTATATTTTTGATTTAGACGAAACCTTAATTGCAGCTGATAGCGCCATGTTATGGCATCAGTTTTTAGTCGAGAAAGGTATTATCACCGACAGTAATTTTTTAGCCGAAGATAAACGCTTAATGAGTCTGTATTCTGCCGGTAAATTAGATATGCCAGAATACCTTAATTTTGCCATGGCACCGCTTGCATATTTGACGAAACAGCAAGTTGATTGCTTGGTTGATGAATGTGTCGAAAAATATATTATGCCAATGGTATTCCCGCAAGCACAACAACTGTTAGCACAGCTAAAGCAAGACAAGATCACCACGGTATTGATCTCGGCGACGGTGAGTTTTATTGTTAAAAAAGTAGCGATAAAGCTGGGTATTGAGCATGCGATGGGCATTGACATGCAGATAGAAGATAGCTGCTATACGGCGAATATTCTGGGGGTTGCCAGTTACCGAGATGGTAAAGTTATCCGTTTACAGTCTTGGTTAGCAGAACAAACCGAAGTTTATAGCGATAGCTATTTTTATACCGACTCGATTAACGACCTGCCCCTATGCTTATTTAGCCAATATCCGCATGTTGTTAACCCTTGCCCGCAATTAGCCCTGCATGCACAAGTACAAAACTGGCCGCAACTGATTTGGAAATAAATAGTCTGGAAGTAGACATAATTAACCCAACACAAGGATATAGACATTTGTTGGCAAAATGTCTGATACCCTTAATGCGTGCTCAGTATATTAACGGAGTATTTACGGGTTAAAAGCGTGGATACAGCGCCGCTTTCTTACCTGTCACTTTACCGACAGGGAAAGAGAAATAAATCACTCGTTGTACAACTGAAGCATACTGGCTAAAGAAACTACCGGTGTTATAAGCAATACCGTATTTAGCCGCAATCACTTGTACCTCTTTCGACATTGCAACATAACGGTGTGCAGGTACTTCAGGGAATAAGTGATGCTCTACCTGGCAGCTTAAATGGCCCGTTAAAATATGAAACCATTTAGGACCTGTTAAATTAGCAGATCCTAAAATTTGACGATAATACCAATGCCCACGTGATTCATCTTCACATTCTTTTTCGGTAAAGGTATACACTTCTGTTGGGAAGTGACCACAGAAAATAATCGTGGAAGTCCAAAAATTACGCAGTAAATTAGCCGCTAAATTACCCAGCAATACCATCACAAAAAACGGGCCCGCTAATAATGGGAAGATAACGTAATCTTTGAGAATTTGACGCGTTGATTTGCTATAGAATACTTTCTTTAATTGCTCAACATCAACGTGTGATGTACGACCCGCTTTTTTCTTACCAAAGAATACCCGTTCACCTGCCATTTCATGAAAGGCGATACCCCACTGAAATAAAGTACTGAGCACCAGGTAAGTACCAAACTGCCATGTATTACGTAAGCGCCAAGAGAAGTCATCACTTAAGCGTAGTAATCCATAACCAAAGTCACGATCTTTACCGACAATATTAGTGTAAGTATGGTGTTCGTAATTATGCACGCGCTTCCATGATTCTGAACTGCAGGCATTATCCCATTCAAATGTTTGCGAGTTCAACGTTGGATCGTTCATCCAATCATATTGACCATGCAGCACGTTATGGCCAATTTCCATATTATCTAAGATCTTCGATGCGCTTAATAGCAGCACGCCCACCCCCCAGAAATACAGCGACATAAAACCCAATACCAAGCAAATACGTCCGGCAATTTCTAAGCTACGCTGCTGGCGTACAACCTTTTTAATATAACGTTCATCCGTACTACCTACTTGTTCCATGGCTTTGGCTTTTACGCCATCAAGATCTATTGCCAGTTGTTCTAATTGCTCTTCATTTAACTTTTGACCAAAGTTCTTATTTAGTTCTTTATTTAACTCTTTATTTAACTCTTTATTTAACTCTGCCATCATCTTACCCCTATAAATTAATCACGACATCAGTCACTGGTACACTGATACAAGCTTGAATATCTTCTTCACCGGTATCTGAATATGTTTTTGTTTGGCTGTTATAAACCACACCACTTACTTTTTTACATTTACATTCTTGGCAAATACCCATACGGCAGCCATATTTAGCTGGAACGACGTTGTCTTCGGCAAGTATTAACAGTGTTTTCTGATTGTCTTCATCCACAACGACCTCTTTATTGGTTATTGCAAACGACACGTTACGCACAACATTCAGATCGACATTGCGAAAACTTGCTAAGCCAAACTGCTCAAGATGCAGTGCGCCTTCAGGTAGACCCATGTCCAATAATAATTCTCGCGTACTATCCATCATGCTATTTGGACCACAAATATAAACTTCACTATGCTGCAAGTCGCTCGTCACGGCATTGATATGGGCTGCAGAACAATGGCCATCTCGCTCACGTTGTAATAATTTCAAGGTGAAGTTGTTATGCTCTAACTCTAATGCCACTAAGCTGCCGTTTAATGCATGTTGATTAGCACGGGCAAAATACAATAGAGTGAAGTTAATCGTCGGGTTATTCGCAACATGTGATAACAGCAAGCTATGAAAAGGCGTAATACCACTGCCACCAGCAATAAAGATCACCTCTTTATTTACTGCCATTTTTGATAAACGGTTCAATACAAAATCACCTTTCGCAGGTGAAACACCTAACATTTCACCTTGCTTAATAGCACTTGATAACCAAGGCGTAACACGGCCTGCAAATTGTTTTTTAATGGTTAAGGTGATGGTTTTATCTTGCTGTAATTGCGCTAACGAAGATGAAATAGTAAAAGGACGTTTAATGTAGCTACCATTCTTTTTTACTTGCAGCTCAATATATTGCCCTGGCTGAAAAGAAAAATGCTGTTCATTGACCTTGCCTGAAATCGCTAGTGTTAATGAATACATATCATTATTTTCAGTTTTCATTTTCACGACTGTCGCAGCAAACATCTCCCCCATCAGTACGGCAATAGGTTTCGTTGAAAATGGGGCGAAGTAAGCCTTAAACGTATCGTTATTAAATAACGTCAGTGATAATTTATTGGTTAAAACATTAAGCATGTAGCGGTCTCCCTAAAA
The DNA here is from genome assembly GCF_008931805.1 of Moritella marina ATCC 15381. Classification (GTDB taxonomy): domain Bacteria; phylum Pseudomonadota; class Gammaproteobacteria; order Enterobacterales; family Moritellaceae; genus Moritella; species Moritella marina. The sequence goes on along the minus strand of NZ_CP044399.1, from coordinate 4,478,801 downwards.
GTTAAATGAGCTTACACTCGTACTCTAGAATGATCCATCAATATTTTAACTTTAATTTTAAATTTACATTAACTTAAATAAATCTATATTTACATGACGTTACGAGTAATACGAAACATTTACCAGAAAAACAATAAGTGAACAAGTGTTACCTATATATAAAAATGGTAATTTAAGTTAATACCAACATCAATAAATCTAATACTGATGCGCTGGATACTGTCATGTTATTCAGGTATTGTGGCGCGCTCATTAATATTGATAGAAACGATTAAAACACCATGATGAAAATACTGACTACAATGTCCCCTAATTTATTACTGCTGCTGGCGATTATCTTTGAGGTGATCGCAACGTCGTTATTACCAAAAACTCAGCAATTCAGTCAGCCGTTAATCAGTGCGATTGTATTAATTTGCTATGCGCTGGCGTTTTTCTTACTGTCGGTCACCATCAAATCAGTGCCAATTGGTATCGCGTATGCGATCTGGTGTGGTGCGGGGATCATACTCGTTACTGTGATTAGCTGGTTGTGGTATGGCCAACAACTCGACTGGGTGGCCATTTTAGGGATAAGTTTGATCTTACTCGGCAGTGTCATTATTAATATTTTCTCAACAACTATTAGCCATTAATAAACTAGAGTCGCCATTAATAAATAGTCTTATCAACAAGTTTCATCATACTGTCATAAAAATACACTACCTTAGCCATTTTATGGTTAAGGTTATGTATGCTTCCACCACAACGTTCATTATTAGCTTTCGAAGCTGTATCTCGACTCGGCTCAATAGGCGCGGCATCACGTGAACTTCACGTTACCCAAGCAGCGGTAAGCCAACAGCTAAAAAATCTTGAGCAGTTCCTTAATTGTACTTTGTTTATTCGTAATCAACGTGGCGTGACATTAACCCAAGCCGCGCAACAGTACTTACCCGTGGTATCCGGATCACTACAACACCTTAAATTACAAACGCAAATATTATTTGGCCAACAACAGTCTGATGTCTTGCGCATTAAAGTAAATACGTCGATTTGCCATAATTGGTTAATTCCCAAATTAGCTGATTTCACCAGTAAATTTGCCTTTATTAAATTAGATCTGACGTTAGTGGATTGGCCATCTCGACAACCCTGCACTGATGTCGATGTTGAGATCACCAATGGTTTTATCGACAGCGAAGGCACTCAAGCAACCCCCTTATGCCAAGAGCAATGGCTCATGGTATGCAGTCCAGCGTTCAAACAGCGACACTGTGATGCCCTCGAAAAAAATGATATTTCGCAGCTGCCAGCCATTCAAGTAAAAGGTTATGAAGAAAGCTGGATGCAATGGTTATGTCATCATGATATCGCGCCCGTCTCACCGAATATTCAACTCGAAATCAGTAATTCATTACATGGTTTAGAAGCCGTAAAGCAAGGTATTGGCTTAATGCTAGTGCGCTCACTCGTAGCCGAAAAAGCACTGGCATCTGGCGAACTTGTTCTGGCGATGGCAGGCAGCATGCCCTCTGATTCGAGTCATTACATCATCACAGCCAATAAGCGTAGCGCCAAAGTAAACTTCTTTTGTGATTGGCTAGAACAGCAAAATACCGACAATGCCATGCTGGCTAGTTTTTCTAATGTCTAGTCAATTAGGTCATCACTTTTTCTTATGCCTGACGATGGAAAATATAATGATGACGCAAGCAAATTTGTCACAGTGCCACTCTATGATGACTCCATACAGTTAAGGACAAACTAAGCATGAAGATTAATTCACACTCTCTATCACATGTCATACCGCGTACGATGTCGGAAAAACTAAAGGTACTGTTATTTATAGCGCCTTTATTGATCCCCCTATTGGCTTTCTGGATCGTGCCATTTGGTTGGAGCATCTACATCAGCTTTACCGACTGGGATTATATTTCTCCGGAATATAACTTTGTCGGTGTTGAAAACTATCAATACATGATTGAAGACAGTTACTTTACTGATGCGCTTTACAATACCTTCGTGTTTTCACTGGGCGTGGTTATTCCAACTGTGATGCTAGGATTGGGCTTTGCCTTATTACTGCATAAGAACTTCCGCGGCAGCCAGCTGTATCGCGCGGTTATATTTTCACCTTGGATCACACCGACTGTTGCAGTATCAATTGTTTGGTCATGGGTATTTGAAACCAAATCTGGTTTAGTTAATTTACTGTTAGCGAAAGTAGGCATAGCGCCAATTGCTTGGTTAGAAAGCGGTGATACGGCGATGACTGTCGTGGTTATTGTGACCGTTTGGCAAGCAGTTGGCTGGACCATGCTGTTCTTTATTAGCGCGCTAAACAAGATCCCGACATCCTTGTATGAAGCGTCACTGATTGATGGTTGTAGTCCATTAACGCGCTTCATCAAAATTACTTTACCGCTGATCTCACCAACCACGTTTTTCCTGATTATTGTCAACATGATCAATTCGGTACAGGCCTTTGACCAATTCCAAATATTAACCCAAGGCGGCCCAAGCGGTAGCACCCGAACGTTATTATATTTGTTCTATCAGCAAGCATTTGAGCAATACGATATGGGCCCTGCGGCAGCAACATCACTCATCATTTTAGCTATCACCGGCGTATTAACATTAATTAATACCGAGATGGGTAAACGCTGGATATATTACTAAGGAAAATACCGATGAGCACGCAATCTATTGATTTACCTTTGGTTAAATTCCAAAGTAACGAACCACAAACAACAGCAAACAATAAAATCGCAAAACCAGCAACACCGATTAATACATTAATAAAATCATTTGCTAGCTTGGTAGCGAAACACGGATTTTTAAGTGCGTCGGGTTTGATTATGGTGTTCCCGTTTGTGTGGATGATATCAGGTTCAATGAAAACCAATGATGAGATATTTAGTAATCCACTGAACATCTTGCCAGAAACATTTCATTGGCAAACATTTGTAGACACATTTGAAAGTGCGCCGTTTGGTCTGTACATCATGAACAGTTTCAGCGTGGCATTTTTCACCACACTGATCGTGATGATTAACTCGGCGATGTTTGCCTATGCTATTACCCAACTTAAATTTAAGTCGCGCACGGTACTCTATTTCATCGTCATGGCTTGTTACATGTTACCCGGCGCGGTGACTTATATTCCGTCTTACATTACCTTGGCAAATATGGGCTTACTTGATAGCCACACCGGTTTAATCATCTCTAATGCCGCCAGTGTATTCGGGGTGTTTTACCTGCGCCAAGTATTTCTAAAAGTGCATCCATCACTGATTGAAGCCGCACGAATTGATGGTGCTGGAGAAATTAAAATTCTTTGGGCAATCGTGCTACCACAATGCAAATCAGCATTAGCTACCTTGTTCTTGATTACCTTTATTACTAACTACAACAGTTATATGTGGCCAAGCCTACTTATCACCTCACAAGATCTTAATTTGATTGCGACGGGGATCAGGCAGTTCTTTATTGCCGAAGGTAATTACGGCTTAAACTGGTCACAGATTATGGCAGCAAGCACCATTGCAGTAATGCCACTGTTGATTCTATTCATTATTTGTCAAAAAACAATTTTGTCCGGCATTGCCGATAACGGCGTAAAAGAGTAAATAAATATGAAACTGAAAACATTAGCAATTGTATGTTCTAGCTACGCAGTCGGCGCATTCGCGTTTGCAGGTAGCGCAATGGCGACAACCGAAGTGGACTTTTGGTATTCTGGTGGCTCAAAGCAGCAGCAGTTAATGACCTCTCTGGTATCTGAATTTAACAGCAGCCAGCAAGACTATGTCATTAACAGTGCCCTACAAGGCAATTACGATGAAACCTATCAGAAACTACAAGCGGGTTTAGCGTCAAAAACTGCACCTGAATTTGTGCTGCTTTATTCTAGCCAAGCAAAAATGATGGTAGCGCGTAATCTGACTCGTGATCTTCGCCCTTACATGGACGACAGCTTTAACTATGCTGATTTCCTTGATGCATTCCGCGATCAGGTAACCGCCGATAATGGCGAGGTTTACGGACTTCCAGCTTATGGCACCACGCAAATATTCTATTACAACAAGCAAGTATTAGCAGACCATGGTTTCACTGCAAAAGATTTAAGCACGTGGCAAGGCGTAGCAAAAGTATCTGCTGCGGTAACCAAAAAAGATGCCAAAGGCAACACTACATTTTATGGTTGGGAACCAATGTGGGGTGAAGAAAACTTAATTGATGCGGCCTATTCTAATGGCGGAAAAATCATTAGTGATGATGGCAAAACAATTTTAATTAACTCGCCTGAGTGGATAACCGTTTGGAATAGTTTCCGTAAGTGGATCCATGAAGATGAAACAATGCGTATTCATCACGGCGGTCAAGGCTGGGAATACTGGTACAAGACCATTGATGATGTCGTGAAAGATCGTGCACTGGGCTATACCGGTTCATCAGGCGATCAAGGTGATCTTGATTTCACTAAACTTGGCGCAACAACGCAACCAGGTTGGGGAAATAACCCTGCTGCACCACAAGCGGGCGCGGTCAGTTTTGTTATGCCAAAAGGCACTGATGATGAAGCTGCACAAGGTGCTTTCGAATTCATGAAGTTTTACACATCGGCAGAAAATACCGCACGCTGGTCTATGACCACGGGTTATATTCCGGTACGTGAGAGTGTAAAAGATGTGCCTGCATACCAAGTTTACACGGCGAAAAACCCGCAAGCATTGATCCCATTGCTGCAAGCAAGTACGGCAAGTCAGGACTTCTTTGATCCAACGAAAGGCAAGATCACCGATGCACTGTCTATCGCTGCGGATCAGATTTTAATTGAAAATATGCCCGCTGAAAAAGCCCTTAAGCAAGCGGCTAAACGTGCTCAACGCGCACTAGACCGTGCTAATCGCTAAACTTATCTATGTCTCGACATGAAACATAAGTATGAAACATAAGTATGAAACATAAGTAAGAAACATAAGTAAGAAAAATAAGACGAATAATTGGTGGTGGGTGTGCGGCATTCATCACCAACATAACTAATAACAGCAAGGATTTACCATGTTGAATTTTACCGGTGAATTGGTCTTTGGCCATCGCGTTTTGAATTTTAATGTTAGCGCTAATATTAACACCCTCACCCTGACAGGTACGACTGTTAAAAAAGGCTTTTTATATGCTTATCTGTATGACAGTAAGCAGCAATTACGCGCCAATTTATTATTTCAAAAAGCCGATAAAACACTAATCTTAACGTCAGAATCTGCGTCACTTGGCGGTATTGCAGGAAACCTCCCTGCGGGTGATTGGCAATTACACTTATATAACCTGGAAGGTGAAAATCGCACACCAAAGGCGATGCATTATGCTATTAATATTGATACTGAAATAGAAAGAGGTATTGAATTAAATGAGCAACTTACTCCTGAGTGCAGCACCAACACACCATTACTTGCAACACCGACTCAAGCCTGCTTACGTACCAATCCAGGCTCGCCACTAGATCACAATATTCACTTTGATTACCACCACAGTAAAAATAATAACGCAGCTTGGTATCGCGGTGATTTACACGCTCACACCTTATTATCCGATGGTCATAATACCCTTGCTGCAGCGGCGCAAATAGCAGAGCAACAAGCGCTCGATTTCTTTTTTATTACCGAACACAATATTTGCCACCCTGCATTGCCCGTTACCGACAAAACATTAATCTTACCTGCAATTGAAGTCACCACAGACCAAGGGCATTTTAATGTTCACGGCCCTCGCCGTATGCTCAACATGTTCAATGCCGCTTATTCAAGTGCAGCACTGATTGAACAAGGTCTTGATTTAGTTGCCAACGATGAAGGCAATATCAGCATAAACCATCCAATGATGAAACCCTGGCATTGGCATTACCAAGACATCGCACTAAATAAAGTAAATACCTTGGAAATTTGCTGTGATCCAACATGGCCAACCTCACCGAAAGCAACTGAAGGCGCATTAACTCTACTCACGCAGCTATGGAATTGTGGTCATCGTATCGCAGGCGTTGGCGGCAGTGATTCGCATTTAGCACCGCATGAACGTAACGCCAATGCCACTGAACCATCCATTTATGGCGACCCAAGTACTTTTGTGCATGCCGATACGCTATCGGGTAACGGTATTTTACAAGGCTTACGTCAAGGCCATGTTTATCTAGAGCGTCAATGTGGTTTGGATTTTCAAATTAATAATGGCACGGTATTACCGGGTCAAGATGTCGGTAACAGAGTTATCGATTATCACCTAGCCGTCACAGATAAACGCACTGCATATTATGCCGAATGTATCGCCGATGGCGAAGTGATCAGCCGTATAAAGCTAACCGATGAAAACACTCATTTCCAAGTTGATATGAGCAACTATGCTTGGCTACGTATTGATATTCGTCGCGGCACTTTTATTAATAATAGTTATGACAATAGTATCAATAACAGTTATGACAACGACACGGCTGAATTTGAAGGGCTAATAAACCCAATTTATAACGCGACCAAAAGCATCTTTAGCCAACCTCTGGTAAATACTTGGGGCGAATTAATGCAAGAGACAAATACCCATGGAAATTAAAGGCTTACTATTCGACAAAGATGGCACCTTGCTCGAATTTCATCAAATGTGGTTACAAGTAGCCAAAGGCGCTGCGACAGATACCCTTAATGCTTACCCAGCTAAAAACAACAGCGATGATAATAACACCAATATTGATATTACCGCTTTACTAGCAGCTATTGGCGTGCACGGAGATTATGTTGATAATCATGGATTATTGGCTTCCAACCCTGTCGAAGACACTGCTGAAGCTTGGTATCAACTATTGCAACTAAGCAGTGATAAAAGTCTATTCAGCCAGACAGTAAAAAAACTATTCAATAAACAGGTTGAAGATAATCCTGCGCTGATCCAAGCCTTACCCGAGGTTAAAGATAGATTAATAGATCTAAAAGCCCAAGGCTTCAAACTGGGTATTGCCACTGCGGACAGTAAAGACGCCACCCTCTACAGCTTAATGCAGACGCAATTACACGATTTATTCGATTTTGTTGGTTATTCCGATGGCGATATTGCGCCGAAACCAGCCCCGGCATTATTGCATGCTTTTTGCCAGGTTTGCGATTTAACAGCAGAGCAAGTGATCATGTTTGGCGATACCGTCTCTGATATGAAATTTGGCCGTAATGCCGGCGCGAGCACCATCGGCGTTTTAACTGGCACAGCAACCGAAGACGAATTAAAGCCTTATGCGGATATTGTCCTGTATTCCGTTGCTGACTTTAATACTGATTTGTTGATGACAATTAATCAGCGCTAATAGCGACTAATCATTATCACGAATAATTACCACAAATAATACGGAAATCATAATGGCTGAAGTAATACTACGTCAGGTAGAAAAAGTTTATCCAAACGGATTTAAAGCTGTTCACGGTATCGACCTTACGATCCATGAAGGTGAGTTTATGGTCTTTGTTGGTCCGTCGGGCTGTGCAAAATCAACCACATTACGCATGATCGCGGGATTAGAAGACATCAGTGATGGCCAGATCATGATCGGTAATAAGTGCGTTAATAATTTACCGCCTAAAGATCGCGGTATCTCCATGGTTTTTCAAAACTATGCCCTCTACCCACACATGTCAGTATATGAAAACATGGCGTTTGGTTTAAAGCAGCAAAAAATCAATAAACGCGAAATAGAACGTCGTATTAGTGATGCCGCTGAAACATTAGAAATTACGCACTTATTAGCCAGTAAACCGGGTGAAATGTCAGGTGGTCAACGCCAACGAGTTGCCCTAGGTCGAGCGATGGTACGTAAACCCGATGTGTTTTTATTTGATGAACCTTTATCTAATTTAGATGCTAAATTACGCGTATCTACCCGTATCAGTATTGCCCAACTTCACCATGATTTAAAAGCTGAAGGCCAGAATGCGACGATGATTTATGTCACCCATGATCAGGTTGAAGCGATGACACTAGGTGATCGTATTTGTGTCCTTGATCAAGGTAACATCATGCAAGTTGATACGCCGATGAACTTGTATCATTCACCGGCAAATAAATTTGTTGCAGGCTTTATTGGTTCTCCGGCAATGAACTTGCTGCGTGCGACGGTGAGCCAAGAAAATGATGCTACTTACATCCTATTAGATAATGGGGCTAAATTTTTATTACCAAGCAACAAAGCGGAAAAAGTGACGGATAAAATCGGTCAACAAGTTTGGTTTGGATTACGCCCTGAGCACATATCTCTCGTTGCGCCATCTACAGAAGCTGCGACAGCCCAAGAACAAAATATTGAGCTCACTTACATCAAAGTAGTTGAATCAATGGGCAATGAAATGTATCTCTATTGCGTATTAGGACAAGAACAGATCATTGCCCGTTGCCATTTTGCTCCAAAGAGCAACATTCAGCATAGTGAAAGTCATTATATGCATTTTGATATGTCCCATTGCCACTTGTTTGACATTGATACTGAGCTAGCTCTCACTAACTAGCCATTATTGATATTATATAAACCAAAAAAAGAGCGATACGACTAGCGTATTGCTCTTTTTTATTGGGTAAACGTTTAGCTATTCAGCTTGGGTTTGCCCGACTGATTTACACCGTATTTATTACACTACATGGAGTAAATTAAACAACTGTCACGCGGTGTAATTTACGTGGACTATCGGCATAATCAATGACTGCATAATGTTGGGTACTGCGGTTATCCCAAATAGCTAATGAATTGGTCTGCCACTTAAAACGCACTTGATACTCGGGTAGTCTAGCCATAGCAAACAGCTTGGCGAGTAACGCATTACTGTCCTCCCGATTCATACCAATAATATAACGGGTGAATTGCTCGTTAATAAATAAGATCTCTTCACCGGTGTCGGGATGGCGCGTGATAACAGGGTGCGATACCGGTGGGTTTTTTGCTGATACCGCGATGACATCTTTCTGCCAATCTTCCGTGATCTCGCTACTTTCAATACCATCAAAAGCAAACAAGGCATGCATCGCAGATAACTGACGTAATAGTATTTTATCTTGTTCTGGTAATGCGTTAAATACTGCCGTCATCGAGCACCATATGGTATCACCGCCACATTGAGGCACATGTTGGGCATGCAGCACCGAGGCAATAGAAGGTTGCTGACGCCAAGTTAAATCCGTATGCCAAAAACTTTCTAACGGTGGTTTGCCTTTAACCGTTTCAATAATACTGACTTGTGGCGCTTGCTCTACATGCGGGAAAAAAGGATGTGTCGGTTCTAATTCACCAAAACGCGCCGCAATGGTTAAATGTTGCTGCGGTGAAAATTCTTGGTCACGGAAAAAAATCACCTGATGGGTAAACCAAGCTTTATAAACGGCTGCAAATGTCGTGTCATCACAATTGACCAGATCCACATCGTGGATCAAGGCGCCTATATGCGGAGTAAGCAGCTCAATGTGCATGCCAATTACTCTTCAAGAGATGACGTCAGTGTTTCAACATTCGCATCTGTGGCTATACGATTTAAGTCCGTCACAATTTGCTGTTCAACTAATTTATCAGTTACGCCATCACTCAAACCATCAACTAAGCCATCAGTTTCAATCAATGCACCTTTCACTTTCTCTGTCAGGCTAATAATAAGTTCAGCCTGTTCATCATTAAGCACTTTTTGTTGGTTTAATTTATGACGCAGGGCATTATCAAAATACGCGATTTGTTCGATATAAGTTAAGCTCGAAATATCTTTTGCAAACAAATCAAATGCTACTGTTGCAATCGCGTCACGATAACGTAAGGCAATTTTTTCACTTTCCGAACTATCTATGCTGTTGATCCAATTAACTTCCGTCGTCACATTATTTGCACGACGTAAATCATCTTCAACGTGCGCAATGATGACATCAAGAATAGCTTGATCACGCGGCGCAAGCTCAATTGCATCTTTTAATTGCACAATACGTTGCTGGATCTGTGCATATGTTTCCGGGATCAATTTTTTATCCAGTTTTTTCATTTTCTGAATCAGTGGCGTATAAAAGTTGCTTTTTACAATTCTAATTTCAAGCTGTAATAAACGCGCTTGGATCTTAGCGCTACTTTTCTCATAGCCCTCAGTTGATTCATCATCTTCAATGTCTTCAATTAAATCAGCCGTACTTTCATGAATATCGTTTAATTCATTCTGCCATTGGCCATGAACAAGAGGAGATAAATAATTAATATCTGCAAGTTGCTGCGTTAAAAATACCGATACTAATGTTTTGATACGTACAGCACTATCTAACGCTTCTTGCGCTTCTTCAATTTTATCGGTTACTTTACTTTCTGATGGTCCACCAAAAAAACCTTGATCGTTAGGATCAAACTTCGCAACCAAGGTGCGCATTGAACGCACAGCAGAATTAATTTTTTTCCAACTATCCGGTGCAAAAAACACGTAATCTTCATTCTTACCGGCTTCATATTGCTGTTCAACATGCTCGGCTAAGGCTTTTACTTTTTGTATTGCCAGTGCCGCTTCATCCATGACTTCAGCACCATTGCTATTATCAACGTCACTTTGCGTTGATTCAGTCGACGCACAACCTGATAATCCTGCAGCCGATATAAGCATTGCTGCACACAGGGTTTTCTTCATGTTGTTCATCCCATCTTTACAGTATAAAAATAGGAATATTACCTAACACAAAGCAAGGTCACAATACAAAAACATGAAATCCGCGCTAATAACACATTTATAATGACGATCCCCCACCTAAGGGGGATCCTCTTGAACTAAATATCGCTTATATAAATACATGATATAAACGCTACCTACCTTCCGCTTACACACGCTTACAGTTTCTAACGATATATTCCACGATCATGCGGTCTTAATTTAAGTAGTAATTATGCTAGCGATTAATATAAATGTAGGGGCGAGAACGAATGATTCAAAGCAATGCAACTGATAGCAGCGGAAAACCAGGGTTCACTGGATTAACCCGTGTTATTAAAGCCACACAATATTCATTTAAAGGCCTACGCGCTGCCTTTAAACACGAATCAGCCATCAGACAAGAGCTATTACTGCTCATTATTTTCGCGCCAATCGCGCTGACCTTAGACATCACTAATGTCGAAAAAATACTACTGGTCGCCTCATTAGTGCTGGTCATTATTGTCGAGCTTATTAACTCAGCCATAGAAGCCGTTGTCGATCGTATCGGTACTGAACACCATGAATTAAGTGGTCGAGCGAAAGATATTGGCTCAGCTGCGGTGTTTGTTAGTTTGTGCTTAAGTGCGTTCATCTGGTTTGTAATTGTGGGGCAATAACGATGAGAATGTTACGTATTAATATCAGTATGACTAAATTTATCTTGCTATATTCATTATATTTTGGCTTTGTACTCAACATCCCGATTATCTCTCGTTTAATGGCGATAACCGCCGATAGCAATCTCGGCTTATTTGTCTATTCCGCACCACTATTATTGACCTGCGCCTTCGTGGTTATTTTTTCGTTATTTGCGTTGCCTTATTTTGCCAAACCATTCTTTATGCTCGTAGTCATGTCCTCCGCTGCCGCTTGTTATGCGACCTTAAAGTACGGGGTATTATTTGACTACAGTATGATTGAGAATGTAATTGAAACCAATTCCGGTGAAGTGAGCTCTTATATCAATTTTAGCTCCATGCTGTATCTTTTTGTTGCGGGTATTGTACCTGCGCTATTAATTGCCTTCGTGCGATTTAATACTCAAGAGCCATTACTTACACGTATTTTAAAAAGGCTCGTCTTAGTCGTCGTCGCAATTTTAATAGGCCTGTTGATTACAGTATGCTTTTATAAGGATTATGCTTCTGTCGGTCGTAACAATGCTTATCTCAACAAAATGATCGTACCTGCGCATATATTTAACACCTTCAAATATCTAAAAAACGAAGTATTTACTGAAAAATTAACTTATAAGCGCCAAGGTGAAGATGCCGTGTTATCTCCTGCGAAAAATAACAAGCCAACTTTAATGGTACTGATTGTCGGTGAAACAGCACGTTCAATGAACATTGGCTATAACGGTTATACACGTAATACCAATCCTTACACACAAGATATGAGCATCATTTCTTTCCAAAATGTAACGTCTTGTGGCACAGCAACTGCGCATTCATTACCTTGCATGTTCTCGAATTTAAACCACAGCGACTACAACAAAAGCAGAGCAAACAGCCAAGACGATGTACTAGATGTATTAACACATGCCAATGTCGACGTACTTTGGAAAGACGATGATGGCGGCGATAAATCGGTGGCGAAAGGCGTTAGGCTGATCAATGTCGATATACACCAAAAGACCGACCTTTGTGATGGTGAGAGCTGTTATGACGAAGTCATGCTGAAAACATTTGATGATGAAGTAGCCAATATGCAAGGCAATAAATTAATTGCTATGCATTTAATTGGTAGTCACGGGCCGACATATTTTAAGCGTTATCCACATAAACAAGCATTGTTCACCCCTGCATGTAATAAAAGTGATATTGAAAATTGCACCGACGAAGAAATCGTTAACGTTTACGACAATACCATTGCTTATACCGATTATGTGATTGCTGAAACGATTAAAAAATTGCAGGATTATGCCAAAGATTACAACGTGGCGTTGATGTATATGTCCGATCACGGTGAATCATTAGGTGAAAAGGGGCTATATCTACACGGTACACCTTACGCATTTGCCCCTGAAGAACAAACTCACGTACCTTTATTCATGTGGCTACCGCAGCAATACCTTGATGCAAAAGATATTGATAGAAGCTGTTTAATAAAGAAAGCCAAACAAGGCAGTTTCTCCCACGACAATCTATTCCATACTTTATTGGGCTTGTATGGCGTAAAGAGTGAAGTGATTAATCCGCGTTTGGATATTATCGCGAGTTGTCGTTTGTAGGAGATTGAGTTTATAACAGACTCTCCGATAATTGGTTATCCTATTATCGGAGAGTCTTTCACATAATAGACTTTTCACATTATAGAAATGTCGCTATAAAGTTAAATAAAGCGTCTTCTTACCCAGGTTAACAAACCTAGCGCAACTAAATAGAACCAATTAATCGCCCCACCACTACCGCTTGAGCTTCTTTCAACAGCATTACCATCAGGAATCACAGGTTGGCCATCAGGAATCACAGATTGGCCATCAACTGAGTGGGTTAAATTACTGATGATCACGCGATCATGTCCACCAGTAGTAAATCTGTCTTTCTTATATTCAAATACCACCGTATTACTATTTCGTGGTAAATTAACGCCCACTGATTTCGATTCTATACCACTGAATCGACTATCAAAACTACCATTTACATATACATTCAAGTAATCGTAATTTTCTTCTGTTGATACATTCATGTCGAAAGATAAACTGCCAACAGATAAACCAGTAATGATCACTTGTGCAAATTCATTGTCATTTAATACTGGGCTTTTTAATGTATTACTATTGCCAATCCATGAATTTGACGATGAATAGACGTTGGTATTAACGATCCTCACAGCGTTACTGACACTTCCCGAAGCAACTTCACTGCCAACATAGGATAAGGCAACAGCCACATGACTGATTTGTGGATGATCAGTAAGGAGACTGACTGCTACTTTCTCAAAATCGAATGTACTTACCGTATAGCGAACCGTTATAACGCAACTTTCATTAGCTCGAAGCTCTGCGCAACTGTTCGCAGTAATCACGCCACTAGATCCAGTCACCGCCGCACCCGATGTATGGATCGTTTGCCCAGTGGTATTACTGATAGAAAATGAATGTGTATATAGCCCAGCAGTCTTGGCACCAACATGCTCTAATTGATGGAAGCTCAACCCTTGTGTCTTGCCCGCTATCCAATCAGTGAAATGGCTAACATTCGCATAAACACCATAATTCCCCGCTTCAGCACAACCCTCGCCCCAACTAACGATCCCTAATTGGTCAAAACCACCAGCACTTGCAACGACGATCGGCCCACCACTGTCACCTTGGCAAGAATCATAACCACCACTCACAAAACCCGCACAAAATGCATTATCTTCATTGCGAATAATATCAGGGCACAAACTTTGCTCAACCAGAGGGACTGTGACTTGATATAGTTCACTTTTAAAAAGGTAGTCATCTCGGCCCTGAGCTTGATCGCCCCAACCCATTACCGTTAATGGTTCACCTGCAGAGAGGTTGTTACGTAAATACTGATCCGCCAAAGTAACAGCGGTATAATTGACATCATTTTCAAGTTCTAAAATCGCAATATCGTTACCAGTAGAAACACCTGCATAACCTTCATGCACGTAAACTTCTTTAACGCTATACCTGTGCTGCCCAGCATCTGCTTGCACTAAATCAGAAATACCAACAACAGCATCTAAATCTTGTCCTTTCTTACCTGCCACACAATGCGCTGCAGTTAATATATAGCGCTCGCCTATAAAGCTAGCACCACAAAATTGACCACTATTTATATCTCGATTTTTAGACACTAACGCGACCATAAATGGCCAGCTATCGCTATCACTTTTTGTGCCGTTAATGATCCTTTGACTCACCTCTTCAGACGCATGAAGTTGACTCAGTGAGAGTGGTACTAAAAACAAAAATGAAAGTATTCTCTTAAAATGCATAACCTAATCCTTGGCCAAACGGTTTTCGATTGATTTGATGTGTAATATATTTCACCAATCACAAATGAGAATAATTATCACTACAACCAGCAGTGAGTATAAGTATGTTTATATATTATTATTCAAGCCATTAATAAAAAAGAAAAAAGCCACATATTGACTAAGCAGATATCTCTAACATTAATTAAAACAGTATGAATTAACCAGTCAGTACATCTATACAAACCCTTACAAAACATGACAAAACTCTAGCTCGGTTAACTTGCTTAAGATTTGGTCTTATCTATAATCCCCGTCCATAAAATATTATATATAATCATATAACCAGCAGGTATCTCATGAAATCGATTACGACATTAAGTACTTTAGCCGCGCTTCTATTAGCGACAAATGTTCAAGCAAACCAAGATGTTTCTGGTTTTTACCTTGGTGCTGGTGTAGGTTCTACTGATGCAGAGCTAGAACAAGATTCACATTCAGTATCACCTTCAACGGATGGTTCAACACTGAAATTCATTGGTGGTTATCAATTCAATCGCATCGTCGCAATTGAAGCACAATATACTTCGTATGGTAAAATAGACCCTTCTTCTCAAGATTACGCGGAACCTAAAGCAATATCTTTAGCGGCAAATCTTGGTTACACATTTGAAAATGGTTTACGCCCATTTGGTGTGATTGGTCTATCTTCACTCGACCTCAATGAAAATATTAAAACACCAGGTTATGATGAAACGACTACAGCAGTTCGTTTTGGTGCAGGTCTAGAATATACTCCAGCAGCATTATCAGGCGTAAGTTTACGTGCTGGTTATGAAGCTGATGCTTTTGCTATTGATGCAGGCACTGCTTCAGATATAAATGTACTTATTGGTTCTGTATATGTAGCTGCATCTTACAAATTCTAATATTGTAAATGCATAGAATGGGACTCATGTTGCATGAGTTCCATTATCTAATCAAAAAGAAAAATCCTTCCAAGCGACTTCCATCTAATCTATATACAACTCCCATACTAATCGTAATTCTTACAACCTAGATATGCGTATGCGCACCATCAATTTCATCCTGCAATGCTTCTAATTGCGCCAAAATACCAAGAAACTTTTCACCAAACGCGGTCACGTGATACTCCACTCGAGGCGGTAATTCGTTATAAACCGTTTTATCTAAAATACCAAATTCAACATTACGTTTTAAACACTGATTGAGCACTTTAGTCGTCAGCCCTGCAACATTCCGCACCATCTCACCGGGTCTATTCACGTCATTAGCCAGTAACTGATAGACAGTCAACGACCATTTACAGCCATAAATACTTTCAACCATTCTTGCGCTATTTTCGGGTGCTGCTTTTCTTACAAATATTTTTTCTTTGTTATTCATAAAGATGTACCGATAAGTACCTAGGTTACCAATAAGTACTTACTATTTAATGAGTTAATTAACATCTAAGATTACCACATACCAAAACTTAGGAGAAAGAAAATGACATTTACACAATCAGGAATTGCACTCATCATTGGTGGCTCAAGTGGCATGGGCTTTGAAACAGCAAAACAGCTTGTAGCAAACAAAGTACCCGTAGTTATTATTGGTAATAATCAAAAAAAATTAGATAACGCCGTTGCCCAGTTAAATGAAATTGGTGATGCTTCTGGTATTCAATTAAATTTATATGACAAAGACAGTGTGGCTAAATTTATTACTGATATTGCCGTGCAAGAACATAATATTAGCTATCTTGTTAACTCCGCTGGCTATTTTAATCCTAAGCCTTTTGTCGAACATACAGAACAAGACTACGACCTGTATCATGAATTAAATAAAGCGACCTTTTTGCTCACGCAAGCCGTAACAAAACGCATGATCAACAATGGTGGTGGTAATGTGGTTAACATTGGTTCGATGTGGGGAAAACAAGCGATTAAAGCCACCCCTTCTTCAGCTTATTCAATGGCGAAAGCAGGTCTACATGCTTTAACGAAAAACATGGCGATGGAACTGGCAGAGCACAATATTAGAGTAAACGCGGTATCGCCTGCGGTGGTCAAAACACCAATATATGAAACTTTCATCAGCCCAGCAGAAATGGCATCAACATTAGCCAGCTTTAACGATTTCCACCCTATCGGTCGGGTCGGTACACCGGAAGACATAGCGAACAGTATTTGCTTCTTACTTTCCGATCAATCTAGTTGGGTAACAGGTGCTATTTGGGATGTAGACGGTGGTGTACTCGCGGGTCGAAATTAATAATAAAGAGTTGGTTGACTGTAAATGCTGGGTTATGTTCAGTATTTTAACAGCAACACTTAAGTTCTCATGAAGGGGTTTCAGTATGTTGTTACCCCGTCATAATTTCGCTAATATACCTAAAGTCTATTATCTTTAAGTATTAGCGATGACGTCATCAATGAATCTAGAATTATTTTCTCGAGAACCACAACAACAGCTCTTACCCTATGATGGCGAAGCTTGGCTGTATCCCAATTTTTTTACTGATCTAGATTTAGCTGAACTTAACTCCAGTATTCAATGGCAAGAACAGCAACTTTTTATGTACGATCAATGGGTCGTACCAAAACGATTAGTGTGTCTGTATACCAATAAGCAGCACAGTTATAACAACATGACCCATCCAATTTTAGATTGGCCAACATCACTGTTGCAGCTAGCTGATAAAATAACAGCGGTACATGGTGAACAGTTCAATGCTGTGTTATGTAATTTATACCGTGATGGTAGTGATTATGTTGGTTGGCATAGTGATGATGAAAATAACATGGATCAGAGTTGTATCGCCTCCGTGAGTGTTGGCGCTACACGCAGTTTTAAATTTCGCCATAAAACCACAAAAGAGCAAGTATCAGTTGAACTCGAACAGGGTGATTTACTACTCATGCGCTATTGCCAACAGCATTGGCATCACGCCTTACCCAAGCGACTTAAAGTTGATACATCTCGTATTAATTTAACGTTTCGGCGTATTATTTGAGTTTTATAGCCATGACCAATGGTCAATGGTCAAAAACAACAAACCGACTTTTATGGATTTGTCATTTAACTAGCGTATCCGAAAGCTAACTTGCCCCTTCCTTTTTGAATCCCTTCCGAAACGCTAGCCTAATAGTCATAAATACTCGAATATTCAGTACATTATTCGGGATTACCGTTGGTTCTACTCAGTATTACCTAGCACAGAATGGCATCTTTAGTGACATTTACCTTCTATAACAGCCGCATATAACCAATTCACAGAATTACCATCCCTAAATGGGTACTCAACTTCTTTACATTAAATTACAATGATATGATCAACCCCTGTCCTACATACAAATAAAAATCATTACGGAGATGATATGAAAAGAGTATTACCAATTTGTCTGGTTGCTGCTTTATTTTCAGGTTGTGCCACAGTCGAAAAAAAATCAGTTGTACAAACAGATATACAAACTCAATCTGTGAGTAAAACACTCAGTAACAACACCCAAGATTCAAAATCCCTTAAAAGAAAAGTGGCCATTGGTCGTTTCACAAATGAAACTACATATGGACAAGGTTTTTTTATCGATGAGGATAATAATCGCATTGGTAAACAAGCAATGGATATTTTATCAGCAAAGTTATTCGAAACTGATAAGTTCATCATGTTAGAACGTGCAGACCTAGATCAAATACAGAAAGAATTAACGATGGGCGGTAATTCCACGCTAAAAAATGCAGCTGATTTTATTATTGTAGGTTCAATTACAGAATTTGGTCGTAAAGAAGTTAGCGATGTGGGTATTTTTTCGAGAGTAAAAAAACAAGAAGCTAACGCGACAGTTCAAATCCGTTTGATTGATGTAACAACAGGACAAATTATCCATTCTGAAAGTGGTAAAGGTGTTGCTTATTCTGAAGCTGGTTCAGTGTTTGGTGTCGGTAATAAAGCGGGATACGACAGCTCTTTAAATGACAAAGTGCTAAATGTTGCTATTACCGATTTAGCTTCAAATGTTATTGAAAACATGCTTGATAAACCTTGGCGCTCTTATGTTTTAGCAAGTGAAGATAATAACCTAATTATATCTGGTGGGAAATCACAGAATATTACCCCCGGTACTGAATTTTCAATTATGAAACAAGGTAGCAAAGTTAAAAATCCACAAACAGGTATGTACATTACTTTACCTGGTAAACAGTTAGGTGTCATTCAAGTTATCAGTTCATTTGGCGATACAGCTGAATCAGAGGTTTCAATGTGTAGCTTAGTACAAGGCAACATTGATACGTATATTGAATCCCAGGATTACGCAAATCTTTACATTCAAGAAATTAAAAAGGGCTAAGTAATGAAAAATATAATTATATTGTTATTTATCACATTTGTTACTGCATGTGGATACAACTCAGGGACATCTACATCAGAGCCTGTCGCATACCTTTATTTCACTGGCGAAGCAAAAGGTGCGATGGTTTACATTGATGATTTAGCCCCATTCAAAATTAATAAAACAGGTATAAAAAATCAATATCAAGTAATACCAGGTAAACACCAAGTAATCATTAAACATGAAGAAAAAATATTAGTTAATCGGAATGTATTACTCGGAGATGGACATGAAAAAGAATTTTTTGTCCCAAAAGTACACTAAAAGGAAGATAAAAAATGAAGTTTAAAGTACCTATGATTATGTTATTCACAATCTTAGCCACAGGCTGTGCAACCAAAAAAAGCTCGATGTATAACTACGGTGATTACTCTGAAAGTTTTTATGCGATGAAGAAAGAAACAAACGCTGACACATCAATGGAATGGAAAAGCACACTTGAAGAGATTATCGCAGACTCTAAATCAGATAAGTTAAGAGTCCCACCAGGTGTATTCGCTAACCTTGGATATATTTACTTGCAAGCTAATAATACCGAGAAAGCAGTGTTCTTTTTTAAAGAAGAAAAAACAGCATACCCTGAATCTGGAAGATTCATGGATAATTTAATCAAGAAAGTAGAAGTACAAGGATAGTAAAATGCCAAACCGATTATTAAAATTTATGTTAGTAACACTTATAAGCGTAACGTTTTTAAGTGGTTGCGTTACACCAACATATGTAACTAAAGCTGACGAGTTTCCAGGTATGTACACAGAAAAACCGAAGTCATTATTGATTATGCCGCCAATGAACCTGAGTACAGCAGCAGATGCCAAAGATTACTATGCGACAACAATAGAGATGCCGATGGCTTTTCAAGGTTTCTATGTTTTTCCATATCAATTGACAGCTGAGGTGTTAAAACAGCAAGGTATTTATGATGCGGAATTAGTTTATGATATGCCCCTGGGAAAATTCCAAGAATATTTTGGCGCTGATGCAGTTTTGTTTACTAAGATCCAAAAATGGGATACGTCATATGCAGTTGTTGCCTCTTCATTGACTGTATCAATTGATGCGGAAATTAAATCAACGAAAACATCTGAAACATTATGGCAATATACAGGAACCGTTGTTGTTGACTTAACAGGTGGGAATAGCGGAGGCGGTCTAGCGGGGTTAATTGCAAGCGCCATTGTTACCGCGATCAATACAGCCGCAGCTGATTATACAAAATATGCGAAACAAGCAAATGGTCGTTTTATTTACTCTGTACCTGTAGGTCCATACCACCCTCAGCATTTAAAAGATCAGCAAGTAAAACTCATACAGCAAAGTGTAACTGTAGCTCAGTAGTTTTAATTTCATACTTAAGATATCTCAATATTCAATTTTTGAGATATCTTTTATCATCAATCTTTTAAATATAGTATCCGAGGGCGAACTTGAACCATCACTCCTTTCGGAAGAGAGTTAAAAATTCATAACCCCCTTAAAAAGATTTCAATGCCATGGTCACGTCATTGACAAATTTTGCCTCTGGTTTACATTGAGGGTGCTTTGCAATTACAACTTTGATACTCATCTCATTGATTCTCAACATACCTGTCGCTTCAACTAAGTTTGACTTGTGATCTTCAGATATATTAATTAAATCAGCTAAAAATCCATCGAACCAATTTAATCCAGTTAAAAAAACTATATGTTTAGGCTTCAGCCTTAGTATCTCTGCTTTTAGTATTTGATTACATGCTAGGAATTGAGCATCACACAAACTGTTACTAGGGTTTCCACCACCACTAGGTGCGATTTTATATAAATTTGACCAGATTAATTTTGAAGCCCAACTGTCATTTAGATTGGGTCGCTTAACTCTAAAGATATATTCCTAATTACCCGCCAAAAAGCAGACTTCTTTGTATTGTAATCATTAGAATCCCCCCAAGAAGATTCAACCCATTTTAATGGGCAACGATCATCGTCTGATATCGTTTTAAACATATCATTCACAAACTTATTTGCATCGATACTATCTAAGTCAAAAACATTCCCCCAGTCATTTACCGCTCGACCTACAAACATTAAGTTATTATCGTAGTCCTTGCCTTCCTGTGCGGAAAAACAACATAACTCTTTCTTACGATTTGTCAGTTTAGAATTAACCAGGTTATCTAACAGCTCAACATACTCATTTTCAATCATGAACACTCCAAAATTAACTAAATAAAATATTATACAAACCGCTAAAAGTCATACTTAATCGCAAAATAAAGAGTCATAATCTGCTCTTCAGCACTCTCAAAAAAACATGTATTCGTAATAAATGTAATACCATCATCTAAAGCGTTTCGAGGTATTGTCATATATGCTTCTAATTCATCAAGCGAAACACTCCCCCCCTGTAATGTAAGAATCAAACCACTAATTTTATATTTCGGCTTTAACTTTGTGATAAATTGCTCGATAGAAAAACGAATCAATGAAGTATTGTATTCAACATCGTCCATATTTAGATTTAACTCTATAGCTTTAAATTTTGAATTTTTGTCTAACCAGCAAGAAATATCCGCTCCATCGACATCAAAATAAGATGCTCCACACCTCACTTTTAAGTAAGCATCAATAACTGTTTTCAACGATTCTTCACTATCGTAATCATATCCATTAATGACTACATTAAACGCATCATCATCTACCAACGAAAGGTCTGTGATTTGTTCTGCAAACCCATGTTTCCAACAAGCTAATGATTCAGTAACAGCTTTCCTTGCCACCAGCCCTATTGGAATAAAATATTTAATACATTGACCACCATTCATGAACAGCCCCCGATTATTTACGCGAAATAGCGCAAACCAACTGAGTGATGGCGTGTGCTATATAACTATATTATTTATGACGCTAACATATCCTCTAAAGTAGCGAGTGCTTATTAAGTAAATATTAATTAAAAAACCAATTGATATAGAAGGATTTTCTGTTTCAAGAAGAACTGGTAAGTTATGTGCTGAATGGACAGGGTTAGGTAGTACATGTATTAATTGTTGTTGCGCATTATCAGCATTAAACCTCGAAAAGTTTGATTAAACGGGTAAATTAATAAATTGTTAATAATGGCGCGATTCTATGTAATTCCGCAATGGTTAGTGTATGTTTATTGTTCATGAGATTTTCCTGTAAGTTTGTGTGTTAGCCGCTTAATAGCCCCGAAACTATTAAGCGGTTTTTTTTGCCTTTACCTGTCCGCCCCCGTGCGCTAAACCAGGTACATCAATCAAATTAAAGGCGTCCTCACGTCATATCAATTAGAAAAAGTAAACGAGAATAATTTAAGCCCAAAGGTGTAATGTTCCATTCAGATCAAGGTTGCCATTATACAAGCAGGCAGTTCCGTCAAAAGCTGTGGCGTGATCGGATAAAAAAGCATGAGTCGACGTGGCAATTGTTGGGATAATACTCCAATGGACAGGACAGTGTTGGATCTAGTTAGATCCCCTTCCGCACAGATTCTGCATACGAAAATACCGGATATGGACAAGAGTAAATTATCTAAGGGTAATAATTTGAGTTTATTAGAGAGTACTTTTGAAGATATAAATTAAGGAAAACGAGGGTAACTTGTTTTGGAAATAAATAGCATTGTGCCAGATACAACAAAGCCCCAACTTTCGTTGAGGCTCTATTACTTAAATATGGTGCCCGAGGACGGACTTGAACCGTCACTCCTTTCGGAAGAGGATTTTGAATTCCTTGAGACGCCTTTGCAGTAGTGATAAATACTAGGATCTTGTTGGGTATTCTTGTCCATAATTTGGGATTGTGTTGGATTTAGTTAGCTACTGATTTGCACAGGAGTAGCGCAGCCAGATTACTTAGCTGGCTGAGGAAGCTTTTTTCCTTGAAGTAAATTATAGCAAATCACCCAAAAGTTTACTTTTTTGACTCGGCCTAACCTTTCTTGCAATGGGTATGCACTTTCTATATGGAACCTCATTTTACCTCGTTCTTTCCAGACACGATAAACAACTTGATAAACGATCTCCGTACCATCGTCTTGAGTAATTTTACAGCTACAATAACGACTATAGCCGCCGTGGTAACAAAATTTTTCAGGTAATAATTCTACGATCTGAGGTAAATGTTTAGATAACTCAAAACGAGTTACATCAAAAGCTCTTTGGTCTGATGGATAAGGATATATAGAGAGAAGATCTAAGTTTTCTTCTTCCTTAAGACCGCGTGTAAACACATGATGTGAAAAAGTAAAAAAACAGCGTGTAGCTTTCATTACGTTCGGGATGTTGAAAGGTATGCTTGCAAGCATTTAAGTGGCTAAAATCAAATTCAGTTTCGTCAATATAAAAACTTTTCCATTGCTGAACTTCATGGTCAGCCAGGTTAAAGAGTCTTTTATTTGCCACTTACTGATATTTTCCTTACGCCAGAAATAACAAAGGCTCCATCTAGGGAGCCTTCGCCAAGAAATAATCTTGGATTCAGAACACCATTACCGGGCATTGCCTCGACCTCTAAGAGGTTGTGTGATGTCATGTCAAAAACATGTCTGCTACATCAATAAATTAATTATACTAGAATATCCCCGAATGACAACTAAAGATCTTTGAAGCAGCTTAGACTTTCGGCTCAATACCATCAGCGATCATACCTTTATACTTACGCACGACCTTACGAGCTTGATTGATATCGATATCAGGGAATCGGCCGATCGTGATACTACATTTACGGGTATTGAATTTATAACGTAATAGAAAGCGCTTATTACCTGTCTTACCGGATAAATTTTTTAAGCCGATGATTTCGGTATCGGAGACTTCAAGTTCTGTTGATGATGAATTACTTGGGTTGGAATACAACCCTTTAACCCACTCCACACAATCATGATCGATATACACAGAAAGCAATCAAACATTGATTATAAAAATGCTTCATATCATCACTTAAACATTCCATCTAATGCTAACGAGTCTCCAATTAAGTTTACCGTTAAACTTCTTTCTAAATAATAATCAGTAAAGTACTAAAACCTGTTTTAGGTCGTCCTAAATCCTGTTCTAGGGCGTTTGTAATCATGATCATTGACATACTAATGCCTCTTTCAGTCTAAATCAGGAATTATTCAAGTGAAATTATCCGTCGTACTTATTATATTTCTATGTATTATTAAGGTAGCCTCTGCCAGCTCTGTTGGGTTTCAGCAGTTCCAGTTAAGTGATAATGTAAGTCGTCCGTTAGATGTAACTATCTGGTACCCCACCTTACAAAATTCAGCATCAATATCAGTAGCCGAAAATATTGCTTTTGTAGGTACGAAAGTAATCAAAGATGCCTCGTTCCCCCCAAAAAAGCACCCCCTTGTATTGCTATCGCATGGGTATCGCGGCAGCTGGCGAAATCTAAACTGGCTAGCCAATGAATTGGCAATAAAAGGTTTT
This sequence comes from Moritella marina ATCC 15381, assembly GCF_008931805.1. Lineage (GTDB taxonomy): Bacteria > Pseudomonadota > Gammaproteobacteria > Enterobacterales > Moritellaceae > Moritella > Moritella marina. The sequence goes on along the minus strand of NZ_CP044399.1, from coordinate 4,454,321 downwards.
GTGGTGGCAGCTCCCAACCATCCCGGCACAACAACGTTTGACCATTCTGCATTGCAAGCATCCCGGTGGTGGCAACGTCCTCACGATTTGGTGCGCGTATTAGATCACTTACTGGAAGATACAGCTTGGCGCACCGTAGTTGATACGGAAAGCGTATCTGCTATCGGTCACTCGATGGGAGGCTGGAGCGTCATGCAGTTAGTCGGCGCACAACTTGATCGCAACACGTTTCAAAAGCAGTGTCGGCTGTATCCCAACCCTAGAACCTGTGGCCTAGGAAACGAGCTTGGACTAACTTCACCACAGCCTGGAGAGCCTAAATCTTTTAACTTCTATGATCCTAGAATCAAAAAATCAGTAATTTTAGATCTAGGTTTAGCACGAAGCTTCTCTATAGAAAGTATGAGTAAGGTGAACACGCCTGTACTGATCTTAGGTGCAGGGATCGATATAGGGGATTTGCCCCAAACAATGGAATCCGGTTATTTGGCCGAACATCTACCATTATTTAACCGCCGCTATAAGGTGTATGAACAGGCAATGCATTTCAGCTTCGTGCAATTATGTAAACCTAATGCAATAGCTCTCATCGAAGAGGAAACACCAGGTGATGGAATTGTGTGTAAGGACGGCGTAGGTATAAAAAGACAAGAACTACATAATCAGATCTTTAAGGATATTTTGGGCTTCATAACTCATTCATAACAAATTAACCGCATGTAATATATAGGGTACTATCGTCACTCTGGATAGTACCCTGTATAAATTTAATATCATTACTTTACTAAAATCACTGCTGTATCATACCTATATACGCTCGGTGTTTTCCCTGTGATACGCACAAATTCACGGTTAAAGTTCGACTTTGTTTGAAAACCAGAACTAAGATAGATATCAGTTATACTGTCTTCACTACTAATAAGTAGCTTTTTGGCATATGTGATACGGTACTCATTGAGCACTTTAGAGATATTCATCGCGCAAACTTGATTAACGGCCATTGAAACTTGCCGTGCAGGAGTACCTATTTTTCGCGATAAACGACCCAAGGTTAAATTTGGATCGCGGAACGCTTCTTGTTCCTGCATCAGAGCATCAATTTTGTGCACAATGTTCTTAGCATCCAGCTCTGACAGTCGAACACTTTTCAGGGGCGAATCAATACGACCATCTGTCGAATAATTTGGTTGTGAATCTGATAATGTCTCAGGCTCTGCTCTAAATGTACTGAAACCAACAATGATGACGCCAACAACCACCGTTGGAATAAGAAGAAGATAACTAAGCGATAAGATGTATAGCGCATGCTCTCCCCCATAAACAATAAAATCAAGCGACAGCACGCCATCAATGCAAGCAGACACAAGTAACATAATACCTGCAATACGCTCCGCAAGGACCACACGTTCAGCATCACAAAGCCGAACATCTTCCGGTATCGAGAATGAGTACCGAATGAGTAAAGCACCATAGCCCAAATAGAGCATAGTTAAAATGACATCTATCGCGTCAATCCAGAATTGGAACCAAAATGAACATACAGTGATGACAATAGGTCCTAACAAGTGCAGTAACGAAATACGTCCTCTGTAGTGTGCTTTAGCAAAAATATACCAAGCCGTAACTGGCAAAAACGACGCGAAAATCGGTTGTAGAAACCTGAATATTGCCACATCAGACGTCCAGCGTAGTCCAACAACTAGCGTACTTACTGCACACAAAATAATGAACAAAGAAGGTATTTTTCCCTCAATGGGCAATTTGGTGAATAGAAGTATGGCGATAATCACAAGTAGCAGTGACATGACAAAAGGTAGTGGTATGGCAAGCATTAAGATTCCATTATGATATTAAGGTCTGCGATAAGATTATGCTTTTAGCAATCGTATAAGCAGTGATAGCTTATCGTTAAGCTACCACCCTGCTAGCAGTTATAAAATATAACATTATGCATAGTAAGTTAAAATTAACAAAATACGGATAATTATTTAAAGTAGGTTATATGTATATTTAATTAGTCTCCGTAAGGCCTCACAAAAACAATCTTGAACCACACTACAAACATCATATATCTACCGAAAAAAAGACCTGGACAGGACTAGGACCGTAAAGTACCGGAATCCCAGTTAACTTGTTGCCATGCTAATACTGCTACTAACAACCACCAGCAAAACTAACAATCTTCAAAGTACAGGACACCCTTGGATCGAGTGAGATCCCCTTGCGTACAGATTCTGCATGCGAAAGTACCGGATATGGACAGGGGTAAGTTTTCTAAGGGTAATAACGAGAGTTTATTGCTGAATATTTTTGAGGATATAACGTAAGGAAAGTTAGCGTAAGCTTTTGATAGTACCAGATACAACAAAGCCCCAACTTTCGTTGAGGCTCTATTACTTAAATATGGTGCCCGAGGACGGACTTGAACCGTCACTCCTTTCGGAAGAGGATTTTGAATCCACCGCGTCTACCGATTTCACCACTCGGGCATAGCTCAGTATTATACATAGCAAACGATGCCAAGCAAGGCGTTTCTCAATATCACCAAAACAACTGCTCAAAATTAAAGCAAACGGTATGAAACGCGTAAAAAAAGACCCGCAACAATCGGTTATCCAACTGTTACGGGTCACTTAATACCTCGGCTTTTCCACCTAAGCTAGATGATTAAAGTCATAAAGCTTAAGGCGTATAGAACGTAGCCGCACCAGGACCAACTGGTAGACCGAATACAAATACCCAAAGGTAGAATAGAACGCTCCAACCAACCATGAAGCAGATTGAGTAAGGTAGCATAGTCGCGATCAGCGTACCGATACCTAAGTTCTTCATATAACGTGTTGCAACAGCAAGGATAAGACCAAAGTAGCTCATCATCGGTGTGATGATGTTCGTTGCAGAATCACCAATACGGTATGCCGCTTGGATCGTTTCAGGTGCATAACCTACCAGCATTAACATTGGGATAAAGATAGGTGCTGTTACTGCCCACTGAGCAGATGCAGAACCAATCATCAGGTTAATGAAACCACACATTAAAATGAATGCAAAGAACAGCATTGGACCTGTTAAGCCGATATCTTGTAGGAAAGTGGCGCCACCTACAGCGAATACTTGACCGAAGTTAGTCCATTTAAAGAAAGCAACAAACTGTGCGGCGAAGAATACCAGTACGATGTACATGCCCATAGAAGACATAGACTTAGACATTGCATCAATCACATCACGGTCAGTTTTCATTGAACCGGTCACTTTACCGTAAACAAAACCAGGAATAGCAAAGAATACAAAAATAAAGGCAACAATACTCTTCAGGAATGGTGAACCAGAAATCGTACCAGCATCTGAACGTAACACACCATCTACAGGCACAATAGTCCAAGCTAGTAGCGCAGATACAGCCAGCACAGCAATACCAGCTAATTTAAGACCTTTCTTCTCAACACTAGTCAGTTTACCCATTTTATCATTTGACAGATCTTCTGACGCTTCTTCATCATTGTATTTACCTAATTTAGGCTCAACGATTTTTTCGGTTACGAATGCACCCGTGATAGCAATGAAGAAAGTAGAAACAAACATGAAGTACCAGTTTGCTTCAGGACCAACGGTGTAAGATGGGTCAATCATTTGCGCCGCTGTTTCGGTAATACCTGACAGCAATGGATCAACAGTACCAATCAATAGGTTTGCAGAATAACCACCAGATACACCAGCGAATGCAGCAGCAAGACCAGCCAATGGGTGACGACCCAAAGAGTGGAATAGCATAGCAGCAAGTGGGATAAGCACTACGTAACCAAGCTCAGATGCAGTATTAGAAATAATACCTGCAAACACGACAGTTACAGTTACCATGCGCTTAGATGCGCCCATCACTAAACCACGCATAGCGGCAGACAATAGACCTGAGTATTCAGCAATTGCAACACCAAGCATAGCAACAAGCACAGTACCTAATGGCGCAAAACCAACAAAGTTCTTCACTAGATTGGTAACAATAAGCTGTAAGCCTTCTGCATTAAACAGACTCACTACGTGGATCATGCCATCCGCAGCGCGGCCTTTAGCGCCTTCTGGTCGAGGATCCATAACAGACACCTCAAAGTAACCAGCGATACCAGAAGAGACGAGAATAGCAACACAGAGAATTGCAAAAAGCGTGATTGGGTGAGGTAGTAGATTACCTAAGTATTCAACACCATCTAAGAAACGCGTAAATAACGGCTTCTTTAGTGAGTTATTTTTAATTGAAGCAGATGAGCTCATCTGACACTCCTTGTTAATGTTATCCTGATTTAATGATAATGTTTAAATTTCGGACGGAGGATACTGACAAACGAACAAAAAAAGTATATGGATTGTTAAAAAAAATTACAAATTGTGTGATCAATCATGTTTCTAAACACTCGTCGAACACAAAACAAACAGAGCACTTCACTGCCAAGTTACCCATAAATCGTTCACTTACACTAATTTACACTCAAAAAACCAACGAAACACCCACACCCATGAGGTTTAATGTCATAACTTGTCCCCATACGTGGTTATTACTAACGTTCATATTCCCTGTTAAATAGAAATCCACTCTTTAGAATGTAACCCTCCAGCAGACTATTTAGCACTACCAAGGTTAGCTTTTTTTGCTACACTGTTTCCACTTTCGAGATAACCCTGAAGACATGGCTGGATTCATAATGGCGAAGAAAAACAAACTTAAAAAACTAAAGCAAACTCCTGCAGCAGAGGTAGGTGAAACCGCATCAATTGCCACTTTTGGCCCTCGTATCGGCGCACTCGTTTATGACGCCTTAATTGTCACCGGTATCGCGGCACTTTCGAGCGCTATTGGTCTTGGTATTGCCGAAGCACTTATTGCAACGGGTGTCGTCGATATTGCAGGTCGTTATGTTGATAGCGCCGCCTATGCTGGCAACCAGATTTGGTTTGCAATCTTAGTATGGGGTTCTGTCGCAGGGTTTTACTTATGGTTCTGGACCCATGGCGGTCAAACTGTAGGTATGCGCGCTTGGCGTCTACGCGTACAAAATGCCGATGGCAGTGCAATTAGCCTAACGCAAGCGGCGATTCGTTTAGCAACATCAGCCTGTGGACTCGGTAACTTACAAGTTCCGTTTGATATGAAAAACCGTGCTTTTCAAGATCACTGGTCAAACTGTAATGTATTACGCTTAAGCAAAGAACAAAACGGTTCACTGCTACGCTATGCAGATAAACTGAAGCAGAAAAAATAATCTGTCTCCCCCTGCTTAACAACAAACTTAAATACAAGTTTCCACTAAACAAAGCAAGTAGACAGCACCAGTAACAGAAACAAAAATGGCAACCAATTGGTTGCCATTTTTACATTCGTATCTAAAAATTATCAATTTTCAATTTTCAATTTTCAGTATCATGACATATTCACGCTAGCCATGTTTTCTTAACTGCACAATCGCAATCAAGGTAAAGATAGCACTGGGGACGACGGCACCAAGAAACGGCGGCAACGAATACACCAAACTAATCGGTCCAAAAGTTTCACTAGCAAGATAGAAAGTAAAACCAGCGACTACGCCCATTAAGATTCGAGCCCCCATGGTAACGGTTCGCAGCGGTCCAAATACAAACGATAACGCCAGCAATACCATTACACCAATCGATATAGGTTGGAATATTTTACGCCAGAAGGCTAATTCATACGTGTCAGCATCCTGCTTATTACTGTCTAAATAAGTGATATAAGAATACAACCCTGAGATAGATAAATCTTCCGGATCAATGGTCACCACATCTAATTTCTCAGGTGTCAGCGTTGAATCCCAACGTAATGAAGGCTCATCAGTCACAGAAATACGATCCGCTTCAAAGTGAGTAATGCGAATACTTGTAAGCTCCCAATGATCTTTAGCATATACAGCTTTACCAGCCTGCGTTGTTTTAACTAATCGCTGATTATTGGCAAATTCATAAATCGTCACATTATGTAATTCACTACCGTTATTCACTGCACCGATATTAATAAAGTTTTCTTTATCCTTTGCCCACACCCCTTTTTGAGCACGAATAATTGATTGGCCAGAAATCGATTCACCACGTAATTCAGCCGCTTTTTGCTCTGTATAAGGGGCGACATATTCGCCCATCAACATCACGACAATCATCATAGGGATTGCAGTTTTCATTGCCGACAGCACAATTTTAAAACGTGATTGACCCGCAGCTTGAATCACCACTAATTCAGACGAACTCGCCATCGCACCTAAGCCAATTAGTGCGCCTAATAACGCTGCCATTGGAAAGAAAATGGTGATCTCGCGTGGCATTTTCAGCATCACATACATAAAGGCTTCAAGTAAACCGTATGAACCACGACCAACCGCACGCAGCTGCTCCACGTATTTAATTACCGCAGATAAACCCGTTAAGGTAAACAAACAGATCATAGTGGCAAATAAAATTGCTTTACCAATATAGATGTCTAAAATTTTAATCACTGTTTTGACCTCGAGTAAAACGTAGTTTCAACTTATGTACCGCATGATGATACCAAGAAAAATTGGCTAAATTAAACCAAATCGCTAAAGTTAAGACCCCAAGATGGACAATCCAAAAACCGAACGATAATGGCAATGACTCATCTAAAATGGCAGAACGGGCTGCACTTAATAACATAAAGTAAGTTAAAAACATCAATAACGCAGGGAACAGTTTTGCATAACGGCCTTGACGCGGATTCACCATCGCTAATGGCACCACTAATAATGTTAGTAGCGGGATCGCAACGACTTGGGCAATACGCCATTGCAGTTCAACCTTGTGCTCAAATTCAGTTGAATTCCATAATTCAGATGTTGGCAGGGCTTTGGTTTTACGGCCACGTTCACTCACATCTTGTTCTTGAATTAATACCCGATAAGCACTGAAATCAACAATACGGAAATCCGGCTGAGATAACTCCCCTTCATAACGTAGTCCTTGGCTCAACTTCAGCCACTGTGACCCCTGCTCTCCCGATTCAACATTGCCTTTATCAGCAAGCACCACCGAAGGACGCTCACCTTCTTGTGATGGTGATTTCGCAATAAATATTTTACGCAACGCTTTATCACTGTCATAGGATTCAACGTACACAACAGCACGGCCACCATCAAGTGACTCAAAACGGCCTTGTTTCAATGTCGCTAGACCGGCATCGGCATCGACGTTTTCTAATAATTGTACCCGACCTTCTTCGGCAGTCGGTGCATAAACAAATGCATTAAACGCCACCAGGCCAATCGTCACAGAAGACAATAATAACGACGACATTAATATTCGACTTGGGGTATAACCACAAGCCGTTAAGATCACCATCTCACTTTCGGCATACAATCGCCCATGCGCAAATAAAATACCAATGAACAAACTCACCGGTAAAATTAATGTGCCCAATGCAGGCATAGTATACAGCAACATCTCCATCACTAAATTAGCAGGCAAAGCACCTGTCATTACCTTCGAGAGCAATGCAACAAACTGCTGACTCACAAAGATAAGTGATAAGATGAATAATACAGCGACTTGTGATTTCACTGTTTCAGCAAATAAATATCGGAAAATTATCACTTAAAACCTATATTAGACTAATGTTTTGTATGAAATGCAGCTCATAATTAGGTAGACTCAGCTGCAAAGGCAGTATAAATACTTAACTGCACACCCATTTTATCTGAAAATGTTTAGTTTTTGATTAATTAAATATGTATAACCCCCTATTATGTTATAAATATTTGATTTTGTCTTTAGGAAACCGGAGAGTCCATGGAGTTCAATGTAAAAAGTGGTAGCCCTGAGAAGCAACGCAGTGCTTGTGTTGTTGTCGGAGTATTTGAACCACGTCGTTTATCACCAGCAGCAGAACAACTTGATAAGATCAGTGACGGCTATTTAAGTTCCCTATTACGTCGCGGTGATATCGAGGGTAAACCAGGTCAAGTATTATTACTTCACCATGTACCGAACGTACTAAGCGAACGTGTGTTATTAGTTGGCTGCGGTAAAGAACGCGAATTAGATGAGCGTCAGTACAAGCAAATCATCAAAAAGACAATGGACACCTTGAACGAAACCGGTTCAATGGAAGCTGTTTGTTTCCTACCTGAACTTAATGTTAAAGGTCGCGATACCTATTGGAAGATCCGCTTTGCCGTTGAAACAGCACGCGAAAGTCGCTACCGTTTCGACCAGCTGAAAAGCAACAAAGAAGAAACACGTCGTCCATTACGTAAAATGGTATTCAACGTGACTTCACGTCGTGATTTACCAACCAGTGAAAAAGCCATTGCTCACGGTCTAGCAGTAGCAAGTGGTATGCGTCTATGTAAAGACGTAGCAAATATGCCACCAAATATCTGTAACCCTGTTTACCTTGCAAATCAAGCACGCCAACTCGCTGATGAAAGTGACAAGATCACCACACAGATCTTGGGCGAACCTGAAATGAAAGAATTAAAAATGGAATCTTACCTTGCTGTATCTCAAGGTTCAGCAAACGAAGCTAAGATGTCGATTATTAATTATCAAGGTAATCCAGATAAAGATGCAAAACCTATTGTCTTAATTGGTAAAGGTCTAACGTTCGATTCAGGTGGTATTTCATTGAAACCAGGCGCAGGCATGGACGAAATGAAATATGACATGGGTGGCGCTGCAGGTGTCCTTGGTGCAATGAAGTCATTAGCTAAGTTAGATTTACCAATTAACGTTATTGGTATTCTTGCTGGTTGTGAAAACATGCCAGGCAGTAATGCTTACCGTCCAGGTGACATCATCACGACAATGTCAGGTCAAACTGTTGAAGTATTAAATACCGATGCTGAAGGCCGTTTAGTATTATGTGACGTATTAACGTATGTTGAGCGTTTTGATCCAGAATTAGTTATCGACGTAGCAACCTTAACGGGTGCCTGTGTTGTTGCACTGGGTCATCACATCACAGGTTTACTATCTACGCATAATCCACTGGCACATGAATTATTAAATGCGTCAGATCAAGCCGCTGATAAAGCATGGCGCTTACCAATCACTGACGACTTCCAAGAACAAATTGAAAGTCCATTTGCTGATTTAGCAAACATTGGTGGTCCAGGTGGCGGTACTATCACGGCAGCTTGTTTCTTATCACGCTTTACTAAAAAGTATAACTGGGCGCATTTAGACATCGCCGGTACTGCTTGGGTAAGTGGTAAGAACAAAGGTTCAACAGGTCGTCCAGTGCCGATGTTGACACAGTTCTTGCTTAACCGTACAGAGCGTAGCGAAGTACAACAAGCTGACGAAGCTTAATTACACTCTCGCATGAGAATATAAAAAGTCTCGCATGATAATATAAAAAATCACGCGGTGAGTATGTGGCGTAGTCTATAAAAATACTACGCTATAAATATCTAAAAGGTCGCGATTGCGGCCTTTTTTAGTTTTTAAGACTGAATACCCCTACAGTATATCCAGATATTACCCCGACAACTGTATTTTCCCGCCCCTGCTTTGTGTTATTATACGCAGTTATGTTTTAAACTTTAACTGTTCGTAATTGGGCGTAAAACTACCGATGAAAAAAGTCACTTTTTATATCATGCAAGAATCTAAAAATGGCGTTGCGGCTAACATGCCACAGCATCATGAACTTGCCTGTAAACTGGCTGGTGAGTTTTATCAGCAAGGACAACGCGTCTATATTCACGCCAACGATGAATCGACAGCTAATCAAGTTGACGAATACCTGTGGCAATTAGATGCGAACAGTTTTGTACCACATAATTTACAAGGTGAAGGTCCACGTAATGGCGCGCCCGTTGAAATTGGTTTTCAACCGCCCCGTCACCGCTATCAGGTACTTATCAACCTGCACGACCATACACCGCAATTTGCAGTTAACTTTAATCAGATTATCGATTTTGTACCGCATCAAGACGGCTTAAAACAACAAGCCCGAGAACGTTACAAACATTATCGTCAAACAGGGTTACAGCTGTTAACTGTGAACGCCGAATAATCAATCAACCATTGAGAATTAGAAAGCAGACCTATGGAAAAAATATACAATCCCCAAGCCATTGAGCAAGCGCTTTACCAGAACTGGGAAGAGCAAGGTTACTTCAAGCCAAACGGCGATCTAACACAAGATGCATACAGCATCATGATCCCACCGCCAAATGTCACTGGTAGCCTGCACATGGGTCATGCCTTCCAACAAACGATCATGGATGCGCTAACACGTTACAAGCGTATGCAAGGTAACAACACGTTATGGCAGGTTGGTACCGATCACGCGGGTATCGCAACACAAATGGTTGTTGAACGTAAGATTGCAGCTGAAGAAAACAAAACGCGCCACGATTATGGCCGTGATGCTTTTATCGACAAGATCTGGGATTGGAAAAACGAATCAGGTGGCAACATCACGCGTCAAATGCGTCGTTTAGGCACATCTGTTGATTGGGACCGCGAGCGTTTTACTATGGATGACGGTCTGTCTGAAGCAGTAAAAGAAGTATTCGTACGTCTATTTAAAGAAGACCTAATTTACCGTGGCAAGCGCCTAGTAAACTGGGATCCAAAATTCCACACTGCTATTTCTGATCTTGAAGTTGAGAGCAAAGAAAAACAAGGCAGCATGTGGTACTTCCGCTACCCACTAGCAGATGGCGAAACAACAGCTGACGGTAAAGATTACATCGTTGTAGCGACAACACGTCCAGAAACAATGCTAGGTGATTCTGCAGTTGCAGTACACCCGAAAGACGAACGCTATGCAGCGCTTGTTGGTAAAGACATCATTCTTCCTATCGTTGGCCGTCGCATAAAAATTGTTGCTGATGACTATGCAGATATGGAAAAAGGCACGGGTTGTGTAAAAATTACACCTGCTCATGACTTTAACGATTACGAAGTTGGTAAGCGTAACAACTTAGTGATGTTCAACATCCTAACTGAAAACGCAGATATCCGTGAAGAAGCGGAAATCATCAACTCAGACGGCACAGAAAACACTGAACTAACGTTCACTATCCCTACTGAATACCAAGGTATGGAGCGTTTTGCTGCCCGTAAAGCAATCGTCGCTAAGTTTGAAGAGCTTGAGCTATTAGAAAAAATTGAACCACATACACTACAAGTACCTTACGGCGATCGTAGTGGTGTTGTGATTGAGCCACTACTAACAGACCAATGGTATGTAAGTGTTGGTCCAATGGCGAAAGTAGCAACTGACGCAGTGAAAGATGGCGAAATTCAGTTCGTGCCAAAACAGTACGAAAACATGTACTTCTCGTGGATGAACGACGTACAAGATTGGTGTATCTCACGTCAACTTTGGTGGGGTCACCGTATTCCAGCTTGGTATGATAACGAAGGCAATGTATTCGTTGGTCGTGATGAAGCGGAAGTGCGTGCAGAAAACAACTTAGGTCCTGAAATTGCATTACGTCAAGACGACGATGTACTTGATACTTGGTTCTCATCTGCGCTTTGGACATTCTCAACGCAAGGCTGGCCACAGCAAACTCAAGATCTTAAAGTGTTCCACCCAAGTGATGTACTGGTAACAGGTTTCGACATCATCTTCTTCTGGGTTGCACGTATGATCATGATGACGATGCACTTCATTAAAGATGAAAACGGCAAGCCACAAGTACCCTTTAAAACTGTTTACGTAACAGGTTTAGTACGTGATGAAGCTGGCGATAAAATGTCAAAATCAAAAGGTAACGTACTTGATCCACTAGACATGATCGACGGTATCGACCTTGAGTCACTAGTAGAAAAACGTACTGGTAACATGATGCAGCCACAACTTGCTAAGAAAATTGAAAAAGCAACGCGTAAAGAATTCGAAGGCGGCATCGAAGCACACGGTACTGACGCATTACGTTTCACATTAGCAGCAATGGCATCGACTGGTCGTGACATTAACTGGGACATGAAACGTCTTGATGGTTACCGTAACTTCTGTAACAAACTGTGGAACGCAAGCCGTTACGTATTAATGAACACAGAAGAACATGATTGTGGCCAAAATGGCGGCGACATGGAATTCAGTCTTGCTGATCGTTGGATCCAAGGCCAATTCCAGGAATCAATCAAAGCTTATCGTGAAGCAGTTGATACTTACCGTCTTGATCTGGCAGCAAACATCGCTTACGAATTCACCTGGAATCAGTTCTGCGATTGGTACTTAGAATTAACTAAACCAGTATTTGCACAAGGTACAGAAGCGCAACTGCGTGGTACACGTCATACCCTAGTAACGATCCTAGAAGAGTTACAACGTTTGATGCACCCTATCATGCCGTTCATCACTGAAGAGATCTGGCAGCGTGTTGCACCACTTGCTGGTAAGCACACTCAAGGCGCAACGATCATGCTACAGGCATTCCCTGAGTTTGATGCAGACAAAGTTGATGCGCAATCAATGCAAGATCTAGAATGGGTGAAGAAATTCATTATCGCTGTACGTAACATTCGTGGCGAAATGGACATCAGCCCAAGCAAGCCAATTTCTATCTTGCTTAAAAACGTAGGTGCTGAAGAGCAACGTCGTCTCGACGAAAACCAACAGTTCCTAAGTTCATTAGCGAAACTAGAAGCGATTACAATTCTTGGTGATAATGAAGAAGCGCCAATCTCAGCAACATCACTATTAGGCGACATGGAAATCTTAATTCCAATGGCTGGCTTAATCGATAAAGATGCTGAAATTGCACGTATCAACAAGCAAATGGAAAAAGTCCAAAAAGACTTAGACCGTGTTTCAGGTAAGCTAAACAACGAAAAATTTGTTGGTAAAGCGCCAGAAGCAGTAATTGCTAAAGAACGTGAAAAACTAGCGGAATTTGAAAGTACTATTGCTAAACTTGACGCTCAAAAAGCACGAATTGAATCGATCTAATCGTTAAAATCGTACTTACCTAAAAAGGGACAGCTGATTAATCAGCTGTCCCTTTTTTATTTATTATTTCTAATAAATACGCCATAGACATCACAAATAACCCATCAACATCCCGTAAAAATATTCCCATCCCAACCCTTAAGATGTAAAATAATTGTTAATAACATTAAGTTGTCGTTATAAATAAACCAACAGCTTAGCTATAAATGTCAACACCAAGGAATGGAGTGATAGGTTATGGGTAGCACGGACTCTCTGAATCATATATTGATCAATGCAATTCAACATCTGCCAATTGGCATTTTTTGGAAAGATATTCACGGCCAATACTTGGGCTGCAACAAACATTGCTTATCCTTATTTGATTTACCCTCAGAGCAATTCATTATAGGTAAGACTGATGCACAACTACAGCCAGCGCTGAAAGAGAAGCAACTCCCTAACAAAGCACTCTTACAAACCGATCAAGAAGCGCTAATCCACGGCCGCAGCGTCATTGCCAAAACCATGCATATGGAAACTATTTATGGCCAAGGTCAGTTTGAAATAACCAAAATCCCACTGCACAGCCACACAGGTAAAATTATTGGCTTACTGGGTATTGCTGTTGATGTATCGAGTAAGTTTCGCTCAGAACAAAAGTTACAAGAAAAGACTGCCTTACTGAACTCTATTTTTGATGCCCTACCTGACTTTGTTATTTACAAAGATATGCAAGGCCGTATCGTCGAATGTAATCGTGCAGCGCTTAAGTTAGCGAAAAAGAAAAAAACCGATGTAATAGGTAAAACCGTTACTCAAATACTACCGGAATCAACAGCCAAGGTCAGCATCGATTATGATAGTCAGCTAAAATCAAACTATAAAAGTGCTAATTACAAAATGGAATTTGAATTAGCAGGCCGACAAGTCTATGTCGATGTACACAAACACCCCGTCATTCAAAATAATCAATTAGTCGGTACCGTCAGCATATCTCGTGATATTAAAGAACGCCGTAATACCCTCGAAAAAATAGCCACATTAACCAAGCACGATCAATTAACGCAACAATTAAACCGAGCCACCTTTTTACAAGAACTTGAAAATATCAATCAGCAACATAGTTGGGGCATGATCCTCATCGATATAAAAAAACTGGGTAAGCTAAACAGTCAATACGGTACGGAGGTCGGTGATAAAGTCCTTATTTATGTTGGTGGCATGATTAAGGAGATGGCACCTAACGCCGCTCACTTAGCCCGTATACAAGGAGATCGGTTTGCAATTTTAACCGATCAAGTTAGTTCACCAGCACAGCTTAATTATCTGTGTAATAAATTAATCGATAGGCTTAATAGAAAAATAGCCATTCAGGGCCAGGTTATTGACTTAGCTATATGCATTGGCGCAACGAACTACCCAGATACCATTCAAGATACCAATAAATTACTTACTTGCAGTGAACAGGCATTACTCAGGTCGCGTAAAAATATAGAACAAAATTACACCCTATTTGACCCTATATTAGAAGCGCATGCAGAGGCTGAAAAACGCTTAATAGATGATTTAAAACAAGCAATAAATGATAAATCCATCGATTTATATTACCAGCCAATTATCGATGCAAACAGTAAGAGCGTGCTTGGTGTCGAAGCACTTGCCCGTTGGCATCACCCAGAACAAGGGTTAATCATGCCGGTTAAATTCATTGACCTTGCCGAGAAAAATAACTTGATCGGGCAGCTCGGTGAAATGGTATTAGAAAAAGCCTGTCAGCAACTTGCACAATGGCGAGCACAAGATATTGATATTTTTATGGCCGTCAACTTATCGCCGATCCAATTCAACGATCCACAGCTTATTAGTAAAATAAAACATGACATTGAATACTACGATATCCCTGCACACAGACTAGAAATCGAGGTAACAGAAAGTGCATTAATGGAGTCAAACCAAACTGCAGAAAATATGTTAGCGGAATTAATTGAGCTCGGAGTGCGTTTGTCTATCGACGATTTTGGGACAGGTTATTGCTCATTATCTTATCTAAAGAATATGCCTGCGCATAAGCTTAAAATTGATAAATCATTTGTCGATGAACTTGAACAAGATAAAACCACCACAGCCATTACACGCTCGGTGATCAGTTTAGCCAGGGAGTTGAATATTACCGTGACAGCGGAAGGTGTAGAGGAAGAGTCACAAATGCAGTGGCTACAAGCCCAGCAATGTGATCAATTTCAGGGGTATTTATTTAGTCGGCCGTTACCGAGCGACAAATTTTGTCAGTGGTATAAAACACACCATACCACTGACAATAATATTACTTATCAGCAACCAGTAAAAACAATGCTTTCTTTACAGGTATTATGATGCTTCTTCTTCGAAGAAAGTGCCCCAGCCGTCATAAGTAACATCTTGTTCGATAGACATTTTAAGTAGCGCTTCGATATCACGTGTGATGGTATCAATATCTAGTTCTGTTTCAACAACACAGTCGAATGCGAATACTTTTTGGCCGTCTTCTAGCTCAACTTCTTCAGGATCTGATACATCGTAGCCCAGCTTAAATGCAGCAATAGCCGCTTTTTCTAACTGTGCAAAATCATCACCAGCAAAATGATGTTCAATAGAATAAACAGCATCAGGATCACTGCCATCTTCTAATAAGTTATCAATGATCTCTTCGGCTTCAACTTTCAGCTCGGCAAATTCTTTTTCAAAATCCACTAGGTTAATCTCTTTAGTTATGATGTATGAAGAATACTCTGGTTTTAATATTCATGCCATTAAATTATACCCAAAATAACACCTCAAACATAGCGCTAGATAAGCCGACAGGATGGCTAAAAGAATATTATTCTCACTATTTCATCGCGATGTTGGCACTTAACTCAGACTCGCTTGTCTACAGCTAATATCGATATTATTTCAAATTTATCACACGCTAATATTTATGATCTAGCGTGTTGCATTATGTATTAGGTTGACCATTATTTTGATAAACACAAAACGTATTCCCATCCAAAATCCGGAAGACACCCTTGCACTTTTTACACGTCGCACAGCCGCGTCAGTGTTTATGCTCGTGGCCATGACAGCAGTACTTCTCGCCAATTTATATCATTTGCAGGTCTCTGGTTATAGTAAATATGTTGGCCGGGCGAATAATAATCGTATTCGAATTGTGCCAATACCACCAAATCGAGGATTAATTTATGATCGAAATGGCATACTGTTAGCGAAAAATGTACCCATTTACTCGCTTGAAATTGTGCCAGAACAAATTAAAAACATAGACCTTACCTTAGCAAAACTACAAACGCTATTTGAACTAAGTGAAGCTGATATCAACGACTTTAAACAGTCTATACAGCATACAAGACACTTTAAATCTGTGTCGCTGGTCGATCAGTTAAGCGAAAAACAAGTCGCACTATTTAGCGTCCATAAGTACCAATTCCCCGGTGTTTTTGTTGATGCTTTTCTCGAGCGTTATTATCCGTATAGAGAAAATTTAACCCACATATTAGGCTATGTCGCTAAAATTAATGATCGTGATATCAAGCGATTAAAGCAGCAGCATAAATATAAGCAATATCGAGCGACCAGAACCATCGGAAAACTAGGTATTGAACGATCTTATGAAGAAACCCTGCATGGCCAATCTGGCTTTGCAAAAGTTGAAGTCAATAATCAAGGCAGAGTGATCCGTACATTAGAAACGGTCCCACCAATACCAGGTAAAGATATAAAACTTAATATCGATATAAACCTTCAGCTATATGCTAACAAATTGCTGACCGAAAAAAAAATAGATCCACTCACACGTAAGCCAGTGCTTAAGCATAAGCGTGGGGCCTTGGTGGTATTAGATCCAAGTGACGACTCTATTTTGGCCATGGTGTCTAGTCCAAGTTATGACCCTAACTTATTTGTGCATGGGATCTCATCAACAAAATATAAAGCACTGTTAGCAGATCCAGACCGACCTTTATTCAATCGTGTCACGCTCGGTACTTATTCACCGGGATCTACAGCGAAACCTATGATTGCCGCAGCAGCATTAGCCGAAGGTGTCATCACACCTGATACCAAAAGGAATGATGCTGGTTGGTGGCGTATCCCCAATACCAACACCCGAAAATGGCGAGATGATATACGTTGGGGGTTTGGCGAAGTTGATATTTACAAAGCAATAGAAAAATCGGTCAATACCTACTTTTACCCTATCGCTTATGACATGGGGATTGATCGCTTATCCGCTTGGATGAACAAATTTGGTTATGGTCTGCCATCAGGCGTTGATATAAATGAGGATAGTCGCGCAAATATGCCGACTAGAGAATGGAAGCAAGCGCATTACAAACAGTCCTGGTATCAAGGCGATACCATCCCGATAGGTATCGGACAAGGCTATTGGACTGCAACACCACTACAAATAGCCAAAGCGACATCAGTGGTTGCCAATAAAGGCTTGGTACATCGACCACATATTGTTAATAGCATCATTGAAAATCGTGTTGATACCCCGATTACTTTCAAGGACTTTGCTAAACTTAACGGCGTAAAACCTGAAACATGGGGTATTGTTCAAGAAGGCATGCGACGCGTACTCGTGACAGGTACTGGTCGTAAAGCGTTTAGTCATATTGCGTATGACGCCGCCGGGAAATCAGGAACGAGTCAGGTATTTGGGCTTGCTCATGGCGAAAATTATAATGCCGAGGAATTAACGGAGCGTTTGCGAGATCACGCTCTATTTACTGCTTTTGCCCCCATTAAGTCGCCTAAAGTATTAGTAACCGCTGTACTCGAAAATGGCGGCTGGGGTCGACGTGCTGCGCCCATGGTCAGAAAAATAATGGATTATGTCTTAATAAAACCAACATTAACACCGCCATCAGCGCTAATAAATAAAGCCTCTTAGATAAAAGTAATAAAAAAACCTCCGTGTTATGCGGAGGTTTTTATCGTTATTCATCACGCTAAACTGATGATTTCTGTTTAGCTATACCTTGTGTACTATCCACTAAACATTAAGGTGTAAATACTACTTTCACACTGTCATCTACTTCTGATGAATCAATATAAGCAATCGCATTGGCATGTGATGCGACTTGGCTTTTAATCAATGCTGATGAGCCAATCGTCTTTGGCGGTTTACCTTTACCAGTAAACACTAAACGTGACCAATAAGCTTGTAGTTGTGAATCACTTTTCCCAGTTACACCCGAATGGAATTCACCACGAATATCACTGCCTGTTGCTTGCTCAATAATTTGTGCTTTAGCGCCATTAGGTAATTTTTTCGATTTACCTAAATACAGTTTAGATACTTGTGATTTCGATAATGAGTCAGGACCTGTTGGGTTAGCAATAACCACAACACCCGCTTGTGCTACACCTGAGATTAATGCTGCTGTTAAGGCAACTTTAGCTAATAGTTTCATCAAAGTTCTCCTTAAAATACTGCATCAAATGATACGGTGTAAACGATTGTGTCTTCATTATCTACATTTGAATCCAAGCCACCTGATGTACCATCAAAACCATCAGCATAAGTAACATCGGCTTTTAGTGCTAGGTTTGAACTAATGTCATAACGAGTACCAATGCTGTAAGCATTACGCTTCCAGTTAAAGGCAGGCTCATAAGCTGCAACCCTCTCACTATCATCAGTAGTTTTAAGGAAAGCATAAGTCACGTAGGGAGTGAAGTCGCTAATACGGTAACCTAGGGTGATATAACCAGACTCTGTATCCGAATATTGACCTTCAACATCAGAAACTGCAAACTCTGAGATCGCAAGTAATGAACCATTATCATAGCTCAGACCAACACCAGCAAAATAGCTTTGCGCATCATTAAAAAATTCTACTATTTGACCATCTTTAGTCGTATCAAGTGTTGTTTGATAATAAGTGCTACGGAAAACCCAGTCTTCATAAGAAAATGATGCAGAGGCGCCGAGAATATCTTTGTAGTCTACTTCGCCAAGCAGTTCACCAGTATCACGATCTGCATGGCCATAACTTGCTTGTAACGTGACTGCAACATCACCCATATCAAAATCATAAATCGCATCAACACCATCAAACGATGACAATGGCACAATACTGTAAAGTTCTGTTGGAGGTGTCGCCCAAGGTTGTGCATAACCCACTTCTAGATAATCTGAATACATGTACAGTGGCACACGTAAACGACCGATACGCGTAACAAAACCGTTATCAAAATCATGGCTTAAGAACGCCCATTCCATTTCGGTAGACCAATCATCACTACCACGTGCGACAAGCTGAGCAACAATTTTGGTTTGCTCTGTTAGTGCAAATGAACCTTGCAGACCCAGTTTACTGCCTTCAGAGAAATCAGCATCTTTATCATAGCCATTATATCCCGCATCATTATTAGCAATACCGACTTTACCAGTGAAGAAACCATTGATAGTCATCCGATCAGATAGCGAATCATAAGAGCTCGCTTCCTTTAATATCGCTAATTCTTGCTCAAGTTGTGCCAGACGCTGTGCATCTGTTGTCGCAGCTATCGCAAACTGTGATGCACAAGCAACTGCAAGCGGTAGCATTATAAATGCTTTTTTCATCTAAAATCTCCTTATCCTAAAACACGTTAGTCCATTTTGCATTTATTCAAAATTGGTCCTACAAGATTACATTATTGTTAACAACCTTATCACTTAGTATGACGGTATTATTCCTAGTTACATATTTTGTTTTGTAGATCTAAATCACATTATTACAAGTTGTCATCTAGCCAGGGTTGTTTAGGTTGAACTTTCATTCTAGGCAGTGATCAATTAACAAAATTGAAACATTGTAAATACCTATTATGTTATAAAAAAATACCGAGCCTATAGCTCGGTATCATTACAATCTATCATTCTGTTCAGTGATTAAGGTTTAAATACCACTTTCACTGAAGCATCAAGATCCGCTTCATCAATATAACCAATTGCGTTGATATTCGATGCAACTGAGTTTTTAACTAATGCTGACGAACTCAGTGACTTTGGCGGTTTGCCTTTACCTGTAAATACTAAGCGTGACCAGTATGCTTGTAACTGCGCATCACTTTTACCTGTGATTGCACCATGAAAATCGTCACGAACAGTACTACCTTTAGCTTGCTCTAATACACTAGCTTTACTGCCATTCGGTAGTTTTTTAGATTTACCCAAATATAGTTTTGATACTTGAGACTTTGATAATGCATCTGGGCCACTTGGGTTACCAATAACCACAACACCCGCTTGCGCAACACCAGAAAACAATGCCGTTGTTAGCACAACTTTAGCTAATAAATTCATCATTATATTCCTTAAAATACTGCGTCAAATGAGATGGTATAAACGATAGTGTCATCGAATTCTTGCGTGTCCATACCATTCGTTTCACTGATATTACTGCTTAATGCACCTGTAGTATCACCAAAATTTCCTGCGTAAGTCACATCTAATTTCAATGCTAAATTGGCGCTAATATCATAACGGGTACCAACGCTATAGGTACTACGCTGCCAATTAAGAGCTGCACTTTGAGGTGAGTTTGCAATTCTTTTTTCATCATCCGTAGTTTTTAAATATGAATAGCTCACATAAGGTGTGAATGCTTCTACGCGGTAACCCAGCGTGATATATGCAGACTCAGTATCGGCATAAGCACCTTCTACTTTTGAAATAGTATATTCAGAAATAGCAATTAGCGAACCATTATCATAACTAACACCCGCACCAATAAACTGGCCTTGATCATTATTAAATGTCAGCTTTGAATTTAACTCTGTTTGAAAATAAGTAGTACGGAATACCCAATCTTCATAACTTAATGTTGCAGATAAACCAGATATATCTTTAAAATCAACATCCTCTTCAACCGAGTTATCATCACCTGATGATTTATCACTACCATAACTTGCTTGCAATGCTAATGTCGCATCACCAAGGTCGCGCTCGTAAGTAACATCAACACCATTGAATGATGTAATCGGTGCGATGGTATATACATCAGCTGGCGGTGTCGCCCAAGGCTGTGCATAACCCACTTCTAAAAAGTCTGAATACATATATAGCGGTAAACGTAAACGACCGACACGAGCAACAAAGCCGTTATCAAAGTCATGGCTCAAGAAAGCCCATTCCATCTCCGGTGTCCAGTCATCGCTACCACGGCCTACAAGCTGCGCAACAACTTGCGTTTGATCCGTTAACGCAAACGTACCTTGCAGACCCAATTTACTGCCGTCAGCAAAGTTAGGCGTAGTCGTTGCATTATCAAAGCCAGCATCGTTGTTAGCGGTAACCATCTTACCGGTAAAGAAACCATTAATCGTCATACGATCTTCAAGTGAATCATAAGAACTCTGCTCTTGTAACATCGCAAGTTCTTGTTCAACTTGTGCTAGGCGTTCTGCGTCCGTTGCTGCGTAAGCAAATTGCGTTGCACAAACTGCAGCCAGTGGTAACAACGTAAATACTTTTTTCATCCATCAATCCTAGGTAAATAGCCAATAATCATATTGTTTTATCACTTTTACTAAACATTAATAAAAAACAATAAAACCAATTTAAACAATACCTTATACTAACACGGTCACTGTAATTAGCGGAAATGACACACGCTTACAAATATGTAGAACAATTATTCTAATCGATGGATAAGCGAGCGTTAAACATATAAGTAATTGAAGTTAGTCCTATGTCGGTTAATGAACTCAGAATCAATACTACTTAATAACCTAACAAAGCTCTGACTTTGTAGCTGTATTGTGAGTTACATCAAAATAGAATTTAGGGATAACTAAACAGGAAAGAAGGAAAAAATAAGTCCGCTGACATATAAATAGCTAAAGATAGCTTTGTGGCAGGGGTTCTCTATCTAGTATCTAGTATCTAGTATCTAGTATCTAGTATCTAGTATCTAGTATCAATTTGCTTGCTTATAAAATTTCTCTCCTTAGAAATCTCGTGTAGCAAGCAAATTGTCGTTATTGACTACACACTAAACTGATTTGTTGCTTGTCTTAATTGTTGCGTAGCAGCTTCTATAGCTTGTGTTATCTCATCCAGTACTTCGGTATCTTCAGATACTTGTGTCGCAATCGAATGCGTTTCATCGATATAACCATGTATCAGTTTCGAAGTTTGCGCCTGCTCTTCTGTTGCCGATGCGATTTGCTCATTGACGACATTGATGGCTTCAACTTTACCCGAAATACTAGTCAGAGAATTACCTGCACTCGATGACTGCTCGACGCCCATATCCGCTTTACTCATCCCACGTTGCATCGCTTCCACAGCGCCTCTTGACGCACGTTGCAACTCTTCCAATACTTGTTGGATCTCTTGCGTTGAGTCTTGTGTTCGAGATGCCAGAGTTCGAACTTCATCTGCAACAACAGCAAAGCCTCGTCCTTGTTCACCCGCACGTGCCGCTTCAATCGCTGCATTTAAGGCTAGTAAATTAGTTTGATCGGCGATACTACGGATAGTGTCGAGGATCAGGCCCACATTGCTAGTATGAGAATCTAATTCATCGATAACTTTTGAGGCCGTTTTTACTTCATCAGCCAGTTCGTGTATGGCTTCAATGGTCTTTTTAACAACCACGGTACCCGTCTCCGCTTCGCTATTTGCACTGCTCGCCTCAGCCGAGGCATTAGATGCATAATCAGCAATATGCCTGACAGTCTCAAACATTTCATTCATCGACCTAGAGACCTGATCAATTGACTGGCTTTGCTCTTGAATACGCGATTTAGACGTACAGCTTGATGTCGCTAATTGCGTCGACGCTTGTGATAGCGAATCGATTGAATTAATGGTTTCACTGATACTGCCATGCAGCTTATCTAAAAATTGATTAAACCAATGAACCAGATCACCCACTTCATCTTTATTGGCGTAATCAATACGTACCGTCAAATCACCATCGCCTTGCGCGATTGCTTGCAGCGAATCAGATACTTTACGAATACTGCCAGTGATCGATACTGTCAGCCAATAACACACAGCAAGCACTAAAATAATCACACCGACACCTAACATCACACCACGATTACGGCTCTTATCTGAGCTCGCTAATGAAGTTTCAATCAAAGCGGTAAAGTCTGCTTGGCTATCTTCTTTAAACTGACTCAGATCTGCTAATAACTTTTCTAAGTTCAGGCTATTTTTCTCCGCCAAATTAGACAAGTTATCCATCGATATAGAACCAGTAATCAAGCCATTAGCTAAATATTTAGCCGAGTTATAATACTCTTTAGCTTCAGCTTTAATTAACAGTAACTCGCTACGTTTATCAGGATGAATAGAATTAATAAAATCTAATTGGGCGATCAGGTCAGCATAAACCTCATCCGCACTAAGCAGCATATCTTCATCACCTATGGTGACAGATGTTTCAATTGCTTGCGTTATTTCAGAAATTTTACTATTACTGATCGTGGCGGCTTCAAGTACTGGATAATAAATGGCAGACAGTTGTGATAAACGTTCTTTATTCTCTTTCACCACCAGAATATTGGCGAACAGATAAGTTAAGAAACTGACGACAACAACCGCCGAAAGAATACCGATCTTATGCTTGATTTTTAGTTGGGTGGAGAGTCCCATTTAATACCTCTGTAGCGTTTGTAAGTTAGTTTGATATATGATGACAATACCAATTCAGTCCCTTTGATCTAACTTATAGACCGGACAATATCCTAAAATTCTCTAATAACTTATCGGCCTTAAAATTAAAATCATGACCTATTTTTTTATATTAGATGTTATTAAATCGTTAGTATTAGACTATTCATACTACCTGAATAAATTACCCCAAACGAGCTTAGGTAGTTAATAAGTAACCCGTACTTACAAATCATACAAAAAAAAAGCTTATTATATAAATCATAATAAGCTTTATCATTTTGAATTCTTTCAAATCAATTATTTTGCATTTAGGAACGATGATTTTAGTTCTTAGGTACTAATAGCAATGCTGCTTGCACAACTTCAACACCTGCGCCTTTTTTATGTCCTTGCTCACTAAGATGACGCTTCCACGCTCTGGCACCCGGTAAGCCAAGGAATAAACCCAGCATATGGCGATAAATATGCGTTAAGCTGCCGCCATTACGGATATGGTTTTCAATATACGGTAACATCAGTTCAGCATAATCATGACGGCTTAGCGTTGATTTTTCTGCGCCGTAAACCTGCTCATCAATCTGGCTTAGCAAGAAAGGGTTATGATACGCTTCACGTCCCATCATCACACCATCAATATGGCCTAGATGCAATTGTGTGTCTTCTAGTGTTTTAACACCGCCATTAATACCAATGAATAGCGCAGGGAAATCCTGTTTGATATCGTAAACGCGTTGATAATTAAGCTCTGGGATCTCACGGTTTTCTTTCGGACTTAAACCACTTAACCAGGCTTTACGCGCGTGTAAAGTAAAGTCATTACACCCTGTTGCTGCAACGGTCTGGATAAACGTCTGTAAAAATTCATATGAATCTTGATCATCAATACCAATACGGGTCTTAACCGTCACAGGAATATCAACCACATCTTGCATCGCTTTAACGCAATCGGCCACCAACGTCGGTTCCGCCATTAAACAGGCACCAAATTTACCGCTTTGCACACGGTCAGATGGACAGCCTACATTCAAGTTAATTTCATCATAACCACGCTCTTGTGCTAATTTCGCACTTTGTGCCAGATCCACAGGATTACTACCACCGAGCTGTAACGACACTGGGTGCTCTTCTTGGTTGTAAGCAAGATAATCACCGCGACCATGAATAATAGCACCTGTAGTGACCATCTCGGTATACAGCAGAGTATTCTTGGTCAACAAGCGGTGGAAGTAACGGCAATGACGGTCTGTCCAATCCAACATTGGGGCAATAGAAAAACGCCCAGGGGCATGAACACTGGTGATAGCTTGCTTGGTCATTGCTTTATTATCTCTTATCTGGATGCGCAGTAGCGCTGAATTTTATCAGGTTGCTTTCAAATTGGTACGACAGCGAAGCCGTTAGTATGAAAAACAAGGAGGCGATCATACACCCTGCGTCACCTAGTTTCAAAAATAAAGATCTTGTTTAAATGAGCGCTTGTCAATGACGTACTAAAGGAGGATCTAGTGAGCGAGACCTTTTTCAAACTCGCCAGGCTAAATTAGGATTGATAAATAAAATAACCATATATTATTTATTGATAAACAACCCAAACGTAAAAATACTTATAATTAATTATAACCGCCAGAGATAAGCCAAAAAAATACACTAAAAACCACTAAAAAAGGCAATTACGGCGCTATTTGTAGCCTATTATAATTAGAAAAGTGCCTCTAGTGTGTTAGCATTATCTTTTCTCAGCAATTTTAATGATCCCTATGACAGATTCAGCGAACAATTTACTCTACAGAGCTCAGCAGCTTTGTGTTACGCGTGCGGTTCGCTTCACTCCTATTAGGCAGCAGATATTTTTATTAATGGCGCAACACAATGCCATGATCAGTGCTTACGATCTACTTGCTCAGCTGCAACTATTAGAACCAAATGCCAAACCACCGACAGTATATCGAGCCCTCGATTTTCTACTCGAAGAAGGTTTCATCCATAAAATAGAATCAAGTAATGCCTTTATTTTATGCCCGCATTTTGGTGAGAAACACCCTTCGCAACTACTCTTATGCAAGAGTTGTGGTGGCGTGATTGAATTACATAACACCGAAATTGAAGAGTTGCTACAATCACTTGCAGATGAGCATGGTTTTGCAATTACGACCAAGACAGTAGAAGCACACGGTATCTGTGCCGATTGTCGTGAATAATTAAATTTCAGGAACAAAAACGATGCGTGTAGAATTTATTAATCCATTTATCTCGTCTTTATTAAACGTATTGAATACCATGGCACAAGTGGAGTTAACGCCTGGCAAGCCAAGACTCAAAAAAGATGATAAAGCTAAAGGTGATATCTCCGGTATTATGGGCATGATGTCAGACCAAGCTAAAGGTTCATTTGCGCTGACATTTGATGAATCATTAGCATTAGCGATCATGAATAACATGCTGGGTGAAAAACCGGCGAAAATTGATGCTGAAGTCATTGATATGGTTGGTGAGATAACCAACATGGTAACAGGTGGTGCAAAACGTATTTTAGCTGATAAAGGCTTTGATTTTGATATGTCGACACCGATTGTGGTATCCGGCAAGGGCCATACAGTGACCCATAAATCAGAAGGGCCTAAATTGTTACTGCCGCTCACAAGTCAATTTGGCAGTGCTTCAATTGAGATATGTTTCGATAACTAAACTAGATCACTAAGCTAGATAGCTAATTCAATAACTAAGCCAATACCAATCAATCGTAAATCCCAGATACTAAAAAGCCAATCTCAATGAGATTGGCTTTTTTATTAAGACTTAATTTTTACTTAACAGAGTAAGTGAAAATTATAGGCCTTTAGCATTTTTAGTTAGGTATTTAGCAACGCCTTCTGGAGATGCGTCCATACCTTCTTTGCCTGCTTCCCATTGTGCAGGACAAACTTCACCGTTTTTCTCGTGGAAGTTTAATGCATCAACCATACGTAGCATTTCGTCGATGTTACGGCCTAAAGGAAGGTCGTTAACAACTTGGTGACGAACAACACCGTTTGTGTCGATTAGGAAAGAACCACGGAAAGCAACACCAGCTTCTGGATGCTCAACGTCGTATGCTTTACAGATTTCGTGCTTAACGTCAGCTACTAGTGGGTATTTAACTGGACCGATACCGCCATCTTCGATAGCTGTGTTACGCCATGCGTTGTGGCTGAATTGTGAATCGATTGAAACACCGATTACTTCAACGCCGCGCTTTTGGAATTCTTCAAGACGGTGATCAAAAGCAATAAGCTCTGATGGGCAAACAAATGTGAAATCAAGAGGGTAGAAAAATAAAACTGCTGATTTACCTTTAGTGAATTCAGTGAAGTTAAAGCTATCAACGATTTCGCCGTTACCTAGTACTGCTGCAGCTGTAAAGTCAGGTGCTTGACGTCCTACTAAAACCATTTTAATCTCCTAAATTAATTAAATATTTGCTTATTTACGGCATAATTTTTACATTAAATATAATCTTAAACCAATTGCTTTACCCAATCATTTTGATAGTTTAAAGCTATCGGTAATTAAGTGTTCATAAGATAAAAATTATTGAAATATAACCATAGCATCGCACTTTCTTGTTGTCATCTCGTGTCAGCTGTTTTTATTAAGCCTGTGATAATAACGACGTTTAATATGATAAACCTAAACTTATAGTCCGCGCTGCCACTCTTTACGCAATTTGCTATGCTCTGGTGCTTCAATCGCACGACGCACTTGCGCTAACAACTGCGCTTTATCTTTCCCTAACGTGCCCTTCAAAGACAAATAGTTAGAGGCATGATCTGATCTGAATACGGTGTTATTTAATTCTAAATTCTCTAGCAGCATCTGCATTTCCAGAAATAATCCGTGTTGATCTGGTAATTGGAAACCATTTTTAAAATTGTGTGCAAATTTAGCTTGTCCCAATGGAAAAGACACTACTAATGTGGATAAATAATCTGGTTGTGCTTCATTCATCAAGCGAGCTGAGTTTAATGCATGCTGTTTGCTAAATTCAGTACCACCAAGGCCATTTAATATCATCACCGAGGTTTTAATGCCTGCGCCTTTGAGTTTGTATAACGCATCAAGTTGTGAATCGTACGTTTCACCTTTTTCGACTAACGCCAGCACCTCATCATCACCACTTTCACAACCAACATAAACAATACCGAGTCCTAAATTACCTAACTCATAAAGCTCTGCCAATGATTTGCTTTTGATGTTACGCGGCAGGCAATAAGCACTCACTCTTTGCACATCAGGCATATGTTTACGGATCAGTAATAAGATCTCTTTTAAACGTTTAAACGGTAATGTCATCGCATCGCCGTCTGCTAGAAAAACACGCTGATGTTTTTGACCGCTGGCAACAACACTTAAAATTTCAGCTTCGATATCATCTATTTTTTTAGCGCGAAATTTTTTCTGTGGTTGCGTATACATAGACACGGTAGTTGAGGTGAAACTATAATATTTCATGTGTCGAGTGATTAGATCACTGATATAGAATGGGTCTGTAACTAACAATTTATATTACATACAATATTTAATGTAATATAAATACGGTTAGTAGTCAAAAATAATTCTGCACTACCACTCGTGCAGAATGCAAATAAACGACAATAAATTGATGCTGGCTTGAATCGAATCTACCACATGTCGTTTTTACACACGGACGATACCACTTCCTGGAGTTCGAAGTTCACTTAGCCAAGACTTAATTTTACCATTGTTAACTTCTTCAATAGGGTAACTTCTGGCTGATATTGTTTTACGTGCTCCAACACTTAACTCAGATGAGGTGACTAAGATTCCAAGTTCACTTCCTTCATGAAGTACATCTGCATATAAGCCTTTAATAGTAACCTTGTCAATTTTGGACTTCATTCTTTTACATTGAATTATGTACTTAGGAGCTCCGCGTTGATCATCATTCCAAACTCGAACATCAACTCCATCATCATTACTACCTGGACCCAGCTCAACACTATACCCAAACTTTGAAAAACACTCAGCCGTTAATTCTTCAAACTTGCGCCAATGTATACCACATAGCTTTTCAGTATTTACTGACAAGTAATCAATGAAACGCTGATCAAGAAAAATTCCGTCGGAAACAACAGGCCTATACTCTGAAAATAAATCTTCAATATTTATGACGTTACCCCACTGATGAAATCGCATAGCAGACTGTGGGCTGTAATTCATAAGCTCTGCGTATCCATAAATTAATTTCAGTATTGAATCTAGACCTAACTTCCCATACTTATTGTAAGCTTCTTCCATCATTCCCGTAGGATCTAATGACTTTTTGTTTTCTTGAATAGATCGCGTCGTCTCTAAACGCATGTTTCTATGGTATATATCTTGTATGTTAGTGGCAAACTCCATACCTTCAGATTTTTCCATTTCTCTCTGGATTTGAAAAACCTCATATATTCCACCATACGGTTTATCAGTTACTCCAACTTTATGAAGAAGTTCATAATACAGAGATTCATAATCATCAGATCGAATACGCAGCCCATTTATTTCAGAGTTTGATATTTTATCATCAAAGCCAGTGCCACTTAATAGATCACACATGTGCTCTATAGAGGCTGCAATTCCCGATTTGTAACCAATAATTTCATGAAGATGATCGGCGAATCGACCTTTTTCAAACGAAATTGACCCCATATTATCTCCTTACAATATAACAACATACAAAATCATCTTGTCGAACTATTCCTATCAGACACAAATATTCTGTAACGCTCACAACCAAGAGGAAGCAAGCGTTAATGGTATTGCTAATTAGGCAGCTTAGGTACTACTTCTGGATTAATAATTGCGAATGTATCAAACTTATCACTAATTTCAGCTAATTTAGTCCATTTAATCACGTTTTCAGGTAATAACTGATCGTTACCAGTCACAATAGCTGTAAGTAAACTATTAACTGTTTCATAGATACCTAGATCTTTAAGTTTAGTCATAGCATTTTCAGGCTTTCCAGAGCTAATACCTTCATCGAAATAAGCTGTTTCAAAATCAATGACAGAACCATATACCTTGCTATATTCAGACATTTGTTCCAGAATTTTACTATTGTTACTCCAAGCGGGGTTAACCTCTATTCTTAATTCTTTTTTCTTACCGCCCTTACCATCTTTTAACCACCGGTTCTTCAATATTTGTTTAGAATCTATATCATGAAGTACAAAATATTCTTTTTTAAAGTGATTCAATATTTTCATAAACATAGCGACTTGCACTTTACCTCTACAGCGTAAAATAAACAAATTATCTAAAGTTTTATCACCACGCTCTTTAGCATCTTGAATTATTTTACCGAAAGATGAGTATTCTGTGTCTCCTTCTACAAGAAGAACTTTACCACCAAAGAAAAATTCCATCACATCTGGATTAAGCAGATTAAGTAGCTTCAGTGACTCGGTTTCATCTTCAGTGAAGGTAACAAGATCTGGCTTAAAGATAGTCGTTGCAACAACATTATCCATACTATTATCAACTCGGATAATTTTAGTATGGTCTCGTGTTAAATCGATAAAACTTGGAGAGTGAGTAGTAACCATTACTTGCCAGTTATCGTTATTCTCTGCGAGATCATAAAGCATGTCTCTTGTATCTCGACATGCAGATGGGTGTAAGCTTAATTCTGGCTCATCTAATAGTAATAAATGAGACTTGTAATCACCTAATTTGGTGTACTTCACTTTCTTACTTGTTGACTCATACCCCATTTCAGCAATCTGCTTTAAAACAGACCAAAGTAACGTTCGCCTAGCACCGCTACCATGATGGCTAATAGGGAATAATTGATCATTTTTACCAAACTTAACCTCGACCTCAGAAGAATCAAAAATTTTCAGGTTTGACTCACTAATATCTTTTTCATTAACACTTATTTTAAGTTCATGGTCTGGTATTATTTTTGAAGCATATTTTGAGATATCAACGGCTAATTGATCCAGCCCAGTCTTAGAACTTTCAATAAATTCACTCTTTAAAGATGACATTTGTTCATATAAAGATTGATAATTAGCATCTTGATTTTTAGGTTTAAAGCTTCGCACTTTTTCTTCTAAGAATACATCAACCAAAATACTCTGAATCGCATCGGATTGCTCTTGTGGATCACTAAATGTTCCTATTAAGTGCGCTTTGGGTCTATTTTTTCGTGAGGCGCCGTCGTTTGACCAAGGCATTCTGGGTTTATCTTTCTCGTTTGCAAATCGATCTTCTTTAACTAAGAAACCGACTCGAACAGGTGCTTTATCTTTGGTAGGCCAAGTGAACTGCTCTTTAATTAAGTAAGAGCTATCAATTGTCTCATTTTCAAAAGGTGTATAAAAATGCTCGCTGGGTTTATCTTCGCCTGAGCATCTTGTGTGGATCTCGACCGTGGGTAACTTTGCTTTATCGACTTCACGATTATGGTAGTCATTTATACAAAGTTTCTCTCCGTTAACAGCGGCATGATAAGCCTGTAAAATGGTACTTTTACCGAAGTTGTTCCCCCCTACAAGAATGACAATATCGTCAAGTTCAATCTCTACAGCAATCGATCCAATTGCTCGAAAATTCTTGATAATCAGTTTTTCTAATTTTACAGCCATTTATATGCTCATTTATGAAGCCAGAAGCATATGTTAACATTATCAATAATTTTATTTATTTACTCGATCACAAATATAATTATAATAACTTCAAACTGTTATGACTATAATTATTCATACTTCATACAAGCCTAGCTGGATAGCTATCTATAAAATAGATTCTTTAATCTGCCCCATGTTTAAGTAATTTACTAATCAATAATTCCTTCTCACCTTCTGACATCTTATCAATCAAGCACGCTAATTCAGCAGCACTATCATCTTCACAAAAGAAATAATTAAGTGGTACGCCTAACTCATCAGCCATGCGCTGCAAAGCGGTGATATCAGGAGTGTGACGCCCTTTTTCGTAATGGTTCATACGTCCACTTGCAGAACTTGGTTCCATACCTATTTTAATACCCAAATCCTTTTGGGTAATTTTAGCTTTTTTACGCGCTTGTTTAAGGCGAATTGGGATTGGGTTTTCTCTGACCACAGGTGTTTCATCTTAGTAATCCTGAATAGCTTAGATTGTCTAAGTTTTACTGATTACTGTATACTTAGCAATCCTAAGTTTTAGTTTTGAGATTTTAATAATGGCGAGAGCTATAGCACTGCATCCTGATGTATATAATTTATTGATAGTAGTAAATATAAATAATTTTACAGTTTCAGAAATACGAGACGCGCTCATGTATGAGTCAAGATTTTTTAATGATAAGACTGAAACTCGTAAATGTATTTATCGTGTAATTTGTAAACTAACCAAGCTAAAACTACTAATAAAGCATACTCATTCGGAAGTAAAAAATAGCCGGTACATCAAATCAGAAAAATTTATTACTGCTAATTTTGTGATTAAATCCAGTGCTGACGTACCAGCAACACAACAACCGAAAGTAAAACTATTACCGAATGAAAAAGGCGAAAACAATACTAATTTCCTCTATGAACTATCCAAAGAAAAGAAAACATATGAAGCAGAACTGGCTATCTCATTAAGTGAGGTCGAAGAATTTAAAGATTTAATGCAACGCTTTCCGAAACAAAATGATCTGTTCAAACCCTTTTACTTAGAAACTCGGGAGCGTTCAGTTCAATTGCTTGGCAAAGTAAATGCCCTAACAAAAGTACTAAACACCGCTGAATTGGCCGCATAATCAAATGTTAAGAAATTGGCAATCAGAATGCTTAAATGCAGCATTAAATAAATTCACTTCAGGACAACCTCACTTTTTATGCTTGGCTACACCTGGGGCAGGTAAAACGGTAATGGCCGCTGAAGTTGCGTCATCACTAAAGCAACAAGACTATATAGATTTAGTCTTATGTTTCTCCCCATCCTTAGCCGTGGCAGAAAGTATTAAAAGTACCTTTTCGTGGCGATTAAGCTGTTCCTTTAATGGTGGTATTGGCTCAGTTGGGGGTTCTTATACGTATCAAAATATGTTGTATATGAATGATGAGTTTTGGGATTTACTTAAACGTTATCGCGTATTAGTTGTGTTCGATGAAATACACCATTGTTCAGGTAACAGTGTTATTGAAGCAAATGCCTGGGGAATGGAAATACTAACTAAGATCCAAGATTACGCCGCCTTCACGCTAGCGTTAACGGGTACACCATGGCGATCAGATGCTCAGCCTATTTCATTAGCGAGGTATTCTAAGCCCGACGGGGCAATCCAATGTGACTTTATTTATGGTTTATCTGAAGCTGTGAAAGACCGTGTTTGCCGATCTCCAAAGATTGTATTGGTTGATAATGATGATTTAAGTATCACGAGCTCAAATAAAGAAGATAAGTGTTTTAACTCCATTCAAGAGCTACTAATGAATGAGTCTATTCCTTATTCAGCGATCATAACCAACCGTGAAGCAATGCTGTATTTACTAGGGCTAAGTTGCCATAAACTAGCTGAAATAAGACAGCTAAACCCGAGAGCAGGTGGCCTTGTCGTTGCATCATCAGTTGAACACGCCAACGAATTATTATCGTTATTACAGAATGAGTTCAATCAATCAGCTGTGATCGTTACTTATCGGCACGATGATCCCCTTAATGAGATTACGCGATTTAGAACAAGTGATACTAAGTGGATTGTTAGTGTTGGGATGGTATCTGAAGGAACTGACATTCCACGGTTGCAAGTGTGCTGTCATTTAAGCCATATTAAAACCGAATTGTACTTCAGGCAGGTATTAGGTCGAATATTGCGTATAAGTGACGCTGAGAACCAAGAGGCATGGTTGTATACCATTGCAGAGAGTCAGTTATCATCTTTTGCAGAGCGCATCGCTGAAGACCTGCCAGACAATAATACCGTTATACGATTAGACCGTAATACTGAGCAGGATTTTGATATCGATAATATCCTTGGGGCTAATGCCGGTAAATCAAACTCAACTACAGCGGTAGACAAACTTAACGTAAACATTGAATGGGGACTCGAAATAAATCACTCCAAATTAAACGTTCAAGATTTTGTTTTAACGTTAGGAACATTTAAACAGCGTCTAATTTCAGTTTTTTAGGTTTACTCTTCGTAGCGTTTCTTGACTTCAAATATTATCGCCTTGATCCACGGCAGCGTATATTAACTATGTACCTAAAGAGCAACCTCCAATAAGAAGGCTTAATTTTCCATGCTAATACACAACTTATAGAGTGTTGAGGGACTTATTTAAAATGAGTTAAAGATGATAAGCAATGTGGCAAATTCAATACACGATGCTTACCATGTAATTAATCAAAAGCATTTCCCTTGATATCTGATTGAGGTTCGGTAGTAATCAGAATAATCTATTTACTTTTCACAGCTCTGATGGGGTTAAATTCCTTAACTTCATTAAATAAGCCCACTTTATCATTAACTCTATACTGAGCTGTAAATCCATAAGAAATACTATCCTGATTATTGCTCACGGTAAAAGAAGGTCTGAAGGTATTATCATTGAATATAAATTGCTTAATAGACCGTGGAGGTAATGCCGGTGACGGTAAGTTTACAGTATAGTATCGCCCTCCCAATAAAGTATCTAGATTTAGCATTGTTATATAACTGTCTGACTTATTTTCCACCTCGACTACATTGTTATTCACACCAGAACTGTAGTACAAAGACAATTTCAAATCATTGTTTTCAAAATAATTATCTTTAGTATACGGTGAGCCTGTAACAGAGCAAACCTCCAATGATTCACCGTTATTTGAACAGAATTTATACCTCATATTTATATGGCTATATATATGAAACAATCTCTTAATCTCATAATATGCGTTATTCAAATGATTTTCTTTTGACCTAAGGTTATCATCTCTTCGGTTATCAATAAATCGAGTCCTATACTCCTCTCTAAAATATTTGTCGATTGCTTTATTTACCGAACCATAATCCACTATATTAGCAGGAATTAAATTACCAACCTCTTTTTTGAATTTAGCCTCATAATCAACATTTCGAAGAGCTAACCCCGATTGATAAAAGTCATTTATATTATGAATGTTGAACTCCATACGGGCATCGTATTTCGCTGTAAATGTAGTAAGAGTATCAAGCGCTGTTCTATTTAAAATAGGGTCGTGTATTATTTTTTTATTTTTTCGGTTTCTCTGTACAATTTTTCTAGTGTAAGAAGAACTGTCGATATCAATATTTTCTCTACTTAATATCTTAAATTCAGCAATCGTAAGATCCCCACTTCGACGATCACAAAGAATAATATATTCATTTTCATATTCATCAGCAAGATCTAAGCACGTAGCTCTCAAAGCTTTGTTAAATACGACTGCGTCATATTTTAAACTTGAAGTGTCGATCTCAGCAGTTGTAAGTTTCATGCTATTAGTAATTAATAGTTGCTTTTCAGGGTTGTTGAATGAGCAGCCAAACAATACAAATGTAGATATTAATGTTAACGCTAACGTTTTCAAAACAGAGCATCCTTATATTAAAAACACAAGTTTAACATAAATTTCAATACGTTAAACCATGACAGAAGAGTTATTAACCAGTTGTAGGTATTAATAAAACCCGAAGTACCACTTAAGGACTACATTCTTATAAGCGTGTTGAAAATTAGTGTTAATCGACATTATTTACTGACTTAAACCAGCTAGAATTTAGTGTACTCAAATTCCTGTTAGCATTCCTATCAAACTAAGAATCGTAAATTAACCCTTTATGATTTAAGATTGATTTTTTGTCTTAATAAGTTATCGATATGTACCCTATAGATTACATTGAACCAGTATTTCGACCACCAAGCGAATGGAAGAGCTTAATTTTACAAGTGACGAATGGTTGCTCATGGAATAAGTGCTCGTTCTGTTCGATGTATGAAGGTGAAAACAAAAAGTTTAAACCTAAACAAATTGATCAGATAGAAAAAGAAATTTTAAGCGTAGTCCAATCAGGCTTACCCACAGGCCGTGTTTTTCTAGCCGATGGCGATGCTATGATGCTGCCATTTAATCGACTAAAACAGATCCTTGAGCTTATTAAGCTTCACCTACCTCAAGTGACTCGTGTTTCTAGCTATTGCTTACCTCGCAACTTAACGAATAAAACAGTCGAACAGCTAACCGAACTGAGAGCATTGGGTCTTAAGCTCGTCTATGTAGGCTGTGAGAGCGGTGATGATGAGGTTTTAAAACTGATCGATAAAGGCGAAACCTACCAAAGTTCAGTTGTTGCCCTTAACAAAATCAAGCAAGCTGGTATGAAAAGCTCGGTCATGATTTTGAACGGTTTAGGTGGCCCTGAATTTTCTGAGCAGCATGCCATTAACTCAGCTCGATTGATGAATGAAACTCAGCCAGATTATTTGTCTACTTTAGTTGTTAGCTTCCCATTTGGTGAAGAACGATTCGCTGCAAATTTCTTAAAAGAAAATCGACAACCTTACCGCCAGTTACGCCAACAAGAATTGTTTAAAGAAATGGAAATACTTTTGACTACGCTGGAGTTGGAACAAACAATATTCCGTTCTG
Source organism: Moritella marina ATCC 15381 (assembly GCF_008931805.1). Lineage (GTDB taxonomy): Bacteria > Pseudomonadota > Gammaproteobacteria > Enterobacterales > Moritellaceae > Moritella > Moritella marina. Next base: position 4,418,145 of record NZ_CP044399.1, on the reverse strand, counting down.
ATCACGCTTCGAATTACTTGGTATTAAAAGGTACTTTGGGACAGGATAAAGCGCAGTTACTTGCAAAGGTTCAGCTGGCACAGCAACAACCAGGAGCGATACCTTTGCGCCAAGAATGGCAGCGAGGGTTGTAAGTTATTGTCTAACAATACAATATTACTTTAAGCTACAGAATTAACGTCGATTGACAATTTTAGTTTTCAACTAAATATTTAAATGGTGTTGCATGCAACACCACTTTCTGGCTATGCCAACGTATAAGCCACAGCACTACAATTTTAAGAATTGCCAAAAAAACTTACACCACCCACCACAAAGATCAATTTACAAACAAAATGTACAACAAAAGCCCCTTTACACTCTTGATTTTTTAACTATCTAGCCCAACCTAATCCTTATTGGATATTTTAATTAAGGAAATCAATATGTCAGAGCCTGAAGATGCAAGTGATTCTCAAGTTCCAATTAGAATTCTGAGTTTAAATGGTGGTGGAGCAAGAGGTTTGTTCACTATCAGCTTACTTGCGGAAATTGAACGTATTATAGAAGACAAGAATGGCATCAATAACGTTAAAATCGGAGATTACTTCGATCTCATCACAGGCACTTCTATTGGTGGTATTCTAGCTTTAGGGTTGGCTGCAGGTAAGAGTGCTCGAAAATTAGAGGAAGTATTTCGTAAACAAGCGGCTTTGATTTTCCCGGAACAAAAATATCCCAAACTACTCCCAAAGACTCGTAGAAGTTATCGTTTATTGACTCGCCCACTTTACGATAGCAAACCATTAGCTGATACGATAACAAGCATGATTGATGAAAGCATGACTTTTAATGATTTGAATCGTCGAGTTATGATTCCCGCTGTCAACTTATCTACGGGTAAACCTCAATTTTTTAAGACACCGCATAACCCTGATTTTACTAGAGATGCTCGTTTAAAGTTACTCGATGCTGCTTTAGCAACCTCGGCCGCACCAACATATTTCTTGCCTCATTATTGTAAAGATCTAGATGCTTATTTTGCAGATGGCGGCTTAGTTGCCAATAACCCAAGTTTCATAGGATTGCATGAAGTATTTCGAGATATGAAAATTGATTTTCCTGATGCAAAAGTTAGTGATGTTCGAATTTTAAATGTTGGAACATTAGGCGAAGAGTACGCTATAAGCCCTTCTAACTTAGCAACAAAAAAATGGAATGGATATTTAGGGTTGTGGGGCATTGGTGAAAGGTTAGTTCAAACTACGATGACAGCTAATCAGCAACTACACAAAGCTATGCTATTGAGAGAACTTGCAACGCATAATGCCACTGAAAACTATGTATATTTGGATGATTCTATTCCGAACGAAGCTGCAGGTGATATCACCCTAGATAATGCCTCAGAAAGTACACTTAGAAACTTAGCAAGTCGAGGTAAGCAACTAGCTACTGAAGAATTCACTAAAAACAAATTATTGCAAGAGTTCTTCAAAATTCCAGCCAGCCCGTTTAAATAAACTTGAGGATAACGACTAATGACTTGGAACTTCCACCACTACTACACAAATCGAAAAGATGGCCTGATTGGAAAATTAGTTCTTACAGATATTGAAAAAAATAAACTTAAAGCATTACGGCAGATTGTTCGCTCTAGAATAAAAGACATTTTTGAAGAAGCTAAGAGTATAGCTAAAAATGTTAATCGTAGTATACAAACTCTCGATAGCATCGAGGGAAAACTAGCATTAACAAAAATTAAATACCTTTCTGATGATGAAAAAAGAAAAATAGCTTTGTTGATTTACAATATGGATGATGAAGCTCGAAATGAATTTATGAATCTTACGCCTCGTTTCTGGACGCAAGGTAGTTTTCAATATGACACTTTAAATCGCCCATTTCATCCTGGACAAGAAATGGATATTGATGATGGCACTTACATGCCAATGCCTATTTTTGAATCTGAGCCAAAAATAGGGCATACCTTGCTAATTCTTCTAGTCGATGCATCGTTAAAATCACTTGAAGCAGAAAACAGTGGCTGGACATTTGAAGCAAAGAGAACATGCGGCCGAATAAAAATTAGGGGTGAAAATACTCATATTGACGTTCCCATGTATGCAATCCCAAAGGATCAATTTCTGAAAAAACAGATAGCTTTGGAAGCTATAAATAATAATCTTATTCTTGGTTCATGTGAAAGCGAATCATTTGCTGTAGATAGTGAATCTTACGAAATTGAGTCTGAGTGTGTCAATTTAGCTCTACGAGATGGTGAGACTAAATGGATGAATAGCGATCCGAAAATTGTTGAAGACTGGTTTAATGATAGTTGTTCTCGTATTGGTAAACACCTTCGTAAAGTTTCCCGTTTTATGAAGGCTTGGCGAGATGCGCAGTGGGAAGTCGGAGGTCCATCTTCAATTAGCTTGATGGCCGCTACAGTGAATATACTCAATAGAGTTTCTCATGAAGATAATGATCTTGGAGAAATAATGAAGCTAATGGCAAAACACCTACCTGAAGAGTTTGCTAAAGGGATCGAGAGCCCTGACGATACCGATGAAAAACTTCTGTTTCCACCGTCATCCGAACACGGAGCCAGAGAGATAGATATCATGGGTAGATTAGAATGTTTATCTGGTATTTTATTACGAGCTGAAACGGCTTTATCTAAAGCAGAAGCATTAAGAATAATTAATGAAGCATTCGGGCACCGTGTTACAGATAGCGATCTTATAGTGTTAACAAAAGCGGCACCAGCTTTTACTCATGAACCTAATTCAGCAAAGAGTGCAACAACAATAAATAGTACAATGGTGAGTGGTTGAGCGTGAATCAAGAATTACACAGAATATTGCTTAGAAGCGGGTTTCGCTATACTCCAGCAAAACAGATGCCGGATAAGATACTACTGGATACTCAAGATCGTCGTAAGGGTTATTACGTAAAAGAATATTCCACTCACGGAGGAGTATTCTCGATAGCTTTAATTCTTCAAAATGATCCTTATGTACAACTACCTTTTGCGTATATTTTACAAATACCGGACCAGTATAAAGGTCGGTTACTTCCTCATATTAATTTTGGATGTTTTCTCTGTTATGTAACACAAATGGAGGCCGACTGGAATTCGAATAATCTAGATGACACTTATTGTGACGTAGATAAACAAATACAGCTTACTCTAAATAATGCAGTGGCATCTGCAGAACGCGGAGATCCAAATGATCGAGAGCTAGAGGGAGAGTTTAGCGCTTATTGGCAATCAGAAGATAATTTATACCTTTTAACTCGTCCGACAAAAAAGGCTTCACTAACTACTATGTTGGCTGAATCAGAATTAAGTAATGGCAATACGTACAGGGAGTACATATCCGTTACATCAACACAAAAAAAAGAACGAGAAGAACTTGCCAAATGGTTGATTCAAAGAGGTTTTAATGAAAGGTCATTAAAAGAACAATCGATTTCAACCCACTATATATCTGTAAGACCAACTCGTTTAGCTGGTCTTAATTGGCCTCCAAAAAATATTCGCGAGGTTCTAATTTGGCTTAAACAAGTAGACCATTCTGCACGAGACCATGTTGCAAATTCATTAATAAGTAAACAATTAAAACGACACCTTTTATTATTTGACGTTGAAGGACAAGATGAGCTAGCGATCTATTTAGAGCTAAACGCTGCAGCTGTGAGTTATCGGCGTCATAGTAAAAACGCATCAAAAAAATCATCTATGCAGCATTTGATAGCAAAATTAAGTGGAAAGCAGGCCTGCAATCAGTTTAAACGATTAAGCGTTATTCGAGCCGATAGAGACACCTTACTAAGTCGTAACTTACCACGCCCTAATATTGGAAATTTAAGTAAAAAGAGAATTGCTCTTATTGGATGTGGCACGATTGGCAGTTATATAGCAGGGTTACTTCTTCGCAGTGGTGCTGGTTGTGGAGACAAATATTGGCACCTTTATGATAACGATACTTTCAGTCCTCACAATTTTGCTCGGAATGCATTGACCGCTCATGATTTTGGTAAATATAAAGCTACAGCGTTGGCCGAGAATTTAATGCAGTCTGTTCATATAGCAAATAACATCAAGGGCATCGACACTCAATTCCCTATTAAATCAAACATATTAGAAAAGTATGACGTAATTATAGATGCAACAGGCCGCCCACCAGTGTCTAAGCGCCTTGCCGCGGTAGTGAGAACTGTACAACCCGAGAAAAGGCCAGTTATTATCCATGCTTTTAATGATGGTAATGGACGAGCATCAAAGGTATTAGTGGATAACGGTGATTGTTGTTATGGATGTATGACTTCAGATCCAGCTAATTATCGAAATGGTATAGACCTTCGTTTTACAAATATTGATCAAGAAAAAGAGAGAAAGATTAGCTGTGGTAGTACTTATACACCTTATGATGCTGCAGTAAGTCATATTACAGCTGCTTTAGCACAAGAAGCTGCATTGAATACTCTTGAACAGGTGCTACCTTGGAATTATAGTGAACATATGTTAGATGGATCTCGTTCGAAAAAACCTCGAATTCTTAAACACAATTCAAACTGTAGTATTTGTAATGAATGATAGAGAGCTAATCTTTAATGATAGTAAGGGTCACCTAGTAGTGATAATGGGACACGTAGTAGAGCGATTAATAGTATATCGTCAGCTCCACCGACAGACTCCTGAATCCGCAGGTGTTCTTATTGGAGAACGCCGAGGACCACATTTAGTCATTTGCGATCTTTCTGAACCAGGTTTAGGAGATATTCGTCAAAGGTATCGAGTTAATCGAAAAGGAAGTCATCACCAATCTAAAGTCGAAAATGTATTCATTGAGTCTGAAGGGACTCAGCAATACTTAGGTGAATGGCATACCCACCCTGAAGATATACCGTCTCCATCACCTACAGATTCTAATTCTTGGGTAGATATTATTGCAGATGAACCAATGCTTATGCTTATTGTAGGTCGTGAAGATTTTTGGCTTGGTAAAAAAGAAAGAACAAAAATCAATATTTTGGAAAAAGTTGAGGCCTAACATGCTTATATTTATATGAGTCTGTACACTTTATTGACCCAACTTTTCCAGTCCCATTACAATTATCTGTTCCTGAGTTAGTTTCTTGCCATCTTTTCGCAACTGAGTCCGTAGTTTGTTTATTTTCTCTTGTGTTGCAGCGCTTATCGTCACACTCGTAGGCTTTTCTTTTGTATGCTGACGCTTAGCTCGACTTCGGTGACTACGTAAGCTAGCACACAATGAAGCTATGTATTCGGGAGCTAAATTATTAACCAGCATTTCAGCGTATGCCGTCAACAAAGAGACTGCTTCATCTTCAGAGGAATCTACAATAGCTTTCAACGGTTCCGTTTTAGCAATAAGTTCATAGTCAGTATCAAAAATGCAGGCCGTAGGCAAATCACGCTTCACTTTGTTATACACATAAAAAATTTCACTTTGCTTAATTTCAAACATATTACCACCTGTTGCATGTTTCACCTTACTAGTAAGCTTAAATTATCAAGATGAAACATGCAGCACCCTTAACAAATCAAGGTGCACATTAGTTTTCAGGACAAGGCATACTGGAAAACCCTAACTGCGAAGGAGATCCAGCTTAACCAACTATTTACACTTTAATAAGAAGTGCCATCATTTCTCCTCAATAGCATACGCATCTAATATTTTTTCAATTGCTCCAACAAAGCCCACCTTAAACATCTCTTGTCCATCTTGAGCAACCCTGCCACGAGAATCTTTACTTAATCCAAACGCATCAAAGCACTCTTCAGATATCGCATGACTCAGTGATTTCAATTCACTTGCAGTAAATTCAATATTTGCCTTTTTTTCTTCTCTCGCAGCAATCGTTTTACCTGTCGTAAGTGGTGGTTTACGCATATCAATTTGCAATACTTTAACTTCTTTGTATTTTAGATTTTCGGCATGCAATTTACGATTTTCATTAATCAAATCCAAGGCTAACCAGCGAGTTTGATGATCTTGAATATCTTCTGCCCACTGATCTTTCTTTCTTATAGCTCGTGGTCTTGCCTTTTTCTTATATTCGTTTTGCCAGGCTTCGAGTAACGTTTTGTATTTATCACCCGATCGGGTTTTGTTACGTATCGCATTCTCTTTTGGCCCACCAACCTCCCCAGACAAACGACCGATTGTTGCGATCGTAAAGTCTAACGACCCTCGCTCATACTGTTCTTTACATATGTTATGCAATGTCGTTAATGACTTACCTGTTTTAGCCGTTGATTCAAGCACCAACTTTTCAAGCTTTTCATCCAATTTCATTTGATTTCCTTAACGTCAATAACGTTGTCATCGTTAGTCGCAGTGCTAGTTGCTAATTGCAGTCCACTACACTTGGCGTTATCGATTAGCAGCTGAACCTCCTTCGTTATACTTTTCATTGAACTACTATTCACGACTGATGCGCTATTTTCATTTAGTCTTGTACGGCCTTCGGCAACACTGTTTAATTTATCCCATGACCCAAGACGCTTTAACAACAACTGAGTAACTTGATTACCAATTTTAAGCTGTTCTTGCACAGGTATTTTGAACAATGCGCTACTTACATTATTTGCCTGTAGCATTGCATCAATTAACTGCGTTCTACGTGGGGTAACATTTGCAGCATCAACTATCGAATAAATTTCTGAGTCCTGGCAAACTGTATCAAAGAGTTCAAATTCACTTGAATCGTTATATTCAATACCTATTTCCCCGATACTATTATTTATAACTAATGCGAGTTTATTTTTTGAATTAGACTTATTAACGAGAGATTTGGACATTTCAACAAGCCTTGCAATAGCAACAATATCATCTTTATGAGCATTCAATCTTGTTGCGTATGCTTCTTTGTTTTGTATTGATTTCGCAAGTTCTAACCTCTTTGTGAATGGTATATCTTCCAGTTCACAATCATATGCTTCATCTTCAAGTATTTTAACGTCTATTGTGTATTCTTTCTGTTTTTCATTCAGACTTCCGCACTCAGTTTGAATCCGGTGCATAACGGCTGCAAGGCCCGGTATATATCCAACGCCGGTCATAAAAAAACGACACCGAGGGCAATTACGCTCACCAAGATAACCTTGCGGGACAGGAGCATAGAGCAGCCTTGTTTTTGTAGACTCAATAATTTTACCTCCTTCATTACAGCCAGTACCAGCCATTGGGCATATACCGATGTCTGAAATAAAGTAACTTGAAGTAGGCCAGTTTGTTGTAAATTGCTCAACCCCACCCTTTGTATTACAAATAAGGTTTTCATCTGCTCTCTCTAATTGCTTCTCAAGTAGTTCGAGAGCCAAATTATCACCGCTGGCTTTAAGCATGTTTTTTTCGGCTTGTTCGAGGTAATGCCGAAACTGCCCACCTCCTATTTTTGTATAGTAAATTGTCATCATTAACGAGTGATGACCTACAATTTTACTCACCACTTCAATTGGGATTTTACCATCGGTAATATAAGCAGAAATAAGACTGACACGAAGGGAGTGAGGTGTATAAACAGTTTCATAACTATTCAAAGTATTTTTATCGTTTAATTTCTTCGTTAATTTAAGGTCTTTTGTTTCAATTTGAGCTAAAACAAATGCAAAAGCATTTTTAAATACAGCCTCATTCATTGGCGTCACATCGCCCATCTCTCGAAATAAAAAACATTGAGACCCCATACTTTTTAATTTTTTAGTATTGGTTTTTCGACGTAGTTTAATTTCCGTCCACAGCGTAGGTTTATCCAGTGGATTATAAGTAGATTGAAATTCACGAAATTGAATGATCCATTTACACAAATCAAAAGGGATATAAGGGACAGCGTAACCACCTTGTGATGATGATGTTTTATTTGTTGTAACATACATACCGGCATGGTCGCCTGGATAGCGCTTTATAAAAGATTCTTTTACTCCAGAGTTCAATTTAGATGGGTTGTTAATCCATTCCATCTCACCGTTATTGATAACGGGCAGATAACTATCTGCTTCACCGGAGTCGAGCTTTGTGACCTGCACACCGCGAATTGGAACCTGTAATAATGTGTACAGCATAATCCATCGTGTCGGCATCCATATTTCATATACAAACTCAACGCTTCTACCGCTGTTTATATCTTTTTTTCTACTTGTTTTATTATCTTTTTTTCGATGACGCCAAACACAGTTAAGATCCAACGCATTAATCTGCGATTCCTCTACCTCAATCCAGTCTTGATCTACAAGGCTATGTAGGTGCTTTAGATCAGTAAAATTATTACAACTGTCAGGAAATATCCATTCACGTGCTTTTACTATATATGAAAAAGCCAATCTTGGTTTATTTGACTCGCTAAATTTTGGTGATTTAATATGAAGCAGATCACTTTCAAAATAGTTAAATTTATTTGATAAAAGAGGTGCTTCATCTTCTTCTGTATCATTATCAAATCCGGATAAATCGGCGATGATAAAATCAATAAATTCCACTACAATTGTATGAAATATCTTCTTCGAAGATTCTCCAAACGATGAAAAAAAGCTTTCATACTCATTTAAATCTATCTTCTTTTCTTTCTGAGATAGGCAAACTAGCGGGTTAAGTGAATAGCCAAATTCATCAATGAAATATTGAATGAAATTTTTAAAAACACGCTCTTTTTGAGATATGTTATTTTGGTTAGCCATAAAACTAGAAAAATATAGAAACCATTTAGGATGAGATTTTTTTATCATTTCTAGAGTATATTTTACTTTCCGCTGAGGACATAAAGCATCCCATAAGCTAACATTTTCTTTATCAATGTTCATTTCATTGGCATACCCTGCGATGAATTCTGCTTGCTCCGAGTCTGTAAAAAATTGAGTTAAAGTGCTAGGAAAAAACTCATTGCGATGATAATTTTTAGCATATGAAGAAGAAGCGGTTATCAATACTTCACCAGCATCATTATTTATGGTTTCTATCCCATCACGCACATATTCGAGTGTTACATCTGCAATCGGTCGCCTCAATAAAGCATCCCATAAACCCACCTTATTTTTATTAACGTTCATTTCATTAGCATATTCAGCGATAAATTCAGCTTGTTCCAATTTTTTTAAACCCAGGGGTATAGTAGAAGGTAAAAATTTAGCACGCTGATAGTTTTCAATATAAGAGTCATGACCTATTATTAATAGTTCATCGGCCTCATTGTTTATGATTTCGATCTCATCACGTATATATTTAAGTGTTACATCCACAACCGGACGCCTCAACAAGGCATCCCATAAATTTACACTCCCTTTATCAACGTTCAATGCATTGGCATATTCGGCAATGAAATTAGTTTTTTCAAAATCTGAAAAAAAATGATTTATACTACCAGGTAAGAATTTTACGCGTTGATAGTTTTCAGTATACGTAGACACACCTGTTATCAAATCTTCACCGGCGCCACTATTTATGATTTCGATTCCATCACGTACATACTTGAGTGTTACATCCATGACAGGACGTCTTAACAAAGCATCCCACACATTCACACTCTCTTTAAAAACGTTCATTTCATTGGCATATTCAGCAATGAATTCAGCCTGTTCTTTGCCTGTAAAAAACTGAACTATAGTACTAGGAAAGAACTTATTGCGATGATAGTTTTCTGCATACGAGGCAGAGTTGCTTATCAACGCTTCACAGGCTTCACTATTTATGATTTCTATCCCATTTCGTACATATTCTAGTGTTACATCCGCAACTTGACGCCTCAATAGAGCATCCCATAAACCCACACTTCTTTTATTAACGTTCATTTCATTAGCATATTCAGCAATGAATTCAGCTTGTTTTGAGCCTGTAAAAAACTTAGGAATACTACGAGGTAAGAATCTACCGTATTGACAGTTTTTACTATACGAAACAGAACTGGTTATCAATACTTCACTTACATTACTGTTTATAATTTCTATTTCATCTCGTACATATTCGAGTGTTATATTAATAGTGGGACGCCTCAATAAAGCATCCCATAAATTTACACTCCCTTGCTCAACCTTCATTTCATTAGCGTATTCAGCAATGAATTCAGATCGTTCCGAATGTGTAAATACCTCAGTTATATTACGAGGTAAGAACTTCGCACGCTGATAGTGTTTAACATACGTGGACGAGCCTGTTATCAATACTTCACTAGCATTGCTGTTTATCAATTCTATTTCATCACGTACATACTCGAGCGTTATATCCACAACCTTACGCCTCAATAATGCATCCCATAAATTTACCCCCCCTTGCTCAACCTTAATTTCACTGGCATATTCAGCAATAAATTTAGATCGTTCCGAATGTGTACAAACATGATTTATTCGAGAGGGTAAGAGATTATCGCGCCGATAGTTTTTACTATATGAGGTATACCCTGTTATCAATATTTCATCGACATCACGATTTATAATTTCTATCGCATTTCTAATTTCTAATAGTGTTTTATACATGCAGTTTCTATTTTTACGCTTCAATTTAAACACTCACTTTATGATTTTAAATATTATTAATATTTTTATATACGCCCTACATTTAATCATATGATTAAGATTCTTCGACCTTATCGAGCATTTCTGTAATTTGCTCATCAGTAAATCGTTTATAGCTTTCCTGCGAGTCAAGAGATACGTGGGCTAACATTCTTTGAATCATAATACGATGCTCCGCTTCTGAAATACCATCGCCTAGAGGCATTGTAGTAACTCTCTGCCCATATGAATGGCGCAGTCCATGCGGTGAAGTGCCTAATTCTTTACTCATCGTCATGCCAATCTTATGAAGTGCAACTTGATATCGTTCTCTGAATGCAGACATTGAGTAAGGAGCTCCTTGCGCATTCGTAAATGCGAATGGATGCATATTATCTTCAGGTGGATTAACACGTTGTATCTTCATATAACTACGCCAATAATTTGCAAACTCGATGCCTTTGCTAGGTGGAAACCAATGCACAAATCGAGCGCCATTTTTATCGACAGCAGGACTCTTCCAACCCGCATACATACAGCTAGTTTTTCTATAATGTGTTCGAGGCTTGAAGCCGAAATAAAGACCTAGAGTGGTTTGTCTATCTGTAACTCCTGATGTGTTATAAAATTTAGGTGAAGTACCTGTCGATGGCTGATAAACATTAACCTTTGATTGACCCGTAATAGCATTTATCTGAATATCATCACCCCAGATATGAAAGCATTCACTTATACGTAATCCACCGTAAAACATAAGATAAGATATCAATACATTCCGAAGTTCTAATCGTTGTTCATCTGGTGCAGTCGGAGATATGCTTGGCCTTGAATAGCCAATGTTTATTAATGGATCAAATTTAGATTCGGGAAATGCGTATATTTGCTCAAGATCATGACGCTGACCAGAATAACTAGCCCTGCCTCTATGAACCCTAGATTGTTTCATCGATTCTTCATCACGACTTTTTGATGAGAGATGAGATAGAAAAGAATTATTTAGTCGATGCGAACTAGCAGCCCAATTCAGCTTTTCTTCAAATTTTGTCGCTTTACGGAAAGGATTTAACTGTAGATTATTATTATCAAGTATATCTGCAAGATGATCAGAATATTCTGTGATGTAGTAAACAATACGATCGGCGTTAATAACGCGACGAGGTTGCCAGCGCAGGTTAGACGGATCATGACCCTCTTCATCAATAGTGCCAGTATAAAGACAGTCAGCAAAGCTTTTGAACATCTCACGGGCATGTTCAAAACAACCATCATTCGCATCTATATAATCAAGTAGTAATCTTATTGCATGAGCCGATGCATTTATCCAGGTCTGACTTTTATTGCTGTGTTTCTTCAAATAGCGTAGGTAGCTATCGAGGATGCCCTCACCAGTGATAACAACAGGCAACTCAATTTGACTACCGGTATTATCAACTGTGATGACAGACTTACATATTATAGAGGCTAACATTGCCCATTCCTTATATTACACTTTTACACTAAACACATGCATGTAATATAAAGTTAGCACAAGATCTTCTATTCAAATATCCCTAAACTACATTGAAATATTATATTTGTGATACCCCAACTAATCGCAAAAAGTGCAGTTATTCCAAGAGCAACCATTTGCGACTTGTAAGATCAATGAACGCCATTCACTCGGCGGACGAAATACAGGTTCAACATAAGAGATAGGCATAAAACAGTTCCATTATTTGAGGGTAAGCATCCGCTGCTAATTTAAGGAAGGCAGCAGTGTGATGAGCTCAACACTGCTAATTTATTCGATTATTCTGCGTTTAAGTGACTCTTAAGATCATAACCAGAAATATGTGCATAGTGAGTCAAATATACCGTCGCTAGCACTTTTGCTTCACGAACGTATTTATCTGCTGATTCAGGCTCTTGTACTGCTAGACGCAAAATAGAGCCGACAGTACGTGGTAAGATAACCGAGATCATCTTAATCTGTTCAGCGCTAATCTCATCAGACACGATACTTTCCATTTGCTTTTGAATAACCGCAGAATGAAAATCAAGCGCAGACTGATCAATACTTTTCAGCTCAGGTAATGAATCTACACCCGACCAAACAGCCATATAACCCGGTTCTTTACGGTAAAATTCAGCGTATACCTCAATAACCAATTCAATGCGTTCTGCAAGCGGTAAATCACTTGGTACAGCCGAGAACCGTAATTGCAGTGCTTGCAGATGGCGCTCTGCTAAAGCACGAATTATCGATGCTTTATTTGGAAAATAACGGTACAACGATGTTCTGGTTAAGCCCGATGCTTTAGCTATATCAGAAGGCGTAGCATTAGCAATACCAATTTCATCAAACAAAGCTGCCGCAGAATCAATAATTTGCTTTACTCTTTCAAGGCTTCTTTCCTGCCGAGGAAGATTTCTTTGCGTCGTGTTATTTTCTGTCATATGCCCTCATCATTGCACAAATTAAATTATATAAAGTGGGATAAACTAAGCTTAATAATAACCTTTAGTTACATCAATCAAATTTACACTTATTCCCTAAATATCGCCGAAATAACACGATAATTTGCTATTATCGGTGTTGTTACAACCCTAATTGAGTATATAGAGTCATAACTCTATACTATAATAGCCTAATTAATTCACAAAATGCAGATAATAAATGCTGATAACACATCATTTACTGCATTAATATTCATGACCATCTGTTATTTATGCACATAATAGCTTGATATAGCTTAACTTTCGTCAATTTACAAAGCGGTAACATCACAATGACAATTAACTAATTTTTATAAATATTTAAGCGACACCCGTTGCGTAAGCTTAGTAACGAGTTCGTATGCGATGGTACCTATATGTTCAGCCACTAATTCAGCTGGCAGTCCCGCGCCCCACATGATCACTTTATCACCCACTTGATCTTGGCAATCAGCGCCTAAATCAACCGTTAACATGTCCATCGAAACACGCCCAACAATAGGTACGATACGGCCATTAATTAAAACAGGTGTACCTTCAGGTGCCATGCGTGGATATCCGTCACCGTACCCGACAGCCACAACACCCAATCGCGTATCTTCAGGTGCACTCCAAATGCCACCATAACCGGTTTTTTCACCTTGCTTAATATCATGTACAGCAATCAAATCTGTGGTTAATGTCATCACAGGTTTGAGATTATGTTCTACTGCGGTAGCACCTATCATCGGTGATACGCCATATAACATAATACCAGGACGGATCCATTCACGACGTGCTGTTGGCCACGCTAATACACCAGCAGAGTTGGCAATCGAATGTTCCCCTTCTTCACCGGCGACTAATTCATCAAATAAATCAATCTGGCGCTGGGTAATACTTGGATCAACTTCATCAGCGCAACTAAAATGCGTCATCAAGCGAGCTGGTTGCACGACATTAGTATTATTCTTTAAACGCTCAATCGCACGTTTGCAGTTATCTGGGCGGATACCCAAACGATGCATACCAGTATCCATTTTCAACCACACATGAATCGGCGCATCCAAATCCGCCTCTTCAAGTTCAGCCAATTGTTGTTCAATATGCACCGATGTCTGAATGTTATTGGCAACTAAGATCGGTAACTCATCTGTTGAAAAAAAACCTTCCAACAACAAAATAGGTTTAACAATGCCGCCACTACGTAACGTTAATGCCTCTTCAACACGTGCAACAGCAAATGCATCGACTGCTTTCAATGCTCTCGCGACAGCCAATAAACCATGGCCATAAGCATTCGCTTTGACAACAGCCATTATTTTACTGTTTGGGGCAATGCTTTTTATCTGTTTAACGTTATGCTGCAATGACTGCAAACATATTTCAGCCGTTGCTGAACGCATAGCTATTCCTTAATAATCATCATCATAAGCAGGACCAGTAAAGTTATCAAAACGGGAGAATTGACCATTAAAGGTCAGTCTAACTTTACCAATCGGGCCGTTACGTTGTTTACCGATAATGATTTCGGCGGTGCCTTTATCGGGCGAGTCATCGTTATAAACTTCATCACGATAAATAAACATAATTAAATCGGCATCCTGCTCAATAGAACCTGATTCACGTAGATCCGAGTTAACAGGTCGCTTATCAGCACGTTGCTCCAACGAGCGGTTAAGCTGTGATAAGGCAATAACAGGACATTTAAGTTCCTTAGCAAGGGATTTCAATGAACGCGATATCTCGGCGATTTCCAAGGTCCTGTTTTCACTTAATGCCGGTACACGCATCAATTGCAGGTAGTCAATCATGATCATACTGATACCGCCATGATCACGAGCAATACGACGTGAGCGTGAACGCACCTCGGTCGGTGTCAAACCAGAGCTATCATCGATGTACATTTTACCCTGCTCCAGCATGCTCTTCATGGTCGCAGATAAACGCGCCCAATCATCATCATCTAACTGGCCGGTACGTACTTTGGTTTGGTTAATCTTACCGAGTGACGCGAGCATACGCATCATGATCTGTTCTGCAGGCATCTCCAGCGAGAAAATAACCGCGGGTTTGTCTTGATTCAATGCCGCGTGCTCACACAAGTTCATCGCGAAAGTCGTTTTTCCCATCGACGGCCTGGCAGCAACAATAATCAAATCCGACGGTTGAAAGCCTGTCGTCATGCCATCAAGGTCGTTATAACCCGAGGCAACACCAGTCACACCATCATGCGGCGTTTGATAAAGTTCTTCGATTTTATCAACGGTTTCTTGCAGTACGCTTTCTAGGTTTTTCGGGCCTTGGCCTTCACTCTGCCTTGATTCTGCGATTTGAAATACTTTACTTTCCGCTAAATCAAGTAGGTCGGTACTTTTACGCCCCTGCGGCTCATAACCTGATTCAGTAATATCACTGGCCACCGCAATAAGTTCACGAATGACCGCACGTTCACGCACGATATTCGCATAAGCGGTAATATTCGACGCACTTGGGGTATTTTTAACAATATCACCCAGATACGCAAAGCCACCTGCATCATCAAGTAGTTCTTCGTTATCTAACCATTCAGATACGGTAATAATGTCCAGTGGAATATGTTGGTCCACCAGCTTAGCCATTGCTTCGAAGATAAGCTGATGCGGACGGCTGTAAAAATCTTTCGCCACAATAAATTCGGTTACACGATCCCAGGCTTCATTATCAATAAATAAGCCACCTAAAACCGACTGCTCAGCCTCAAACGAATGCGGCGGCACTTTTAGCGCATCAACAGCACTGTCTTTTTTATTTCTGTCTTTTGAAAACTGATTTTGGAACTGATTTTGACGTTTGTCGGCCATGCTAGCACTCACGAAATTTAGTGTGATTAACCATTATCCTAAAAATATCCCTGTAGGGGAAATGAAATAACCTGAGAAGTAGTAAAAATTTAAACGAAGGAGTGTTTAACGGTATTTTGGTTAATAAAAAAGCCTCATCACGAGGCTTTTTGCATTTATCATCAAGAAATTAACGCAATACTATTTAAGGCTTGAGAAATATGCCGCTACGTTATTAATATCCGCATCAGATAATGCCATTGCTTGACCAGCCATTACCGGTGCCATGCCGCCAGTACGTTGACCCGCTTTATACGCTTTTAATGCATTAACTAAATACATTTCTTTTTGACCCGCTAGATTTGGGTACATAGGGATAGCTGAAATACCAGCCGCACCATGACAAGCTGCACATACTGCTGCTTTTGCTTTACCAGCGGCAATATCACCACCGGCAGCCATAGATAGAGAAGGAACTAGACATGTTAATGCGACGATCATTGTTGTAATTTTTTTCATCATATACTCACTAATTGCATCCTGCTGTGAAGCAGTATAGGGTTTAACTTTATTATTTGTAGCAAATTTTAGTCTTCATACTCAACAATTGAAAGGCTTGAGTATAATAAATCATGAGTTTAGCCTGATTTCTGTGAGCTAGACTCTCTATAAATACTCGGTGTTTTCCCTGTCCACCCCTTAAAACTACGAAAAAACGAACGGGTTTCACTAAAACCTAACTGCATAGCAATATCATCCACTGATAATAATGTGTCGGTTAAATATTGCTGAGCTAATAATAATCGCGCTTCATCTAACAATTTTTGATAACTGGTTTGCTCTTGCTGTAATTTTCGCTGTAATGTCCGTTCACTCATATTTAACTGACCAGCAACCATATCTTTTCGGGTTATCCCCTTGGCTAATAAAGTGCGGATAATATCTTTGACTTGAATACTAAAACGATGCGAGTCACCCAAAGCTGAAACTTGTCCTGCCGCATGTAACTCTAAGGTTTGTAACAAACCATGGTCAGGCTGTCGTAAGGGGATATCCAAATAATCAAGAGGCAAAATAAGGCTGTTATTTGGTTGAGAAAATAACACGGGACAGTTAAAAACCTGTTGGTAATGCTGAAGCTGTACTTGCGCTGGTTTTGCCCGCTGTAAGTGCACCGCTAACGGACCGACATCTTGTCCAGACAGCCAACGCGCATAAGCGAGCCAAGAGGCAAAGACATTATCCACCATCTGCTCGCGTACATCTTCAAACGTATAAGCACAATGCCAGTGAATGGCTAATTGCTGTGGCAGATAATCAATAGACGTAACGCCCATGTCCCCCACCAATTTTTCATAAGGTTGGATCCGCTCTAATGCTTGCGCAAGTGTTGCACAAGTCATGGTGATATAACCTAATACGCTGTATGAACTCGGTTCAACAAACACACCACTCTTTAAACCAAATAATGGATCGTCCGTTGCAATGATAAGGTTAGCTAGAAAAGCCTGCAACTGCTCACCACTAATGCGTTCGTTTTCTTGTGCCAACGTCGCTGCAGATATGCTACTCGCCACTAATAACGCCGGAATATCGATATCCAATGTTTCGACATAGCGCAAATACTGCTTTACTACTGGCACTGATGCCGAACCTAACCCCACCATAACTGAATCATCCTTATTCAATACGTATTATTGAGTATAACTGGCTTTACCCTAAGGTATTGTGAGTTAGTCCTAATTTGATACTTATGTTGGCTTAATACGACAATGCGATCAACTGACCTTTGCGCTTAAACTTATGCTACACACCATAATATAACAAGGAAGATAAGCGCATGAAACGTTGGAATGGTTGGGGCGATGAAGCCAATAAATTAGATTTACCCAGCACAGCGGATGCTTTTTTACTGGCAAAAGTCGGCACGACAACACCACTCGTCGACGCACAACTTCGCGATGTCATTAAGCAAGTGCCTGAATCAAGGTTACCGAATCACCGCTTAATTAACCGTGATCCTGAAACCCGTATTCGCCATGCTCGGGGTCAAAGTCTACCGGACTGGTTAGCCATGCGCAGTGGTGATTTTGAATATTTTCCCGATGGTGTTTCATTTCCAGAAAATAATGACGATTTAACCGAACTGTTGAGTTTCTGCCAGGAGCAGCATATTCTCGTGATCCCTTATGGCGGTGGTACCAGTGTCGCAGGCCACATTAATCCATTCGCCTCACAACAAGCCATATTAACCGTGGATATGGGGCGTATGAATCGCCTTATTGCATTAGATACAGAAAGTCAGATAGCGACATTTGGTGCAGGCACACCAGGACCACAAGTCGAAGCACAATTACGTGCGCAAGGTTATACGCTGGGTCATTTTCCACAGTCTTTCGAACTTTCAACCATTGGCGGCTGGGTTGTCACGCGTTCGAGTGGTCAGCAGTCGTTACGCTATGGCCGTATCGAAGAATTGTTTGCCGGTGGTGAAGTCATTACCCCAGTCGGTCACTTAGATATTCCCACCTTCCCAGCCTCAGCTGCAGGCCCTGATATTAAAGCCTTATTGATGGGCTCGGAAGGACGCATTGGCATTTTATCGACGGTTAAAGTACGCGTACGCAAACTGGCTGAACAAGAAAATTTTTACGTCACCTTCTTTCCAAGTTGGCAGCAAGCAAAAGAGGCAGCAAAAAACCTAGTCCAATCAGATATTCAATTATCGATGTTACGCCTAAGTAATGCCATCGAAACCGAAACGCAGCTCGCCTTAGCAGGACATGAAAAACAAATCGCCTTACTGGAAAAAGCCCTCGCTTTATTTGGCACCAAAGACGGCAAATGTATGATGACCTTTGGTTTAACCGGTACAAAATTCCAATGCCGCAATGCATTGAAGCAATTAAAAAAAATAACCAAAGCACACCAAGGTTTATATACCGGTTCATTTATGGGCAATAAATGGGCGGAGAAACGTTTCACCATGCCTTACTTCCGTGAAGCCTTGTGGCAAAAAGGTTATGTCGTCGACACCCTTGAAACAGCCACCGATTGGCATAATGTTGATAATTTATTAGCTAAAATAGAAACTAATTTACGCACTGTATTAGCCCAAAATAGCAGTACTGATAACGCGATAGGTTCACCACAACTGCACGTATTTACTCACTTGTCTCATTTTTACCAACAAGGCTCTAGTATTTACACCACCTATATATTTAAAGCCGGTGAAAACTATGAACAAACCTTAGCGCAATGGGCAAAGTTAAAACACTCAACGTCAGAGATCATCGTCAATAACCAAGGCACCATTAGTCATCAACACGGTGTCGGTAAAGATCATCAGCCCTATTTAACCACAGAAAAAGGCACATTGACGATCCAAGCAATTCAATCTCTGTGTGATACTTTTGATCCACAACAGATCATGAACCCACATTGCCTTATTGCTTCACCTGACGCCTCAGAATCAGAATTAGAACAAGCACAAGCACAAGTCATCAGCTAAAGGGGGTTGTATGTATCAGCCATTAACAAGTTTGACTCGAGATCAGCAGCTCGAAAAACTGCAACTAAATAGCAATAATACAATCTGGGATATGATCGTCGTTGGCGGGGGCATTACCGGTGCTGGTATCTTATTAACCGCGAGCCAAGCAGGACTCAAGGTATTACTAATCGAAAAACAAGATTTTGCTTGGGGCGCATCCAGTAAATCATCAAAAATGGTACACGGCGGCTTACGCTATCTCGGCAGCGGTCAATATACGATGACCAAAGACGCCGTCACTGAACGGGAAAAACTACTGAACGAATTACCGGGTTTAGTTAATCCGCTGCAATTTTTGATGGGTCATTATAAATATCAATTTCCAGGACCATTTATATTTAATAGCTTACTGACCATTTATGATTGGATTGGTGGTAAGCGTAATCACCGTTATATTAATAATGGCATTGCCGACTTTCATGTCCCAGGTATTGAACAGCACCAATTACGCGGTGCAACCCAATTTGCCGATGCCGTCACCGACGACGCAAGATTGGTGATGCGGGTATTACAAGAAGCACAAGAGCTCGGTGGCACAGTGATGAATTACCTTAGTGCCGATATTCTTCTTAAACAAGAACTTAAAACAGAACCAAAAACCACCGAGCAAGTCACAGGTATCCGCGTCGAAGATCAAGTATCAGGACAACAATTTAACTTAACCGCAAAAGTAGTCATCAATGCGACAGGACCTTGGACCGATAAATTGCGCCAACAACTGCAAGCCAAAAAAGCCATTCGACCTTTGCGTGGCAGTCACTTGATCGTGCCCAGTTGGCGATTACCACTAGCCTATTCTGTCAGCTATTTCCACCCTGAAGACAAACGCCCTATCTTTGCCTTCCCTTGGGAAAATAGCACTGTCATTGGCACCACGGATCTCGACCATGATGATCTAGAACAACAGCCTTGTATTAGTCAAAACGAAGTTGATTATCTCCTTAGTGGGATCAACAAACAATTCCCGCAAGCCGAACTCAGCGAAGCCGACGTGATATCTACTTATGCAGGGATCCGCCCTGTTGTCAGTAATAATGCCAGTGAAAATAGTAAAAATGATGTCAAAAAAACCAAACCGTCAGACGAAAAGCGTGAACATTCGATCTGGAATGAACAAGGCTTGATCAGCGTTGCCGGCGGTAAGCTCACCACCTTCAGGTTGATCGCGCTTGATGTATTAAAAGTGGCCCAACATTACTTACCCGATATGAATTTGGTGGATCTACAAACAGCTAAATTGTTTACAGCTATTACCGTAACGCCACCCACTGACAG
The DNA here is from genome assembly GCF_008931805.1 of Moritella marina ATCC 15381. Lineage (GTDB taxonomy): Bacteria > Pseudomonadota > Gammaproteobacteria > Enterobacterales > Moritellaceae > Moritella > Moritella marina. The sequence goes on along the minus strand of NZ_CP044399.1, from coordinate 4,397,549 downwards.
CTACTTAAATCAACAGCAAATACAGCGGTTAAAAAGTCACTACGGGAGCCATTATAGCCACCTGCTTAATCATGCTCGTCACGATGAGCTAAAATTAATTGGTAGTACCAACACCTCACTCGCTGAATTAAAGTGGATTTTGCAGCACGAAATGGTGGTGCACCTTGATGATCTATTATTACGTCGCAGTCGCATCGGCTTATTATTGCCTAAAGGTGGCGAGCAATTATTTACGCAATTACAGCATCTTTGCCAAACAATATTAGAGTGGGATGATCAACACTGGCAACATGAACTCGCGCGTTATCAAGACATTATCCAACGTTATTATGGGTTACCACAACAAAGATTTGATATAGCCACGTTTAGCGATGATCTACCCCGTGTAGTTGCACACTAATTCAGCCGGAGATAATTTACATGGATAGTCGAGCTCCAACATCAGCGTCAATGCAATCAACGTCGGAACACAGTGCATCAAGCTCACGAGCTTCCGATCAACAGCAGCAAGGTTATTTGCTCAGCATTGATAATGGCACGCAGAGTGTGCGCGCACTGCTGTTTGATATTCAAGGTAATTTGATCGCCAAAGGCCAGCAAGTGATCACCCCCTACTTTTCCGTACAGCCCGGTTGGGCAGAACAGGATCCTGATTATTATTGGCTCGCAGTCAAACAAGCCTGTGATTTACTTTGGCAAGATCTACCCTTGTACCCGGCGATCAATAAACTCGATATCGTCGGCATGTCGATCACCACACAGCGTGGCACAGTGATCAACCTCGACAGTGAAGGCAAGGCATTACGTCCTGCGATCATCTGGTTAGATCAACGCCACGCACAACAGGAAGCGATACAATGGCCCTGGAATTGGTTATTTAAAATTGCCCGTGTCGAAGATATTATTCAACGTTTCCAAGAAAAATCCCAAGCTATTTGGATCCGTCAAAATCAGCCTGATATCTGGCGTGACACATCCAAGTATTTGTTGTTATCAGGATTTTTAAATTATAAATTCACCGACAATATTGTCGACTCCGTCGGTAGCCAAGTTGGTTATATTCCGTTTGATTATAAAAAATTAGCCTGGTTAAAAAAATCAGATTGGCGTTGGGATATGCTCGCCATAGATCCAAGCATGTTACCCAAGCTCATTGAACCAGGTGAACTTGTCGGTCATGTATCTGAGAAGGCCGCGATCCATACAGGTATTCCAGCAGGCTTGCCCGTTATCGCGTCAGCCTCAGACAAAGCCTGTGAAATTATCGGCTCAGGTGGTAACCGGCCAAACATCGCTTGTTTAAGTTATGGCACCACAGCAACCATCAATATCACCACAGATAAATACACCGAGGCAACACCACACTTACCGCCTTTTCCCTCGGCAATACCCCGTCACTATTCATCTGAAATCATGATTTATCGTGGTTTTTGGTTGATCAGTTGGTTTAAAAAAGAGTTCGGTTTACGGGAACAACATATCGCCGATGCCGAAGGGATCGCACCTGAAGTATTATTTGACCGCTTAGTGGCCAAGATCCCGCCCGGTTCTATGGGGCTGATGTTACAGCCGTATTGGACACCGGGCGCACGCGATCCAGGTCCTGAAGCCAAAGGCGGTATTATTGGTTTTGGTGATGTACATACCCGTACGCATATCTATCGGGCAATATTAGAAGGCTTAGCCTACGCATTACGTGAGGGCAAAGAACGTATCGGCAAACGTAACAAGGTCAAGATAACGACATTAAGAGTATCGGGCGGTGGTTCGCAAAGTGATGTAGCCATGCAACTAACAGCTAATATTTTTAATATGCCAGCCGAGCGACCACATACCTTTGAAACATCGGGGTTAGGTGCGGCGATTGTCACTGCGGTAGGTCTGGGAATTTATAGCAGTTTTGATCAAGCAATTGCAGCGATGACGCGGGTAAATGAAATATTTCAACCTCAACCTGAAGTCGTCAATACGTATGATGCGCTGTATAACCAAGTGTATTTGAAAATGTATAAACAACTGCAACCGTTATATAAATCGATTCGAACCATCACTGGCTACCCAAAATAGTACGCTATTAACAATCGTCTGAACTCGCCATAACGGTTTACGTTTAGTGATGAACATGAACAATTTTGTCGTAAAATACTAAATCGCAAACATAAAAAAAGCCATGACCGAGGTCATGGCTTTATTCTGTAGTTAATTTAAAGTTAAACTTTAAATTAAGCTTCAGCTACGATTTGTAGGTTTACTGTAGCGAATACTTCGCTGTGTACTTGGATGCTAACTTCGAACTCACCAAGAGTACGTAGAGCGCCTTCAGGAAGACGAACTTCGCTTTTAGCAACTTCAACACCAGCAGCAACGATCGCATCAGCGATGTCACGAGTACCAATAGAACCGAAAATCTTACCTTCGTCACCAGCTTTAGTTGCAATTACAACAGCTTCTAGAGCGTTGATTGTTGCAGCTTTAGCTTCAGCAGTTGCTTTAACAGCAGCTACAGATGCTTCTAGTTCAGCACGACGTGCTTCAAAAGATTCAACGTTAGATTTAGTTGCTAGAACAGCTTTACCTTTCGGTAAAAGGAAGTTACGAGCATAACCAGCTTTAACGTTAACAGTCTCGCCTAAGTTACCTAACTTAGCGATCTTGTCTAATAAAATTACTTGCATTACCTTTCCTCAAAAATATAGAGTTAGTCTGACGACCAAACAATAGCTTACTTATGTAAGTCAGTGTATGGAAGTAGAGACAAGTAACGTGCGCGTTTAATCGCACGACCAAGTTGACGTTGGTACTTAGCACGTGTGCCAGTAATACGACTTGGTACAATTTTACCGCTTTCAGTTACGTAGTTTTTTAACGTAGCGATATCTTTATAATCAATCTCCGTAACACCTTCAGAAGTGAAACGACAGAATTTACGACGACGGAAAAAACGTGCCATAATGAAAATCTCCTAAAATCTTCTCAACAAATTGGATAACTAAATGCTATCCAACATAACAAATACCTATAGCTAAAACGCTATTATTCAGCAGCAGCTGGTGCTTCAGTAGCAGCAGTTGGCGCTTCACGGCGTTCTTCTTTAGCTTTAGCCATTGGAGAAGCTTCAGTAACTGCACTTTTAGTACGCAAGAACATGTTACGGATAACAGCGTCGTTAAAGCGGAAGTTATTTTCTAGCTCATCAATAACATCTTGGCCAGCTTCAATGTTCATAAGAACATAGTGAGCTTTATGAAGTTTGTTGATTGGGTATGCTAATTGGCGACGACCCCAGTCTTCTAGACGGTGGATAGTACCATTTGCTTCAGTCACAACTGCGCTATAACGCTCAATCATGCCTGTAACTTGTTCACTCTGATCTGGGTGAACCATAAATACGATTTCGTAATGACGCATCGTAAGCTCCTCACGGGTTTAATCAGCCTCGGCTCTGGCTTAGTCGGTCCATCGAGGCAAGGAACGTATAGAAAATTGACTAATTTTGAGACCGCGAATTATATAGTGTCACTCATCACAATACAACTCGACAACGAAGATAATCGTAAATATTTATAACGCCAGCCATTACAGTGAAGTATTAGACCTAAAGTATTAACCTAAATTCATCTTTTAATTATTGATAAATAAAAGTATTAATAACAAATAGTGATTTTTATTTTAATCATCAAACTACCAAAAACAATGAATAATATATGCCATATTAAATATCTCTGAGATAGAAATTAACTAAAACATTTAAAGTAAAACAAAATGTTATTAACACTAAACAAGGAATCGTTATGATCAAAATACTTTCGCCGTATATGCTCTCGTGTATGTTACTCGTTTTGTTTGTTATGAGCTTCTCGAATGCTCAGCACTCGCTTTCGAGCGCATTCCAACGTGGGGAATTTCATCTTCCAAATATTCTGCCGTTACAGTAACGAAACCGTAACGCTGGTAATAGTGTTGCAGATGAGCCTGCGCTGATAAGTATAAGTCTTGTGCTGGCCACACAGACTTGGCTGCATTAATACCACGCTCTAATAATTGATGACCAAGTCCCTGCCCACGTGCAGACGCAGCAGTCACCACTCGACCAATTGCGACATCAGGGTAGCTCACGCCTGCCGCCAATATACGCAGATAAGCCAATAGCTCCCCTTGGCTATTATAATGCAGTAAATGGCGCGTCTCGGGGTGAAGGTCTAAACCATCTATATCTTGATAAGGGCAATCTTGCTCAACCACAAAAATTGCCGCGCGTAACTGCAATACATCATAAAGCTGCATACTAGACAACTCACTAAACCGATAACACATCCAAGTCATAACTCATCCCATATACTAAAATTAAATATCAGCTAACATAATAACAATAATCTTACCTTACGGATCAAATCTGCTCCCAATAAACTGGATCCGATAAATAAGTGCGAGTAAATCTTGATTGTTACGCTAAGGATTGATTATCATCTAGGTCTAAATCCAGTTAACTAACTAATTTATAGAAGTCATATGCAACCTGAACCGTCATCATCTCGTCAATATGTTGAACTTGCGACGTTAGCTCAACGCTTTCAAGCAGCAATATTAGATAAAATCGTTTTTCCGACGATTATGTTAGTCCCATTTATTCTCGGTTTTGATTTACTCAATCTCAGCGCTGGAATCGATGAAAATTTTACCATTTCATTTGCTACTCAAGTCAAAGTTTCGTTACTTGAAATACTGCTATTTATGGCATTAAACAGCTACCTGTTAAAAGAATATGGCCAGACCTTAGGTAAACGTATTGTCGGTATTGCCGTTGTTGGTGAAAATGGCCAACGCCTAAGCTTACAAGACATTATTTTCAAGCGTTACTTACCATTTTGGGCTGTTGCTTATCTGCCTATTTTGGGCTTTGTTATTACAATCAGTAATTTCTTAGCTATTTTTAGAGGGGATAAACGCCGTTGCCTACATGATGACTTAGCGAAAACATTAGTCGTGAAGATGCCCAAAGGTAGCAAAATTGCCAGTAATGATGTGCGCGTAAACAGTGACGGTAAAAGTGAAGCGTCTGACGTGATGGATGCTTAACCACAGCTCTCATCGCTCTGAATTAAACAAATTTAAGTAAATCGATTACCTAAAAAATAGTCAATAAAAAAGCGTCCATTGAGTGGACGCTTTTTTTATATCAACAAATCCTATCACGCGCAGGTTAAGCGAATAGCCAAACCCACGGTTAGTCAGGAAATGGCTTTATTTAGCTTGGCGTTGACGCACAACTTCAAACAAGCAAATACCAGTCGCAACTGATACATTCAAGCTTGAAACGCTACCCGCCATTGGAATGCTAATAAGCTCATCACAATGTTCACGTGTTAGACGGCGTAAACCTTTCTCTTCAGCACCCATCGCAATAGCTAATGGACCTGTTAGTTTAGGTTGATATAAATCTTGCGTTGCTTCACCAGCAGTACCCACGATCCAAACACGACGCTCTTGTAGTTCACGCATAGTACGTGCAAGGTTCGTCACGGCAATCAGTGGCACTGTTTCAGCTGCGCCACAGGCTACTTTACGTACTACAGATGTCAGTTGCACTGATTTATCTTTTGGTACGATAACAGCATGTACACCAGCTGCATCAGCACTACGTAGACAAGCGCCTAGGTTGTGCGGATCAGTAACACCATCAAGGATCAATAATAATGGATGCTCTTCTTTCTCTTCAATACGGTTAAGTAACGTATCAAGATCTGCTTCGTTTAACTTTTTACCTTCAATCACGCGTGCTAATACACCGTTATGACGGCCGCCGTCACACTTGTTATCAAGTGTTTTACGGTTAACTAATTGCACTGCAATACCAATATTATGTAATTCTTCTAATAGTGGTGTTAGACGGTCATCTTCACGACCTTTCAATGCATATACTTCAATGAAGCGTTCTGGTTCATGCTCCAGTAATGATTTGACTGCATGAATACCGAAAATTAGTTCACTGCTCATTGTCTCTCTCTACCTTATTACTATTGCTATTGCTATTTATTTGCTGTCTTGTGCTTTTTTCTTTGAACGTTCAGCTCTACCGGGACGCGACTTAACTTTCGCCTTTACTTTCTTCTTCGCTGGTTTAGTCTTGCCTTTCGGTTTAACTGCATCAACAGGTGATGTACCTTTTTCAACAGCATCGCCTGTTTGTGGCTTTAACTTTGCAGCAACGCGGGCTTTATCTGCTGCACTAGCAACAACATCACTATTGGTTTTTAACTTCAATTTGGTCTTTTTAGCTGGCTTCGCTTTGTCGCCTTCAGTTTTACGTTTACCAGAAAATTCAGCTGGTTTACGCTTACTACGACGAGTGTGTGTTACCGCACCCGCTAACTCAAGGTCGATTTTCTTGTCGTTCATGTTGATCGCTAATACTTTCACTTCAACTTGATCGCCAATGCGATATTCAACACCACTTTTCTCACCACGTAATGTTTGGCGGCCGCCATCAAAGTTATAATAATCACCGCGTAAGCTAGATACATGTACCAAGCCATCGATGTTTAAGTTTTTGATACGCACAAAGAAACCAAAACCAGTGACCGCAGCAATAACACCTTCAAAGGTATCGCCTAAGTGATCTTGCATGTATTCACATTTCAAGAAATCTGAGACATCACGCGTTGCATCATCAGCACGGCGTTCTGTTAATGAACAATGCTCACCTAATGTTTCAACATCACTCACCTGATAGCAATAACCACCGGTGCTAGTCCAGCGTTTAGTTAATGGCGTACCGGCTTTAACTGCAGCTTGGTTAGCAATTTCAAACTTGATTGCACGATGCAATACTAAATCAGGGTAGCGACGAATTGGTGACGTAAAATGACCATAAGCCGTTAATGCTAAACCAAAGTGACCATTGTTTTCTGCTTGATATACCGCTTGTTTCATTGAGCGTAACAACATCGTTTGGATAAGTTCTTTATCCGGGCGATCTTGAATACGGCTAATCAAATCAGCGTAATCCAATGGCGTCGGTTTCAAACCACCTTTTAACTCTAGACCCGTTTCACTGAGGAAACTTCTGAAGTTAACTAACTTCTCTTCACCTGGAGTATCATGCACACGTAATAACGCAGCCGCTTTATGCTTGCTAACAAAACGAGCCGATGCAACGTTTGCCAAGATCATGCATTCTTCAATTAATTTATGCGCATCGTTACGTACAACAGGTACGATTTTATCGATTTTACGGTGTTCATTAAAGACGAAACGCGTTTCTAGTGTTTCAAATTCAATCGCACCACGTTCTGAACGTGCTACTTTCAATACTTTGTACATATCATGCAATTCGTGCAGATGTGGCACTACCGCTTGGTATTCTTCACGTAAATCTTTGTCGCCATCAAGAATGTTAGCCACTTTGGTATAAGTTAAACGCGCATGTGAATTCATCACCGCTTCATAGAACTTATAACCCGATAAACGACCAGCGTCAGAAATGGTCATTTCACAAACCATACATAGACGATCTACGTGTGGGTTCAATGAACATAAACCATTTGATAATACTTCTGGCAGCATAGGTACAACTTGCTCTGGGAAGTAAACTGAGTTACCTCGACCTTGCGCTTCCAGATCTAAATCTGAATTAGTTTGCACATATGAACTTACGTCAGCAATCGCTACCCATAAACGCCAGCCACCGCTTTTTTTACGTTCACAGAATACCGCGTCATCGAAATCACGTGCATCTTCGCCATCAATCGTTAGCAAAGGTAAATCACGTAAATCAACACGATTTAATTTCGCATCTTCAGGCACTTCTGGTGACAATTTTTTCATGTCATCAATAATATGCTCTGGCCATACGTGCGGAATATCATGGGTGCGGATCGCGACCTGAATTTCCATACCTGGTGCCATGTTCTCACCGAGTATTTCAACCACTTTACCTAATGCAGGTAAGTTATAAGTTGGTCGCTTTAATACTTCAACCACAACCATTTGACCAGCGCGAGCGCCAAGGCGTTCTTCATCACTGATGCGTATTTCTTGTTTAATACGGCTGTCGTCTGGACGAACAAAGGCAACGCCTTTATCTAAATAAACACGACCAACAAGTTGTAAAGCTTCGCCATCAAGTACACGTACAAAACGGGCTTCTTTACGACCTTTAAATTCTTCTTTTACTGGCTGTGCCAGAATACGGTCGCCATGGAATAACGTCGACATTTGACGGATAGAGATAAATAAATCTTTACCACCATCATCTGGACGGAAAAAACCAAAGCCATCACGGTGACCTAATACTAGGCCTTCCAATAAATCTAAGTTCTCAGGTAACTCATACGTTCTGTTACGAGCAAAAATTAACTGTCCATCACGTTCCATCGCACGTAAACGACGACGTAAAGCTTCTTCGTGTTCATCACCCGCTAATTTTAATCCAGCAAATACTTGCTCACGATTAATGGCTTTATCAAGGCTACGAAGATAATCAAGAATAAACTCTCGACTAGGAATAGGGTTGCTGTATTTTTCCTGCTCGCGCGTATGGAAAGGGTCTTTACTCATAGAAGGTCCAAATTGGTAGGAATATCGTTCGGATTATATACCCAAACTACGTTGGGATACAGTTTTGTACCATAACTAAGTCGGTATACGGGAAGGATTCTGTTAAATAGAGAAATAATCGAATCAAAACTAACTCCAATTGACTATTTCGTTAGTTCTGATGGCATTTTAGTGAGCGCTGTCTATTGGTATTTTACCGCATTTTTCGCTGCAATCACCACGTGTTCAGGCATTAAATGTTCTAGTCGCGCTAATAAAAGCGCTAATTTTTGGTGTGTATTTACATCATCTGTGACGGTGCTATAGAGGTAACTGTAAGCCGTTTGGTAATCATAAGGACTGCCATAACCTCGCACTAATAACTCTGCCCATTGGATTTTAGCGGGTAAAAAACCAAGTTTTGCGGATTGCTCAAACAAAGGTAAAGCACGCTCAATATCTTGTTGCACAAATTTGCCCTGCACATAATAACGGCCCAGTTGCTCTAACGCCCGAGGCTGACCTTGCCGTGCGGCCGCGCGCATAAAATAAATACCTAGCTCAGCATTTTTATCCACGCACACCCCCCAAGCAAGCATGTCACCCCATAAAAATTGATAGCTAGGTAATTTCACTAATTCAGCACGTACTTTAATATCTGCAACTAACTGACATTGATCTGCTCGCACCCTTTTGAGATGGGTATTTTTGCCAATCAATTGATTGAGTTCATCATCACTATATAACTCAACCGCACTGGGGAAATCACTGTATTTGGTTTTACCAGCCTCTTCTGCGGCCACAGCCAACTTTCCACTGTCAGTAATACGTTGCTCTTTTTCTCCGACAGGTGTTGCTAACAATGGGCTTAATTCCGCCGCCATCACATTAATACCAGACATCGATGCACTCGCGATCACCACGCATAATACCGCTTTTACGTGGCGATAAATTGTTGTCAATGTCGTTATCTGTGTTGTAAGCATATCAATTAACCTAAAGCGCTGTATAAGGTGAGCATAGCTGATGTATGGCGATCGTAATTACTGTACTAATAAATATATCGACCAAAATAGCATTTTCTTAAATAAAAAAACCCAAGTTACGATAACTTGGGTTTCTATTTTAATCACCATCAACCTAAGCGGTTAATAATAATGATTAACCAGCAACGAATTCTTCACCTAACGTGATGTTCGCTTTTAGTTCTTCTAACATCGCATCGCGTGCGTTGGTTTCAAACTCGCTTAGCTCGCCATATGCGAGTACTTCTTCAACGCCGTTTTTACCTAATAATACCGGTTGTGCGAAGAATGTTGCGTGCTCAGAGCCACCGTCAACATAAGTACATTCAACGATACCTTCTTCACCTTGTAATGCGCGAACAAGAGATAGACCGAAACGAGCAGCTGCTTGACCCATAGAAAGTGTCGCAGAACCGCCACCGGCTTTCGCTTCAACAACTTCAGTACCCGCGTTTTGAATGCGTGGTGTAAGTGTTGCGATTTCTTCAGCTGTAAATTCAACGCCTTTAACTTGAGAAAGTAGCGGCAGAATTGTTACGCCTGAATGACCACCAATAACTGGAACTTCAACGTCAGCAAGTGAAATGCCTTTAAGCTCGCTCACGAAAGTTTCAGAACGGATAACATCCAGCGTTGTAATACCGAATAGTTTACGTTTGTCGTAAACACCGGCTTGCTTAAGTACTTCTGCAGCGATTGGCACAGTTGTATTTACTGGGTTAGTAATAATACCGATACATGCATTTGGGCATACTTCAGCACATTTACCCGCTAGATTTTTGATGATCCCAGCATTGATATTGAATAGATCTGAACGGTCCATACCTGGTTTACGAGCAACACCCGCAGAGATAAGTACCACGTCAGCACCAACAAGTGCATCCGTTGGATCCATACCAGCAAAACCAGCAATAGTAACGTCTGTAGGGATGTGGCTTAAATCAACAGCAACACCCGGTGTAACTGGCGCGATATCATATAGCGACAGATCAGAACCCGCAGGTAGTTGAGTTTTCAAAAGTAAGGCTAAAGCTTGACCGATACCACCAGCAGCACCTAATACAGCGACTTTCATAGACGTCTCCATTATCTTAATTGTTTATTGTTGAATACAATATTCACAAATTCCTTTAATCACAGCTACCTTACTGCAACATTGACGAAAAAACAATTAACAACACGAGTATCGAGGGTAAATAAGTGAATTACATAGACGTTTTAAAGCGTTAGCTTTCTATCTGGCAGGAATAAGCTTTCAGGTGAAATAACGTGTAGTAACTAGGCTATGTTGACTCACCTACTGCGATACTAACTTGTAATCAGCAAATAAATGAGTCAACAACAAAGCAATTAAGACTGGAACGCGAGGGCTTTTTTCTCTAACTGTTTAAAGATTAACACCAAGATACCATTCATACCTAAGTAGATAATACCCGCGGCTGAAAATGCCATTAATGCATCATAAGTTTGACCATTAATTTGATTGGCATAGCCCATCACATCCATAATCGTGATAGAGCTGGCCAATGAAGTACCTTTCAACACCAAAATAACTTCATTAGAATAAGACGGTAATACACGACGTAACGCATGTGGCACGATAACCGCTAACGTTTGTCCGCGAGTCATCCCTAATGCTTTACACGCATCCCATTCACCACGCGGCACAGATTCAATCGCGCCTTTAAATAACAGTGATGAATAAGCGGCAGTATTAAATGCTAACGCGATAATGGCACAAATTTGTGCTTGGCTTAAATAATCCCATAAGAAGCTATTTTTAATCACTTCAAACTGCGATGGTCCACTGTAAACCAAGAATATTTGGATGAGTAATGGCGTGCCAGTAAAAATTAAGATAATACCGCGCGCTAGCAAATTAAGCCCAGGGATCTTATTCACCATCGCCAGCGTTAAACCGACCGCAATGATAGAGCCAAAAAATAGACTAAAGAAGGTAATTTCAAGGGTGGTGCTTAGACCGTTAAATAATAGCCAGAAGTGATCTAATGTCATTTTGCGACTCCGGCATCAAAACGGTTAATGTAATTATCAAGGTGCTTTAACAGCCATTGGCTAATCAAGGTAATAATCAGGTAAATCGTTGCAGCCGCAACCAAAAAGGTAAAAGGTTTATAGGTACTACCTGATAATAAATCCGCCTGTTTCATCAAATCAGTCACACCGATTAATGACACTAACGCCGTATCTTTTAATAAAACCATCCACTGATTTCCTAAACCCGGCAACGCTAAACGCCATGCTTGTGGCAAGGTAATGCGTAAGAAACAACGAACCGGCCCCATACCAAGTGCTTGCGCGCCTTGCTGTTGACCTTTTGGAACGGATTGAATAGCGGCGCGTAACGTTTGCGATGCATAAGAAGCAAAGATAAGCGATAAAGCAACTACACCACTCCAAAACGGACTAATGTCATAAAATTCATCGGTTAATAAAAACAGTATATGCGTGCCACCGAAGAACACAAAGAAGACAATCAAGATCTCAGGTAAACCACGTAAAATAGTGACAAACAAGCTAACAGGTTTCGCAATAAGGGGGTTCTTTTGCATTTCTGCAACACAGAATAAAATAGCGAGAACCAAGCCAACCAACAGGGATGTCAGTGCAAGGCCAAGGGTGATTTTTGTTGCATCCAATAATAATTGAAGCTGCAAAAGATCCATAAAAACTCCGGACGTAAAAACAAAAAGTGCCCCTAAAAGGCACTTTAAAATGAATTATCTCGTTACCACAATAACTTGGCTATTATGCCCTGATATTACACCGTAACTCAGGCCGAGATTAAACACTGTTATCTCTTATTTAGCAAAGTATTTTGCGTAAATTTTATCGTAAGTGCCATTCGCTTTAATTGCTTTCAAACCGCTGTTCAGTTTAGTCAATAACTCGGCGTTATCCTTACGTACTGCAATAGCAAAACCAGCACCAAAGTATTGTGCATCAGTCACGGCTTTACCAACTGTTTCGTAGTTACCATCGCTATGCTTGCTCAGCCAATCATGCGCTACTGCAGAATCAGCGAAAACACCATTGATACGACCATTTTTAAGGTCTAGAAATGCTTTTTGGTATGATGGAAAGTTAAGTAACAATACTTTTTCATCCGCATATGTGTCAGTCATGTAAGCCTGGTGAGATGTACCATTTTGTACACCGACTGCTTTACCTGATAAATCAGCAACAACATTATATTTGCCTTTCTCAGCAACAAGCACCGCTGAGTTTTCATAATAGATATCAGAAAAATCAACTTGCTTTTGACGTGCTGGCGTTACGTCCATAGCCGCAATAGCCGCATCATAACGACGGAATTTCAGGCTGGGAATAAGGCTATCAAATGATTGGTTAGCAAAACTACATTCTGCTTTTAATTCAATACAAACTGCGCGAGCGATATCAATGTCAAACCCTTGAAATTCATTGTTTTCATCCATCATTTCAAACGGAGGATATGTCGCTTCTGTAACGAATTTTATTTGTTCTGCTGCAGTTACTTGCGCTGCTGCTGACGTTAGAATTAATGCTGTTAGTAGTTTTTTCATTTGGTACGACCTGTTCCTAATGTTTAAATAAGCTCATGTTTTAAATAAGCTAACAATTTAAATTTTAATAAATTAATGCTTCAAGTAGTTTGTAAATTGTGGTGTTTGCGGTTGCTGGAAGTGCTCAGCACCACCAAATTCAACAATTTCACCGCCTTCAAGATAACAGACCTGACTAGCGACTTTACGCGCGAAGTCCACTTCGTGCGTAACAACAACTTGAGTAATACCGGTAATTGCCAGTGATTTAATGATTGCCGCTACTTGATTGGTGACCTCTGGATCTAACGCCGCAGTAGGCTCATCAAATAACAATACTTCTGGTTTCATCATTAAAGCACGTGCAATCGCGACGCGTTGCTGTTGACCACCAGATAAGGCTAATGGAAATACATCGGCTTTATCCGCTAGTTGTAATTGCTCAAGGATCTTCATGGCCTCTTCACGAGCGTGTTGTTTTGTTTGCTTTAAAATTTTAACTGGTGCTTCAATTAAGTTATCCATCACAGACATATGTGGCCATAGGTTATATTGTTGAAAAACCATACCCACTTTCTGTCTTAGCATCTGGCTACGCTTAGTCAGTTTTTTATCACTTAACTTAGCAGAAAAATCAAATGTTTCACCTGCAATCGTTATTTCACCATTATCTGGCGTATCCAATAAATTAAGGACACGTAGTAACGAACTCTTACCTGCACCACTTGGACCAAGCAGTACTAAGGTCTCGCCTTTGGCACATTTAAGGTCAATGTTTTGTAACACATCAAGTTGACCCCAAGATTTACAGATGTTTTTTAGTTCGATGCTCATAATGATAACTGAATATAATTGCACTAGATGCGATTATAATAACCGAATAAACTTCAAAATCAACATATATATTCACTTTAATTCGGTTTTTATGCAAAAACACCGAATTAGCCAAATAAGCTAGATAAAATATACCCTACTGGTATCATATGCATAATTATTCAGTTCATCGTGACTCAAGTTCATTTGCTATTCACATGAGTGATTTAGTCACCTATTTTATAAAACAGCTATAAAGTTAGCTTGGTTTTTATTATAAAATCACATTGAATTGCGTATTAGCAGCTTGAATTATAGATGAATCAACTGACATGGTAAAAAATATGAGTGAAAAACAAGATCAGTTAGTAAAAGCATTTAAAGGTCTACTGAAAGAAGAGCACCTAGGATCACAAAGTGAAATTGTTGATGCGCTTAAAGACCAAGGGTTTGATAGTGTAAACCAATCTAAAGTATCACGCATGCTCAGCAAGTTTGGTGCTGTGCGCACGCGCAATGCGAAAGATGAAATGGTGTACTGCCTGCCAGCAGAATTAGGCGTACCAACCATTAGCAGCCAGTTAAAAAGCTTAGTATTAGATATTAGCCATAATGAATGCTTGATTGTGATCCAAACCAGCCCAGGTTCGGCGCAATTAATCGCACGTTTATTGGATTCATTAGGCCGTACTGAAGGTATTTTAGGTACCATTGCAGGGGATGATACTATTTTCATTACCCCTACAAGCACCAGTATTATTGCAGAAGTAGATAGCGCAGTAAAAGAGCTGTTCGAATATATCTAGCAGTTAGCACAAACCATGCGAAGCTGAATCACATGTTTGGCGCTGATGTTTATCACGCCAAACATGTTTCTTTATAAATCATTAACAGTTAAAGATGTTTAGCAGCTACTCACGCTCAAACAACACCAAATCATGTTCGACCACCGTAACATTGACCATATCGCCAACCTGCATAGGTTGCTGCATCGATACCGATAATTCTAAACAACCGTCAGCCAACGCTGTATCCGTTAAACAGATCGTACAATGCGTCGTCATGCCTAAGAATTGTTGTTGGCTAATCGTCGCGATACCCTGCTTCACAACTTGTAACTGTAATTGCTGTGGGCGTATTGCTAACAATTTTTGCTCACCGACCGCTACCGTTAATGCTTTTTTACTGCTGATCACACCCAATGCCGTTTGCACACTATGCGCATCCAATACCACTGCATCTAAGTAATTTACTTTACCTAAAAAATCAGCCACAAAGCGTGTAGCTGGTTGGTTATATAACTCGCTTGGCGTACCTAATTGCTCAATTTTACCTTGATGGAAAACAGCTAAACGATCAGCAAAAGCAAACGCCTCTTCTTTACTATGAGTAACAAAGATCGCGCTCATGTTATGTGACTTAAGCAAATCGCGCATTTCTTCAATCAAGTGATGACGTACTTGGCTATCAATATTAGAAAAAGGTTCATCCAATAATAACAACTCTGGAGAACTAGCTAACGCACGGGCAATCGCCACACGTTGCTGTTGACCACCCGATAACTGATGTGGGTAGCGATCAGCGAACTCGGTCAAATTAACTAATTTAAGTACGTAGTCTAACGTCTCTTTTTGCTTAACCTTGCTTTGTTTGTATTGGCTAAACAAGACATTATCTGTCACGGTCAAGTGTGGAAATAATGCATAATCCTGAAATATTATGCCGACTTTACGCTTTTCAGGCGCGAGGTTTAGCTCGGCATTATCAACCACCTCGCCATTAATTTCGATGCTGCCTTGCGTTGGCGGTAATAATCCAGCAATCAATTTCAATGTCGTGGTTTTACCACAGCCGCTTGGCCCTAACAGGCACAAGATTTCATTTTTGCCTAACTCGAGATCCAATCCCGTTAAAATATCAACGCCAGCATAACTACAATGTAGATCTGAAATACGTAAAGCAAGTGAAGAAGATGTCGTCATCAGTGCTGTTGCTCCAAAGAACGGTTTAAGAAAATAAGCGGGATCAAACCAACTAACACGATCACAATCGCCGCTAACGCCGCCTGCTCTAACATTTCATCAGACGCAAATTGGAATACGTAAGTAGCCAATGTTTCATAGTTAAACGGACGTAATAACAAGGCCGTTGGCAACTCTTTCATTGATTCAATAAACACCAATAAAAATCCAGCCAATATGCCTTTACGGATCAGGGGTATATGCACTTTACGGATCATACTATTCGGGCTGTGCCCCAGTGTACGCGTCACCATATCCAACGACGGTGATATCTTGTCAATACTGCTTTCTATCGAACCAACGGCTATCGCCGAAAAACGAATCAGATACGCAAAAATAAGTGCAAAGGTAGTGCCGGTAAAGACTAAACCAGGCGTCCAATCCCATAACAATTCAGTGATGTCATTGAGTAGAAAGTCAGCTGAGGTCAAGGGAATAATAATACCAATCGCCAATACAGTGCCAGGTAATGCATAACCCATGGTACTAATACGAGCAGGAATTGTCGCGTATTTAGTACCCACTAAACGGCGGTATAAACCCAGTAATACAGCGCAGAAAACCGCTAAACTCGCCACAATAACGGCCAAGATCAAGCTATTAGCACTGTATTGAAAAAATTCTTCAGTCCAAGATTCGGCAAAATAATGCCAAGCATAATTCACTAATACTGCAAACGGCAGTAAGAAACCAGCGAACACCAATAACCAACACCACATCATTGCAAATACTTTTGCCGCGCCAGTTAACTGATAACGCACTTCTTGTTCATGCAGCATGCTCTTTTGAAATACTTGCTGTTTACGACGGGCGAAACGCTCTAAACCGACAAACAATAAAACAACAGATAGAGTCATCACCGATAATTGCGCCGCGGCAGTTAAACTACCATAGCCAATCCAAGTATCGTAGACAGCGGTGGTTAAGGTATTGACAGCAAAGTAATTGACCGTGGCAAAATCAGCCACGGTTTCCATCGCCACTAACGATAAACCCACAGCAATAGCAGGGCGAGCAAGCGGCAGCGATACGCGTAAACAGCTCGACAGTGGTGAACTACCCAACATACGGCTGGCTTGAATAAGACTGGTTGATTGCTCGAGGAATGAGGTGCGGGCTAACAAATACAAATAAGGGTATAACACCAAGGCTAAAACCGTTGCGGCGCCGGGAATAGTACGGATATCAAAGAACCAATAATCATTGGCATGTTCCCAACCAAATACACCCCGTAAAGCAATTTGCACCGGACCTGCATAATCAAACATATCCGTATAAATATAAGCGACGATATACGCAGGCATTGCCATCGGTAACATCAATGCCCACTGTAAGCTTTTGCGCCCGGGGAAATCACACATAGCGATAAGCCAAGCAGCTGGTAACGCGATAATACAGCTAATTAAACAAACGAGAAAAACAAGAATAAGGGTATTTTGTACATAATCGAGGAGCACGGTATCAAGAAGATGTTGAAAAACATCTGCACTGGGGCCTATAGCTTGATAAAACAAAGCTGCAATAGGTAGCGCTAACATGATCGCAATAAACCAACTACTAGAATGCCAAGAAAAGGCTAACTTATGATTCATGGACGGAAAAATAACTCCTGTTTAGATACGCGAAAAGGTTGGCGAGTTACAAAGTAACTTTACCAACCTTTAAATCAGTCTATTAACAACTCATTAAGTCGTAATATCAACTGTTAACCCCTAACAATTTAGGGGTTTATGCATTCTACAAGTCGAACTTAACTTCATCAAGTAGTCTTAGTGCAGCTTTACGATGTTTTGCAATCTCAGCTACTGGCATATAGTCCGCATTGAACTCGCCCCAAGATGAAACTAGCTCAGATGCTTTAATACCGGCTTTAACAGGGTATTCCATGTTAACTTCAGCATACATTTCTTGTGCTTTCGCGCCAGATAGGTATTCCATTAGCTTAACTGCATTACCTTTATTCGGTGCATATTTCGCTAATACCATACCAGAAACATTCACGTGCGCGCCGTGGTTTTCTTGGTTAGGGAAGTTAATGTTAACCGCTTCAGCCCAAGCAACTTGCTTTGGATCTTTCAGCATTTTACCTAAGTAATAGCTGTTACCAAGTGCAACGCTACAAACGCCTTCTTTAATTGCTTTAACTTGAGCACGATCGTTACCTTGTGGTTTACGCGCTAAGTTAGCTTTAAGACCTTCTAACCATACTTTCGCTTCAGCTTCACCGTGATGTGAAATCATTGATGAGATAAGTGCTACATTGTATGGGTGTTTACCTGAACGAGTACAGATTTGACCTTTATATTTAGGGTCTGCAAGTTCTTCATAAGTGATGTTAGCAACGTCGCCATATACTTCACGTGATGTGTAAATATTACGAACACGTGATGTCAGTGCAAACCATTCGCCATCAGGGTCACGATATTGCGCTGGAATGTTATCTTCTAATACGTCGCTTGATACAGGCTGTGTCACACCGAAATCAACAGCTTCAACTAAGCGGCTAATATCCGTTGTAAGTAATAGATCGGCTTTTGATAAGCGACCTTCACGTTTCATTCTATCTGCAAGTCCTTTCTTAGCAAATACAATATTCACCTTTACACCAGTATCTTTAGTGTATTGTTCAAGGATCGGATTAAGCAAATTCGCTTGGCGATTTGAATAAATATTAACTTCTTCACTTGCAAAAGCCGTTACGCTCATAAGTGATGTTGTTAGTGCCAAAGCAGATAAACCAAATATTCCCTTTTTCATCCTTACCTCTAAATACGAATTGTTTACATTATGGAATGGAGTCTATAAGAATCATGCAGGGAGTACAAGTCTAAATGATAATAATTATCACAAAGATTTAATCCAGATCAATAAAGTCAGCCCG
Source organism: Moritella marina ATCC 15381 (assembly GCF_008931805.1). GTDB lineage: Bacteria > Pseudomonadota > Gammaproteobacteria > Enterobacterales > Moritellaceae > Moritella > Moritella marina. The sequence continues at coordinate 4,378,729 of NZ_CP044399.1, read as the reverse complement.
TTTTTATGAATAAATAAAAACGGGCTTTAAGACAGAATTATGCGCTACCTAATATCGCTATAATAGGCATTAAAGTTCACGCTCATAACGAATTTTCCATTCAAGAACATAGGCGTATAATGCCGGAATAATGATTAAAGTGACTAACATTGAAATAATACACCCCCAACCAACCACTAAGGCCATTGGTGACATGAAATTGTCATAACCACCGAGGCCGTAAGCTAAGGGCACTAAACCAACCACTGTCGTCACTGTCGTTAATAAGATCGGACGAACACGGCTTTTCGTACCAGCCACAATAAAGGCCATGACATTACCCTTATCCAGCTCCGCAATTGTTGCACGAAAGTGCCAAATCAATACCAAGCTGTTATTCACCATAATGCCGATTAAGGCAATCATACCGATAATCGAAAAAAAGCTTAGAACCTGATTATGTACAAACAAAATAAACAAGGCGCCCGCAATCCCAAATGGCACCACAGTTAACACCATGAGTGTTTCGGTAATGCGATCAAACAATAACAAGAGGAGAATAGTGATACCAACAAATGCCATCAAGATAGCAATACTAAAACCCTGCTGCGCTTCTGCGGTTTCTAATATTTGCCCTGCAGCGACTAATCTTGCCCCGTCATAATCTTGACCTGAAAATGTACTCGTCACCGCCTCGAATACCGCAATCGGATCTGTTATTTTAGCATCAAGGCCTGAAGATACTCGGATCACTCGCTCACCATTAAAATGACTGATCTGCGAAGCTGATGTGGTATCAACCCAGCGAATTAATTTACTTAATGGCACCAAGTTACCGTCAGCAGCTCTGACATTCAGGTTGTTTAATTCAGCCAAGGTTTTATCATTTTCCTCTAGACCAATGCGAAAGAATACTTCTTCTTCACCATTAAAAATGCGCGATATACGTTCACCTTCAACGGCATATTTAAGTAAACTCCCCACTTGTTGTGCGCTCACCCCGTAATAGTTAAGCCACTGATACTGCAGTTGTGCTTCCACACGTGGCTGACTGTCATGTAGATCGCGGCTGACACGATTGGTCCCCTCAAATTGCTCTAAAAAAATAGCTAAGTCATTGGCTAACTTATTTCTTCCAACGTCACTACCGCCCACAACTTTAATATCAACAGGACGACCCACAGGTGCACCACCACCATCAATATCAAATTCAACTTGTGCAAATCCAGCCATGTTTTCAGCAGCGGCCTCCCATTCCGCAACAATGTCTTCAGCACTACGGTCACGATTATTAACAGGACTGAGTGAAATAACCCAATAACTACTTGGTGTACCTACCTCGCCATACCAAGAAGCCACTTCAGCCGTATTTTCAAATAATGCTTCGAGGTTTTGTGTACCTAACCACGCTTCATCGAGGGATAATTCCGGATCGGTTTCAACGCCCACCTCAATTAAGTAGGCACCATCGGTAGGAAAAAACAGAAAACTTAATTGTTTGTAAGAGAAGCTGCCTAAACCGATACACAGTACAAGCGCTACACTTAACGCCCATTTTCGTTTAATTAGGATCCGGGTAATTAAATCATTCACAAATTTAAAACTATCATTTGTATTGGATCTAATGGCTTTACCTTTACTTAAGCTGCTCTGTAGATGTGCCGGAATAAAAAATAATGCATCAAGAAACGAAAAGCACAATGCCACAATAACCGTTAGCGGGATCACGTACGCAATATTACCTGCATTTCCCGGCAAGAATAACAGCGGTATAAAAGCCAGCATGGTACTTAAAACACTTGCAGTAACGGCTGGTAAAACGGCCTTCACGCCATTTTTAACCGCCTTATCGATAGGTTGTCCCGCTTCGACTAAGGAGATTATTTTGTCACTAACGACAACCGCATCATCAACAATAATACCGATAATGAGGATCAATGCTGACAAGGTATAAACATCTAAAATTTGTCCCAAGGCTGGTAATAATGCCAAGGTACCGAGTAGGCATACAGGAATTGATATGGCGACCCAAAAGGCAATACGTTTATCGAGGAATAGCGCTAATACCACCAGCACCAAAATTAAACCGACTACCCCATTGTTACGGACAATATCTGATTTAGCACTAATTTCATTAGCAAGATCAAACCCCACACCCAAATTATACTCATTACCAAATTGCACTTCCATACTGGCTAATAAATCACGCACTTGTGCCGACGTAGCCAATACATCCGCACTTTCATCAGTGCGCAAATCAAACAAAATACTTTTTTGGCCATTGAGTGAACCAAACGCTTCGGCTTTCTGGAAGGTATTACTAATATCCCCTGCTACATCTTTCAATTGAATATTTGGCATAAAACCAATAAACATATCACCTAATTTATTAATGTCATCAAGTTCGGCAACGGTGATGAGCTCAGGGTTATCTTTTAACAACTCCAAACGGCCACCACTAATAAGCACGTTACGCTCTGCAATCAATTGCGCGATTGCATCCACGGTTAACCCATAGCGCTGTAGCTGTACTGGCTCTAATGAAATTAAAAATTCGGGATCACGTAAATCAATCGGATATACTTGGCCAATGCCATCAACACGGCGTAAAGCCAGCTCCAAGGTTTTCGCTCGTTCTCTTAACTGCTTATATGGCAAGTCACTACTAATACCGACCACCATAAAATCTAAACTGTACGATTTTTTTATCGCTAACACTGGCGCATCAGTTACGCCAGCAGGTAGATCCGAAACTCTAGAAATGGCATCTCGTATATCTTGATAAACAATATTAGAATCAGAAATACCACTATTCAATACAAAATCTATGCTTGATACGCCTGCTTCAGAGGTAGAGTTAAACTCTTTAATACCTGAGATTGATAACAGTTCTTTTTCTAATTTACTCGTCACATTGCTTTCAATATCCGATGCCGACGCGCCCGGATAAACCGTCGTGATCGTGCCATCGCCCATATCAAAACGCGGTTTCTCGGCTAAAGGCAGCTGTGTTAATGCAAACAGCCCCAGTACAATGAGTAATAATGTGAGTACTTTAGCTGCTAATCGACGCTGACTGAGCAAGGTTAATATGGACTGCATGATCACGCTCCCAACTCAATAAACTGTACGCGAGCTTGCATACCTGGCTTTAAATCATGCTTGCTATTATCGAGCAATACTTCCACCAAAAAACCCGGTTCATTGGTCTGAAAAGCCGGGGCTAAGATCTGTATATGGCCAGTTAACTGCTTATTTTTCAACGCTGGTATTGTCACAGTGACGGCATCACCAACATTAACTGACACGACATCTAACTCAAGTAAATAGAAGCGTACTTTTACCTTGTCCATATCAACTAAGGTATACAATGATAGTCCCGCGGGAATAAACTGGCCGAGCTCGAGATCGCGGGTTAATATCACCCCTGAGAATGGCGCAGATATCTGAGATTTATCTTGCTCACGTTTGGCCATAGCCAGTTTGATTTTATCTACTTCAACTTGGGCTTTATTGGTATTCGTTTTGCGACGCTGTTCATCAAATTCACTCGCTGAAATACCGTTTTTATTATACAGCGCTTGATAACGCTGTAATTGTTTTTGCTGTATTTTAAGTTCGTTAAGACTGACAGCGAGTTCTGCTTGTGCCAGTTCAACATTCAAGACATTATCTGCAATAGACAACTTCGCTAATGTTTCCCCCGCTTGCACCTTATCGCCGATATCTTTATTAAACTCATCTACAATGCCGCTATTTTCACTGCTAATAATAACGCTGCGAGCTGCGACAAGCTGTCCAGTGACATAATTATCCGCCAGCTGGACATTATTCATAGGCAAATGATTGCTAGGCTGGATCGCGGTATCTGCCGTCGCGTTATAAGCTGTGATAGATAACAGTAAAAGAGTGATGTATTGAGATAGTTTATGCATGTTGATGTTCGCCTCGAACTTCCATATTGATAAAAGGTTAAATAAACTCAACGCGCTAGCGTTTTTGTTCACTGATTATCAGTAGAATACAAAAGACGATGTGAATAAAAGATGAATAAATAGATTTAAATAGGAATAACGCTTACTGCCGATAGAAACATAAAAAAATAGCCGCAACATTGCAGCTATTTTTAAATAAGTGATCAGCGTAACGAAAGATTTAGCTATCGCGGCATATCACCTTTGTCTTCTAACCAAGTACGGCGGTCTGCAGAGCGTTTTTTCGCTAGCAGCATATCCATCATCGCTAATGTCTCATCTGCATTATCAACAGTTAACCGAACGAGACGACGCGTGTTCGGATCCATCGTGGTTTCACGTAATTGCAGTGGGTTCATTTCACCCAATCCTTTAAAGCGTTGTACGTTAACTTTACCGCGTTTTTTCTCTGCTTCAATGCGGTCAAGAATACCGTTCTTCTCTGATTCATCTAATGCATAAAACACTTCTTTACCGATATCAATACGGTATAACGGCGGCATAGCAACAAATGCATGTCCCGCTTCAACCATGGTGCGGAAATGTTTGTAAAACAAAGCACAAAGCAAGGTGGCAATATGTAGACCATCGGAATCGGCATCCGCTAAAATACAGATCTTGCCATAACGTAAACCGGAAATATCATCCGAGTCAGGGTCGATGCCCAGCGCCACAGAAATGTCATGCACCTCTTGTGATGCTAATACTTGCGACGAGTCTACTTCCCAGGTATTTAAGATCTTACCACGCAGTGGCATCACCGCCTGAAATTCACGATCACGCGCTTGTTTTGCCGAACCACCAGCAGAGTCACCCTCCACTAAGAATAGTTCAGAACGCATCGGATCCTGACCAGAACAATCAGTTAGCTTACCCGGTAATGCAGGACCACTGGTGACCCGTTTACGCGCTACTTTTTTGCTTGCGCGCAGACGCTTTTGGGCGTTGTTGATACACAAATCTGCCAATAGTTCAGCAAGATCAGTATTGGAGTTTAACCACAATGAAAATGAATCTTTGACCACACCAGAAACAAATGCCGCGCACTGACGCGATGACAAGCGTTCTTTGGTTTGCCCGGCAAATTGCGGATCTTGCATTTTCACCGACAGAATATAAGAACAGCGTTCCCAAATATCATCTGGTGTTAACTTCACGCCACGTGGCAATAAATTACGGAATTCACAGAACTCACGCATAGCATCAAGCAAACCTTGGCGTAAACCATTAACATGGGTACCGCCAAGTGCCGTCGGGATCAAGTTTACATAACTTTCAGTCACCGATTCGCCACCTTCAGGTAACCAGATAACAGCCCAATCAGCCGCTTCATTGTTGGCAGAAAAACTACCGACAAATGGCGATTCAGGTAATGTAGTCCATCCCTTCAGCGATTCCATCAAGTAATCTTGCAGGCCTTTTTCAAAGCACCAAACATGCTTTTCTTTATTCACTTTATCGTCAAATTTAATGCTTAAACCAGGGCACAGAACCGCTTTAGCACGTAAGTTATGCATCAGGCGTTTAGACGAGAAGTTACCCGAATCAAAATAGCTCGCATCTGGCCAGAAATGTACTTTAGTACCGGTAGTACGGATACCAATAGTGCCAATCACTTCTAGCTCTGAAACCTTTTCGCCATTTTCAAAGGCTATTTGATAAATCTGACCACCACGTCGAATCGTAATTTCAACACGTTTAGATAACGCATTTACAACTGAAATACCCACACCGTGCAAACCACCGGAAAACTGATAGTTATCGTTAGAGAATTTACCACCCGCATGTAATTTAGATAAAATCAGCTCAACGCCACTCACACCTTCAACAGGGTGAATATCAACCGGCATACCACGGCCATCATCGGAGACTTCTAACGATTGGTCAGCATGCAAGGTAACAGTAATGTTCTGAGCATGACCGGCTAACGCTTCATCGACACTGTTATCGATAACTTCTTGGCCAAGGTGGTTAGGGCGTACTGTGTCGGTATACATACCGGGTCTACGACGTACTGGTTCGAGACCATTTAGGACTTCAATCGAGCCCGCGTTATATTCTTGAGTCATGAGTTTCTTTATGCTGTTCGTTACATCTACTTGAATGCAAGAAAGGTTAAAATATCGCTAAGATAACGTTCAAATCCGATAAAGGCATGATCACCGCCCTGCTCTATCGTTAATTTTGCCGCATTATATTTTGCTGTTGCTTGTTTATAGTCTAACACTTCATCGTCGGTCTGTAACAGTGCCCAGATCGTTTCCGGCTTAACTAATACAGGGCAATCTAAGGCGCGCAGCTCATCAATGTGCTCTTCGCCAAGGGTAAATGTGTTTTCAGTATATGGATTTGTATTTTCACCTAAAAAATCCACCAACAATTCATACGGCTTCACCGCGGGGTTAATAATGACAGCCGGACAGTGAAATACTTGATTCACTTTCGTCGCATAATACCCCCCCAGTGAACTGCCCACCACACCTAACTGATGGTCAGGATAACGTGCAACGATAGCTTGGATCTGCAACCACGCCAGTTGTGGGTAAGCCGATAGATCGGGGATTTCAATGCTAATATCAGGATGATGTAATGCGAGGAAGTCCGCCATTTGTTGTGCTTTGAACGAGTTTGGCGAGCTATTAAAACCGTGCAGATAGAGCAGTAGCATAGGAGCCATTTGTGAACCTCTAATATTATAGATAAAAACAGAATGAATACGGGGTTGGACGGGGTGTCCGAGCACATCAATAAATAAAGTAATAAATCAGGACAAGATAGCCCTGAATATCTGCTATGTTAAAAATCGAGGTTAATAACCTTTAGAATCGAGGTCTGGATTAAAATCATTACTCGACAAGCGCCAAACCTGACTGTTAATCGAACCATCGCGGTGTAATTGTAAATAACGCCAACCCGGTGCACGGGAGTCTAACGTAAATTCATCACAATGCGGTTTGAATTGAAAACAAGTTGATGGCGATGCCATAAAATGGATACCGTCATAAGTCTTATCAATTTGTTGATGAACGTGACCAAATAAAACATGTTTAGCTTGTGGGTGTTTCGCCAATACCGCTAAAAATTCATCAGCATTACGCAGGATGTGTTGGTCTAACCATTTACAGCCTACCGGATAAGTATTGTGATGTAATACCACCAAAGCATGTTTGTCAGCGTGTGCACTGAGCTGCTCATCCAGACTGGCAAGTTGTTCTGGTGATAAGTAACCCGCAGGAGAACCTGTTAACTGTGAATCAAGTAAAATGATTTGCCAATCACCGACCACTTTCGATTTATCGGGTAATACCCCTTCGGCTTTAAGCGCCTCGGCCATTAACGGAATATTATCGTGATTACCCGGTAACCAATAACAAGGTTTGTCTAGGCGCTTAATATGATGTGCAAAGTACTGATAAGAAGCAAGGCTATTGTCTTGAGAAATGTCACCCGTGGCAAGTACAGCATCAAACACTTGTTGATTCTGTAAAATAGCATCGATAACATGACGATAGCTCAGCTGTGTTTTAACCCCGAGCAGATCTTTTTCTGCCGTGGCAAACAAATGAGTATCCGTCACTTGTAATAAATTAATCACGTCGTGCTTTGCTGTTAACTTAGAAATATCCGCACTCACAATAATCTTTAACCCTTATCCTTATATGTTGTCTAGTCATGACGAATATAAATAGTGACTGTCACTATAACGTCAATCGACATGCTGATTTCAAGATTACTTAGCTATTATCATACCGCAATAAACACGCGTAAATCTGTTGACCAGCACACATTTCCACAATTCTAATCATCATATATTCAAACGACTTAGCGATGGAAACGCTCGACTGACTATTGTAGCGCTACAGCCAAGACTTTTGCAATGTTTGAAAATTCAATTGTAACCACTGGATACCAATAATAGTAGATGCGTTATTTATTCGCCCAGTTTGCACCATATTATAAGCAGTTTCACGACTGACTACATGCACACGTATATCTTCCCCTTCACTTACTAGGCCATGGACGCCATGCGCGGTACTACTATCGACCTCACCCACATACAGATCAAGTGCTTCACTGGTACCACCTGGACTCGCAAGAAATTGCATAATAAAATCACAACGACCAATTTCAACGCCGGCCTCTTCTATTGCTTCACGTTTCACGACTTCAGCTGAATCTTCGCCTTGCTTATCGATCATACCGGCGACTAATTCCAGTAACCAAGGTTGCGAAGTCGATTCTATCGCCGGGATACGGATCTGTTCTATTAAAACCACTTCATCACGACCTGCATCATAAGGTATGACCGCAGCCGCGTTGCCGCGTTCGAATACTTCACGAGTAATTTCATTACTCCAACCACCCGAAAAAAGTCTATGTTTAAAGGTATAAGTGTTAATTTTAAAGAAACCATTAAAAACCTGTTTTTTGTTTATGATCTCAATATCAGCAATATCATACTTAGATTCTATTTCTAACTTTCGACTTTTCATTTACATCTCCTCAAATATACTGATAATAAAGGGTTACGGTGAATACCATGTGGGCTGCTAGGGTTTAAGGATAATACCTAGTAATTGTACTAATTATGCCATATCGATATTGATTCAACGTTTAAAACTCGAGCTTTGAGATAACGCCTAGTATAAAATAAACATCAATACTAACTATCCCTTTTGGATAATTATTAATTTGACTAAGCAGTTATCATTACTTATTGTTATGCGAATTCATAACGGCAACTACTTACACTTAAGGTAACCACCAATGAAGTTTAATAAAATTCTTCTAGCCTGCGGTCTGGCATTTTTTGCACATTCAGCAAGTGCTGATAATCTACAGCAAATATTTGAACAAGCCTTGACCAAAGATCCTCTTTACTTAGAAGCACAAGCAAACCGTGATGCAGCACTAGAGAAGATTACTGAACAAGAAGCGTCAAACTTACCACAAATTGGCCTAAGTGCTGATTTAGGCTACGGCATCACTAGTGACTACAAAACTAATGCAACAGGAAACGGAAATGCACTAACCAGTACTGTTGGTATTGGTCTAACACAATCATTATATGAAGAAAGTAACTTCATCAATGTTAGCCAAGCAGCGAAACAAGCAGAACAAAGTGAACTTGCCGTTCAAGCACAGCTACAAAGCCTGATTTTACGTGTTTCGAATGCTTACTTTAGCGTATTAACCGCTAACGATACCCTAGAATTCTCTAACCGTAATAAAGAAGCGGTAGAACGTCAATTAGAGCAAACGACCCAACGTTACAATGTAGGTCTAACGGATAAAACTGACGTATTAGAAGCACAATCAACGTTTGATTTATCAGTAGCAGAAGTAATTAATGCTGAGAACACCTTAGCGAACAGCTATGAGTCACTCACTGAAATTACCGGTTTAACGCATACCGATATCGCACCACTAAATACTGCTCGTTTTAGCCCTACGGCACCAAACGGTCAACGTAATAACTGGCTAGACACAGCCAACAATCAAAACTTATCGATTCAGATCCAACGTATTGCTAAGCAAATCGCTGAAGGTAATGTTGATTTAGCCAGCTCTGCTGATAACATGTCATTAAACCTAGTAGCAAATGCAGGTGCTCAATATACTAGCTACGGTGATGATAACCAAAGCGGCACAAATGCAGAAAGCGTCGTGTCTTCTGGTAATGTCGGTATCGAATTTAGCATGCCGCTATACACAGGTGGCGCGGTAACGTCGACAGAAAAACAAGCTGTTTACCAAGTCACTGCAAGCCAAGAACAATTAACCAAAGCAAGTCGTGAAGTACAAACGCAAATTCGTACTTATTACAACAATGTAACGGCTGGATTAAGTTCTATTAAAGCCTACGAGCAAACAGTTAAATCATCTGAAAGTGCGTTAGAAGCAACAGAAGCTGGTTTTGGTGTAGGTACCCGTACAATTATTGACGTATTGAACGCAACGAAAAGTTTATACCAATCGAAGCAATCATTATCAGCATCACGTTATAACTACATCATTAGTATGTTACAGTTAAAACAAGCCGCTGGTACGTTGAACGCTGAAGATATTAATTTAGTTAATGCAGGGTTAGAAACAAGCAACTAAATAACGACATAACGACATAACGACGTTATCTAGCATACTAAGGCGACCATTTGAGTCGCCTTTTTTATATCTTAAATTCACTGTAGCAGCGATATCAACTAATAAAACAACATGTTAAGCACTTACGTAAACAGCTTAATATCAACAACTTAATATTAACCACTGGCTAACTATAGCGAGTATTAACTCGCGCAAATGAGAATTGTAATGACAAACAAGCGTAAATCCGAAAAATCGATGGTTACCAAAGAGAATACCAAATTTGAATTGAGCTTCCTGCACCCTAAAAACTGGCCATTACTCTTTGCCGCCACTTTATTGTGGTTTATCTCTTTGTTACCCAACAAGGTGCAAAATGTACTAGGCCGTGGATTAGGCCGCTTGGTAATGAAAATCATCCCTAAGCGTCTCAAAACAGCACAACAAAATTTGGCCCTGAGTTTTCCAGATAAATCAGCCGATGAGATCAAAGCGCTAGCCAAAGAAAATTTTGAATATACTGGCTTAGCCGTGATTGATACTGCCAATGCTTGGTTCTGGCCAGATTGGCGTATTAAGCAGAATATGGTGATCGAAGGCCAAGAGCATATAGACCAAGCCAAAGCCGATGGTAACGGTATGTTGATCTTGGGATCACATTTTTTATCGCTAGAAATATCGGCACGTATCTTTGGTTTATTACGACCTGCTTATGCAATCTACCGCCCGAACAAAAATCCATTAATGGAATATTTACAATGCCGTGGCCGTACCCTGTCAAATAAAGCCTTAATCAACCGCCGTGATATCAAAGGCATGTTACGCGTACTCGATGAAGGTGAACCATTATGGTACGCACCTGATCATGACTACGGCCCACGTCGTAGTGTATTCGTGCCGTTTTTCGCGGTAGATAAAGCCTGTACGATCACAGGTACCACAGTATTTGCCTCGGGTAAAAATACCAAGACTTATCCAGCATCTTCTTGTCGCTTAGCCGATGGTCGTTATAAGTTAACGATACGTGCACCAATGGAAAACTTCCCTACTGGTGATGAAGTTGAAGATGCCAAACGCTGCAATAAAGAATGTGAGCAATCAATTTTAGAACAGGTGCCGCAATACATGTGGTTGCATCGTCGTTTTAAAACGCGCCCAGAAGGTGAGCCGAGCTTGTATAAATAAGCGAGTTACTGGCAATTAACTAAAAAAGCGCTTGGTAAATGGAACATAACCCCTGCATCAAGCGCTTTTTTAATTAGAAATGAGGCTTATTCAACAGTAAATAACTGCTGCCAATAATCCATCACGACTTTGCGCTGGGCAATAAACCTAGTATTCGCTACTACGCCCTTTTTACCAAGTAAATTAAGACGGTGGATCTCATCACGCATCTGACAATAACTCGCCGTTAAATTGGACCCCAACTCTTCACTAATAAGTCCTTCAGATACACAACGGCTAATAATACGGACATTATCAGGCCACAACTGGATCTTCGGCATCTCGGCTGCATGATTCAAGACGATATACTGCATCATAAATTCAATATCAGTAATACCACCTTCGGATTGTTTGATATCAAATTCATCGGCTTTGGCTGTTAATAAGTGTTTACGCATTTTAAGACGCATGTCGACCACTTGTTTTTGCAATTCAGCGGTATCACGCGGGGTGGCAATAATACTGCGCTTTACCTCGCTAAAGCGTTTTTGAATCAGTTTGTCACCATAGACAATACGCGTGCGTACCAGTGATTGATGCTCCCAGGTCCAGGCTTCTTTACTCTGATAATCCAAGAATCGCGATACCGGACAAGCCAGCACACCCGAATTACCTGACGGACGTAAACGCATATCCACTTCATATAAAATACCGGTACTGGTACGGGTACTAAAGATATGAATAATACGTTGTGCCAGACGCAGGTAAAACTGACGGCTATCAATCTGTTTCGCACCATTAGTCATGCCAGCTGTTTCACAATTATGAATAAACACCAGATCCAAATCCGAACCATAACCTAATTCGATACCGCCAAGTTTACCGTAAGCAACGACAGCAAAGCCTTTTTCGCCTGTTTCGACGACGTTATGTGGCACCCCGTGTTTTTCTTCCAGTTGCTGCCAGGCCAGATTTACCACGTTATCAATGACGGCTTCCGCTAACCAAGTCAGGTGATCACTGACTTTCATTAACGCTAATTCACCGGCAATATCCGCAGCAGCGATACGCAGTAATTGGGTTTGCTTAAATTGACGTAATGCTTCTAACTGCTGCTCGTGATCTTCTTCGGGAATACGTAGCATAAACTGACGTAATTCACTGCGGTATTGGTGTAACGGGGTTGGGTGGTATAGATGCGATGGTACTAACAATTCATCTAATAATATTGGGTGTGTCGATAACTGTTTCGCCACCATCGAACTTGCACTACACAAACGTAATAATTGCGTTAAAGCTAAATCGTTTTCTGCTAACAATTCTAAATACGCAGTACGATTTAAAATCTTCAATAACAGCGCGATAATGCGCGGTAACAAGGCCACGGGATCATCGACTTTCAGAATAGAAAATAACAGTTTAGGTAATAATTTCTCGATGGTTTGGCGACCACGTGGCCCCACCGTTTTACGTTCACAATCACTTTTAAAATGAATTAAATCACGCGCAAAGGTTTGCGCATCTTGCTCCGTGAAGTCATATTCAGCCAGCAAGGCAACCGCTTCATCGGCAGATAACTCTAAATGCCATAAATCTAATGCTGGCAGTGACTCTTCGTGATCGTCATCATCCCCACCAATCACCTGACTAAACTCACTATTTATCTTGGCCATGACTTGATTAACATGCACATAAAAACTATCCCAGTCAGGATAATTTAACACGCTAATTAAGCGGCTACGATCTAGGTCTGATTGCGGTAAGGTTTGCGTTTGAGCATCATTTATTTGCTGAAGAATATTCTCCACTTTACGTAAATAACAGTAACTTTCGGTCAGTACGGTATAACTCTCATTCGACAGTTCGCCAATAGACAACAATACCTTAAGGGTCGCTAATAACGATTTTATTTGTAATACCGGTTCACGGCCACCACGAATAAGCTGGAAGGTTTGGGCAATAAACTCGACTTCACGAATACCACCACTGCCAAGTTTAATATTATCCTTCAACCCCTTACGACGTACTTCTGCTTTGATCATGGCTTTCATATTACGTAATGCATCAATCGCACTAAAATCCACATAACGACGATAAATAAACGGCCTTAATATCTGCTCTAATTCAACCCGCGTTTGTGCATTACCACCCAATGCACGGGCTTTAACCATGGCATAACGTTCCCAGTCTCGTCCTTGGTTTTGGTAATATTCCTCAAATGCATTAAAGCTCATGACTAAGGGGCCTGAATCACCAAACGGGCGCAAACGCATATCGACACGATAAGCAAAACCATCAGCTGTAAATTGATGCAAAGCGGCAATTAAACGTTGTCCTAGGCGTTGGAAGAATTTCTGATTGGCGACACTGCGCCCAGCACCAACAGTTTCGCCCGTCTCAGGGTAAGTAAAAATCAGATCAATGTCAGATGAAAAGTTAAGCTCACCGCCACCTAATTTACCCATGGCTAAGATCACCAGTTGCTGCTTGAAGCCTTCAGCGTTAACCGGTGTGCCCTGTTCTTTACACTGTAATTGATATAACCAATCTAATGCACCTTCAATCAGACTATCAGCCAGATGCGAAGTATGGGCTAAACTTTCCGTTAATTCGGCAACTTGTAATAGCTCTCGCCAAGCGATAATGCACATATGAAAACGGCGAAATTGTCGTACCGTGCGTAATAAGCTAGATTCAGAATCGCAAGCCGTTAATTGTATATTTAAATGGCGCTTAACCTCTGTGGTACGTGATGCCTGCAAAAGTAAACCAGACTGCCAAATATCGATAAGTAAACCAGTGTTGTTAATACAACTTTCAGCAATAAAATCACTTAACGAAAATACCCGTTGAGTTTGGGTTATTTGCTCGGCTGATAATAATGCGAGATCAGCGCTATTACGGTCGCACCAACGTTGCCAATACATACTTCCAGTATCTGCTAACACATCCACAATTTGACATTCTGTACTCATAAACGACATCCATATAATTAAGGCTTGAGATCCAATTAATTCAACAATTTATATCAACGATTATATCAACAATGCACATCTAGACAGGCTATGCCTTACATGCTATTAATTAGCGATATTAATTTATTTAGTAAACTTATCATTAGTAAGCGATGATGGCAGCTAAAATCGTAAAAGAAGGTAACCTTTAATGTCTGTTTTTGAAACGCTCTTATCATCGGACCTACTGCTTTTTTTAGCAGTCGATCTTATCATCGCCTTAGTGCTTTTATCTGCCATGCGATTTTTCACCGGCGCTGTCGACAAGATAGATACCATTGATGAATTAGCCACCCGCGATAACTTTGCCTTTGGTATTAGTTTAGCCGGCGCTACATTTGGTTTAGGCATTGTGCTATCAGGGGCTATTTCAGGTGAAAAGGCTACGACCTTACCGTTAGAAGTACTCAGTATAAGCCTTTATGGTTTAGCCGGATTGGTCTTGATCAAACTGGGTCGTTGGATCCATGACCGTGTATCGCTTAATAGACTGGATAAAAATACCGAGGTTGCCGAGCGTAATGTCGCCGTCGCGATTGTCGATGCGTGTGCTGCTATTGCGACCGCGATAATCATTCGCTCAACACTTGTATGGGTTGAAGGTTTAGAGTTAATGACCTTTATTGCTATCTTTAGTGGGTTCCTGATATCTCAAACGGTTATGCTCTTGATGACGCGCTATCGTGAACACCGTTATTCACGCGGTAACCTCGGCACGACGATGCAACAAGCCTTTAAAGACAATAATATTGCCGTTGCCCTGCGCCATGGCGGCTGCCTTATTGGGGTTGCGATCTCGGTAACGATAGCCAGCAATTATATCTATTATGATAGCGAGAGTCTGATGACAACATTAGGATCGTGGATGTTGTTTAGCTTAGTCATGCTAACCACCTTTACCATCTTAGCGATCATCGCCAAGAAAATTATTCTTAATGGCGTGAATATTAATAGAGAAGTCGATTTACAAAATAATGTCGGTATCGCGGCAATGGATATGGCTATTAACTTATCTATCGCCTTTATTCTTAGCGCATTATTAATTTAACCCTTTGACGCTACTTCAAAGGCACCAAAATGCTAGTTCATTGATGACAGTGAACTTTCACGCCGTTTACGAACCAAATAAAGTAACCGGATTGTATATTAGTATTATAAAATAATATAAATTAAGCGCCAGCCACTTGACATATTATGTCTTGAGGCTTAAAGTTAATACCACTTAGACATAATATGTCAAAAAGGAACAAGATGAACATACATAAAATTGCAAATTATCTTAATGATCTTGGCGACAAGTCAGATACTGGTTACAAGTTTGACTGCACCCCTATTTCCGGTGATGTTGATGTACTACGTGTCGATGTTGAAGGTCGTGAAGAAATTCCAATTTTTGTTTCTGTCACTGATGAGCAAATTCTTTGTATTGCTTATTTATGGGGCGAGAACGAAGTTAAAACAGAAAAACGTGTGGAAATGTTAGAAGCTATGTTAGAGCTGAACATTCCAATGCCATTGTCATCATTCGCTAAAATTGACGATATGTATGTGGTATACGGCGCACTATCAGTACAATCAACTATTGCCGATGTCGAACACGAATTAGTTGTATTAAGTGATAACAGTCTTGAAGTTATTACTGAGTTATCAGATTATTTAGTTTAACCCTACTTCGAAGGAGAAGTTTATGAGCATTTTTAAGAAAATAATGACCGCTATCCGCGGCGGCGCCCGTGAAGTAGGTGAAGGTATTGTTGATGCAAACTCAATGCGTATCTTTGAACAAGAAATTCGCGATGCAGAAACGCACTTAACCAACGCTAAACGTAATTTAACTGACGTAATGGCGAAGCAGATGCAATCAAGCCGTGAACTTGAACGCGTTAAAGCAAACTTAACTGAACACGAAGGTTATGCAGTACAAGCCTTAAATGCTGGTAACGAGTCACTTGCATTAGAAGTAGCAGAAAAAATTGCTCAGTTAGAGCAAGAAGTTATCGAGCAGCAACAAAACCTAGATAGCTTTACCAGCAGCGCAACAAAACTGAAAGATCTAGTGAAAAAAAGTGAACGCCAGCTAGCTGAACACCAACGTCAATTAACCATGGTTAAAACAACGGATAGTGTACAAAAAGCGACATCAGCAATCACCGACAACTTTAGCGCCAGTAATTCAAAACTGCTCAGTGCAAAAGATTCACTTGAGCGTATTAAGCAAAAACAGCAAGATTTTGATGATCGCATGGTTGCCGCAGATGAGCTACATGCTGAAGGCAGTGACCAATCACTAAAAGCGAAACTAGCTGAAGCCGGCATTGGCCAACAGCAGAGCAACGCGAACTCAGTACTAGAGCGTTTGAAAGCCAAGCAAAATAGCTAAGTTTAACGACTAATCAATTTATAAATTAGTCAGTTAATCCCCAATAGGAGCAGTCACTGTGGAAACACGTGCTGTTCCTATTTGTCATTCTGCTAAACCTTAATTTTTAATGGTTTAACACTTAAATGGTTTAATATTTTAGGAGCCATGATGAGTTTCTTCAAAAATTTATTTAAAAAATCTGCACCAGCAACCCCAACCCGCGAACTCAATCACGTCAGCAAATTGATTCTGGGGGATATTATCGAATTTAGTGACAGTTTCACTTTACCAAGTGAAGTGCGTCAACAAAAATTTGAAGTGATCGCGATTGAAACATTTGAGTTTGAGCACCAACATTACCCACGCTTTAAACTGCAAGGTGAGCAACAGAATTATATTTGGTTAACCTTGCCAGGTCACGACCATAATAACTTCCAACTCAGTCTCGAACTTACCCGTGATGAAGTATCACAGTTATTCGACTTAGATTTATTCAGTGATGTATTTGAAGCTGGTTTCACCGAATTACCGAGTCAACAGCCGGTGTCCTTAGGTGATTGGCATGCAGAGCATTATTACCAGCAAGATATTGCAACGGTCGGTTATCACCATAGAACAGACTTTAGAAGCTCTGCACCTTCGCAATATGCCGATGAAAATCCAGGCCGCCAATTTGAGTTCTATCATTTACATGATGCTAAAGAAAACAAACTCATCGATATTATGGTTTATAACACTGGCGATACCGATGTGTACTTGACCGTACAACTGGGTAATGACAGTATTACAGGATACTGGCCAATAGCATAAATACAGTACAAGGCAGATTGAAGATGGTTAAATCACGTGAATTACCGGAAAAATGGCAATCATCACAAAAGGCGATGAAAGCAGTTCAAGTGGCATTTGATATGGATGAAAAAATCCAATACAAGATCCGTAAAGCGGCACTCGATCATAACTTAAGCCCCTCAGAACAGATCCGAGATATTCTCGGCTTAAGCGTCAATAAAAGACCGAAAAGGCCACGCCTAACCGTTTCATTAAATAATCAAGACTACATTGAACTCGCTGAAAAATATGGTTTAAAACCAGAACAGCAGTTAGAAATAAAGAAGTTAGTTATTGAGGATTTAGTTAAGTTTTCTGAATAGCTAGCGGTATATTTACGCCTAAAGTTAAATCCAGAGTGCAGCGAACAGGGAGATAATCCCCCCTGTTCGCTGCGTTCTAAATCTTCTATTTTAGTCTGCAATCTTCTCTCTATTTAACCTTCTCTCTATTTAACCTTCTACCTATTTAATCTTCTAACCAGTATGGTCGCATGGTTAACGCCTGTAGGCGTGTCTGTTCCAACGCATCCAATAATGCACGTTGTTTACGTGTTATTAGTTTTTCAATTTGTACTGTGATTGCTGGCGGTTGCTGCTGTGCAACATCCATCAGGACCTGCAATATCGCCAAGTCATCAATCCCTTGTAAAATATCTTGCCAAGGCAGTCTAAATTTATCCCGACGTTCAGCTCGGTAATGATGACTAAAACAATGCCCTATTAATAAATTCTGCTTTAGCTTTGCCTGTAAGCCTAAATAATCGGCCAACGTCAGCTCAGGTGCTGACAATAATGAATCAAGTACACTCTGCCAGCTCTTTTGTAACAGTGTATTAGCAAACGGTATTACGTTAGCAGTATCGAGTTTTACACTCGTTAAGCCTTGGCTTAATAGCTGACTCACTGACAGCATAATACTGGCATATCTTGGGCTATTAAATAGCGTTTCAATGTCGGAGAAATCAATATAACGCGTTTGCAATGCTTCCAGCTCTTTACCAATACGCTTATATTCAGGGAGCTTTCGCATAAACTGACCGTTCTTCAGCATAACTTCATGTAATTGAGCAGCGCAACTCACCGCTGACAATTGCTGCTGTAACCACACCAATTCTGCTTTGCTTAAATCGATATCAGGCAATATAGGGGCATAACTTTGCATCGTTTGTAAGATCAAGGCCACTGCAGCATCCACTTCAGCAAGTGCACTAATATCCTGCGTTTCTAAATACTGTTGTTCATGGTGTTGCCAATGCGCGTAGCTTTGCGTTAATGTCGCCAGAAAAATATCCGTTAAGCGCTCTGTTTTTAATTCTTGGCCTGCAACTGTTGGCACCTTCAACGTCAGCGGTTTAATTTTCGGCGTATAAAGGCCTGCCAGTTGGTAACCACGCTTGGCTTTACTGACATTACCCAAGCGTACGTTGCCCAATTGGGTTATTTGCTGTGCCAACGTAAACAGGTCGGAAATATCACCACATACGAGCTCAAGCTCAATTTCACAAATAGGGTAACTTTGCTCACCACTGCGTGCCATACCTTGATCGAATACCACTTCGATTTCAGCATCATTAGCTAATTTAATATGCCACATAGTGCGCTCGAAATCAGTAGTAAACAGATCCACCAAGTCAGCTTGTAATTGCGCAATATTAGTACCATTAGGCCAGATTTCAGCAGGGAAATCAGCTAATGTCGGCACATCACCGGGTAAAGGTAAATTATATTCAGGGCGCTGGTGTAATCCACCACGCACAATACCCGCCGTCTTTATCGTTTGCTCGGCAAAATTTAAACTTTTTCGTGTGCGTAAACCAAAATCAAACTGACGAAATTGGGATGTCGTTGTATCAAAATAAGTATTAGATAAAGGCTTAACAGCCTGTTCGATTATCACATAGTCCGCGAGTAGCGTGGCTAATTGTGATTTAACCTCTGGTTTAACAACAAATTTTATTTCAACTTCCGTACTCATCTGGCCTCGCTAGACTTATCAACGATAAAATAATGCCGCCATAAAATAAAATACCCGACACTTTAAGAGACAAAATTTACCAATTATTTTAAAATCTGTCTAAGGTTAAATCTTCAATTCGTGAATAATATTTACAGTCAAAAACAAAATATATTGATATTAGTCTAATTCAATCACGAATAACGCAATTTTTATATTGCAAACTCCTGAGAGTTGTTTAACATTCTCGCCATCTTCAAAAGTGTCATCATAATGTCACATTAATGGGTTATGGCTATGCCAGTAAATACTATTTTAGGACTTTTTGCTAAGTCACCGATTACACCGTTACAAGAACACATCACGAAAGTGCATGAGACTTGTGAATTGTTAGTGCCATTCTTTGCAGCGACTGCAGTACAAGATTGGGATAAAGCGGAAATCATTCGTCAGCAAATCTCTCAGTGTGAGAAAGATGCTGATGTATTGAAGCGTGAAATTCGTTTGAAGTTACCACGCGGTATCTTCATGCCTGTTGATCGTACCGATTTGCTAGATCTACTAACCCAACAAGATAAAATCGCCAATCGTGCGAAAGATATTGCGGGTCGTATGATCGGTCGCAACTTGCAACTTCCAGCTGAAATTGCTGAAGACTTCACGACTTATCTAAAACGTTGCATTGACGCGACGGCACAGGCTAAGAAAGCCATTAATGAACTAGATGAGTTGATTGAAACAGGCTTTAAAGGCCGCGAAGTTGACCTTGTAGAAAACATGATTAACGAACTTGATAGTATCGAAGATGATACCGATGCAATGCAAATTGTACTGCGCCAAAAATTACGTTCAATTGAAAATAACTACAATCCAATTGATGTTATGTTCCTTTACAAAATCTTAGAGTGGGTGGGCGGATTAGCTGACCAAGCTGAAACTGTTGGCGCTCGTCTTGAGCTCATGCTAGCGCGTAATTAAGATCATTACAGGTATATAAATAATGGAAATCATTCAAGCATACGGCCCTTATCTATTGATGATGGCAGCAGTCTTCGGCCTTTACATGGCATGGGGCATTGGTGCAAATGACGTTGCAAACGCAATGGGCACATCAGTTGGTACTAAATCACTCACAGTAAAACAAGCAATTCTTATTGCGATGGTTTTTGAGTTTGCAGGGGCTTACTTAGCCGGTGGTGAAGTAACCGATACCGTACGTAAAGGTATTGTTGACCTTGCGGTCTTTAAAGAAACTAACCGTCCGGATGCGTTAGCATTTGGTATGATCTCAGCGCTACTTGCTGCAGGTACATGGTTAATGATCGCTTCAATCTTCGGTTGGCCGGTATCAACAACACACTCTATTGTGGGTGCGATTGTTGGTTTTGCACTCGTTAGTGTTGGTCCTGAAGCAGTACAGTGGGGTAAAGCAGGTGGTATCGTGGGGAGCTGGGTAGTCACACCAATCCTGTCCGGACTCATCGCCTATGTCACCTTTATGAGTATTCAAAAACTCATTTTTGATACTAAAGATCCACTCTCGAACGCTAAACGTTATGTGCCTTTCTACATGGCATTAACAACATTCGTGATCGCGATGGTTACCATCAAGAAAGGTCTAAAACACGTAGGCTTACACCTAACGACAACTGAAGGCCTTATTGCTTCAGCGGTGATCAGCTTGCTTGTAGCAATCGCTGGTGCCGTGTATATCAGCAGACAGAAATACAGCCCAAGCAATGATAAAGACATGCATTTCTCGAACGTTGAAAAAGTGTTTGGTATTTTAATGATCATCACTGCTTGTGCAATGGCATTTGCCCATGGTTCAAATGACGTAGCGAACGCGATCGGTCCACTAGCAGCGGTTGTCTCTATCGTTGAACACGGTGGCGAAATTGCTGAAAAAGCGGAGATCACATGGTGGATTTTACCGCTGGGTGGTTTAGGTATCGTGATTGGTCTAGCGACTATGGGTCATAAAGTAATGTCTACCGTTGGTACAGGCATTACTGAACTAACGCCAAGTCGTGGTTTTGCAGCGCAATTAGCAACAGCAACAACGGTTGTGATTGCATCAGGCTCAGGCTTACCTATCTCTACAACGCAAACCCTTGTAGGTGGCGTGCTGGGTGTGGGTATGGCGCGTGGTATCGCGGCCTTGAATCTAAACGTAGTTAGAACAATTGTTGTATCTTGGGTAGTTACCCTACCTGCAGGTGCCATTCTATCAATTATCTTCTACAAGATTTTAGAAGCTATCTTTGTAGTGTAATTGGTTACATTGTTATTAAAAGGCCATCAATTTATTGATGGCCTTTTTTGTAAATCCACTAAATTTCATTTTCTGATGGTAAAATGGTATCTGAGGCTTGTCGAAATCCGATTTTATAATTACTATGCTTATCAGAATATTTCGTCTACAGGACATCTTGTGAAGATTAAAAAACTCATTATAGCAACACTGCTAACACTCGTTAGCTTATCAAGCTTTGCGAAAGAAACACGTTACATCAGTGACGACGTGTCTATTTTTATGCACTCAGGCCCGGGGACACAATATCGCATCATCGGTACAATTAAAGCTGGCGAAGCGGTAACCTACTTACAGACTAATGCAGGCACTAACTATGTGCAAATTACGACCAGTAAGAATAAAACAGCTTGGATTGATGGTGCTTCACTCTCACGCCAAGTCAGTTTAAAAATTCGTGCACCTAAGCTACAAGCAGAACTGGCAAAAACCAAAGAAGCATTAGCAAAAATTAATAATAAAAATTCAGCTGCAATGGCTGAATTAACAGATGCTAATCGTGATCAGCTTGCTGAAAAAGAAGCTGGTATCGCAGCACAAGCAAATAACATCAACTCTTTAACTGCTGAAAACACGGCATTAACTGAAGAAGCGGTACGTTTACGTGAAGAGAATGAGCAATTATCTACTCGCCTCGATACTAAAGAAGAAGATGAGCAACATCGTTTCATTATCCTTGGTGCGCTTATTCTTGCTGCCGGTCTCATTGCGGGATTAATCATCCCATCAATTCGTTTCCGTCGTAAGAAAAATAGCGGCTGGGATTAATCTCTGAACTGACTAAGTAAATCACTAAGTCACATTAATCGCAGATAAAAAAGGATATTCACCTGTGAATATCCTTTTTCATTAACGCCAATGTATAGCAACAAACTCAACGCAGATTACTTAAATATTTCGTCTCGTTTAAACACCAATTCAATATCGGTTGATTCCGCTTCACAATAGTAATAACCATCAGTATCAAATGCTGTCAGCTGCTCGATATCTGTTAACTGGTTTTCAATAATGTAACGCGCCATCAGACCACGGGCTTTTTTCGCATAAAAGCTAATGATCTTAAATTTACCCGCTTTGCAGTCTTTAAATACCGGTGTAATAACACGGCCTTTTAAACGTTTCTTTTGTACTGCTTTAAAATATTCATTTGATGCTAAGTTAATTAATACTTTATCGCCTTGCGCTGCCAGTGTTTCGTTTACTTTATCAGTCACGATATCACCCCAGAACTGATACAAGTTAGTACCACGCCCATTCACTAGCTTAGTGCCCATTTCTAGGCGATATGCTTTAATCAAATCAAGCGGGCGTAATAAACCATACAAGCCAGAAAGAATACGGAAGTGTTGCTGGGCAAATGCCATATCATCAGCCGTAAACGTTTCTGCGTCTAAGCCAGTGTATACGTCACCTTTAAAAGCAAATACAGCTTGCTTGGCATTCTCAGGGGTAAACTCACTCGACCATTCAGTAAAGCGGGCCGCATTTAATCCGGCTAATTTATCACTGATTTTCATCAATGAAGATAAATCGACAGGTGTTAATTGACGGCAAACATCAATTAACTCAGCCGAATCAACCATCAAGTCAGCTTGGCTATATTGCTCAACAACAGACGGCGTTTCAAAATCAAGTGTTTTAGCCGGTGATACCACTATTAACATAACTCTTCCTTATCTCTCTTAAACTGAACTTAAACTACAATAGTCTTAAACTGAAATAGCCCTAAACTACAATAGTCTTAAACTAAAATGTGCTCATAAACGCTAACGATTACAAGGCTTCAATAGTGATGCCATCAAGCATACCATTACTGCTCGATTGACCTTGGTTTAACTTGATCATTAAGCGTAAATCATTCGGTGAGTCAGCATAATGCAACGCTTCGGTATAACTAATCATACTGCTATCATAAAGCGCTAGTAACGCTTGATCATAGGTTTGCATGCCTAACTCTACTGATTTCGTCATAAGTTCTTTAATTTTATGTAGCTCATTTTTACGAATTAATTCACTCACCAATGGGCTGTTCAATAATATTTCAAATACCCCTCGACGACTAGTGCCGCCTTGTACCGGAATTAATTGCTGCGCAACAATCGCTTTTAAGTTTAGCGACAAGTCATATAACAATTGCGCATGTTTCTCTTTTGGTACTAGGTGTAAAATACGGTCGATAGCTTGGTTAGCATTGGTTGCATGTAACGTCGCCATACATAAGTGCCCCGTTTCAGCAAACGCCAATGCAAACTCCATGGTTTCTTGCGAGCGGATCTCACCAATTAAGATCACATCAGGGGCCTGACGTAATGAGCTTTTCAGCGCATCTTCAAACGACTCGGTATCAATCCCGACTTCACGCTGAGTAACGATACAACTTTGATGCTCATGCACAAACTCAATCGGATCTTCAATGGTTAAAATATGCCCCGATGAATTTTGATTACGGTAACCCACCATCGCCGCTTGCGTCGTCGACTTACCCGAACCTGTCGCCCCTACGACGAGTACTAGGCCACGCTTCTCTAATGCAGTCTGCTTTAACACGGCTGGTAGATAAAGATCATCCATCGCTGGAATATCAGTTTCAATCCGACGGATCACCATACCGGCTTTTTCTAATTGCCAAAATGCGCTAACACGGAAACGCCCTATATCGGGAAAAAACAGACCAAAATTAGACTCTTTCGTTTTGCAGAAAGAAACGAACTCATCATCAGACATGGCTTCTTTAACCAAGGCTAGCGACTGCTCTGATGTTAATTTATGCTCTGATATCGCCCGTAATGAGCCATGTACTTTCACTGTTGGCGCAATCCCTGCCGAAATATACATATCAGAGCCTTCGAGCTTTTTCATCGCGCTGAAGAGTTGTGGTAGCATTCCCATGTTATTCATCCTTAAAAACTTTGTTGATCAACCGCTCTAATGCGCGCTTCTTCAGTAGAGACAATACCCATATTAACCAATTCACGTAATGATTGATCTAATGTTTGCATGCCGTGCATCATACCTGTTTGGATCACCGAATACATCTGCGCGACTTTATCTTCACGGATCAAGTTACGGATCGCAGGTGTCCCTAGCATGATCTCATGTGCCGCGACACGACCACCACCAGTACGTTTTAATAACGTTTGCGAAATTACCGCACGCAGTGATTCAGACAACATAGAGCGCACCATATCTTTCTCTTGCCCTGGGAATACATCGACAATACGGTCAATGGTTTTCGCCGCAGAGGTGGTATGCAAGGTACCAAATACCAAATGTCCGGTTTCAGCTGCTGTTAATGCTAAGCGGATAGTTTCTAAGTCTCGCATCTCCCCCACTAAGATAACATCCGGATCTTCACGTAATGAAGAACGTAATGCGGCATTAAAACTTTTAGTATCGCGGAATACTTCACGCTGATTAACCAAGCTTTTTTTATTCTGATGTACAAATTCAATCGGATCTTCGATGGTCAAAATATGCTTATGCTGATGCTCATTAATATGATCAACCATCGCAGCTAGTGTTGTCGACTTACCAGAGCCAGTCGGCCCGGTCACCAAAACTAAACCACGAGGTAGGTTAACCAAGTCATGCAGAATATCAGGCACATTTAACTCGGCCATGGTTTTTATTTCGCTAGGAATAGTACGAAACGTTGCAGCTGGACCACGGTGTTGGTTGAATGCATTCACACGGAAACGAGCGACGTTATTAATTTCAAAAGAAAAATCGACTTCCAAATGTTCTTCGTAGTCTTTGCGTTGTTTATCATCCATAATGTCATAAATCAGCGCATGTACTTGTTTAGCATCAAAAGCGGGTAAGTTTATTTTACGTACATCACCATCTACGCGGATCATCGGTGGCACGCCCGAAGAAAGGTGTAGATCTGATGCGTTATGCTTTACACTAAATGTAAGTAACTCTGTAACATCCATATTCTTTTTAACCTCATTTGCAAGTAACATCATGAATAGTATATCAACACGATTACAACAGGTTCTGACTCAAATTGACAACGCGGCAAGCACATCTTGCAAAAAAAGCGGGGAAATTAACCTGCTTGCAGTAAGTAAAACCAAACCCGTCGAACAAGTGATGGCAGTTTACGCACTCGGGCAACGTAAATTTGGTGAAAACTACCTGCAAGAAGCAGTAGAAAAGATCACTTACCTGCAGCAAGACGGTCATTATGACGACATTGAATGGCATTTTATTGGTCCTATCCAATCAAATAAGACCCGTCCAATCGCCGAGCATTTCGATTGGGTGCAAAGTATCGACCGTTTAAAAGTAGCGCAGCGACTTAATGATCAACGCCCTGCTGAGATGGCGAAATTGAACGTCTGTATTCAAGTCAACATCAGTGCTGAAGACAGTAAATCAGGTGCAGACCTAGCACAAGCACGACAGCTGGCAGAACAAGTCACTCTATTACCTAATTTGGTATTACGTGGGATCATGGCGATCCCAGAAAAAACAGCGGATCTCGATAAGCTAAAATCACAATTTAACCAGCTTGAATCCTTGTATTTATCACTTCAGCACCAATATAACCAAATAGATACGCTATCGATGGGCATGACCAACGATATGGAACTTGCTATTGCGCAAGGCAGCAACATGGTACGTGTAGGCACTGCCATTTTTGGTGCACGCGGCTGATCACTCCCTGTCTATGGAATTAGGCAGTAATTATCACGTATAAGGAATTAAACAGTCATGATCACGAATAAAAAAATCGCCTTTATCGGTGCAGGGAATATGGCGAGCAGCCTTATCGGCGGTATGATCACAGATGGTTATCCTGCTGAATTAATTTATGCAGCAAGTCCGACACGAACACGCTTAGATATACTCGAGGAAAAATTTGCGATTAATACCACGCAAGATAATCATTTTGCTGTCGCTGCAGCCGATATTATTATTCTGGCCGTCAAGCCGCAGTTGATGGGTGACGTTTGTTCTCATTTGGCTGAGCAGAGTAGCGATTACCGTGGTAAATTATTTGTTTCCATTGCCGCTGGCGTCACGGTTGAGCGTTTACAGAGTTTACTCGCTGACAATCAGCCCATCGTACGTACGATGCCAAATACACCCGCATTAGTACAAAAAGGCATGACTGGATTATTCCCATCACCAGAAGTGTCAGATGAAGATATCAAAACAATTGACCAAATCATGATGGCGGTTGGTAAAACCTGTTGGGTTGATAATGAATCTGACTTAAATACTATTATTGCCGCAACAGGTAGTTCACCAGCGTATTTCTTCCTGTTTATGGAAGCGATGCAAGAAAGTATTATTGGCATGGGTTTCACGCAACAGCAAGCAAGAGAATTAGTGCAACAGGCGGCGGCAGGTTCGGCTGAATTAGTCATCCAGAATCCGCACATTGATTTAGCCACGTTGCGCCAAAATGTCACCTCAAAAGGTGGTACGACAGCTGAAGCTATCCGTACTTTCGAAGAACAAGGCCTGCGTGAAACAGTAAACACTGCGATGCAGGCTGCCGTTTCTCGCGCTGAAGCAATGCAAAAACTATTTTAATAAATCGACTTTATAAACAGACATAACGGCATAATACGGTTATGTCTCTAATCTGACTAACAACTGCTTAATGAAAATAAGCAGTTCACCATTAACTTAAAGGGTAATTTATGAACGCGGCTAACTTTTTGGTCAGTATCTTATTTGAAACATACATTCTTATCATACTACTACGCGTGTGGTTACAACTCGCTCGTGCTGATTTTTATAATCCAATGAGCCAATTTATTGTCAAAGCAACTCAACCAGTCGTACGACCATTACGCCGTGTGATCCCAAGCCTAGGAGGCTTAGATCTAGCATCGGTGGTATTTGCCTATGCTGTCGCTTGTGCGATGATTTATACTTTATTCGGCGTACAAACAGGGGCTATAGCACCGATCCAAGATGTACTGATTTTCGCAGCAATAAAATTGGTTAAACAATGCTTTAGCTTAGTATTCTACGTATTAATTTTACGTGCTATTTTAAGCTGGGTTAGCCAAGGAAACAGCCCCGTTGAAAGTGTATTATCACAATTAAGTGAACCAATTTTAGCGCCAATCCGTCGTATTATCCCTGCGATCGGTGGTCTAGATTTGTCTATGCTAGTGGCCATTTTAGGTCTGCAATTTTTACAAATCCTAATCGGTGACCTGACTGGTATTCCATTCTAGTATCGCTATGCCATTTTAGTACTATGATTCTATTAGTAACGCTAAATTAATGCAGAGCCAGTCTCTGCATTAACCTTTTAAGGAACTCACATGCCAGCATTATTCAAATCTTTATTACTCTCAATGACCTTACTTATCTCAGCGACTGCCAATGCAGAACAAATGCAAAAACTCGGTGATTGGGATGTACATTACATTGCCTTTCCAAGTACTTTTTTAACCGCTGACGTTGCTTCTGAATATGATATCGACCGCAGTAAGTACTTGGGGATTATTAATATCTCAGTACTTGATAGCGACTCATTAAAAGCGCAGTCGGTTAAAATGACGGTGACGGCTCGTAATCTACTAGGTAATATCCGTGAACTAGAAGTTCGTGAAATTCGTGAACAAGACGCGATTTATTACATTGCAGAAGTACCACACCGTAACGAAGAAACTTACCGTATCAAGGTGACGCTAAGCAGTGGTAATCAAACACAAGAGCTCAAATTCCAACAAGGGTTTTATGTTGATTAGGCTTTATCCATGATCAGCAATCCTGTATAACCTGACTGCAAATAAGAATCCGATGATAGTGTTCGCTTCATCATCCGGATTCTTTCATTGTTTTTAATGAATCACTATTTTTAACTATTTTTAAATAAATCATATAAGGCGCATCATGTCTAAAGTTGTTCTCGCTACTGGTAATCCAGGCAAAGTTCGTGAAATGTCAGCACTGCTTGCTGAGTTTGGTCTTGAAGTACTTCCACAAAGCGATTTCAATATTGCCGAAGCCGATGAGACTGGCACCACCTTTATTGAAAATGCCATTATCAAAGCTAAACACGCGGCAACTTTAACAGGATTACCTGCAATTGCTGACGATTCTGGTTTAGCAGTTGACGCCCTACAAGGTGTACCGGGTATTTACTCTGCGCGTTATGCCGGTGTGGATGCCAGCGATCGTGATAATTTATTAAAGTTATTAGACGCACTTAAAGGTGTACCCACAGCGCAGCGTACGGCACGTTTTCACTGTGTATTAGTTTATATGACCCATGCAGAAGATCCAACGCCATTAGTCTGTCACGGCGCTTGGGATGGTGTGATCACCGAACAACCAAGCGGTGAAGACGGTTTTGGTTATGATCCTATTTTCTTTGTTGAATCTGAAGGCTGCACATCAGCGGAATTAACCAAACAACGTAAAAGCGAATTAAGTCACCGTGGTCAAGCACTGACTAAATTACTCGCGGCAATGCACGAACAACAAACTCGATTAGTAGCGCAATAATGACTGAACCGCTCATGATTACAACCGCTCCCCTATTACCAATGCGTTTACCACCATTGAGTTTATATGTGCATATCCCATGGTGTGTACAAAAATGCCCGTATTGTGATTTCAACTCCCATACCCAAAAGGGCAAGATCCCGGAAGCAGAATACATTGCCGATCTACTTGCCGATCTACGCAGTGAATTACCACGGGTATTCCAACGATCATTACATTCGATCTTTATTGGTGGCGGTACGCCAAGTTTAATCAGCGCCGAAGG
Source organism: Moritella marina ATCC 15381 (assembly GCF_008931805.1). Classification (GTDB taxonomy): domain Bacteria; phylum Pseudomonadota; class Gammaproteobacteria; order Enterobacterales; family Moritellaceae; genus Moritella; species Moritella marina. The sequence continues at coordinate 4,349,304 of NZ_CP044399.1, read as the reverse complement.
TATTGGTCAAATACTTGATGGTGTTGAAGCGATGATCCCATTTAGTGACAATATCGAGATCACGATGGAAGCCAACCCTGGCACCGTCGAAGCCGATCGTTTTCACGGTTATGTTGCTGCCGGTGTTAATCGAATTTCGGTTGGTGTACAAAGTTTACAAGCTGAAAAGTTGAATCTATTGGGACGTATTCACGATCCAGATGAAGCGATCCGCGCAGCGAATATTGCGACAGAGTCTGCACTCAATTCATTCAACTTAGACTTGATGCACGGCCTGCCACATCAAGATCTTAACGATGCCTTATATGACTTAAACAAAGCGGTTGAACTTGCGCCTCCACACTTGTCTTGGTATCAATTAACCATTGAACAAAACACCCAATTTCACTCTAAGCCGCCAACCTTGCCCGATGAAGATATTCTCTGGGATATTTTTGAACAAGGTCATGCACTACTGAGTAACGCCGGTTATGAACAATATGAAATATCGGGATATGCCAAAGCTGGTAAGCAATGTCAGCACAACTTAAACTATTGGCGTTTTGGGGACTATATCGGCATTGGCTGTGGCGCGCACGGTAAGCTAACAGAGCCAGAGACCGGTCAGATAATTCGTCGTAGCAAAATAAAGCATCCACGTGGGTATATGGACGCTGATAAATCATTTTTAGACAATGAACACGTCGTTGCGCAAGACGAACTGCCATTTGAGTTCTTTATGAATCGTTTTCGCTTAATCGAAGCGACACCGAAACAAGATTTTTGTGATTTTACCGGATTACCATTATCAACGGTAAGTGCACAAATTAAGACGGCGATCCAAAAAGGTTTATTAACCGAAACCGCAACACATTGGCAAGTCACCCAACTCGGTCATCGTTACCTCAACAGTTTGTTCGATCTGTTTCTTTAGTTAGCGATACTCGATTAAAATCGAAAATTAAGAAAACAAAAGGGGCGCAATAATCAATTATTGCGCCCCTTTTGTTTGCAGCCATTAATGTTAAAATATCGAATGGCCAAAACGTTCACTGAACAGCTCTAACGCTGCTGTGCCTACCAGTGAATTACCTGATTCATTCAGCTCTGGTGACCACACACAAACGGTTAATTCGCCTGGAATAACCGCAACAATGCCGCCACCAACGCCACTTTTCGCTGGCATACCGACACGGAAAGCAAAATCACCTGATTCATCATACAAGCCACACGTTGCCAGCAAGGCATTTAAACGCCGAGTACAGCGTTCATTCACCAAGCTCTTATTACGATGACAAGGTAAGCCTTTTTTCGCTAAGAATGAGAATGCTGTCGCCAGTTCTACGCAATTCATGTTGATCGCACAGTAACTAAAATAACTCTGCAATACGGTTTCAACATCGTTATTAAAATTACCGTGCGACTTCATCAAATAAGCAATCGCTGCATTACGCGCCATGTGTTCAAATTCAGAACTAGCGACATCATGATCGATATAAATATCGGTTGAATTTGCCAATTTACGTAACAATTCCAACATACGTTGTTTAGGTGCCGATAAACGGCTTTGCAACATATCCGCGACCACTAATGCACCCGCATTAATAAATGGGTTACGCGGTTTACCTTTTTCAAATTCTAACTGGATCAGCGAGTTAAATGCTTGACCAGAGGGTTCACGCCCTACTCTAGTCCACAGCTCATCTTCCGAGAACCGCGTCAACGCGGCTGTTAACGCAAAGACTTTCGAGATACTTTGAATCGAAAATCGCTCGGTCGCATCACCCGCGGTAAACACGTCACCATTAGCCAAACACACGGCAATACCCAATTGGTTGGGATTTACGTTCGCTAACGCAGGAATATAATCAGCGACATGGCCTTCACCAATTAACGGACGAACAACGTCGAGCAATTCTTCTAGAGATGCGTTAGAAAGCATAAATAACCTGTTTAAAATGGGCTGTTCGAAGTGCTATAGAAAGCGGGAACAAAGTGGAAAAATAAGTTATCAGTGTGCAGAAGTAAGATAACAAATAACCGACTGCGTCAGTAATGGTACTTAACGAACAGTCGGTTTCAGGGATTAATGAAGTGGCTTATATGCCTTCTTCACCGTACCATAAATCGAATAACGGGCTAACAATAAGGTTTTGAACGCCTTTTGCTTCTAACCAAGTTTTAACTTGCTCACGTTGTTCTTCAGTACACTTACCATGAGTTTCAGTACAGATCATACCGTCCCACTCTAAGTTACCGTCAGCAGCAAAAGCCAGTTTATTTGGATCAATAACTTCAGCAATTAAGCCATCTAAGATAGCGTCAATTTGGTCTTCAGTTGTACCTTCAACAAAATCCCAAGACAGATCAAAACCTAACTCTTGGAATTCATCAACACGTAGTTTCTTACGTAGACGACGATTACGATTTGTAGCCATTATTACCTCGAATTTACTTAGTACGTTTATAAATAATATCCCAAACGCCGTGACCTAAACGGTGACCACGTTGTTCGAATTTAGTTAATGGACGCCAATCAGGACGTGGAACAAAGTTCCCTTCTGCAGCAGTGTTTTCATAACCTGGTGCAACAGCCATTACTTCAATCATATGCTCGGCATAGTTTTCCCAGTCCGTAGCCATATGGAAGATACCACCTAAGCTCAGTTTTTGGCGAATACTTTCTGCAAAACTAGCTTGTACGATACGACGTTTGTGATGACGCGTCTTGTGCCACGGATCAGGGAAGAACAATTGCATGCCACCTAAGCTACCATCAGCAATACAATCCGCTAGTACTTCAACAGCATCATGACAGAATACACGTAAGTTCGTTACGCCACGTTCGCCTGCAGCCATTAGACATGCCCCAACACCTGGTGAATGCACTTCGATACCAATAAAGTTTTTCTCTGGAGAAGCAGCGGCCATTTCAACTAAAGATGCACCCATACCAAAGCCAATTTCTAATGTTACGGGGTTATTGTTACCGAACACCTCAGCAAAATCTAACATGCCCATGTCATGATCTAGGCCCATTGTTGGCCAAAAATCTGTCATCGCGGCTTCCTGGCCTTTCGTTAAACGTCCTTCACGTAAAACAAAACTTCTCACTTTACGGATGCGTTTACCGTCTTCTGTTAATTCAGGTTCTGCTATTCTTTTATGCTCAGTTATTTTATGTTCAGTCATTTTTTATCCAGTCGCCGTTATGACATGTTAATCGCCATAATCTATATAAATTTATCTGTTAATTCGGGCATTATCCAAAGATAGCTGAATTTGGCAAGTTTTGTGTGGCATAATTTCAGCCTAATTTTCCCATAATTGCTAAAAATACCCGATGACATCGCTATTAGAAAATAATAAAGACACATTTGCCCCGCGGGTACTTGCTTGGTTTAAAGACTTTGGCCGCAAAGATTTGCCTTGGCAACAGTATAACTTACCTAACGAACTGCACCACGACCCTTACCCTACATGGTTAAGTGAAGTGATGTTACAACAAACCCAAGTCAGTACTGTGATCCCTTACTTCACCACCTTCATGGAAAAATTTCCTACCGTGACAGATTTGGCAAATGCCCACATCGATGAAGTTTTGCATTTATGGACAGGTTTAGGTTATTACGCTCGCGGCCGTAATTTACATAAAGCCGCACAATTAATTCGTGATGAATATCAGGGCATATTCCCGAGCGAATTTGAACAAGTACTAGCATTACCCGGTGTTGGCCGCTCAACAGCGGGTGCGGTATTGTCACTATCGTTAGATCAACCACACCCTATTTTAGATGGTAATGTCAAACGCGTATTAACTCGCTGGGGCGCGATTGAAGGTTGGTATGGGGTAAAAACTGTCGAAAATACCCTATGGGCGCTATCTGAAGAGCTTACCCCGCTGCAACAAACCGCTAACTATAATCAGGTGATGATGGATTTAGGTGCCACGGTTTGTACCCGTAGCCGACCTGATTGCGATATTTGTCCGGTGAATGATGACTGTAAAGCCCGTGCAATGGGCACACCTACAGCATTCCCAACACCGAAACCGAAAAAGAAAATCCCTGTACGTACAGTAGAAATGTTGCTGTTAAAGCAAGGTTCAAGCTTATGCTTACAACAGCGACCACCGACTGGGATCTGGGGCGGACTCTGGTGTTTCCCTGAACGTGATGACAACTTATCACTCGAAGAGCAACTGGCGCAATTTGGTATCAGTGAATTTAGCACGCAAGAATTAGTCGGCTTTAGACATACCTTTAGCCACTTCCATCTGGATATCAGCCCCTTGTTAGTAGAAATAAAAGCCACAACAAGTACGCAAATAATGGAACCTGAAGGCACTCTTTGGTATAACATAGAGCAACCGGCAACTGTGGGATTAGCAGCTGCAACTAAAAAATTATTAACATCTCAAGCATTGAGAGAGGCATAACATGGCTAGAATGGTTTTCTGCACCCGCTTACAAAAAGAAGCGGAAGGTTTACGTTTTCAACTTTATCCTGGTGAAGTAGGCAAACGTATTTTTGATCATATTTCCCAAGAAGCATGGTCTGAATGGCAGCAAAAACAAACTATGCTGCTAAACGAAAAAAAATTAAACATGATGGATGAAAATGACCGTATATTTCTTGAACAAGAAATGGTGAAGTACCTGTTTGAAGGTCAAGACGTAATCATTGAAGGCTTTACCCCAAAAGCTTAATTCCCATTGCCTAGCGCGGACTCCTAGCGCTAGGCAAATTTCCAACCCAAAGAACCAATCACCTTATGGCTATATTCCGCACATTACTAATCGCTGTCAGTTGCAGTGTTTTAGCGGCTTGCTCGATGAGTGACTATCAGCACTCTGTCGAACTCGCCGCGCTCAATAACAACAGTCAAGCCTTAGAGCGCCTTGCTTATCAACAACCAAATTACCGCGCGAAGACAGAACAATCCAACGACAAAGATAATACCGCACTAAACACCATACAAGCTGATTACCGCAGCGAAGTAACCAATCTCTGGGGCGATAGTAATAATGCCTTCTCCAGCAATTATCGTTATATCAAATACACTAATGATTACCGCAGTCGTGCCATCATCGATTTTAAACAAGGCACTGTGCGTGTCGACACATTAGAGCAACAGAATAGCCAGCAATACCTCAAGCAAGCGATTGAATATACGCTACTGGCACCGCAGCAACCCAAATACACCGATTTCTATAACAGCTACACATCTGAAATTAAAGGCACGCCTTTTCTATATCAACAAGTGCAAGACGACAACGGCAAAGCAATGAAATGGCATTGGCGCGCGTCACGTTATGCTAACTACTTGATTAAAAATAAGCGTAAACAAATCATGATTAATGGTAATACCGTGGATAGTGTGACATTTTCACTCTCCAATAATCATACCCAGATCCGTAAACAGCGCTATCAAGGCCAAATTAATCAAGTAGCCCAACGTTATAGCATCGATAAAAATATCATCACTGCGATGATCCAAGTAGACAGTTTATTTAATCCCTATGCGCTCAGCAGTCATGACCGCATTGGTTTAATGCAAATTTCGAGCTCGATTGGCGAGGATGTTTTTTATCAACAAAAGCAGTATCCTTTTAAGCCACAACCAAACTGGCTGTTTAATGATGCGAACAATCTAGATATTGGCGTGAGTTATTTAAATTTATTAGACAAACAGTACCTTAAAGAGATTAAAAATCCACAATCTCGCTACTACGCCATGCTGGCTAGCTATATTGCTGGACCTCAAAATACACTGCAAACCTTCTCGAAGAACAAAAAAGAGGCATTTCGTATCATAAATGACTTATCCTCTTACGAGGTCTACCAAAGTTTCACTAATGCGCAGTCTCGTCGTGATATAAAAAACTACGTGTCAGCGGTAAACAGCCATTTTCGTCAACTCAGTCATTAAGCATCAACATCGTCATTAAACGTCAACAAACACACTTATTGCTGGTTAATCAGACAGCGCCTAGGCTTAATGGGTATTTTTTTGATTAAACCGGGCGAAACAGTTGACGGATCGGCCTAAATTCTATTTAATGACGCTCCATTGCCCGAATAGCTCAGTTGGTAGAGCAGAGGATTGAAAATCCTCGTGTCCCTGGTTCAATTCCGGGTTCGGGCACCAAAATTTGGAAAGAATAAAAAAGTGTAATATTGACTTGTTTTTTAAAATGAAGATGATATTATGCGACTCGCATTTAGTGCCGACTTAGCTCAGTAGGTAGAGCAACTGACTTGTAATCAGTAGGTCGCCAGTTCGACTCCGGCAGTCGGCACCATTTGCCCGAATAGCTCAGTTGGTAGAGCAGAGGATTGAAAATCCTCGTGTCCCTGGTTCAATTCCGGGTTCGGGCACCATATTTAAAAGGTAAAGATATTTCGTTAATAGGTATCTTTATTTAAAACGCATTTAGTGCCGACTTAGCTCAGTAGGTAGAGCAACTGACTTGTAATCAGTAGGTCGCCAGTTCGACTCCGGCAGTCGGCACCATTTGCCCGAATAGCTCAGTTGGTAGAGCAGAGGATTGAAAATCCTCGTGTCCCTGGTTCAATTCCGGGTTCGGGCACCATATTAATGAATAAAGCTATTTTAATTGTAGATATCTTTATTAGCGCATTTAGTGCCGACTTAGCTCAGTAGGTAGAGCAACTGACTTGTAATCAGTAGGTCGCCAGTTCGACTCCGGCAGTCGGCACCATTTGCCCGAATAGCTCAGTTGGTAGAGCAGAGGATTGAAAATCCTCGTGTCCCTGGTTCAATTCCGGGTTCGGGCACCATACAATTCCCCTTTAGTTCAGTTGGTAGAACGGTGGACTGTTAATCCATATGTCGCTAGTTCAAGTCTAGCAAGGGGAGCCAATTAAAAAGACCCAGTTATTTATATAGCTGGGTTTTTTTCGTCTTAAATTTAGTCCTTTCTTATATTTCAATAAATGTCATTTATTTACCGACATAAAAAAGCCGAACACAGGGTTCGGCTTCGCAATATAATCTGTATTAATTAACGCTCTGAGTCTGTGATATTAGTTAGCAGTAATGCTAATTTCTACACGGCGGTTAGCAGAACGGCCACTTGCAGTCTCATTTGATGCAATAGGACGACGCTCACCGTAGCCACGTGTTGATAAACGGCCTGACTTGATGCCACGTTTATTCAAATACTCGCTTACAGACTCTGCACGCTCTTCAGAAAGCGTCAAATTAGACTGAGCACTACCAACGCTGTCAGTATGACCAATAATACGCAGTGATGAATCAGGATATTCATTCAGCACTTTAGCAACACTGTTTAAGCTTGAGTAGATATCAGAGCTCAAGTTATACCCTGCAGTTTGAAAACCAATGCCTTTCGCCATCACCAGTTGTAGTTCATTTTCGCCAACGCGTTTAACTTGTACACCAGAGTCAGTTAACTCTTTACGCAGTGCTTCTTCTTGACGATCGAAGTAATGGCCAATACCACCACCAATCGCAGCACCACCTAACGCGCCAAATACTGCGCCATTTTTCTTACCGGTAGAAGCACCGATTAATGCGCCAGCAATAGCACCGCCAATCGCAGATTTCGTTGCGGTATTCGTCTCTTCTTCACCCGTCGTCGCGTTTTGGCGAGCACAACCAGTAAGTGCAGCAACAATCATTACTGCTGTCATTGTTTTTTTCATCATTGGATAAACCTTAAATATAGAAACGATATTGGGAATGAGTGATCGCGAACACTGTAACTTAAATAAACTACAATCGCATCGGTATATTTACTAGTAAATTAACCGATGACCCATAAAATAGTGATACTCCTCTCACTATTTTATCAGTCTAGCTATTTCTTACACAGCTTTACAATGCCCTACCTTGAATTGTGACTGTGCGCACTCATCTATTACTAAGTATCAGCATACAATAATGCCAATGCGTTTTCTCAAAAAGGATACCTATGTATAGCTTTCTAAGAACCTCACTAATTTTAGTACTAATGCTAGCCGGTAAAGCGCCGCTAGAAGCCGCTACCATGCTTAGCCTTAGTCAAACGTCGAATAACGGTAGTGCCACTAACCGAGTGCGCACCCAAATAAGCAAAGACTTAGCCGGCCTTTATCAACTGTCAGATATCAACAGCACGAACATCATTCAACCTTATACTGACTTCGACTCACTTTATTCACTTGCTGAAGCTGCGCAAGATGAGTTAGCGACACTCACCCAACAAATTGCTTTAATGTCTCAGACAAGTGCCGTGATCCCGGCGATTAAAAGTGTTGAACGTGCACAAGCTAAAATTGCCAATAAACATGACGGTGCAGTAGAAAAAATTACCGACTTAGCCCGCAGTTCAATTATTGCTAAAAATAGCCAAGAGTTAATCAGTGCGTTTGAATTACTCGAGCAAGAAACCGATATTGTGCAAATAAAAAATCGCTTCAATAATCCCAAACAAAATGGTTACCGCGATATCAATTTATTAGTGCGCCTGCCTAAAACACAAATGGTGGTTGAAGTGCAGTTACATTTAGATCGTATTGAAGCGATTAAGAATGGTCCTGAACATGACAATTACGTCAAGATCCAACAAATTAGTCATACAGCTAAACAACAGCAACGCGAAATATCAGAAATTGAAGCTTTTAAGGTAACGCAGCTTAAAGAAGAGTCTACCAATTTATACCAGGTAGCTTGGCAGCAGCAGTTAATGACTGAACTAAGAACCAGCTTTAAACAAATGGCATAACCATCGCCTAACAATAACAAGGCCCAATCATTGCAGTAATGATTGGGCCTATTCTCTTTAAAACCCGACAGGTTAAGCGTAACCCCATTTCCAGTTAAAACGGATTTGCTCCTGCCCCCCAAAACGTGCCATTAACCAAGGCACCATAGGTAATAGTTTATAGTGTGTGGTTTTCTTCAAGACGCTTTTACCAGTACGGAAAAAAGTCACTTCTTCATCACTATTCAAGACGCGAGCAACAATCCTTTTTTGCTTGCCCTCTTCAGCGATTACAACTTGTGCCAGGTTATATTCATGTGTCATTCCAGACCCGTTATAAACCAAAACCATCTGATTTTCAGTTAACTTGTTACGCTCTAAGTAGCTTTTTAGCTCGCTACCCTGAAAACCAAATAAGGGATCTCTATTCATGTTTCTTTCCATCTATAATCAAATACAATTCAACGTTTATTTATTTTCTTGCCAAAAAAAATGAGGCCTCCAATGGAGACCTCATTTTTTAAAAATTCTGTGTGCTGGTTATTCTGCAATAAACTCGCGCAGTTTTTTCATTGCGTTCTTTTCTAACTGGCGAACTCGCTCAGCAGAAACACCATAACGATCGGCTAATTCTTGCAGTGTCGCTTTATCTTCCGCTAACCAACGAGAATTAACGATATCTTGACTACGGTCGTCTAATTCAGAAATTGCGCTAGAGAGACGTTGAGATGCACTTTCATCCCAGTTTTCACGCTCTACTTGCTGTGCCACATCTGACGCATTGTCTTCTAAATACTGCGCAGGTGAAAAGCTCGTTGAACCAGAATCTTTATCACTATCATCATCAGCATATAAATCAAATGCTTGATCTGAATAAGACATTCTAGATTCCATTTCCACTACATCTTTAGTAGAAACACCCAAGTTTTCGGCAACTGTTTGCACTTCAGCATGGGTAAACCAGCCTAAGCGTTTCTTTGATTTACGCAGATTAAAGAATAGTTTACGTTGCGCTTTAGTTGTCGCAACTTTCACTACACGCCAATTACGTAATACAAATTCATGTATTTCGGCTTTAACCCAATGCACAGCAAAAGAAACTAATCTTACACCGACTGCTGGGTTGAAACGTTTCACGGCTTTCATTAAGCCTATGTTACCTTCCTGGATTAAATCTGCTTGGGACAATCCATAACCAGCGTAACCACGGGCAACGTGAACAACAAAGCGTAGATGTGACATGATCAACTGACGAGCAGCATTAACATCACCTTCATTCTGCAAGCTTTCGCCTAGTTCCTTTTCTTGTTCAGCAGTTAACATTGGAATACTATTCACGCCTTGGATGTAGGCTTCAATGCTACCCTGAGGAACTAATGCCATACTTTGCATATCTTTGCTCATCAACAATTCTCCCATTATTACACATTAATCGGCGAGATCTTATCACGACTAGCGCCTGTCGACAAATTCGACAATCCGTGTGACCGCACAAATAAACTATATTGTCTTAAATATTAAATATAGTTGTCTTAAATATTTAAAATAGCTAATTCAGCCCGCTGATAAATAACTAAAAAGTGACTACCTTGAACTTCAGCTGTATTATTTCTGTACAATCTAGTTTAACCCCAGATTGTAAAAGCTCTAGTTTAATTACAGAAAATTACATTAACATGACAATTTAAAAATACAAAGGGCAACAAGCGCTGCCTTTTGTAGCTCAACCCTTTAATTTAGTGCAAGTCAGGTACAACGCCCACTTGTGGCATATCAGCCAGGCCAACGTCACGAGCATGCTGTTCAAAGCCTTTATTTTTCCAAAAGAACGCACCGCACACGGATGCATTGTGCAGCACCTTCGCCCTGCTCTACATTCAGGTGCTTCGCATGCATGTACAGACCAAATGCTTCAATCACTAAACCTGTAATGGCGATCGGCGTGAGCTCAAGCAGTAAAGGATACAATCCAACACCTTTATTACCAGCGGTGCCAATCACGGCAACTAACGCCGTTAATACCGTGCCCAGTGCTATCGCAGAACCAAGGAAAGCACAAGCCGTCTGCCAATGATCCCAAAACGGACGCGCTTTGATACGGTAACTGCGGTACATATAATACAAACCACCAGCACTGCCTATTAGTGCCAAAATACCAAAAGCATTCGCTATATAGCTAAACAAACCTAACTCAAAGAACCAAGCAACACCTTGGAAAAAAGTAAATGCGCCCATGAATCCAAAGAATAACGCAACGCCTAACCCCTCTCGACTAACTGGCGAATGGGCTAAATTATTAAACCCACGATAGAAACGTTTTGGTTTACCTAGATGCAATGTCGACATTAATAAGCCTATCGCCTGCATTACCATTAATAATACCAGCAATGACAGGCCAGCACCTGATGTCGAAAACCCTATTAAGCTATCGACACCCAATAATGGGCCAAGGAAGATAAGTGCAAATGCCCCCATCGCCGCTTGCGAGAACAAAGTAAATATCACTAATGGATTCTCACGAGAACTCAAACGCCCCAAGTTCCACGATTGTTCTTTACCGTCTTTTTCATCAACAACAGAGCGAAATGATCCGTCTTCTTGTTTATGATATTTTAGCGGCATGTTATCGGTACGCGTCATTTCACGCTGAGTACTACTGGTTTGTTGGAAACGAATGTTCGGGTTAGTAATACTTGGATCAGGGAAACCCGGCATCGAGGTTTTCGCTTGCACTCGATTTTCTGGGGTATTTTCTACCACACCAAAGTTAAGCGCATTACCTAAACAAGCTGATACACAGGCAGGCTTCAAACCAACTTCCAGACGATCCACACACATATTACATTTTGATACCTGACCTTTAATCGGATCAAGCTGTGGGGCATTGTATGGGCAAACCCAAGTACAATAACCACAACCAAAACAAGTATCCGGATCTTGTAATACCGCGCCGTATTCAACGTGCTTGGTATAGGCTTTGGTTGGACACCCTTTTAAACAAACCGGATCATCACAATGGTTACACGCCATGGAGATATTAATGCGTTTGTAATCAGGATAACTGCCGCTCTCAACATAACCCACACTACGAAAAGCAATATGGGCTGGGTTATCATTCTTTTCACTACACGCCGCTTCACAGGCGTGACAACCAATGCAGTTATCTGCAGTAAAGTGAAAAGCATGTTGTTTATTACGATGAGGGTTATCACCCACCGCTTTATTTTCATTAATATTCATCGAACGGCCAGCCGGTAACTTACCTTCGGTACGTTCGATTAAATCAATTTTTTTACCGTAGGTATTAACATCAAATATTTCTACATCGGCTAATTTTGCGTAACCTTGTTCACCGACTCGTTGTTCAAAGATAGGTGTCCCCGCTTTAACAACGGGTTTTTCTGGCGCACCAATTTGATCAAGGCGGTCTCTAAATTGTTCTAACTTGTCTAACATAATTTATCCCTGTTATGTTATCGCATTACTGGTGAGCCAATATGCTCGTCTATGGCAGTGCATTCCGAATATGATTTAGTATGTCCGTCTTTCGCGGTTCATTTTCGCTGCCAGCTTCTGCTCGACATGCTCAATACGTAGCGAACTCTGCTTAAATGCAGGTTGACGCGAATGCGGATCAAGTAGCCCAAGACACAAACGATTGACACAATCATGGAAATGGAAGGGAATAAACACGGAATTTGGCGCGACACGTTGGGTTAATTGCACCATCACCACCGCATCGCCACGACGAGAAGCGATACGCACATAACTTTGATGTTTAATACCTAACTTAGCTGCAGCATCAGGGTTCATTTCCATATACGGAGTGGGACTATATTTGTTCAGGTTACCCATTTTCCCGGTACGCGTACGGGTATGAAAATGCTCAACCACACGACCAGTATTGAGCCAGAATGGGTATTCTTCACAAGGGTGTTCGTTATTATCAACCCAAGGTAATGGGATTAGATTGGCTTTACCTGTTGGCGTGGCAAACTTGCCATCGGTATACAAGCGCGCACCTTCGTCGTTATCTGTTGCGCCTTCACGGTATGGCCACTGTAGACCACGGGCTTGTTCAATTTTCTCGTAAGTCATGCCGGAAATATCCAGGTTACGACCCGCGCCTTTAGAGAGGGTTTTCATTTCTTCAAACGCTTCCTGGGTCGTCACTGGGAAAGTAATTTTATGACCATTTTCAAAACGTTTCGATAATTCCGAGAAGATCCAAAAGTCGGACTTAGAATTACCTTTCGGTGCTTGTACATTCGTCACCCGGTTAACACGGCGTTCGGTATTGGTGAATACCCCTTCCTTCTCTGCCCATACCGCAGCAGGTAAAAACATATGTGCATATTGTGTTGTTTCTACATCTTGATACGCGTCCTGTACCACTAAGAAATCTAACTTCTCCAGCGTCTTACGAATACGCGAAGTATTCGGCATCGACGTCATTGGATTTGTCGCCACCAGCCACAAGCCTTTGATTTGCCCTGTTTCAATGGCAGGGAAAATATCGGTTTGGGCTAAGCCGCGTTTTTTCGGGAAGAATTCAGGGTCAATACCCCAGAATTCTGCAATATCATGACGGTCTTGCTCTTTCTCTAATAAACGATAACCAGGCAGCCCAGAACAAGAGGACCATTCACGTGTGCCCATGGCATTACATTGACCGGTAATCGATAAACTGGTGCCACCCGGGACGCCTATATTACCAGTGATAAGCGAGAGTGAATTACAACCTGTGATCGCATCACTGCCATGGGTACTTTGATTCAGTCCCATGGTCCAGATACTCATCGCTTTACCTGCTTTAGCAAACAAGCGTGCGACATGACGAATGGTATCTTCATCAATACCACATATTTTAGCCGCGGATGTCGGATCAAACTCGGCAACACAAGCGGTTAATGCTTCAATACCTGTGGTGTATTTTTCAATATACTCTTTGTCTTCGAGACCTTCTTTTAAGATCACATGCATTAATGCATTCTGTAAGACGATATCGGTACCTGGGCTAATAGGTAAATGGATATCAGCAAACTGCGCCAGCATAGTAACGCGCGGATCGACCACGATAAGCGGGAAGTTACGTTTTTCCTTGGCTTCTTTTAAGCGCCAGTAAATAACCGGATGTTGCTCAGGCAGGTTAGATCCCCACGCAATCAAACAATCGGTATGGGAAAAATCATCATAACAACCCGGAGGGCCATCCGAACCAAACGAACGCTTATAACCCGATACGGCAGAAGCCATGCATAAAGTAGTATTACCATCGTAGTTATTGGTACCAATACAGCCACGGGCTAATTTACCTAAGGTATAAAACTCTTCTGTTAGTAATTGACCCGTAGATACGATAGCAAATGCATCTTTACCGTACTGATCTTGAATCGCTTTAATTTTATCGCCCATGGTATCAAGCGCACTGTCCCAATTGGTTTCTTGGTACTGGTCATGAATTTGCCCACGTACAAGCGGGTTATTACCACGCCCAGCAGCATCAAATAATTCATGCTCAAAGATGCCCTTAATACATAATTTACCCCGGTTCACATCAGCGTCAGCAACGCCTCGGCTCGCAACAGCATTCCCTTGCTCATTCATACCGATCTCGATAGAACAACCTGTAGAACAATATCCACACGTTGTGTATTTCCATTCTTTAACCTGTTTATCCGCAATGCGAATAGGTTTTTGATCCTTGCGTCCGAAAATCATAAGACGTCTCCATTGAATTACTCTGCATGTTATAAACACAGAAGAGCAATAACCAAGCCAGCTTACTTTAAACACCCACAAAAAGGATGATGTGCTTCTTTAACCTGATAAACGCAGACATCTTCCTGCTATTTATCGACACGTTCATGCATTTTAACCACATCGAGGATAACCCATCCACTCTAAGCTGCACCATGGCTGTGCGATAAAGGAAAAACTGGTGCAACATCACAGTGCGTAATCACGCTAAAAACTTTACACAAAACAAGAAATAACAATAAAACCTTAAATATCAACAACTAAAACATTAACTACAGAGTTGGCACTGTCTTTGCGTTAGCTAGTCTGTCAGTAAGGAATAATGCAGAGCAGTACTACAGGGATGTGAGTCATGACAGTTGAATTAATTACCAAAGCGCAATCAAAAAATAACAATAGCCGAGGTCAAGTAGCATTAGTGGGGGCAGGTCCGGGGGATCCAGAATTGCTCACATTAAAGGCATTAAAGGCGATTGAAAATGCTGACCTTATCTTATTTGATAACTTAGTGAGCCAAGACATTAGAGCCTTATTTCCACCCCACACCAAAGCAATCTATGTGGGTAAGAAAAAAGCTGACCATTGTATTCCCCAAGACCAATTGAATTTATTCATGGTTGATAAAGCTAAACAAGGTCTGAATATTTGTCGCCTAAAAGGCGGAGACCCTTTTGTATTTGGCCGCGGTAGTGAAGAACAGCTGGTGCTCCATGCCCATGATATAAAAACAATCGTCGTTCCCGGCGTAACAGCTGCATCAGGGTGCACAGCTTACGCAGGTATCCCGTTAACCCATCGAGGGCTATCAACGGGCTGCACCTTTATTACTGGCCATCTAAAGAATGGTCAGCTAGATCTAAATTGGTCGCAGCTAGCGCACCTTGAGCACACCTTAGTGTTCTATATGGGATTAGGTAAATTAGCGGAAATCTCAGCGCAACTGCTCAGTCATGGTTTAGATAGCAATACCCCAGCAGCCTTGATAGAAAACGGTTCGACACCACAACAAAGAGAATTCGTTGGCACTGTTGCGACACTGCCAACACTGGCGATTGAACACCAATTACAAAGCCCTAGCCTGATCGTTATCGGCCAAGTTGTCTCACTTGCAGAACAACTTAGCTGGCGAGATCTCGAGCAAGCGGCAAAAAATCAAGAATTAAGCGCATAACGGAGCATGTCATGAAAAGAATTATAGTTGTCGGTAACGGCATGGTAGGTCACCATTTCATTGACCAATTTATTCAACAAGAAAAAATGGCTGAAGTACAAATCACCACATTCAGTGAAGAATCACGTCTTGCTTACGATCGCGTTCAATTAAGTGCTTACTTCAGTGGTAAAACAGCTGATGACTTAATGATGACATCACCAGAATACTATGATGACAACGGCGTGCAATATTTTGTAAACGATAAAGTTGTTGGCATCGATAAAGACGCTAAAACAGTCACCACAGCACAAGGCCGCATCGAGAGTTACGACAAACTAGTGCTGGCGACGGGTTCATACCCTTTTGTGCCACCTATTCCAGGTAAAGACCAAGACCATTGTTTAGTTTACCGTACGATTGAAGATTTAGAAGACATCACCGCCTCTGCCAAAGAAAGTAAGGTCGGTGTGGTTATCGGTGGTGGTCTATTGGGGCTTGAAGCAGCAAATGCGATCAAACAATTAGGTTTAGAAACCCACGTAGTGGAATTTGCACCACGTTTAATGGCTGTGCAAGTCGATGACGGTGGCGGCGCCATTCTTCGTAATAAAATTGAAGCATTGGGCGTAACAGTACACACAGAAAAAAATACCAAAGAAATTGTCAAAGGTGAAACGTGCCGCTACCGCATGAATTTTGCTGACGGCTCGCACGTTGAAACAGACATGATCATCTTCTCGGCAGGTATCCGTCCACAGGATGAATTAGCCCGCTCATTCGACCTTACACTCGGTGAACGTGGTGGTATCCAAATTGATGATAACTGCTTAACCTCTGACGAAAACATTTTCGCGATTGGTGAGTGTGCATTATGGCAGGGGCGGATCTTTGGTCTTGTAGCACCAGGCTATCAAATGGCGAAAGTGGCTGTTGACCACATTGTTGGCGCAGGTCAGTTAACGTTTACCGGTGCAGACATGAGTACCAAGCTGAAATTACTTGGTGTTGACGTAGCCAGTATTGGCGATGCACATGGTAATGCACAAGGCGCACAAAACTATGTATTCACTAACGAAGCAGACCAAGTTTATAAAAAACTCGTCATTAGCGAATGTGGTAAGAAGTTACTTGGCGCGGTGATGGTTGGTGAAGCCGAAGACTATGGTACTTGGTTACAAATTTACTTAAACGACATGGATATTCCCGGCTCGCCTGAAAATATGTTGGTGCCACCAGCAGAAGGTGGTGCGGTCACTATGGGGGTTGATGCTCTGCCTGATTCAGCCGTTATTTGTTCATGCCTTGATGTGACAAAAGGTCAGATTTGCGCAGCGGTACAAGATGGTGCAACCAGCATCGGCGATATTAAAACAATCACCAAAGCCGGGACCGGTTGTGGTGGTTGTAGCGCCCTCGTCACGCAAGTACTTAATGCCGAGCTTGCAAGCATGGGGGTTGAAGTTAACACTGACCTGTGTGAGCATTTTGCTTACTCACGCGCTGAACTGGCTGACATAATACGCGTTAAACGCATTAAGACATTCGAAGCATTAATCACCGAGTTCGGCGCTGGCCATGGTTGTGAAGTTTGTCGTCCGACAGTGGCTAATATTCTGGCGTCATTTTGGAATGATTATATTCTCGAAGACGATCACCTTGGTCTGCAAGACGTCAATGACGTTTACTTGGGTAACATGCAAAAAGACGGTACGTACTCTGTTGTACCACGTATCCCAGCCGGTGAGATCACCCCTGAAAAGTTAATCGTACTCGGTGAAGTAGCGAAAGAATATGGCTTATACACCAAAATAACAGGTGGTCTACGTATCGATTTATTTGGTGCACAACTGCATCAATTACCTGACATATGGGCATGGTTGATCCGTGAAGGCTTCGAAACAGGCCACGCTTACGGTAAATCACTGCGTACCGTAAAATCGTGTGTGGGTAGTACTTGGTGCCGTTATGGTGTGCAAGACAGTATGTCACTGGCGATTGATCTTGAGAACCGTTACAAAGGGTTACGCTCACCCCATAAAATTAAGTTTGGTGTCTCTGGTTGTACTCGAGAATGTGCAGAAGCCCAAGGTAAAGACATCGGCGTTATTGCGACGGAAGGAGGCTGGGGTCTTTATGTTTGTGGTAATGGTGGTATGCGACCACGTCATGCCGATTTATTCGCTACCGACTTAGACACTGATACCTTGTACAAATATATTGACCGGGTATTGATGTTCTATATCCGTACTGCAGACCGTCTACAACGTACATCGGTTTGGTTAGAAAATATGGAAGGTGGTTTAGATTACCTTAAAGACGTCGTTATTAACGACAAACTGGGTGTTAACACTGAGCTTGAATCTGAAATGGAAGCCAACATTGCCAACTACCAATGTGAGTGGAAAACAACGATTGAAAGCCCTGAAAAGCTACTACGCTTTAAGCACTTCATTAACTCTGAAGAACAAGACAGCACAGTACAATTTGTTGAAGTGCGTGACCAAATTCGCCCTGCGACACCCGCTGAACGCGCCGGTCAGATCCCGGTGCTGGAAGTGAGTTAAGTCGAACACTTGATATTAATTCAGCGCCACAACAACAGATAATGTAATAAGCGGGTGCATAGCCCGCTAACACCAGACTTAAGGATTAATTATGACTACTTGGACTCCAATTATTGCCAAAGAACAACTTACACCAGATGCTGGTGTATGTGCATTAGTGAACGGTAAACAAGTTGCTATTTTCTTGGATCGTAAAACAGACAAGTTATTTGCGATTGATAATTACTGCCCAGCGAGTAAAGCCAATGTGTTATCACGTGGTTTAATCACGTCTGTAAAGGATGAATTGACCGTGTCATCACCTTTGTATAAAGAACACTTTAGCCTTACGACAGGTGAATGTCTCGAAGATGAAACCTTATCGGTCCCTGTTTATGCGGTACGTGTCACTGATGGCATAGTGGAAGTAACGGCATAATGCATTACGCAGACTAATTTTTTACTATTATTACTATGACCATGACTATCAGGGAGTTGCTATGTCGCCATGGCATTTACAGGGCGGCGCCACCTTTACCATAGGTCAGCGCTCGATCGAGGGTATCAAAGCTCAAAATGAAGATGCCATAGGTATTCGTATCCCTGATGATTTACTGCTGACAACGAAAGGTGCTGTCGCGATTATCGCCGATGGTGTGAGTGCGTCTGAAGCCGGTAAAGAGGCCAGTGAAACCTGCGTACATAATTTTTTATCTGATTATTACTCTACCCCTGAAACCTGGTCTGTCGGTAAATCTACAGGTCAGGTGCTTACCGCATTAAATCGCTGGTTGTATAGTCAAGGGCGACAGTTTGCTGATGCCCAAAAAGGCTATCTCACCACACTAAGTACCATCGTATTTAAATCCCATTCCGCGCATTTATTGCATGTCGGTGATTCTCGTATATACCGTTTACGTGATAACAGCCTAGAACAGTTAACCCGTGATCACACCACAGTCGTCAATAATAAACAGTCTTATCTCGCTCGTGCGATGGGATTGGATGTCACGCTTGAAGTCGATTATAAAGAAGTCGAGCTACAGGTCGGCGATGTATTTTTACTGTCCACCGATGGTTTACATGATTTTGTTAACGATAAACAATTACGTGACATGCTGCAGCAAACACATCAAGCTGCTGAAAGTAATTTTGAGGCCTGCTGTGAGCAACTCATCCAACATGCTCTCGCCAATAACAGTAATGATAATATCAGTTGTCAGTTATTACGCATTGATACTCTACCCAAGCAAAGCGCTGAAGATGTCCATGTACACCTAGCTTCAATGCCTTTTCCACCCGCGCTGCGCAAGGGATTATCCATTGATGGCTTAAAGGTCATTAAAGAGCTACATGCCAGTAGCAGCAGTCATCTATATTTAGTCGAAGACAAGGAGACCAAACAGCAATACTGCATGAAAGCCCCCTCGGTAAACTACATTGATGATCATGCTTATATCGAACGTTTCACCATGGAAACGTGGATTGGTACGCGCTTAAATAACCCACACATTTTAAAGATTGTCGAAACCAACCGGCAGAAAAGTCACCTCTACTACCTTATGGAAGTGATTGAGGGTATTACCTTAGAACAATGGATAAACCAGCACCCTAACCCACCAGTCCAAGATGTACTGAATATCGTCGAACAGGTAATTAAAGGTCTACGGGCATTTCATCGCAAAGAGACCCTGCATCAAGATTTAAAGCCGGGCAATATCATGATTGATAATAACGGCCAAGTTAAGATCATTGATTTTGGTTCTTGTTTTGTCAAAGGCATTGCAGAAATTGCCACCCCATTACAACGCGATAAGATTTTGGGCACCGCAGCTTATTCTGCACCTGAGACAGTTATCAATGGTGACAGTACCGCGCAATCAGATATCTTCGCGATGTCGGTGATCATCTTTGAAATGCTCACAGGAAAACAGCCTTTTAATGGTAAATTAGAAACCTGCCGTACCCAGAAGGCTTATCTTAATACCAAGTATATTCCGGCTTATGAGCTCAACCCGTTAGTACCATTTTGGTTAGACGGCGCCATCAAAAAAGGTTTACGCTTTAATCCGAACAAACGCCACGCCGACGTATCCGAACTTTTACATGAGTTACAACACCCCAACCCTAAATACAAAAACAACCGTAAACAGGCCTTGATTGAAAAGAATCCAGAACGCTTCTGGCAAGTGATCTCGTTATTACTGCTGTTTGCGCTGTCTATTTCGTTGTTTAGTTAGCAATTCTAAGCATAAACCAGCCTCTGTATGTAAACATACGTAAAACACCTACATATTACCGTTTATTAAATAAAAGCTTAATTTATACAAGGTACAATATGGTTCTATAAACTTACCGTTATTTAACGCCTATAATTAAACCTCAGTAGTATGACAGGAGCCCCTTACCAATGAATAATGTGTTAACACTCATTATAAAAACCACCACGCCAGCATTACACACCCTATTCCCTCACAATCAATACCAGCGAATAGGAAACTACGATGATTGATTACATATCGGTATTTATATTTTTCTTTGCAGTCATAGATCCAGTGGGCACAGTCCCCGTATTTATCGCCGCAACCAGCCAGTTTAATGAAAAAGAAAAGCGTAAAATCGCGTTACAAGCAGCGTGTGCAGCAGCACTCATTTTATTGTTTTTTATCATTGCTGGAGAGCTGATTTTAACGGCTATTGATATTCCACTACCGGCATTTGAAATTGCTGGCGGAATAATATTGTTTTTATTTGCGTTAACTATGATATTTGGTGATAGCAAACCCGATACCGAAATGCAGATGGTAAAAGACAGCACCGAAACGGCTATTTTCCCATTAGCAGTGCCCTCTCTTGCTAGCCCAGGAGCAATGCTCGCGGCTGTACTACTCACTGAAAATTCGAGTTTTAGCCTGTTCCAGCAAATGCAAACTGCTGGCGTTATGTTGTCCGTGTTGTTTATCGCGTTTATCTTGATGCTAGCAGCGAGTTGGATCCATCGCTTCATCGGCAACAGCGGCGCGAGTATTATCAGTAAAGTAATGGGGATGATCTTAGCGAGCGTGGCAACAAACAGCGTATTGTCAGGTATTAAGGTGTATTTTTTACTTTAATTTTAGGCACAAAAAAGCCCTATACCGTTAGATATAGGGCGCTCACGATGCGATTAATAGTCTGTCACTGCAGTAATAAACTATTTATTCGAGATAAAACCAACCGCTTCATAGGCTTTGGCTAATGTCGGTGCAGCGCGCTCAGAGGCTTTCTCAGCACCGATACGCATAATGCGGTTCAGTTCTGTCTCATCAGCACGTAACTCGTGGTAACGCGCTTGAATAGGCTCGATCATCGCAACTACTGCGTCTGCAGTATCACCTTTCAAGTGACCATACATTTTATCTTCGTATTCAGGCACAAGATCAGCAACTGGACGTTTAGTCGCAACAGAAAGCAATGTCAGTAAGTTAGATACACCCGGCTTTTCTTTGTTATCAAAGTAAATACGCGCTTGTTCATCACTGTCTGTTACTGCACTTTTCAGTTTCTTGGCAATCTTTTTCGGCTCATCTAATAATTTGATGAAGGCTTTTGGATTATCATCTGACTTAGACATTTTCTTCAACGGATCTTGCAGGCTCATAATACGAGCGCCAAACGTTGGGATCATCGGCTCTGGCACTTTGAAAACATCACCGTAGATATTATTAAAACGGGTCGCAATAGTACGCGCTAATTCTAGGTGCTGTTTTTGATCATCGCCAACTGGCACTTCATCAGCTTGATAAAGTAAAATGTCTGCAGCCATCAATACCGGGTAAGTATATAAACCTGAGTTACTGCTGCTCGAATTGTTCGATTTATCTTTAAACTGCGTCATACGGTTTAGTTCACCCATCTGCGTATAGCAGTTCAGCAACCAACTCAATTGTGCGTGTTCAGGCACTTGAGATTGTAAAAAGATAGTCGACTTTTCAGGGTCTAAACCACAGGCAATATACATTGCTAGGCCTTCAAGCACCTGAGATTTAAATTCTTTCGGATCTTGACGTACCGTGATGGTATGTAAGTCCGCAAGCATGAAATGACAGTCGCTGTGTTCCTGCATGTCCAGCCATTGGTTGATGGCACCAATATAGTTACCAATCGTCATACTACCAGAAGGCTGAATACCACTTAATACCACAGGTTTTGTCATAAATATATTTCCCAATATCTTAATTTTTCAATTGTGGGCAAGCGCATCTGCTTACCCAATCATGTTAATGTCGTTACGTAAGTCAATCGACTACTTCAATTTCACTGCTGCTATTTCAATTTCACTGCAGCTAATAGCTCACTGAAATCATCGGCCACAAAATCAGGATTACTGTCGCTAATTGGAATACCGTAGTTGTAACCATAGGTTAAACCAAAGCTAGTAAAGCTCGCCGCTTGTGCTGCAATAATATCATTTTTAGAATCACCCACCATCAAGGCATCTTCAGCCTTAAGTTGGTAATGATTTAAACAATGTAATAGCGGTAATGGATTCGGTTTTTTCTCAGCAAGAGAATCGCCACCCAATACCACTTCAAAAAACTCGCTAATACCGGCTAATTCAAGTACTGGTATAGCTTGTATCATAGGTTTATTGGTAACAATCGCCAACTTAAAGCCGGCATCGCGCAATGCAGTTAATGTCTCTTTCACATTTGGGTACAACACGCTGTGTGTGTAAACATTGGCAGAATAGTGCTTTAAGAATGACGCCAGTGCATCATTAAATAATGCCGGGTCAATATCATCGGCAATATTCACACTGCCAGATAATGCACGTTGTACTAATACTTGTGCGCCATTGCCAACCCAACCACGTACTTCATTTTCCGAAAAATGAGCACGGTCAAAATCACTCAGCATGCAATTAACTGCTGCGGCTAAATCAGGTACGCTATCAACAAGGGTACCGTCTAAATCAAAACAAATAAGCTTAAACATTGGCTTTTTCTAACTCCGAACGCATTTCATCAATGACTTTTTTATAGTCTGCTTGGCCGTAAATCGCAGAGCCCGCAACAAACATGTCGGCACCCGCTTCTGCAATTTCACGAATATTATCTACTTTAACGCCACCATCAATCTCTAGAATAATATCGCGACCGCTGGCATCAATTAATTTTCGTACATCGCGTAATTTTTGTAATGTCGCAGGAATAAAACTTTGACCACCAAAACCAGGGTTTACTGACATCAGCAAGATCATATCTAATTTATCCATCACATAATCTAAGTGATGCAGCGGTGTTGCTGGATTAAATACCAAGCCCGCTTTTAAGCCGTGTTCTTTAATTAGTTGCAAAGATCGGTCAACATGATCTGACGCTTCCGCATGAAAAGTGATCATGGTTGCGCCCGCTTTAGCAAATTCATTAATCATGTGATCAACAGGACGCACCATTAAATGCACATCAATGGGTGCAGTAACACCGTGGTCACGTAACGCTTTACAGATCATAGGACCTATCGTTAGATTAGGTACATAGTGATTATCCATCACATCAAAGTGGATGACGTCGGCACCTGCGGCCAGAACAGCATCGACTTCTTGACCTAAGCTAGCAAAATTAGCCGATAAAATAGAAGGGGCAATCAGAAAGTTTTTCATTTGGCATGCTCTCAGTTGTTGTTATTCCATTACTCTGCGTAAATCTTACCCTAAGTTAGCCCCTAGGGTAAAATAATAAAACCAGATTAATACTGACAACTGAGGATTGAGCGAGGTATGTAGGGCGATTCTCGCCAATAAGCGTGAATTTAACGATTTAAATTTATCTATACAGCGCGAGTAGCTCGTCAACTTTGTTACGTTTACCGGCATTACGGCTGATAGTACGTTTTACCTGCACCACTTCAAATGTTGAGCCATGATAAAGCTCACGGGTTAACGGGATATCATGATTCGAAATCAATACCGGAATATTTCTATCTTGTGCCGTTTCGCGTGACACTTTAGCCAGTAAAGCTTGATCATCAAGACTAAAACCGTTCGCCGCATACGAAGTAAAACTTGCCGTCGTGCTTAATGGTGCATACGGAGGATCGCAATAAACCACATCATCGCTTTCTAAACGCTTATACACATCTGAGTATGATTCACAAATAAACGTGGCTTTTTTGGCTTTCTCGGCAAAGAAACGTAGCTCTTTTAAGGGGAAGTACGGTTTTTTGTAAGAACCAAAAGGCACATTAAAACCACCTGATTTGTTATAACGGCATAAACCATTAAAACCATGACGATTCATATACAAGAACATCAACGAGCGTTGATAAGGATTGGTGGTTTTGTTAAATTTTTCACGAATTTTATAATAACGTTCTTTATCATTAAATTCAGGGGTAAAGAAACGCTGCGCATCGGCAATAAATTGCTCTGGTTTTTCTTGCAGGATCTTGTACATATTAATCAAATCAGGATTAATATCATTTAACAGGTATTCGTCATAGTCAGTATTTAAAAATACTGACGCAGCACCCACAAACGGTTCAACTAAACGCTTACCTTGCGGTAATTTTTCACGTAGATGATCAACCAGAGAATACTTACCTCCGGCCCATTTTAAGAAGGCTCGCGTTTTCTGCATTTTGTGACTTATACCGCTAAATAAAAGGGGGCCGATTGTACATGGATTACAGCTAAATTGCGCTGTTTTTTTATAAATCTCTTTGTATCTGGGTGAATAGCTTTAACCACGGTTTATCTTTTTGTACTGCCGCTGGTAATTTGAGCTTTGCTGCGTTCGCTTGTTCAGCACTGCTAAAACTACCGTAAAGAACCACATACCAAGGTTTGCTATTTCGCACAGTTTGATAAGTCCAGATACCTTCAGGCAATTCATGCTCGTTTAAATATTGTTTTAACTGTGTTTCACGGCTTAAACCAGCAATTTGAAATGTATAATTTTTCGCCGGTTGTGCCATCACCCACGCTTTGCCCGCAATTAATGTAGGCGAACTTATCGTTGCTTTAACGGCGTTGTCTGCAACGTTATCGATGTCTGCTTTACTATCCACGAGCACACTTGGGTTGGCGGCATTTTGCTTCGCTAACATCTTATTAACCGCAGCATCATCAATCACCACGCGTTGCTTTTGACTTGCCACAGAGGGTTTGGCGACGGCAGGATTAGTAAGCGTTATGGTTTGACCTATTTCAGTCGGCATTTCTTCATCCCAATCACTGGCAAACATTTGCGGAGCACTCATATCCGCCGCATTGCTATTGGCATTGCTATTGGCATTGGCATCGATTTCAGCATCCGTCATCAGCACATCGGCGAAATCATCCTGCAACGCACCGCCGAGCATACTATCAGCCACTTCCTGTTGCTCCGTCTGATAAGCATCATATAAAAATGAGCCAGCACTACCCAGCAATAGTAGTCCAGCAATAATACCGGCTAAATAGAAGGATTTATTTACTTTTTTTGTTGATTGTCCTGCTACGTCAACCACTGCTGAATCAGGACTATATACCTGCCCCTGCATAATCGCTTGCGCACATTTAGTTAACTTGCCAGGGTTACCCTGACAGGCTTCAATTTGACGATTAATCGCGTCCTGATTGACGAATGTAGGCTTATAACCTGCGTTATTAAACTGTTGCTCTACAAATTTTACTGCGGCTTGCGGATCAAGTTCCGTCATTTCCAACTCCAATACATTGGTTGCTGATTTTGCAAACTGCAGCAGGGTTATATCAACCCACTGACTCTCTGCAAATAAAATGATATTTACTTTAATGCTAATTCTATTATTAAGACTTAGTTCGACTAATTGGGCAAATTCAGCAACACTAGTAGCCGACAATGCCATGGCATTATCAATACAGAGTGTCAGCTCATATTCGAGTTCCTGCGCAAACAACGTTAAGCTATCAACGAGTGGAATACGACTATTAAAACGACCATCATAACTAATCTGTTGTAATAAAAACGTTCGTAAGGCCACATCATCATGACACTGCTGTGCATCAAGCGTAATTGTTTTCTGATTTAAATCTGATTCTACATGATGCCGTAATACTGTTGATTTACCAGAACCGATAGCACCGCTGACGAATAATAAATGTGAAGAGAATTGTGTGAGATGACGCAGCCGTTCACTCAACTGCGTTTGAGAATAAATTTCAGTTTGAACTGAATAGTGCACTAGAGTCCGCCTGATTATGGAAGTTAACCACATCACGTAATGTGTTTTCTGTTACTGTCGATAACACTTCAGCACTCCCAATTGAAGTTGGCAGGATGAAACGCAGTTGACCGTTAAGGACTTTTTTGTCACGTTTCATGTGTTGCATGAATGCATCAAAGTCCATTTCTGCAGGTGCCAGTAACGGTAATTCCGCCGCTGTAATGAGCCTTGCGATACGCGCCACTTGCGCTGCAGTCAACAACCCCATTGCTGCCGATGTCTGTGCAGCCATGATCATCCCCGCAGCTACCGCTTCACCGTGCAACCAGACGCCATAACCCATTTCAGCTTCGATAGCATGACCATAGGTGTGGCCAAGGTTTAATAGCGCACGTAAGCCTTGTTCTTTTTCATCAATAGCAACAATTTCAGCTTTAATTTCACAACAACGATAAATTGCATATTCTAATGCCGCAGTATCAAGCGTCATCAGTGCAGTCATGTTGTCTTCTAGCCAAGTAAAGAAGTCAGCATCATAAATAATACCGTACTTAATGACTTCAGCCATACCAGCCGCCAGTTCGCGTCGAGGCAAGGTAGCTAAACAGTCCGTATCAATAAAAACAGCATTGGGCTGATAAAAAGCGCCAATCATGTTTTTACCCAACGGGTGGTTAACTGCCGTTTTACCGCCAACAGAGGAATCAACTTGACTCAACACCGTCGTCGGGATTTGGATAAAGGGGATACCGCGTTGGTAACAGGCGGCTGCGAAGCCAACCATGTCACCAATAACACCACCACCGAGAGCAATTAACGTGGTATCACGTCCACAATTCTCACGCAGTAGCGCGGTAAATATTTCATTTAAAGTATCTAAGGTTTTAAATTGCTCACCGTCAGAAAGAATAATACTGTCAAATTCATAGTCATGTAACAATGCTTGAACGCGTTGTAAATACAAGGGTGCAACCGTATCGTTTGAGATCACGACGACTTTATTGGTTGTTATTGCAGACTTAAATTGCTCTACTTGCGTTAATACGCCATCACCAATATAAATAGGGTAGCTCCGCTCACCCAGTTCAACAGTTAACCTTTCCATGTGACCTCAATTAAAAATCTAGTAACTTTATAATTTGATTCGCAACAATTTTAGCGCTTTGCTCATCTGTTTTAACTGTAAAATCAGCAATCTCTTCATACAAAGGATTACGAGAATCAGCTAATGTTTCCAGAACATCACGTGGTTCTTCAGTTTGCAGTAAAGGACGACGCTTATCGCGTGACGTTCTTACCAACTGCTTATCAATAGTTGTTTCTAAATAAACAACTACGCCACGAGCAGAAAGGTAGTTACGACTTTCTTTACTTAAAATTGAGCCACCACCCGTTGCTAACACAATGCCTTGCTCTTGCGTTAGATCGTCAATAACTTCCGCTTCACGTACTCGGAAACCAGCTTCACCTTCAACATCGAAAACCCATGAAATGTCAGCACCAGTGCGGCGTTCGATTTCATGATCCGAATCGATAAAGTCTAAATGCAGTTGGCTCGCTAGTTGACGACCAATTGTGCTTTTACCTGCGCCCATTGGGCCTATTAGGAATATATTACGTTTTTCAGCCATTTTAACTCTTCAATAAATCTAAAGTAATAACACCCTTTTTCTTAGGGGCACCAGACCTACCTATAAAACGTCCTCTTGGTTGTAATAACCATTGATGAGACATTTTGGCAATAGCCAAAATCAGCAACACCCGGTGAAAAAACCAGGTGATGACATTTCAGGCAGAAAAAGACCGCTATTTATATAGTTTTTGCGGCCTTTTGTCAAAGGTAGGTTACAACGTATCCACTACCACTTTTGGTGTAACGAAGATTAACAGCTCTCGTTTTTGATTAATATTCTTAGTACTACGGAACAATACACCTAACCAAGGGATATCACCGAGAACTGGAACTTTCGTTACAATCTTTTTAATTTCATGCTTAAAGATACCACCTAACACCACAGTTTCGCCATTTTCAACCAAGACTTGAGTGCTAATAACTTGAGTATCGATGGATACTGCTTCACCACCCACTGTTTTCACATCCTCACCACGGGTATCTTGATTTATTTTCAAATCTAAGATGATTTTATTGTCCGGAGTAATATGCGGTGTCACTTGCAAACCCAATACCGCTTTTTTAAAGGCGATAGAAGTAGCACCACTTGAACTTGATTCAACGTACGGAATTTCCGTACCTTGCTCAATATACGCTGACTTTTGGTCTGTGGTGGTAATCCTTGGACTTGCGATCACTTCTGCTTTTTGTTCTGCTTCTAATGCAGATAGCTCTAAATCAAGTATTTGACCACTGGCTAATTCTGCAATTTGAAACGCAATAGAACCCGCTGGTGATGCAACAGGTAGGTTCACATTGAGACGGTCACCAATAGAAGGGATACTGCCCCCAGCCAAAGAATCATTGCCCTCAATAGAACCCGATGTGGACCCAAAGCCACTACCGATATCAGTACTGCCGCTTAAACCCCAGCGAATACCGAGCTCATCATCGAGATTATCAACCACTGAAACCATTCTGGCTTCAATGATGACTTGGCGTACTGGTACGTCAAGCACCTCAATAATACGCTGCACATTGGCAATAACGGTAGCCGTATCTTTAATTAATACTGTGTTAGTACGCTCGTCAAAACTGACCGTACCGCGTGATGATAACAGACTAGACTCTTTTTGTGACAAAAGCTTTGTTATATCAGCTGCTTTTGCAAAGCTAATTTGCATAAACTCCGACTGTAATTCAGCTAAGTCTTCTACTTCTTTCTTGCTGACAAGGTCACGACGCTCTAATGCCGCCAACTCATCAGCTGGCGCTACCATCAATACATTGCCATCAAGCTGTTTACTCAAGCCCTTAACTTTCATCACAATATCAAGCGCTTGCTCCCATGGCACACTGTCTAAACGCAAGGTTATATTACCATTCACCGAATCCGTGGTCACTAAGTTAAACTCATTAAAATCAGCGATTAACTGCAATACTGTACGCACAGGAATATCTTGGAAGTTCAGTGAAATTGCTTGGCCCTGATATTTACTGGTTTTTTCATCCGGGTCTTTTTTAGTAACTTCAATCACAAAAATATTATCAGCTTGATCATAGCGATAATTAAAATCATCACTGATCTCTAACTCAAATGCTGTCACGCCTTCATCGTGGAATGTTTCAACTGCTGTTACTGGGGTACCAAAATCAGCCACATCTAAAATATAGAGTAATTTTTTTAAAATAGCCGTACTATGAAACTCAGCGATTAATTTGTTGCCTTTACGCTGAATATCAACAGCCATTGAACTATTTTTCATGGTCAGAATTAATTTACCACTACCTTCGTTACCGGTACGGAAATCGATCCCACGCACCTGGTTTACAAAACCACTAAAGTCTTCTTCATCGCCCTCAATTGGCACGATATCTTCTATTCTAGGGGATTGCACCGTCACTTGACGACCACCTTTCGTCGCCAGTAAAAAGGGGCTGACGGTTGCGGCAAGCACTAAGCTATCGCTACTGGTATTACGATCAGCAACTTCAGGGACAACAACATCACTACTTAATAATCCAAACGTAGCGATTAAGCTATTGCCACTTTGCACAATTTGATACGGCACGAGTTCATCTAAAGCGATGGTGATTTTAAGGCCTAAATCGACACGTTCAGCAGCCACATTTAATACGCCACCTTGTTCGATAACCACAGGGTTAAGTAACAAGGTCGAGCTAGCATCTGGTACGAGGATCACCAGTTGATGTGGTGAATATTGTAATTTATCTGCAAATTCGACCACATTGTCACTAAACTCTAACTCAAGTTCAACTTGCCCTTCAGCGAGCGCATTTAAGTGTATTTGTTTTAATTGTGGTTCCGCAAAACTGAAAGCAGAACATAAAAGTGTGGTACATAAAACTAATACCTTCACGATATTAGTACATCTTATATATGATTTAGTCATTTCATCATCCCTGAAAATGGCTTAACTGTTTGTCTTAGCTACTATTAACCTTATCCTGGTTAATATTAACGATTACTTAGCTACGATTAACTCGTATCTACTCTGCTAAGTGCTTTGGCTGCTAAGAGCCTTGACTACTAAGCGGTATTTGCGTTGTGCGAACTTGCCAACAACCTTTACCTGTTAATATCAACTCCGATAATTCAATATAATTTTTGGTTATGTCGAGTATCTCACCGTGATTAAGTCCAATATAATCACCCGGTGATACTCGAAATATTTCTCCCGAACTCGCTCTTATTAACCCCCAGAGGTGCTCCTCACTACCAAGCGTGCCGTGCATATTTAAATTATCTAATGAATAGGTTTCCAACGGTCCTTTAATCCGCGCAAAATTGGGTTGCGGGCAATTCTGTGGAAATGGTGTTTCTGCTTTTACCGATTCAGGGCGAGGATTCGAAAATGGATTACGTGCCCCAGTCTCCGAATAATGCAATGCCACAAAGCTTTCCATATCGGGGACACTTTCAATTAAAGCTGTTTTACGTGCTTTGACATCATTGATGTAGTTCACCAAATCTTGATTGTCCGCAGTACAACCCGTTACCGTCAGAGATAAAAAAACTAAACTCGTCATTCGTTTCATTTTTCCCCCTTATAGCGATACGTACGGGCAATCATATTCACTTTGAGTAATTCCCCTTGCAACTTAGTGATCGTGAAATCTTCTAACGTCACAATCCGCGGTAATGCGGCAATGTCACTGGTAAATTGCCCAAGCTGATGAAAGGTACCGATGACTTCTAAACTGACCGGCACTTCATAAGAGAAATCGCGCTTAACTTCCTGCAACCATTTAAATTTACGTAACTGCAGGCCATTATGCTGGCCAATATAGCTCAGATCATCGAGTAGCCCTGCCGTCTCACTTTTTGACGGTAGCTGCCTGAGCATGTGGTTAAATAAATTTTCCATCTCTGACATTTGCTCTGTATATAAGCCTAAATTGCCAGCAAGACTGGCTTTGGCTTCAAACTGTAATCTTAAACTTGTTTCCTTCTTTTCAACATTTTCTAGTGCTTGTAACGACGACGCGATAAATAACCAATAAAATAATCCCGCAATCAATACGGACAAAATAATATTAATGGCTATCTTTGCTGGTTTTGGCCAATTCCCCAGATCTTCAAGATCCAGTTCATTAATTTCTTGTAGGTTCATCTTAGTGGCCCTCGTCTTTCAACATAGGTGTTACCGAGAATCGCATTTCAAAGCGATTACCCTCGCCTTCCGACAAAGCAACAATAGAATCTAAATTACCGTCTCTAAGCCAACTTGATTCCTCAATATTACGCAACAAAACCGCCAAGCGCGTATTTGAATCACTGCTGCCATTAATCTTAATAATGTCATTTTTAAACGTTAATTTGGCGAGGTTTACACCTGCAGGAACGAGCTGTGGCAAGGTATTCATCAGTTGCGTGGGGGTATTGCGGCTGCGCTGTAAGCTTTGAATTAAATCAATACGCTCTTGCAGTTTATCTTTGCGCCCACGTAGCTCTTTAATTTTACCTAATTTGACATCAATAACTTGCATCTCTTGCATCAGTAAAGCATTACGTTGTTTTTGATTATCAATAAACCCACCAATCACCATATTTAATATGATCATGACCAACAAGGTTGTACCAAGGCTGATCCCAGTTAAGCTATAGAAACGCTGTTGCCTCTGTTTTTTCTGTGCTTCACGCCAGGGCAATAAATTAATATTTGACATTATAACGCCCTCATCGCTAAACCAAGCGCAACCATATAACGCGGTCCGTTGGCGATTAACCGTTCTTTATCTTCAACCTCTTCAGCGTAATCAAACTGTGCAAAGGGATTTGCAACACGGGTCGTTATACCCAGCTCACTCTCAACTTGCTGAGCAAGTTCCACGATTAATGCCGACCCACCACTGATGGTGATCATATCAATTTTTTGTAAGGTACCTGAGTTGGTAAACAGCTGCACATTACGGCGGATCTGTTGTATACACGCAGTAATATAAGGCGCTAATACATCAATATCGTAATCGAGTGGTAATTGCTGAGCGAGCTTAAACTTTTCAGCTTCATCGCGTTTCAACGTATAATGTTCACTAATAGTGCGGGTATAGTTTTCACCACCAAAATTTTGTACGCGAGAATAAATTGATTCTCCCTGATGCAGCATTGAAAAAATGGTCATGTTAGTGCCAATATCAATCGCAGCAACCACTTTGCTATCATCTTGTAAATCAGCCAAGCGTAAATACAGATCATGAGATCGCGCTAATGCATGCGCCGCCACATCAACAATTTTCGGGACAAAATCATTCTCTTCTAGGCAACCAGCTAATGACGTCACGCTTTCCGTGCGAGTCGCACTCAACAACACATTATTTTTACCTGGATTATTATCGTTAATACCTAATATTTCAAAATCGAGGCTAATTTCATCAAGCGGAAAAGGAATTAAACTTTCCGCTTCCAATTCAATGTGCATTTCCAGCTCTGAACCAGAAAGATCGGTATCAACATAAATAATTTTTGTAATGACATTTGTGCCAGATACGGCAGTTGCAGCTTGTTTATAGCGGAAAGGAAAATCTTGACGCACCTGTTGCAAGACATTGGTTAATGCTTCTATATCTTGTAATTGGTGATCAACGACACATCCTTTTGGCGTTGCTACCTCTGAAACCATATCTACCACATAATGCTCTGATCGCTTAGACAGCGCGAGGGCTTTTACGGAAGATGATCCAAAATCAACTCCGATCATTGCCACTGTCTGATTCCTTTTAAACAGCTTTAGCATAATGATCTTCAACTCTATGTAATAATGACGACCACATCCTGCCGCGTCATTGTTAATTTTTTGTTAAAAACAAAGCATACAGATTTAAATCTCTGAGGTCTATCATAAAGAACTCGTACTATTTCACAAAACAGAGATATAATGATCGATTATTAAGAAATTATAGTGAGCATTATTGTGAAATGGATTAAACGATTATCCGTATTTTTATTAGTTAGCGGACTGCTCGGTGTAGGAAGCATCATTGCACTATATTTTTATATCAAGCCTGATTTGCCTGATGTCACCACATTAAGAACAGTGCAATTACAAACGCCAATGAAGGTGTTTAGTCAAGATGGTAAACTGATCTCTCAATTTGGTGAAAAGCGTCGTATTCCCATTGAGGTTGATAATGTTCCACCTTTAATGATCAAAGCATTTCTAGCCACAGAAGATAATCGTTTTTATAGCCACCCGGGTATAGATCCAATTGGTATTATCCGTGCAGCAACTGTCATGATTATGACTGGCGAACGAAAACAGGGTGCAAGTACAATCACCCAACAGGTTGCACGAAATTTCTTTTTAACCCGAGAAAAAACCTTTATTCGTAAGATTAAAGAAATATTTTTAGCTTGGCATATCGAACAAAACCTGTCCAAAGATGAGATCTTAACTTTATATCTAAATAAAATCCCACTGGGCTACCGTTCATTTGGTATTGGTGCTGCAGCACAAGTTTATTACGGTAAAGCATTAAACGAATTAACACTCGCGCAAATGGCGATCATTGCAGGTTTACCAAAAGCGCCATCCGCGTTAAACCCAATTCGTTCACCACAACGCGCTAAAGCCCGTCGTCATGTGGTATTGCTGCGTATGTTAGACGAACAATATATCACCAAAGCACAATTTGACGAGGCGAATAACGCGCCTATTACGGCAAAATATCACGGTGCAGAAATCGAGTTATCTGCACCTTATTTAGCAGAGATGGTTCGCAGTGAAATAATTCAACGCTACGGTGAAGATAAAGCTTACTCTCAAGGCTTAAATGTCTACACCACAGTACAGAGTGAACGCCAAACGGCAGCGACGAATGCACTAATTAATAATTTATTGAATTATGATTTACGCCACGGCTATCGTGGTCCATTAGGCCAAGCTTGGACTAATGATGACGTACTGAGTAATGAAGATATTTTGCTATTATTAAAAGATAAACCAAGTTACAAGCCACTTGAACCAGCTGTTATAACCGCTGTAGCAGGCCAAACTGCCGAAGCATTAATGGCAAATGGCGAACAAGTGACTGTGAGTTGGGATGGTTTAAAATGGGCACGTCCATTTATTTCTGACAAGAAACAAGGTCCCGCACCACAAACAGCCGTTGAAATAGTAAATGCTGGTGATATCGTATTATTACGTCCTTACACTGCAACTAAACAGCCAGCAACAACAACACAAACAGCCCAATGGATGCTAGGTCAGATCCCTGATGCAAGTTCCGCTTTTATCGCTATCGATAATAATGACGGCGCCATTGAAGCTTTAGTCGGTGGTTTTAACTATCAGCAAAGTAAGTTTAACCGTGTCACCCAAGCCGAGCGTCAAATTGGTTCTAATATCAAACCATTTGTCTATTCAGCAGGTTTAGCGCAAGGGGCGACACTCGCAACGCTAATTAATGACGCGCCAATTAACCAACTTGATAAACGAGCAGGAACAGCATGGCGACCAAAGAATTCACCGCCGACCTATAATGGTCCAACGCGCTTTCGCTTAGGTTTAGCTCAGTCAAAAAATGTCATGTCTGTGCGAGTATTCCGTCAAGTGGGTTTAAATAACGCCATTAACTACATGACACGCTTTGGTTTTGAAAAAGCCAAGCTACCTCGTGATGAGTCACTATCATTGGGTTCAGCCTCGCTAACGCCACTTGAAGTGGCCGTTGCATTCGCGACATTTGCCAATGGTGGCTTTAAAGTTGACTCTTACTTTATTGACCGTATTGAGAATGTTGATGGTGAAATCATCTATCAATCAACACCAAAACAAGCTTGTTTAGAATGTGAAAAACAAATTGCACTTGGCACCGATAATCCAGAGTACTGGTTAGACCTCGAAGGGGATGCACTGGCAAAATGTGATATTGCCGCTTATGGTTCACTGCAATTAGCACCACGTATTATTACCGAACAAAATGCTTTCTTGATGCGTGAAGTCATGGCTAGCGTAATTTGGGGTGGTGGCAGTTGGCGCCATAAAACCGGTTGGAATGGTACAGGCTGGCGTGCAGCTGCGGCACTAAAACGCCATGATATTGGTGGTAAAACTGGTACAACAAACGAGGCCAAAGATGCTTGGTTCTCGGGCTTTAACCCAGATCTATCAGCAACAAGCTGGATTGGTTTTGATGATCATAGCCGTGAGTTAGGCCGTGTTTCTCGTAACATTAATCTAGATAAATACCAGATTAGTGGTGGTGAAGCCGGAGCTAAAACAGCGCAACCTGCTTGGATTGAATTTATGCAGCAAGCACTAAAAGGGGTTCCCGAACGTCCAAGTGTATTACCGGATAATATCGTGCAAGTGCGTATCGACCGTGAATCGGGATTACTCACCCACAAATCCGACTTCACGGCACGTTTCGAGTACTTTGTTAAAGGTACAGAACCAACCGAGTACGTAAATAATCAAGATGCTGGCTCATCATTCGATGAAATCGATAACATCAATGAAAGCAGTGAAGCTGCAGCAGAATCTCTCGATGACTTGTTTTAAGCTTTAAGCTTTAGTTTTTAACATGACGTAAATAAAATGGCGCTACTTTTTAAAAGCAGCGCCATTTTTATATCCCACCTTTGTACTGCACTGGTCTATTTTAAACTATTGTAGCCATCACTTTCTTGCCGATGACTTGCGCTATATCGTTAAAACAAGGACGCCTTACTGAACCTTTACGATACAATAAAACAATTTTTCGAGTTGGTTCAGGTTCCACAAATTTAATGTACTCCACCCCTTCAGTAAACCGAGTTCGTGGGATCGCCAGATGCGGTAATAATGTCACGCCCGCGTCCGCTGCGATCATATGACGCAGTGTTTCTAAGCTTGTTGCTTTAAAGCTTTGATCTTCCTCAGCGCCAGCTGTAAAACAATAATCCATCGCTTGATCACGCAGACAGTGTCCATCTTCTAACATCAGTACTTTCTCGCCGCGTAATTCCGATAAGTCAACGCGATCTCGACCTTTAAAGCGGTGTCCACTCGGAATAATCAGCTCTAATGGTTCTTTATATAACTCAATGTGACCGTATTTTTCCATGCCTGGTAAGTAAGCTAATAAGAGACAATCCAACTCACCTTCATCCAATTGCTTTAATAACTCATTCGTTTGATTTTCATGTAAATACATATCTAAATCAGGGAATTGTTGTTTCATTGATGGCACGATCAAAGGCAACAGGTAAGGCGCGACTGTTGGGATCAAACCAATATGAATCGCACCTGCTGTCGGGCTAGCATAACTCTTGGCAATTTCTTTAATGGCTTTAGATTCTAACAATACGGTACGTGCTTGATCAGCAATTTGATCGCCAGCTGGCGTAAACAATACTTTTCTCGATGTCCTCTCAATCAAGATCACATCCAGTTCATCTTCTAACTTACGGATCTGACCACTGAGTGTCGGTTGGCTGACAAAGCATTTTTCCGCCGCTTTTCTAAAATGCTTCAGTTCTTGTAACGCGACAAGATATTCTAAATCTCTTAAGTTCATATCAACCCAACTTGAATGGTAAAAACAATTAAATACCTATTACTGATTTGTATATTCTATCAATAAACTGACATTAACCACACTATTAATAATAAAAATGGCGAATTAATCGCGCATAAATAACATTTTTATAGTCATAAATGGGAATTTGCACTTCTCAGGCGTTTAAATTCTAGGTACTATCGTGCCACGCTTAAATTAACATATTGATAACATAAGCTATCAATAGGTTCTTTATAGAGTAATAAATAATGATTATTCAGTAACGGATT
Organism: Moritella marina ATCC 15381; assembly: GCF_008931805.1. Lineage (GTDB taxonomy): Bacteria > Pseudomonadota > Gammaproteobacteria > Enterobacterales > Moritellaceae > Moritella > Moritella marina. The sequence continues at coordinate 4,312,063 of NZ_CP044399.1, read as the reverse complement.
ACTGGTGTAGCAATAATAAGGATTTTATATGCACTTAAAAAAGTTAAGTTTCTTAACTATTTTTTTGCTGTCACTCGGCTTAACAGGCTGCGGCAGTGATAATTTAGACGCGATAAATGGGAATACTGGTGACAGCTCTAATGACAGTTCTGACGATAGTTCTGACGATAGTCCAGGCGATACTACCGATGATGGCTCTGGTGATACGAATGTATATACCGCGACTTTCGACACAATACCTAGAGTTATTCAGCGTGGACAGACGCTTACCCTAAATTACCCTTTAGATAAAACGACCCCCTCTGAGCTTAATTACAGCTTAAACATTAGCGGCACTGCTGTTATGGGGGAAAACGCAGATTACACGATTAGTAATGCTGCAGTGCTCACCTTTACTGCAGCTTCAAATACTGCCAGCCTCACTATTACGACATATCAAAAACAAGACGTATACGACGCACGAACGCTGAATCTTATTTTCACTGATTCAGACGGTGATCAGTTTACTCAGCCGCTGCTTATCTCTGGCAACGTTTACCTTAATGATTCTGGAGTAAGCAATTATTCTGACGGTAGTGACTTTACTCTCGGCGCACAACCGGGCGACGATCTTGCTCTGCAAGATGCGGCATATGGACTAGATGTCATTATTAACTCCAATGCACTGGCTAATGCAGGCGGAGATATTCAAGATCCCAGTAGCCAGTTTTATAAAAACAGCCGCGATATCGACAGTGCCGATACCGAATATAAAGGCAGAGCAGGATTTCGCTTTGTGAAGATAGGCAATGACGGTATGCCGAGAACAGCTAACAGCACTGATTACAGCTGTGTTAAGGATGAAATAACCGGATTAACCTGGCAGGTGAAAGGCCCAACAAACCTTTTAACCAATCAAGAAACCGATAACACCCTACCAGATCGCTACACAATGGATGACAAAACTAACTACAGTGCCGCTAACTTTGTCTATGCTTGGTGGTCATCAAAGCTAGGTACTACAGGCCGAGGCTGGAGATATACTCTCAATGACAGCACACTTGATACCGCCACTGACGATTCTGATTATGCCAATGCTACCTGTGGTTATCTAAAAGATCTATCAGGAAGGGAAAACGAGCTCTATTGCAGTTCAGGCGCCTATGCAGACGAAGTGAACTTTTTGGGGGTATGCGGTCAAGCTAACTGGCTGGTCCCTAGTGTTGAGCAATTAAGAAGTATCATTGATTACAGTAAAGTAACTGATTACTCGACCTTATCATTAGCGACTGATCACGCGCTGGATAGCGACTTCTTTGATTGTACGGGTAATGACTGTGTCGTGAGTAATGATGGTAACCCCGTTTACTGGACTTCATCACAGGTGAAGGGCGCTGAATCATTAGCTTGGTGTATCAACCTACAAACAGGTAGCGTGAACACCTGTAATAAAGATGAAGGGCGTAAAGTAATGCTGGTAAGCAGTAATATCCCAGCTGAATTTTTCACTCAAGCTGCTGATGATTCAGCTGAATCAGAATAATAAGAGCCATTATCATGATAAAATCAACAACCATACTACTGCTTAGTTCAAGCCTGTTTAGTCTCGCAGCTATTGCAGCTATCGAAGCAGTTAATATTAATTGCGACCCTGCTCTCTATCAAGATTACACGCCGTCTGACTTTATTGATAATAAGGATGGCAGCGTTACCGATCTGCGTACCAGTTTAACGTGGGCAAAATGCAGTATCGGGCAAACTTATACCTTGTCATCCAATTCATGCTCAGGCAGTGGCGCGATCAGTTATGCCACTTGGAGTGACGCACTTGCCGCTGCAGAAAGTTATAGCATCAATGGCATTACCGGTTGGCGTTTACCTAACATTAAAGAACTCGGCTCACTCGTCGATCGCAGCTGCGCTGAACCTGCAATCAATTTAACGCTATTTCCAAATACAATATCGAGTGTGTATTATTCAAGTACGCCATTTAATGCTGGTGCAACAGGTGCTGAATACAGCCATCTGATATCACGTGTTATCGACTTTGCTAAAGGCACTGAAATGCCGCTTGGACAACATGATAGTTCGTTAACGACTTATGCGGTTCGCGCTGTAAAAGGTGGTTATCGATAAACTATAAGCGATAAACTATAACTGATAAACAAATCGGCTAAGATCAAAAACGGCGAGCTAAGCTCGCCGTTTCATTATTTATAAAGCCTTACAGCATCAAGTTTAAATCAACTCTAATTCAACCATAGCGGCTCGAATTTCGTCTTTTGTACCTTGGGTTAGTTCAATAACAGGTAAGCGACACTCAGGCTCACACAGGCCGAGTAACGATACTGCGTACTTCACACCAGCAGGGCTTGTTTCTTTAAACATTAAATTATGTAGCGTGATCAAACGATCTTGTAATTCTCTCGCTTCAACATATTTACCCGCAAACGTTAATTCCTGCACTTGTGCATACAGTTTTGGCGCAACGTTAGCAGATACCGAAATAAGGCCATTACCGCCAGATACGTTATAAGCAACCGTCGTACAGTCATCACCAGAGAGGAAAGAGAAATCACCTTTAATTAGTTGGCGCTCTAACCAAGGGCGTGACAGATCACCTGTTGCATCTTTAATGCCGACTACATTTTCAAGCTCAGCCATACGCGCTAATGTTTCAGGTTGGATATCCACAATCGCACGACCAGGGATATTGTAAACAATGATTGGCAGGTCGTTGTTATCATTTATCGCTTTAAAATGTTGAAACAAACCTTCCTGGCATGGACGGTTATAATAACCAGCGACATGTAACGTCGCAATCGCACCAGCAGCTTGCGCATGATTAGATAATAAGATCGCATCCGTCGGATTGTTCGAGCCTGCACCAGCAATCACCGGTAAGCGTCCCGCGGCTTGGCTAACCACAATATCAAGGATCTGACAATGCTCTTCTAATGACAGTGTTGGACACTCGCCAGTTGTTCCCACAGCAACAATACCATGCGTACCTTGCGCTACATGCCAGTCCACCAAATTACGTAATGCCGGTTCATCAATTTCATTATTTTTAAACGGGGTAACCAAAGCAACAATTGAGCCTTTAAGTAATGCTTTCATTGCTGATTTATCGGTGACCGTTGAGTTAACACTCATAGAAGCTCCATTTCGGTTATAAAAAAACCTCGAATACATAAATTGCGGTCGAGGTTCCTATAGGGATTTATATGTTCTCGAATCACATGCTACACAAGCTTTAATTTGCCTTGTTTATCTTGTTTTCGTTTTAAAGTAAGCATGTGACGTTCTCATTTTGATGAAAAAAAATATGTAAGCGATTATTATTTATCGTTTACTTTTAATCTTTATTGTTACTTTTTTACATTTAATAATTCGTCATTCACCGCAAAATGTCAAGCAGGATAATACATAAGTAAATTCAAACAGCTAATCCAACATTAAAATAGCGTCCTAAGCAACTCGCACGATACCTAATCAGTCAGCCGAAAGGAGAAGATATTGAAGTTGTTTGGGTATATACTCACCGACTAAATCTTCGAGCAAATTAAGTAAAAGAGTCCAAACCCATGATCAGCAATAGCTACACCCTAGCAAGTCAATTACTCGCACGTAACACTGCACATTTTGAAGATAAAGACCTGTTGATTGCGGGTTACATCGAAGATACATATCCGGTTGAATTAGCTAAGGTAGCTAAAAAAACAACCTTATTCAGCTACGACTATTCCGCTAAACTGCATTATGATGATATCAGCAGCATTGATAACCATTGCTCGACTGAATACCAAGCGGTGAAAAAACACCAAGTTGCTTTGGTTTATATGTCAAAATCAAAAGCTGAAGTAGAATACTTGTTAGCTAACATTACCGAACATCTTGAAGATGGTGCAATGATCTTCATGGTAGGTGAGAACAACGCCGGTATCCGTAGCGCAAATAAATTCTTTGCCCCGTATGGTGATATTTGTAACAAACTCGACGCTGCACGTCGTAGCTCGTTATATGTCACTGAATTAAATAAACCTGTCGCTAAATTTGTGCAAGACGATTGGATCACGACATTCCCAATCTCAGCGAATGGTGTTGACCTAACTGTGTGTACATTACCAGGTGTCTTTAGCCACGGTAAATTAGATACAGGCAGTAATATTCTGCTTAATAACCTACACAAAAAACCATCAGGTCGTGTACTTGATCTCGGTTGTGGTGCAGGTATTATCGGTAGTTATATCGCTAAACGCTTCCCAGAAAGCAAAGTTGAAATGACTGATGTAAGTGCGCTAGCGGTTAAATCAAGTCAACTCACATTAGCAGCAAATGAATTAGCTGGCCAAGCTTACCTGTCTGATGTTTATTCAGATGTGGAAGGTACATTCGATTATATTATTTCGAACCCACCGTTCCACGCTGGTTTAAAAACCCATTATGCAAGCACTGAAACCTTCTTAAAAGAAGCGAATAGCTACATCAACCCACGCGGCCATTTAGTCTTAGTTGCCAACAGTTTCTTGAAATACCCTGAGATTATTGAAGCCGCTTTCGGCCATTGCTTACTGCAAATTAAATCATCTAAATTTGCCGTCTATTATGCTAATAAATAACCGATAATAAATAACCGATAATAAATAACCGATAATAAATAGTAACGCAAATAATAAGATGCTAAAAATGGCTCGATGATAAATGCAATCATCGGCCATTTAGTATAAACAAAAACGCCCATCACAATGCAATTGTGATGGGCGTTTTACTATCAACTTTAAACCTTCAATCATTTACCTTAAGTTAAGAATAAAGTTAAGAATAAAGTTAAGGCTAAAGCTTACGTTTAACTAAGCGTCTCTTGCTTCTGCAGATAACTCATCAATACGTTTTTTCATGATCGCATGCACGTCTGTTGATAATTGACGTACCGCTTTACGCTCTAAACCTGCTGTGGCAATCGGATCCATGATTTCAATAATCACTTCGCCATTATCCCAACGGTTTAATTTAATTTTGTTGTGGGTATTTGAACAGCATACCGGCACAATCGGCACTTCAGCTTGGATAGCTGTATGGAAGGCACCCGTCTTAAATGGCAATAAACCACGACCACGACTACGTGTCCCTTCAGCAAACATCCAAATACTCAAATGACCTTTTTTAATGCGATCTGCCACAGCTGAAATAGTACCAACGGCTTTGCTTTTGTTATTACGGTCGATCAGGATATTACCTGACAGCCAATATACAAAACCAAAAATAGGCACCCAAATTAAGCTTTTCTTACCAACAGATACAGTGCCAGGCTGTACTGCTGCAGTCATAGTAATCAAATCAAAATTGTTTTGATGATTACCGACAAAAACATACGGACCAGCATCATTCAAACCGGTTGGTTTACGAACTGTTAATTTAACCCCCAAAATACGCGCCAATCGGGAGAAGTTTCTCGCCACGCATGCAACGTGCTTTGGATTACGAGGCTGTAAACTAAAGCGTACAATACTCATGAGTAATAAGTAGATCATGAACAACATGACTAAGACTAAACGACCAATAAATAACATTTGTAACCCTCTTTTAACATCACCGCAGTATACCGAGCAAAAACTCGGTGTACAAGCGTTAGCTGAATTATTCTTGCGCTACATCTAGGCTATCAACACGCTGTAATCCACGTGGTAATTTGAAACCGCGACGCCCTCGCTCACCTTTGTAGTGCTCTAAATCAGCAGGTTTTAATGTTAACTTACGTTTACCAGCATATAATGTTACTGACTGCCCTTCTGGCACAATTGTCAGCATTTGCACATACTCTTCACGGCTTTTAACGCGTGCAGATGGAATGTTCATTAATTTATTACCCTTACCTTTAGACAGTAATGGCAATGATGACAGTGGGAAGATAAGCATTCTACCTTCGTTAGAAATAATTAAGCCCTGATCAGTGCTGATATCGCTCACCGCTTGTGGTTCAATGACTAAGCCACCAGCAGGTAAGGTTAATAACGCTTTACCATTTTTATTACGGCTCACCATGTCACTGAATTTGCCAATAAAACCGTAACCCGCATCAGAGCTGAGTAAGAATTGTTGACTATCCTCCGCCATCAAGGCATGAGTAAAGGTCTGCCCGGCTGCAAGCGTGAAACGCGTAGTCAATGGCTCACCCTGACTACGTGCCGATGGCAACGTGTGTGCATCCAATGCAAACGAACGACCACTTGAATCAATAAAGACTGCAGGGCAATTACTGCGGCCTTCTGCGGCATCTTTATATTCATCACTGGCTTTGTAGCTGAGTCCTTTGGCATCCACATCATGCCCTTTAGCACAGCGTGCCCAGCCTTGTTGTGACAACACCACGGTCACCGCTTCATTTGGCATCAATTCTTTTTCTGTTAACGCTTTTGCTTCTGTACGCTCGATAATCGGTGAACGGCGTTCATCACCAAATTTCTCGGCGTCCATAATAAGTTCTTTTTTCACTAAGGTAGCTAAACGGCGATCTGAACTTAATAGCTGTTCTAATTTATGGCGCTCAGTGTTTAATTCACCTTGCTCGCCACGAATACGCATTTCTTCTAACTTAGCTAAATGGCGTAATTTAAGCTCAAGTACAGCTTCTGCTTGTTTAACCGATAAATCAAAACGGCTGATGAGCTCGGCTTTCGGATCGTCATACTGGCGAATGATTTCAATCACTTCATCAATATTCAAAAAGGCGATCAATAAACCATCAAGGGTATGTAAACGCGCCAGAACTTTATCTAAACGGAACTGTAAACGACGACGGACTGTCGCATTACGGAACTCTAGCCATTCTGATAATATGGTCTTTAACCCTTTAACTTGTGGTTTCTCATTCAAGCCAATCATGTTCAAGTTAACACGGTAATTTTTTTCCAGATCCGTACTGGCAAATAAATGCGCCATTAACTGCTCGATATCAATACGATTCGAACGTGGCACGATCACTAAACGGGTTGGATTTTCATGATCGGATTCATCGCGTAAATCCGCGACCATAGGTAATTTTTTAGCCTGCATTTGCGCTGCAATCTGCTCTAAAATTTTACCACCCGAGACTTGATGCGGGAGTGCGCTAATGACAATATCACCACTTTCTAGCGTGAACACAGCGCGCATTTTAATGCTGCCTTTACCGCTTTCATAGATCTTGGCGATATCTTTTTCTGGTGTAATGATCTCTGCTTCAGTCGGATAATCTGGGCCTTTTACATACGCCATTAATTCTGACAATTCAGCTTTAGGTTTATCAATTAGATGCAAACAAGCATTGGTAATCTCACGCACATTATGTGGTGGAATATCCGTTGCCATACCTACCGCAATACCGGTGACACCATTTAATAAAATATGGGGTAAACGTGCAGGTAACAATTGCGGCTCTTTCATGGTGCCATCAAAGTTAGGTAACCAGTCAACCGTGCCTAAGCCCACTTCTCCTAATAATACTTCTGCGAATTTTGACAATTTAGCTTCGGTGTAACGCATTGCTGCAAATGATTTCGGATCATCCGGCGCACCCCAGTTACCTTGACCATCAACCAGCGGATAACGATAAGAAAAGGGTTGCGCCATCAATACCATCGCTTCATAACAGGCACTATCACCGTGAGGATGATACTTACCTAATACGTCACCGACCGTACGTGCTGATTTCTTATATTTTGCACCAGCATGTAAGCCAAGTTCAGACATAGCATAGGTAATACGGCGCTGTACTGGCTTTAAGCCATCACCAATATGAGGCAAGGCACGATCCATGATCACATACATGGAGTAATTCAAATATGCTTGCTCGGTAAATTCCCTTAGCGGTTGTTCTTCGACACCGTCTAAGCTCATATCAATAACGTCAGTCATCAAGAGTCCTGTTATTTAGAATAAAATAAAAATTTAATAATTAAAGGCGAAAACAACATATGCTATTTATAAGCATTTATATTATGATGAAACGCGTTATAAAATTATCTTAGATAATAACACTTAGCCATATTTAGACCTGTTATAGATAGCTATTTCAACTATAACTCGGCACGATTGTTATTATCTAAGGCGACTTTACTTAGCTCGTAATCCGATTAAAAACAAAAATGACAGGAAATTAATCATGGGGAGCAATGCATTATATTCTCTTATAGAAAAAACTAAATTATTATTTCCATCATTAACAAAACGCGTCAGTATGTTGCGTAACGCATTCAAATCACTGCCGCGCCTGCACCGTAAATTATTACCTATACTATCACTGATTGTCATAGTACTGCTGCTTATACCGAGCACAGATACAATGAATCCGAGTAACGCGAGTACGAATGAGCGTAAGTCAATCACACTGACCATCGCACCAACTCAAAATGTAGCAAATAAAGCAGGTCTAGAACAGGGACCAACGAGCAATACACCACAGCCGGTAGCAATTAAAGTACTGGATCCAGAAAATATTGATGGTGAATGGCGAGCACACGTTATTCGTAAAGGCGATTCTGTTTATCGCATTTTCCGCCAATACGATATACCTTCAGCGGTACTGCATGCTTTAATCGCAGTCCCAACGCCACAGCGGTATATAACCCAAGTGCAACCTGGACAAGTGATGTCATTTTACATCTCGACGGCAGGCAAATTAATACAACTTCGTATTACGGATGCAGATAGTGCACCGACGTTATTTGCATTACGTGAAGATGGCAGCTATATCTATCGCTAACAGTTATGTCAGTACCGCGATATGACGTAATGATTAACTCGGTTCGATTTTAGCGATATAGTAATTAACGGAAATGGCTGCTGAGATTAACCCCATGCCAATGGCAGTGATAAACAGCAGCATAATCTCGCTAAATACCAACCCCTCAATAGTGAATTCGGTGTTATATAATTGTGCAAGATTGAGCACCGTATCTTCCATCCAATACACCATAAATAGCGTTACCAGCCAAGCTAAAATCCCGCCGATCGCGCCATACCAAAAGCCGGTATATAAAAATGGTCGTTGTACAAACGCATTCGTCGCTCCCACCAATTTCAATACTTCAATTTCATCGCGATTAGATAAAATGTTAAGCCTTATGGTATTACCGGTAATTAACAATACCGAACTTAATAATAATACTGAGACCACTAATACGGCATCACTAAAGATCGAGATAATCCCTTCAAGGCGTGCTAACCACATAATATCCAACTTACCTTGCTGAACTTCAGGTTCACGCTCTAACTTCGCTAATAGCTCTTGCGCTGCAATCGAAGTGCGATAATAAGGTTTAGGCGTGACCACAACCACCGCTGGTAAAGGGTTATGATCGAGTAAGGTTAATGCCGATACTAGCCCTGAAGAACGCTTAAACTCTTCCATGCCCTGTTCTTTAGAAATATATTCAAAGCTATCAACTTCTTTATAGCTCTTCAAACGGTGTAATAAATTTTGGTAACGCGATTCCGCTAAATCTTTCTTCAGGAATAAATTAATATCGGTCGGGCTAGTCCACTCTTGGCTTACCGCTTGGCTATTTTTCAGTACCACATACAAGGTGCTTGGCAAGGCTAAACTCACGCCCAGCACTAACATCGTCATCAAAGAGGCTATAGGCGTGCGCCATACATCCGTTAGACTCGATATCGCGTGATGGATATGTTGTTGGCAGCGGATTTGAATACGTTTAATGATAGGAGCGTCAACGCGGTTGGTTTGCTTGTTCATGTTAAATCCCTTGTAACTCGTCATTACACATCTCGCCTTGCTTAATACGCAAAGTACGATAGCGCAGTTTAGCAATCAAACCCAAATCATGGGTCGCAATCAATACCGTGGTACCGCTGCGATTGAACTCTTCAAATAATTTAATGATCTCCATGGATAACTGTGGATCTAAATTACCTGTTGGTTCATCTGCCAGTAATAATTTCGGGCGGGAAATAATGGCACGAGCAATGCCCACGCGCTGTTGTTCACCACCAGACAGCATCGGCGGGTAACACTTGGCTTTATTGTACAAACCGACTTTATCTAATGCAGCCAATACCCTATTGTTAACTTGTTTGGCGGTATAGCCTTTAATGATCAACGGCAGCGCAACATTATCAAAAATAGTGCGGTCGACTAACAAACGATGATCTTGAAAGATAATACCGATATCACGACGTAAAAATGGAATGTCCGATTTACTGATTTTACTGACGTTACGATCATTAAGAAAAACATCGCCTGCCGTTGGTCGTTCAAGCATGCTAATTAATTTTAATAAGGTACTTTTACCTGCGCCAGAGGGCCCAGTTAAAAAAGCCATCTCGCCTTTTTCAAGGTGAAAATTAACTTTCTGTAATGCGCTAAGACTGCCAGGATAAACTTTAGATACATTATCAAACCGAATCATGATGACCGCGTCCTTGCTATGTGTTGCTATAAGGGCTGTGTGCTGGTATAAAAATCGTGAACACAATAGCTCACCGAGTTAACGATAAGTTATTGCGTAACACAGACTGCGAATGCTGCTATTTTTTATCTTCGTTACTAAACAGCGCTTCAATAAACTCTTCTGAATTAAAGGTACGTAAATCATCGATACCTTCACCAATACCAATAAAGCGGATTGGGATCTCGAATTTATCGGCAACAGCAAAAATAACACCACCCTTAGCGGTACCGTCTAATTTAGTAATGGTGATCCCAGTCAGACCTACTGCTTCTTTAAATAGTTCCGCTTGGCTTAAGGCATTTTGACCGGTACCCGCATCAATCGTTAACATAATTTCATGCGGCGCTGTCGCATCATGTTTACGCATCACCCTAACAACTTTCTTCAGCTCTTCCATTAAGTGGGCTTTATTTTGTAAACGACCGGCGGTATCAGCGATAAGCACGTCTACATCTTTGGCTGTTGCTGATTGCATTGCATCAAACAATACCGAGGCACTGTCAGCACCAGTGTGCTGTGCAACCACTGGGATATCGTTACGCTCGCCCCATACCTGTAATTGCTCGACGGCTGCAGCACGGAACGTATCACCCGCCGCTAACATCACTGATTTACCTTCACCTTGGAATTTCTTCGCCATCTTACCGATCGTGGTCGTCTTACCCACACCGTTCACACCTACCATTAAAATAACGTGCGGCTTGTTATTACTATCAATAACCAGTGGTTCATCCACCTTGTGCAGTAACTCTGCCATGTCTTTTTTCAGAATGTCATACAAGGCTTCCGCATCTTTTAATTCTTTACGTGATGCTTGCTGAGTTAAATTGTCAATAATACGCGTGGTTGTCGCAACACCTAGATCGGCAATTAATAACTGTTCTTCGAGTTCTTCAAATAACTCGTCATCGATATGCTTACCACGGAAAAAGTTTTTAAAGCCACTACCGATATTACCTTTGGTACGTGATAAGCCACGTTTCAAACGGGTAAAGAATTTATCTTTGTCAACGGGTTCTTCCGCTGCGGGCTCATCGTTAACCGGTGCAGAGTCTGTAACAACTGATTTATCAGCTTCGTCCACACTATCTGCGGCAACGTCAGCGTTCACAACCTCAGGCGCAATGACAACAGGCTCTGGCGTGATAATGTCTATTTCGCTAACAGCGCTGTTTTTTTCGAAATCAGCGATAAGTTGTAAATCTGCAGCGCGACGAATGGCTTTTTCTTCTGCCGTTTCATCATCGCTCGATACTAATAATGCCGGATCAACTTTAGCTTCATCCGTGTTACTTGCTTCTTTTTTACCTAAACCAAACCAATTCTTCATGCTTTTTTTTGCCATTTTTAGAAAACCTTACTTTCGCCAGTCTTGAACTGCTACAATGACCCAATATCAATATGGTGATTATATTATCACCTTTCTGTCCAGACAAAGAATTACTATGGCAAAATCTAGCACAAAACAACAAAATCAACGTCCTTCTGGGCATATTCGGATCATCAGTGGTCAATGGCGCGGTCGAAAACTACCGGTTAAAGATGTTATTGGTCTACGCCCGACAACCGACCGAATAAAAGAAACCGTATTCAATTGGTTATCACCTTATGTACGCGACAGTCATTGCCTCGATTTATTTGCTGGTAGTGGCGGCTTAATCTTTGAAGCATTGTCACGCTATGCAGAAAGCGGCCTACTATTTGAAAAAGACGCCGGGGCAGCAGCACAGTTACAACAAAACATTGATTTGTTAAAAGCCGATAACGCGCAGTTAGTACGTGGTGATACCTTAAAATTATTAACGAAAGTACCGACACAAACTTATGATATGGTGTTTATCGACCCGCCTTTCCGTCAAGATCTGCTGGAAGACTGCTGTGCTAAGCTCGAAGAATACAATTGGCTAAGTGCGGATGCAGTGATTTATATTGAACGTGAAAAAGAACTTAACCAAGTTAAATTACCCGCGAATTGGACGATCTTAAAAGAAAAACAAGCAGGACAGGTTTGTTTTGAATTGTATCAGCGTCAAGCAGTCATAAACACGACTGCTGAATAAACGCTGTGTCATAACAGAAAATCAATAAACAGCGAGTGCTCAAACCAGTTGAGCATTCGTTATTATGCCTATAGTGAGTGCGACGGTTACCCTACTTTGGAGAATAATAACAATGACGTTAGATACTTGGTTACTTTTTGTTTCGACTATTTTTGTGGTGATCTTAATTCCCGGTCCACTCTCAATTTATATGATCACCAACTCGATTGCTTATGGTATCAAGCAAACAGCCCCCGCCTTTGCCGGTGGTGTACTGGCGTCATCATTATACTTGATAGCCTCAGCAACAGGACTAGGCGCACTGATTATCGCCTCAGAAAGTTTATTCTCGGTGCTCAAAACTCTCGGCGCCCTTTACCTCGTGTATTTAGGGTTCACGACATGGCGTAATGCCAGTCGTGGCGGTAGCATTACGCTCACCGAAGAAGCGCAAAAGCCCAATAACAAAGCTATGTTTAGCAAAGCGTTTTTACTCGGCGCATCAAACCCCAAAGACATTTTGTTTTTCATCGCATTTTTACCACAATTTTTGAATCCACAAGCGGATTTATTTCAGCAATTGGTGGTAATTGTCAGTACTTGGATCGTGGTCGATTTGATTTGTAAGCTACTTTACGGCAGCACTTCGCATGCGATTAAACCGGTATTAACCAGTGCCCGTAACAAGATCCGTTTTGATAAAACCGTTGGTGGTATATTTGTCGCGGCAGGTGCCTCGGCCGCATTAATAAAATAGCGATTACCTCATGTGAGGAAATATTAACTCGCGCTTAAATTGCGATATTGGCGCGGGGAAATACCCACCAGCCTTTTAAAATAACGTCCCATGTGGCTTTGGTTCGCAAAGCCACACTGTAAGGCAATATCGGCCATACTTGCCTGACTCTTAGCAACACGTAGTTTCACTTGCTCAATTCGAATAGCCAATAAATAGGCTTGTGGTGTTTGCGCCATACTCTGTTTGAACATACGACAAAAATGATACTCACTCAATTGTGCTAATTCAGCCAACTCACTAAGATAAACCTGACGGTGAAAATTAGCTTGCATGTAATCACAAACCTGCGCAGCGACTTTAGGGGATAAGCCCCCTTTAATTGGCGACATCAGTTTAGTGATGCCCATATTCTGCAGCATAGACACTAAGATGGTATTGGTCACTTGCTCCATAGCCAGGTGATCATGCCCACTGTGCCAATCACTGGTTGCCATGCAATGCCGAAATAACGCTTCAGTAGCGGTGTCGTTGGTAAAAGTTAGCTCCGGTAGTTGTAACATCCGTGGATCAATATCAAATACCTTTAGCGCCAATTGTTTAAGGTAGTCATCACTAAAATATAAATGCATGAACTGCTGAGTTTGTCCAAGCTGCCAATGGCTCTCTGAGTCTTTCGGCATCAGACAAAATTTACCAGGCGCGCCAAAACCCGAATCGACATCGGTACGGTGAGTTTCATAACCCCCGGACATGTACAAACTCAGTGTATGCTGCTTATCATTGACATAATATAACCGGTCATTTTCATTTTGGTAATGTGCCCACGACAACGCCTCCGTTAATGACGTTTGTCGTAAACAGATCTTACTAGTTGATTGCTCAAAGCTTATTTCATTCGGCTCAAGTAACGACGAACTGCTATCGAGCCCGACATCAATGAGTGGTTTTATTAACGGCATAACAAAATATTACCATTAATGGCAGATTGCTCAACTGTTGCCGTGATCAAGGTAAGCATTAAACCGCAATATTGTGTTAGTTTTGCCAATATCGTGATATTTATACCCTTGCAGCAGTACCATAATGCAGATTAATGAATGGTTGTCGTGACACATGACATCCTCTATATAGTAATAATAAAGGATCTGCTATGTCAGCCATACTCTACGTTTCAATGATATTTATTTGGGGTTTTTCGTGGATATCAATCAAATGGCAACACGGTGATGTGCCAATGGAAGTTTCTATCTTTTACCGCTTTGCCATTGCCGCAATCGTCATGTTTGGGGTTGGTAAAATATGGGGGAAACTACAAACGGTAAGACGCCAAGACCACGCTTATTTAGCACTCCAAGGTGTGTGTTTATTTTGTTGTAACTTCCTCGCCTTTTACAGCGCGACCTTGTACATCCCCAGTGGCTTAGTCGCGGTATTCATGGCAACAGCACCAGTATTTAATGCCTTTCACAGCAAGCTGTTTTACCAGACCGAAACCAATGCTAATTTTTGGCTAGGGGCCATACTCGGCCTTGCTGGTATTAGCTTATTATTTGCTGGTGATTTATTACAAACCAATTGGTCGCAAGATACCTTATACGGTTTAATGTTTGCTTTAATCGGTACCTGGTGTTTCTCGATGGGTAATATGCTGAGTATCCGTAATACCAAAAATAATGTGCAGCCTTTTACCGCCACCAGCTATGCCATGGTATATGGTTGCATTGCGCTGTTAGTGATTATTCTAGTACGTGGCATCTCGTTTAAATTTACCCTGAGCACGCAATATATAGGCAGCTTATTGTATCTCGCCATTCCAGCATCGGTACTTGGTTTTACTTGTTATTTGATTTTAGTTGATCGACTTGGCGCCAGCAATGCAGCCTACATTTTAGTGATCACCCCGATTGTGGCCTTAAGTGTCTCTGCTGTATTTGAAGATTATCATTGGACGATTTATTCAACGCTCGGGCTGGTATTAGTGATACTTGGTAATGTATTAACCCAACGTAAAAAAGCATTGTTTACCCGTACTAAAAAATCGTTATTACAAGCGAGTTAATCAGGTTGATTTACAGACTTCTCTGCTGGCATCCGCTAAATATAAAAATGCCCGTGTAACAATTTGCTACACGGGCATTTTAGTAAATACATAAAACTAGATTCAACTCTACCGTATTAATTAAAGTAAGCCAGCTGTTGCTAGCATGGATGCTAGCCCCAAGCCCCCATGGATGGGTTCACGGCGAGCAGAGCGTGTTTAATCAATACGGAGTTAGAAAATATTAATCAGGCGCATAACCTAAGTTAGGCCCTAACCAACGTTCGGCTTCTTCAAGCGTCATGTTTTTACGTTCGGCATAGTCTTTCACTTGGTCTTCTTGAATCGATGCTACCGCAAAGTAACGTGATTCAGGGTGTGAGAATATCCACCCCGAAACCGCCGCACCTGGCCACATCGCATAAGAAGAGGTTAACTTCATGCCAATACTTTCTGGGTTTAATAATTCCCAAATAGTACCTTTCTCGGTATGCTCTGGACAAGCAGCATAACCCGGTGCCGGACGAATACCTTGGTATTTCTCTCGGATCAGGTCATCGTTATTCCACTCTTCTGTTGGCGTGAAGCCCCACTCTTCCTTACGCACTAATTCATGCAGACGTTCAGCCATGGCTTCCGCTAAACGGTCACACACAGATTGCACCAGAATAGCGTTGTAATCATCTTCAATACCCTTGAAGTAATTCGCCATATCATCTTCACCGATACCACCGGTTACCGCAAATGCACCAACGTAATCGAATTTACCCGATTCTTTCGGTGCCACGAAATCCGCTAAGCAATTATTATACTGCCCAGGTTTCTTCTTGGTTTGCTGACGCAGGTGTTCAAGACGCTTGAATACCTGAGTACGGGTTTCATCGGTATACACTTCAATGGTATCGCTATTCACTGTATTGGCAGGGAATAAACCAATCACACCGTTAACCCCCACTTCATTGGATTCTTGTAGACGATCAAGCATTGCATTAGCGTCATTAAACAAACTTTGTGCTTGCTCACCCACTACTTCATCAGTCAGGATACGAGGGTATTTACCCGCCAGCGTCCAGGTCATGAAGAAGGGCGTCCAATCAATGTATTTTCGCAATTCAGCAATTGAGTAGTTAATGTATTTTTGCACACCCAGTGTTTTCGGTACTGGTGGCGTGTAGTTAACCCAATCAATCGGCGCTTTGTTAGCACGAGCAACATCTAATGTTACTGGCGCACTACGCGGACGTTTACGGGCATGCTGTTCACGCGCTACTTCATATTCTTTAGCCATACGCGCAACGAGTTCAGGCTTTTTAGTTTCCGACAATAATGCCGATACGACACCTACCGCACGTGATGCATTAGATACATAAATCACCGGCTCATCGTAGTTTTGCTCAATCTTAACCGCGGTATGGGCTTTCGATGTTGTCGCACCACCAATCAGAATAGGCAGTTTAAAACCTTTACGTTTACATTCTTTTGCAACGTGAACCATTTCATCTAGCGATGGCGTGATAAGCCCCGACAAACCAATAATGTCACAGTTTTCTTCTACTGCTTTCTTGAGAATATCATCACAAGACACCATGACGCCCATATCAACGATTTCATAGTTATTACACTGTAAAACCACGCCAACAATATTCTTACCAATATCGTGTACATCGCCTTTTACCGTGGCTAATAATACCTTACCGTTGGAAGAGCCCTTTTGTTTTGACGCTTCAATATACGGGTTTAGATAAGCAACGGCACGCTTCATTACCCGAGCAGATTTAACGACTTGCGGTAAGAACATTTTACCCGCGCCGAATAAGTCACCAACCGTGTTCATGCCGTCCATTAACGGCCCTTCTATCACTTCTAACGGCAGTGTTGCTTGTTGACGAGCTTCTTCTGTATCTTCTTCAATAAATTCTGTAATCCCCTTAACTAACGCATGCTCTAAACGCTTGTTAACTTCAAAAGTACGCCATTCTTGTGTTTCGGCTTCCACTTCCACACCAGAATCACGGTATTTATCTGCAATGTCTAACAACGCTTCCGTGCCTTCAGCCGTACGATTTAGAATAACGTCTTCTACTGCATCTAATAATTCTTTTGGTAGGTCATCGTAAATCGCCAGCTGCCCAGCATTAACAATACCCATATCCATGCCCTCACGGATACAGTAATACAAGAACACCGCATGGATCGCTTCACGTAATGGATTGTTACCACGGAACGAGAACGAAACGTTAGATACCCCCCCCGAGATCATCGCATGCGGCAGTTCACGTTTAATGTCTTTCACCGCTTCGATGAAATCAACCGCATAGTTATTATGTTCTTCAATACCGGTTGCCACAGCAAAAATATTTGGATCGAAGATAATGTCTTCTGGCGGGTAATTTAATTCGTGCACCAAGATATCGTAAGAACGCTTACAAATTTGGAATTTACGTTCTTGGGTATCTGCCTGGCCTTTTTCATCAAACGCCATCACGATCATGGCAGCACCGTAACGACGAATTAACGTCGCTTGGCGGCGGAAGTTTTCTTCACCTTCTTTCAACGAAATTGAGTTAACAATGGCTTTACCCTGAACGCATTTCAGGCCCGCTTCTAGAATTTCCCATTTTGAAGAATCGATCATGATCGGCACTTTCGATATTTCAGGTTCAGAAGCGACTAAGTTTAAGAAACGCTGCATACAATGCAATGAATCCAACATGCCCTCATCCATATTGATATCGATGATTTGTGCGCCAGACTCGACTTGCTGCTGCGCAACATGCAGGGCTTCGTCGTAGTTTTCTTCTTTGATAAGACGTTTAAAACGTGCAGAACCAGTAACGTTAGT
Organism: Moritella marina ATCC 15381; assembly: GCF_008931805.1. Classification (GTDB taxonomy): domain Bacteria; phylum Pseudomonadota; class Gammaproteobacteria; order Enterobacterales; family Moritellaceae; genus Moritella; species Moritella marina. Next base: position 4,293,975 of record NZ_CP044399.1, on the reverse strand, counting down.
ACGTTCACCGACGTTAACGAACAGGCTTTCTTTAGAAATTGTTAATGGCTCAAGACCACTTAAGCGACACGCAATGTCAATTTCAGGTAATACCCGCGGCGCGATACCTTCAACAGCATCCGCCATGGCTTTAATGTGCTCTGGCGTCGTACCACAACAGCCACCAACCATATTTAAGTAACCAGATTCAGCCCACTCCTTAATATGCTCTGCCATGTCTTCAGGGCTAAGATCATATTCACCAAAGGCATTTGGTAAACCAGCATTAGGATGCGCTGTCACATAGGTTTCAGAGATGCGCGATAGCTCGCCGACATATTGACGTAATTCATCCGGTCCTAATGCGCAGTTAAGACCAAAGGTGATCGGTTCTGCATGGCGTAATGAATTGTAGAATGCTTCTGTCGTTTGACCTGTTAATGTACGACCCGATGCATCGGTGATCGTGCCTGAGATCATGATAGGTAATTCGTAACCGAGTTCTTCGTATACCGTTTTCACCGCAAATACGGCCGCTTTCGCGTTCAAGGTATCAAAGATCGTTTCGATCAGAATAAAGTCAGAGCCACCTTCAATTAACGCTTTAGTTGATTCGATATACGCTTCAACCATCAGATCGAATGAGGTATTACGGAATGCAGGATCATTGACATCAGGAGAAATAGAACAAGTACGGTTTGTTGGCCCTAATACACCGGCAACAAAGCGTGGACGGTCAGGGTTTTCAGCGGTTTTTGCATCGGCCGCTTCACGGGCAATACGTGCCGCTTCGCGGTTGATCTCTGCCGATAATGATTCCATATCATAATCGGCCATCGCAATCGTCGTCGCGTTGAAGGTATTGGTTTCTAGAATATCGGCGCCGGCGTCGAGGTATTCTTTATGAATATCGGCAATGAGCTGCGGCTTACTTAATACCAATAAATCATTGTTACCTTTAACGTCACTATGCCAGTTAGCAAAGCGTTCGCCACGGTAATCAGCTTCTTCTAATTTATAGTCCTGGATCATCGTACCCATGCCGCCATCGATAAGCATGATACGTTTTTTTAATTGCTGTTCTAGTTGCTGTTGGTTTTTTATAGTAGCCACAAGATCCCTCGTTTAATTTACTGCAGACTCAGTCCTGAGTCATATTATTTGATACTAATCTATTTACTCGACTTCCTATTCGACTACCTACTCAAATAGCTGCGCGAACGGCATTTATAGATCGTTTAAGTCATATGGCGTTTGTTGATAAACATAATAGTTTAACCAATTGCTATAAAGCAGATTACCATGACTGCGCCAAGTAACAAGAGGGTCATTTTCAGCATTATCATCTTTGTAATAATTCGCGGGTACTTCGGCTTCAACACCATCAGCAACATCACGCATATATTCCTGATGTAAGGTATCAGCACTGTATTCAGGGTGACCTGTTACAAATACCTGACGAAAATCTGCTGAAGCCGCTAAATACACGCCGGTTTCATCATTGGCCGCTAAAATATTAAGATCGGTGCCTGCAAACATGTCTTTCGAAAAATTAGCATAGCGCGACATAGGCACAGGGAATACGTCATCAAAACCACGTACTAACGGATTATGACGGTGGAATGTTTGTTGTGGATAGACACCAGAAAATTTCTGTTCATGCACTTTTTTATCGATACCGTGCAGTACTTTTAATGCCGCTTGTGCTGCCCAACATAAGAATAAGGTTGATACAACGTGGGTTTTAGACCAATGAATGATCTCTTCAATTTGTGGCCAATACGCCACATCTTCATGGCCGACTAAGCCTAACGGGGCACCAGTAATAATTAAACCATCGTAATTGTTATGGCGAATACGTTCGAAATCGTGATAAAACTCATCAATGTGTTCTTGTGGGGTATTCTTAGAGGCACGGTAATCAATACGTAATAGCTCTACATTTACTTGCAGTGGCGTATTCGATAATAACCGTAAAATTTGGTTTTCAGTCTCAATTTTCTTCGGCATAAGGTTAAGAACAACAACCTGCAGCGGTCTAATTTCTTGCTTGGTTGCACGTGACTCTAGCATCACAAAAATATTCTCGTTACCTAATATTTCAGCCGCTGGTAGTCCGTCTTTAATTCTAATTGGCATTATTCCCATCCTTAAGTAATACATTAGCCATCCAGAAGTCTACCCTAATTATCCACCCTTTGTAAGTCTTGTTGCTGATTAAAATAGTCCATTACCTGGCTTTACCCTTTGAAACGCCTAAAATACTGACCACTGGTTCAGTTTATGCAGCCCGTCGCTTGTTATTCGGTTGACCATAATCATGTTTATATATAGGATCGCCTCCTTGCAAGGAGCGCGGCCTATTTCCCATGGATTTATCACTCACCTATTTTCAAACGAAAGGTTTGTAAAAATGCTCACTTATATCTATTTAATTGCCATCACTGCCGAAGCTATGTCAGGCGCATTAATGGCGGGTCGTCGTAATATGGACATCTTTGGTGTGGCCGTTATTGCCTTTGTCACTGCACTTGGTGGCGGTACGGTACGTGATGTGTTATTAGGTAACTTTCCAATCTCTTGGACCCAGCATCCTCACTATGTGTATATCACGATATGTGCAGGTTTGTTTACCATTCTGATTGCCAAACACATGAATCATTTACGTCGTTTGTTCTTAGTACTCGACGCACTAGGCCTGATTGCCTTTACTATTATTGGCTGTAATGTAGCGATGAAACTCGGCTATCACCCAACAGTGATCATTATGGCTGGTATGATCACGGGGATATGTGGCGGCGTATTACGAGATTTACTCTGTAATCGAACGCCAGTGGTCTTTAGCAAAGAAATTTATGCGGGTATTTCGTTATTAGTGGCGGTACTTTATCTGGGTTTAGAAACATTAGGCATTGACCACGACATCACCCTTATTGTGGCCTTCAGTGTTGGTGTTACTTTGCGTTTATGCGCTATTTATTGGAAATGGTCACTGCCAACATTTAGTTATACATCAGAAGAGTGGGATTAGCGCTGACTAAAAAATGCTAACCAGGCTTGGAGTATGATTTCAAAATCTTCCAAGCCACAGACTGCCACAGTTTCTGCATCATAAAAATTCATATCGTCATCTAGCTCTTCACCAGAATCAATTAACTCCGAATTCATACAAGCACAGACATCTTCTTGCGTCATGGTTAATGTCATCTCATCACCGACTAAACGATACTCTTGTTTTTTACGTGCTTTTAATAAATCTATTTCAGCTTGAATCAACGCAATTGTGGCTTTATCCGTGCCTAAAGTGCCTTGGATCCAACTACCCAGAGCCGTCTGTTCCATTGAGATTATTACGCGGTAAGTATCTGTTAGGGTATCTTTTCTAAATTCAAAATCCACGGTTACGCCTGCTGTTAAGTTAGGGGGTCATAGTTTATTAATGCTTTATTACTAGCTTAGTAATAGGGTAATAATTTGATCGGTTTTCAAGGGAGAGGATTGTAGCAAAAAATAGCGGAAACAAAAACGGCTCCCTATCGAGGGAGCCGTTTCATACACGTATTTTGTTCTATTCAGTTAGCTCATTAACGATATAGTCGTCACTGCACCATCTGTTAATTAAACAGCTTCTTGAACAATTACTTCGTTCGCTTTCTCGATATAAGAAGCAATTTTATCGAAGTTTAAGTAGCGGTAAGTATCCGCTGCCGTTGCATCAAGTTCAGACGCCAGTTCCATGTATTCTGTAACCGTTGGGATACGACCTTTAATTGCCGCTACAGCAGCAACTTCAGCAGAACTCAAATAAACGTTAGCACCTGTACCAAGACGGTTCGGGAAGTTACGTGTTGACGTAGAAACAACCGTAGTATTATCACCTACACGGGCTTGGTTACCCATACATAGTGAACAACCTGGCATTTCGGTACGTGCGCCCGCTTTACCGAAGATAGAATAATAACCTTCGTCACTTAATTGTGCGGCATCCATACGCGTTGGCGGAGTTACCCACATACGTGTTGGCAATGAACCGTTGAATTTCTCCAATAGTTTACCCGCTGCACGGAAGTGTCCGATGTTAGTCATGCATGAACCAACAAAGACTTCATCAATCGCCACGCCAGCAACATCAGATAATAGTTTCACATCATCTGGATCATTTGGACAAGCTAGGATAGGTTCTTTCACGTCAGCTAAATCAATTTCAATGATTTCAGCGTATTCAGCATCAGCATCAGCTTCAAGTAACTGTGGATCAGCGATCCAAGCTTTCATTTCAGCAACACGACGCGCAATCGTTTTCGGATCGCCATAACCTTCAGCAATCATCCAGTTTAACATCACGATGTTAGACTCTAGGTATTCAATGATTGGTGCTTCATCAAGTTTGATTGAACAACCTGCAGCAGAACGCTCTGCAGATGCATCTGATAATTCAAATGCTTGCTCTACTTTCAGCTCAGGTAAACCTTCAATTTCTAGGACACGGCCAGAGAATGCATTGATTTTGCCTTCTTTAGCAACCGTCAGTAGACCTTTCTGAATAGCGTAATACGGGATAGCATTAACCAAATCACGTAATGTGATACCCGGTTGTAGTTCACCTTTAAAACGTACCAAGATAGATTCAGGCATATCAAGTGGCATAACACCTGTCGCTGCAGCAAATGCAACGAGACCAGAACCCGCAGGGAAAGAGATACCTAATGGGAAACGCGTATGTGAATCACCACCAGTACCAACAGTATCTGGCAATAACATACGGTTTAACCATGAGTGAATTACACCATCACCCGGACGTAACGAAACACCCGCACGGTTACGAATAAAGTCTGGTAACGTATGGTGAGTTTGTACATCAACTGGTTTCGGATATGCCGCAGTATGACAGAAAGACTGCATGACTAAGTCAGCAGAGAAACCAAGACAAGCAAGATCTTTCAGTTCATCACGCGTCATTGGACCCGTAGTATCTTGAGAGCCTACTGTCGTCATTTTAGGTTCGCAATACTGGTTAGGACGCACGCCCGTTACACCACATGCTTTACCAACCATTTTTTGCGCTAAAGAATAACCTTTAGTCGAAGCCGCTACATCTTGAGGTAGACGGAATACTGTTGAATCTTCTAGACCTAATGCAGCACGTGCACGCGTTGTTAAACCACGACCAATGATCAGTGGAATACGACCACCGGCACGCACTTCATCAAGAATGACATCAGTTTTGATTTTGAATTCTGTAATTGCCGCGCCAGTATCGTTCGCTTTAACGACACCTGCATATGGATAGATATCAATAACGTCGCCAGTGCTTAGGCTACTTACATCAAATTCTAATGGTAAAGCACCTGAATCTTCCATTGTGTTGAAGAAGATTGGCGCGATTTTAGAACCGATACAAACACCACCGCCGCGCTTGTTAGGCACGAATGGGATATCATCACCCATACACCATAACACTGAGTTAGTTGCTGATTTACGTGAAGAACCCGTACCAACAACATCACCAACGTAAGCCACTGGGTGACCTTTTTGTTTTAATTCTTCAATTGCTTGTAGTGGCGTAGCTGAAACACCTTCACGCTCATTTTTAAGCATTGCAAGTGCATGCAGCGGGATATCTGGACGAGACCATGCATCTGGAGCAGGTGATAGATCATCAGTATTGGTTTCGCCAGGTACTTTAAATACGGTGACTGTGATTTTTTCAGCCACTTCAGGTTTCGTTAAGAACCATTCAGCGTCAGCCCAAGATTGCATAACTTGTTGTGCAAATTTATTACCTGCTTTTGCTTTTTCTTCAACAGTATAGAAAGCATCAAACATTAATAGTGTGTGTGATAAGCCTTTTGCAGCGATAGGAGCAAGCGCATCAACATCCAGTAATTCAACCAATGTTTCGATGTTGTAACCACCTTGCATCGTGCCAAGTAGTTCCGTTGCACGTTCTGCAGATAAGATAGGTGATGTCGCTTCACCTTTAACAATCGCTGTTAAGAAGCCAGCTTTTACATAAGCAGCTTCATCCACACCTGGTGGTACACGATTCGTTAAAAGATCTAAAATAACTTCTTCTTCGCCAGCGATTGGTGCTTTCACCAATTCAACTAGAGCAGCAACTTGTTCAGCATCAAGAGGTTTCGGTACAACCCCATCAGCGGCACGTTCTTCGACATGTTTACGATAAGCTTTTAGCACAACACATTCCTCTTATTTTATGCCACCCATGGTGGACATCCTTGTTATATATAACCCTAAATCAGTAATTTTTGATGCAAGTTCAACGGTTATTTATGTGAACTCAGCAATAATAAAGTTAGAGCCTCTTGCAGAGTGTTCACAAATATAACATTTTTAACTTAAAATTAAAATTAAAGCAGCATGTGCATCAGGACTTTTACATAAATACTCAACATTCATCAAACTTATGATGAAAAAATGATAACTAATTTACGTGAATGTTTATAACGCCATATCTAGAAATTATTACCAATAAACAAATAGCCAGAAGCATGACCCCCTTCGGCATAACCATAAGACAGCATCACCGGACCAATACCGGTATCTAGCGCGACAAACATACTACCCGCTGTAATCGTTGAATCAAAACTGATGTCATCAGTATCGTTCCAGACATTACCCTGCTCGATTGAAGCCCCTAAATAAAGTGGTAATGAGAATGCGCCAAAATTGTTATCCAATAAACGATGGCGATAGATTAATGCCACCAGTCCTTTGTGATTCCCGGTCAACTCGTTAATGCCATAACCCGACAGATTCTGGAAACCACCAATACCGACTTCGAACGTAGGGGAGATAGCTGGCCCATCATAACTGGCCACTGATGCCTTGAACTCCAACGTAGAACGATCTAATGACACCGCATTACGCCAATCTAAACTGAAGAAGATATTATTCTCGTTACTATTTAAATAATCACCAGTATCAATGTAAACATCCGCATCTAATTTGAAACCTTTTGTTGGGAACGAAATATTATCAAACGAATCTAAACGAGTTTTTACATACCAGCCTTGACTATCGAAATCTTTATCGATGGTAGTACCAATTATTTCCGCTGTGCCTGATTGATAATAACTACCTACCGCAATCTGCATCCACTCAAGCGGGATTGCACCTAATTCAGCAAAAACGCCTATTTGTTCTGTTTTAACCGGAAAATATTCGAACGTAGAATTAATTGGTGTAAGCGCCGGATCATTAACAGAACCTAAATAGAGCTTACTTTCATAGTTTTCTAAACGCACACCAGTTTTAAAGAAAAAATATTGGTTATAATCAATTGGCGAGTAAAATTCAGTACTGATGTTAGAGTCCGAACCATACACTAACTCAGTACGCCACTCTCCGCCCAGTCGATTTAAATCACTCAAAATATATTGTAAACCGATTTGCTGGCTATCATCACTGGTCGTTGATTGCTGAATGTTAAATTTAAAGTCCACATAACCCGGCCCCCAACTTTTCTCAACCACATTGATATTCAAATCATGAAGACCGTCTTTTTCAGTAATACTGTAATCCACTTTTTGAAATAGGTTTAATGCATAAAGCCCATCAAGTTCCTGCTCTAACTCCGCGACAGTAATTTTGTCACCACGCTTTAAGCTTAATTTATTTTCGATAACACGTGGGCTTAATCGCGTATCGGTATTAATTTTAATATCATTTATTTCAATGGTTTCAATTTGTGCTAATTGCTGCTTTCGCGCTGCTTTTTGCTGTTGGTATACCGCATAATTTGCATCTGATAGTGATAATGCATTCAATTTAGCACTGGCGTATTCAGCGGCCTTTTCACCGCGTACAACTGCCTCTGGCATCAAATCAAAATCAGCCGTACCTATGCCATCAATATCAGGGCTCAATAACACATCTTGCTCAGATAACTTTAAGATCTGTTCATTAGCACTCGCACGTGTCATCGAACTCGATAGCTGATCAAAAATAAGGAACGCACTAGTGATCTCTTCTTGGCTGTAAAGCTGTGAACCAATATCCACCGCAATCACGATATCAGCGCCCATCTCCTGTAATACACCAATCGGTAAGTTATTCACCATACCACCGTCAACAAGGTGCTGGCCGTCAATAAATACAGGCGTTAGCGCGCCAGGGATAGACATACTCGCTTGCATCACTTTGGATAAATCACCACGCTCTAATACTACTTCGCGCATGGTTTCAATATTGGTAGCAATAGCGCGATACGGTATCGGCAGCAAGTCAAAATGATTTACATAAGGTAAGCTATTAGTTGAAAGACGTAACAGTTTCCCCATGCCTTGGCCTTGTACAAAGCCCGATGGATATTCCACACTGGTGCCGTCAAAGCCGATATTGGTGTGGATTTGAAATGAATCCTGACGCTGTTTTTCTCTTATCGACAACGCCTCACGTGGCACGTCATCGTTATAACCTTGGCTCCAGTCATACTCTGCTAATATCAGCTCTATTTCGGCTGTTGAACGTCCCATGGCATACATACCAGCGATAAAGGAACCCATGCTGGTGCCAGAGATATAATCGACGGGAATATTGTGTTTTTCTAAATACTTAATCACCCCTAAATGCGCAGCACCTTTGGCACCACCACCACTTAACGCTAGACCAATTTTAGGGCGTGTTTTTTCACTCATAGTAGCTGGAGTAGAAATAGCATCTGCGGCGCTAGCGGTGCTTATATTAAGGCTAATAAAAGCGAGAAGTAACCCGTTCATCATGGTAAATGAAGAACCAAAAATCCGTTTAATCTGAGACATAGTTTAATGATGATCCTAAAAATTAATCCATCCCATCCACTGGGAACAACACGTTATATTCAATGCAATGTATAGTTATACCCAACCATATTAGCAACTTCTGTTTTAAAATGCCTAATACCAATGACATAAAATAACCGAACCAGCATTTTATGGGCTAGGATAGAAAAACAGGTATAAAAAAAGCGACCCTAAGGTCGCTTCTATTATTAACAATTAATTCGCTAACGTGTAACGATTAAACCGCTAAATTATTTTTTCTTCACCGCTTTTGCATTAGGAAGGTCAGTAATAGAACCTTCATAAATTTCTGCAGCCATACCAACTGATTCGTGTAACGTTGGGTGTGCATGAATTGTTAATGCGATATCTTCTGCATCACAACCCATTTCAATTGCTAGACAAACTTCACCTAGTAATTCACCCGCGTTAGTACCAACCATAGCACCACCGATGATACGGTTAGTGTCTTTGTTGAATAATAACTTAGTCATACCGTTAGATGCGTCAGAAGCGATCGCACGACCTGATGCAGCCCAAGGGAATACAGCAGCTTCGTAGTTTACGCCTTGCTCTTTCGCTTCTTTCTCAGTTAGACCTGCCCACGCCATTTCTGGCTCAGTGTAAGCAATTGATGGAATAACTTTAGGATCGAAGAAGTGTTTCTTGCCAGCAATGTTTTCTGCAGCAACGTGACCTTCATGCACACCTTTATGCGCCAACATAGGTTGACCAACGATATCGCCGATTGCATAGATGTGTGGAACGTTCGTGCTCATGGTTTTATCTGTTTCGATAAAGCCACGTTCAGTTACATTAATACCCGCTTTCTCAGCATTTAAGCCAAGACCGTTTGGTACACGACCAACAGCAACAAGCACTGCGTCATAGCGTACTGCTTCAGCAGGCGCTTTTTTGCCTTCAAACGTAACGTATAGACCGTCTTCTTTTGCTTCAACGCCTGTTACTTTAGTGCTTAGCATAACGTTAAATTTGTTTTTAACTGCTTTAGCATAAACCTTAACGATGTCTTTATCCGCTGCAGGTACTAATTGATCTGCAAACTCAACAACGTCAATATCAGAACCTAGTGCCGAGTACACAGTACCCATTTCTAGACCGATAATACCACCACCAAGAACAAGTAATTTACCAGGAACTTCTTTCAGTTCTAGTGCATCAGTTGAATCCCAAACGCGTGGATCTTCATGCGGGATGAATGGTAGTTTAACTGGGCGTGAACCCGCTGCAATGATTGCATTATCAAAAGTAACTGTTGTAACGTTACCGTCACGGTCTGTTGCTTCGATAGTGTTAGCGCCAGTAAATTGTGCTAAACCTTCAACCACTTTAACTTTACGCATCTTAGCCATACCGCCAAGACCACCAGTTAATTGACCAACAACTTTTTCTTTCCATGAACGGATTTTAGTGATGTCAGTTTGTGGTGCGCCGAACACGATACCGTGGTCCGCTAATGATTTTGCTTCTTCGATTACTTTAGCTACGTGTAGTAAAGCTTTTGAAGGGATACAACCAACGTTAAGACAAACACCACCTAAGGTGTTATAACGTTCGATGATTACAGTTTCTAAACCTAAATCTGCAGCACGGAATGCAGCAGAGTAGCCCGCAGGACCAGCGCCAAGTACTACGACTTGAGCTTTAACTTCATTACTCATTATGACCTCGTTGTCATTTAATTATCTGGAATGGCGGTTACCTCACTCAGAGGCACAATTTAAAGCTTCTGAGTAATGATGTTCGAATCCAGATAATTTTACATATATGTTAAATAAATGAGAAGTAAAAAGAGTTAAAACATTGCAAAAATGCGATAACTCTTCTGATTAAATACCAAAACTTCTCTTTAATTAAATACTAAAACTATTACTCGATTAAAATTAAGCTTTTGCTTAACTAAAATTAAAGTACTAGCTGACGAAGATCTGAAAGATATCCGTTTAATGCTGTAACAAAACGAGCACCATCAGCGCCATCGATCACACGGTGATCATATGAAAGCGCCATTGGTAACATAAGACGAGGAGCAAAGTCTTTGCCATCCCACTTAGGTTTAATTTCAGAACGTGATACGCCTAAGATTGCCACTTCAGGAGCATTAACGATAGGTGTAAATTGAGTACCACCGATACCGCCAAGGCTAGAAATTGTGAAACAACCGCCTTGCATGTCAGAAGAAGTCAGTTTACCAGCACGTGCTTTCTTAGAGATAACAGCAAGATCTTGGCAAAGCTCGTAAATACCTTTCTGGTCAACGTTACGGATAACCGGAACAACTAGACCGTTTGGTGTATCAACAGCAACACCAACGTTGATGTATTTCTTCTGAATGATGCTTTCGCCATCTTCGCCGATTGAAGTATTGAACTTCGGATAATCAGCTAACGCTTTAGCTACTGCTTTAACGATGAAGATAAGTGGAGAAATCTTGAAGCCTTTATCTTGCTTAACAAGTTTGTTGTTCTCAACTTTACGGAACGCTTCTAGTTCAGTGATGTCTGCTTCGTCGAACTGTGTAACGTGTGGGATTTTAACCCAGTTACGGTGCAGGTTCGGACCAGAAATTTTCTGGATGCGAGTCATCTTAACTACTTCGATTTCACCAAATTTAGCGAAATCAACTTTCGGCCATGCTAGTACGTCCATACCAGAACCGTTGCCGCCAGTAGCGCCAGATTCTAAACGTTTAACTGCATTTTTAACGTAAGTTTGTACGTCTTCTTTTGCGATGCGACCTTTACGACCAGTTGCGCCAACTTTATCTAAGTTAACACCGAATTCGCGTGCTAGACGACGAACTACTGGTGATGCATGGTGGTAAGCGTCGTTTTCAACGAAACCAGTTGCTTCAGGTGCCGTTTTTGATGCAACAGGAGCAGCAGCTTTCGGAGCTTCAACTTTTGCAGCAGGTGCAGCGGCAGCAGCTTGTGCTACAGGAGCAGCAACAGGTGCAGCAACAGGTGCAGCGCCAGCAACTTCAAACGTCATGATGAAAGAACCAGTTGTTACTTTATCGCCAACAGCTGCTTTAATTTCTTTCACAACACCAGCGAATGGTGCAGGAACTTCCATTGAAGCTTTATCGCCTTCAACAGCCATTAAAGTGTCTTCTTCAGCAACAGTATCGCCAACTTTAACTGAAATCTCAGTTACTTCCACTTCATCGTCGCCGATGTCAGGAATGTTAACTTCTAACACTTGCGCAGCAGCGGCAGCAACAGGAGCAGCTTCAACAGCAGGTGCCTCAGCTACAACTTCAGCAACTGGTGCAGCAGCACCGGCTTCAGCAGCGAAGATAAAGATTAATGAACCAGTTTTCACTGTATCACCAACATTTACACGGATTTCTTGTACTACACCAGCTTGTGGCGCAGGTACTTCCATAGACGCTTTGTCACCCTCAACAGCAAGCAAAGTATCTTCTTCTGCAACTGTATCGCCGATTTGAACGGAAATCTCAGTTACTTCTACTTCATCATCACCAATGTCTGGAACGAAAATTTCAATACTCATTTTTTATACCTTATGCGTATAGAGGGTTTAATTTATCAGCGTCGATGTTATATTTTGCAATTGCATCAACAACAACTTGATTTTCTAGATCGCCTTTCTTAACTAATTCAGATAATGCAGCAACAACTACGTATTGCGCGTTAACTTCGAAGTGACGACGTAAGTTTGCACGGCTGTCTGAACGACCAAAACCGTCTGTACCAAGAACTTTGTATGAAGTCGGCACGTATGCACGCGCTTGTTCTGCATAGTTTTTGATATAATCTGTCGCGGCAATAGCAGGCGCATCACTCATTAGTGTAGTGATGTACGGTACTTTTTGCTCAGCTTCAGGGTGTAGCATGTTGTAACGTTCAACGTCTTGACCTTCACGTGCAATTTCATTGAATGAAGTTACCGAGAATACGTCAGAACCAATACCATAGTCTTCACTTAAGATACGAGCCGCTTCGCGTACTTGCATCATGATAGTACCTGAACTTAATAATTGTACTTTTGCTTTTTCGCCAGTATAAGTTTCTAACTTATACATACCTTTACGGATACCTGCTTCAGCACCTTCAGGCATTGCATGGTGAGCATAGTTTTCATTCATCAATGTGATGTAATAGAAAACATTTTCTTGCTCGCCGTACATACGACGTAAACCATCTTGTAATACAACAGCAACTTCATACGCGAATGTTGGGTCATAAGACACACAGTTCGGAATAAGGCCTGCTTGTACTAAGCTGTGACCATCTTCATGTTGAAGACCTTCACCGTTTAGCGTTGTACGACCAGCTGTAGCACCTAATAGGAAGCCACGCGCCATTTGATCGCCAGCCATCCATGCAGAGTCACCAATACGTTGGAAACCAAACATTGAATAATAAATATACAGTGGGATCATAGGTACGTCATTAGTACTGTATGATGTTGCCGCTGCAACCCATGAAGACATAGCACCTAGCTCATTAATACCTTCTTGAAGTACTTGGCCGCTAGTTTCTTCTTTATAGTAAGAAACGATTTCGCGATCTTGAGGTGTGTATGCTTGACCTTTAGGGTTATAAATACCCACTTGACGGAATAAACCTTCCATACCAAATGTACGCGCTTCATCGGCGATAATTGGTACGATGTTTTTGCCAACACCTTTGTGCTTAAGTAGCACGTTTAAAGCACGGACATAAGCCATCGTTGTCGAGATTTCACGTTTTTGCTCACCAAGTAGCACGCCGAAATCTTCAACAGTTGGGATATCTAGCTTGCCAGAGAATTCAGGTTTACGTTGTGGTAAGTAACCGTTTAATTCTTTACGACGCGCATGCATGTATTCGTGTTCAGGCGTGCCTTCTTCGATTTTAACATACGGTAGTTCTAACAACTGATCATCAGATACAGGTACATCGAAACGATCACGGAACTGCTTAAGCGTATCCGATTTCATTTTTTTCACGCCGTGCGCGATGTTTTTACCTTCAGCAGCTTCACCCATACCGTAACCTTTTACAGTTTTAGCTAGGATAACTGTTGGTAAACCTACTGTTGCTTTTGCTTTTGCATAAGCAGCGTAAAGTTTACTTGATGAATGACCGCCACGCTTAAGTGCGTAGATTTCATCATCAGTCATGTCTGCAACTAATGCAGCAGTTTCAGGGTAACGATTAAAGAAATGCTCGCGTACGTAAGCGCCGCCTTTAGCTTTCAACGTTTGGTAATCACCATCTACAGTTTCATTCATTAACTGTAGTAATTTACCAGACGTATCTTTAGCAAGAAGTTCATCCCACTCTTCGCCCCAAACAACTTTAATCACATTCCAACCAGCGCCTTTAAATAAGCTTTCTAGTTCTTGAATGATCTTACCGTTACCCATTACAGGGCCATCTAGACGTTGTAAGTTACAGTTAACAACAAATACTAAATTGTCTAAACCTTCACGAGCTGCAAATGATAATGCGCCACGTGATTCTGGTTCATCCATTTCGCCATCACCTAGGAAAGCGTATACAGTTTGATCTTCAGTCTGTTTAAGACCACGGCCATCTAGGTATTTCAAGAAACGCGCTTGATAGATAGCAGAGAATGGACCAAGACCCATAGATACTGTAGGGAACTGCCAGTATTCAGGCATCAACTTAGGATGTGGGTATGACGGGATACCTTTACCATCAACTTCTTGACGGAAGTTGTTTAGTTGCTCTTCAGTTAAACGGCCTTCAACAAATGAACGCGCGTAGATACCAGGAGAAATATGACCTTGGTAATAAACTAAATCGCCACCGTCTTTTTCCGTTGGAGCACGGAAGAAGTGGTTGAAACATACATCGTAAAGTGCAGCAGAAGACTGGAAAGATGCCATGTGGCCACCTAAATCTAAGTCTTTCTTTGATGCACGTAGTACGATCATTAAAGCATTCCAGCGGATAATCGAACGAATACGACGTTCTAGTTTCTCGTCACCTGGGTATACAGGTTGGTCTTCAGTACGGATGGTATTAATGTAATCCGTAGTGATGCCGCCTTTACCTAGTGCAACGCCGTCTTGATGTGCTTTTGCAATTACTTTTTCTAGCAAATACTGTGCACGTTCAAGACCTTCTTCACGAATTACTGATTCGATTGATTCTAGCCATTCGGTAGTTTCGATTGGGTCTACATCATGCTTTAAGATGTCGGACATATGAGATTCCTTACTAATTAGATCTCTACAATATTAAAGAAATATTCTTAAGCATAGGTATGTTTAAGAATATTCATTAGTAACACTATTTAGCTTGTTTTATACGGCGTGACGCACGATTAATGCGGCTATCTTCACGCCCAATATCTAGCAATGCTTGCTCGATATAAGCCAGATGGGCATGACATGCTTCTCTGGCTGTTTCTGGTTGTCGGTTAAGAATTGCAGTGAGCATATCACCGCGGTGTTGGCTAATTTGTTCAACCACACCTTGACGCTTTTCCAACAACCTAAAATTTTGACAAATATTATCTTCTAACAATGGATTCAAACCACGCAGAAGATGCAACAACACAATATTATGTGATGCCGCGGTAACCGCAATATTAAACGCACTGACGGCTTGCGCCTGCAATTGCGGATCTTGCGCTAATTCCGATGCCGTCACAGCATCAAGCGCAACACGCAATTGTTGAAAATCGGTTTCAGTACCACGCAACGCGGCGTAATAGGCTGAGATACCTTCTAAGGCATGACGAAATTCAAGCAAATCTAATTGCGCTTCAGGGTGTGTCGTCAATAATTGAAACAGCGGTTCCATCAGTGTTTGGTCCATGACCTTCTTCACCCATGTACCACGCCCTTGACGACGTTCCAATAAACCTTTGCTTTCCAGACGTAGAATTGCATCACGTACAGTTGGGCGAGAAACCTCTAACTGCAGAGCTAAATCACGCTCTGAAGGTAAGCGCTGGCCGGATTCTAAACTACCTTCCAAAATCATCTGCTCTAGTTGTTCTGCGATTGCATCTGACAACTTCGGCGGTTGAATTTTTCGATAGACCATGTGAACCTCAAAATGACCAGTGGTAAATTGGTAAGACCAATTTAATATTAAGTCATGACAATTTACCAAAACCACGTTCGATTGTCATTAAAAATAGACATTTTTGTTCGTATTAATGCTGTTTAAATCAAAATAGTCAGTATTAATCAATCTAAATAAATGGATAAACAAAGCATATTAATAGGGTGATTACTCTTCAGGCCAGTTTAAATAACTAAACCCTAAGCACTAAACTGCAACAAACTACCCCAAAAGTGATAACCCTGTTATATTGGTCTTACCACTTAAGAGGATGTTTAAGCACAATAAAGCATAGACCATAACAGCCTATTGATTATCAAAAATCAGACGATTTAACTACATTAGATTATGCTTAACGAATCAGTGAACCGTGCTGAGATGAACAATCAATACGCATTGAGTGGCGCATTAAATAATAGTACCGTTAATGGTAAGGAGAGAGATGATAGTCACAAAGAAGGTAATATTTCGTTTCGCTAGCTGCACTAAATAGCAGGTATAGTCATAACATAGATCTGTTTCTACATTAGAGTTACTCGCGAGATATACAACCTTGCCTAATAAATCAAATTCTGGCGTCGATAGATCGCGCCAACTGCGTAAACTCTGTGGTAAGGCGGCCTGCTCTTCCGCCACCAGCGCAAAACCAAGCATTGTTAAGCGTGCCGGTAACCAATCAACCACCCGCATGACCCGATGAATACCAGTGTGCTTTAAGCGCTTGCTATGATGTTGAATAATATATTTATGGTAGCTACGCGCCACGACATATAACGTTAATCCAATCGGTCCTGCGACGGCAAAGTAAAAAATCACCGCAAAATAAAAACGGTAATTAAGCCAAACTAACTGCTGGGCAACAGTTTGGGTCAGTAACGTCGCGCAACAACGCTCACTATTCACGTCTAAACAATTGGCATACATACCTTTAGCTTTTAAGTCATTACGGCTCAAGGCTTTCAGATACTGGCGATAATCACGGCGATAGTCACTACCACCAAAACTCATCAACAATAATAGTAACCAAGTAAAAATGGTAAAAATACCATAATAAAGACCCGCCAGTGCATCTAATAAGCTGTACATCAAAATGGCTGGTAATGCGATAATCGCCAGCGTACCAAACAAACCACCATTGATAAACGAAGGTAGTAACGGAAACAGATAACGCTGCAGTACATTATCGAACTGCAGTTTAACGCTCAAATGTACTACTCGCTCAATGAGTAATGCCAGCAGCAGAGATATTAATGCCATATTAGTTGTCCTTATTGATCAGCCTTTGAATTTAAACATGCGAAATAGTGTTGCCAATCAAAATGCGGGCCGGGATCATCTTTACGGTACGGGGCGATATCACTGTGGCCGGTAATACGCGCTTGGGTGATTAATGGATAGCGGATTTGTATTTCTCGGGTTACCGTTGTCAGGCATTGATACTGGGCCGCAGTATAAGGGTGGTTAACATCCCCTTCTAACTCAATACCAATAGAAAAATCATTACACCTGACTTGACCCTCAAATTCAGAGAGTCCAGCATGCCAAGCACGTTTAGCGAACGGTACAAATTGGATCACGCGTCCATTACGGCGGATGTATAAATGTGCAGAAACTCTTACCGAGATTAATTTTTGAAAATAAGGATGCAGACTACAATCGAGTTTACCGAGAAAAAAGTCTTCAACATAATCAGCACCATATTGTTCAGGAGGTAAACTGATACAATGGATCACGAGTAAATCGATATCAACATCGCTGGGACGGTCATCAAAATGTGGAGACACTAAAAAATCAGCATCTGCCAATAATCCTGATTTTGCTTGTCTATTTACCACTGTATTTATACCTTCTGACTTATAATCAAATTTAATCCGAGTCAAAGCTACTCGTTACAATAACGACTAGCTACAATAGCCTCACTTTACAATGATATCGTTAGCAATAACATAGTTCTATCCGTAAAATACAGAACTACATCGGTAAAATACCTCGTTTAGAATGGAGAAAGCTAATGGATGGAAATCAAAAAATAGCCAAAGCCATGACTTATATCGCCTGGATAAGTGGGTTAATTGTCCTGACGCTATTCTTCGATAATTATTTATCGAACCAGCAAAACCCCAATAGTAACCCAGAAAGTTACCACCAAAATGGCAATGCAGTGGTGATGCTGCAACAAAATCGTGCCGGACACTATGTTACTCATGGTTATATAAATGGTTATCAGGTAAAATTTTTACTCGATACGGGCGCCACGCAGGTTTCAATACCGGCACACGTCGCCGAACAGATCGGCCTAACCGCTGGCTATAGTCAATCAGTCAATACCGCTAATGGCGTGATTGAAGTATTTTCAACTCGCTTAGATAGCTTATCGGTTGGTAAGTTAACGCTTTACGACCTCGGTGCCAATATCAATCCTTATATGGATGGTGATACAATTCTGCTGGGTATGAATGCATTGAAACAAGTTAAATTAGTCCAGCAAGGCAAAACCCTCACGCTAAGTGAATATTAGTTTTTAATCGACCTAGGAATTATTATGTTACAACAAGAAATACGCCGCGCAGTAAGCACTGCATTAGCAGAAGACCTTGGTGGTCAAAGTGTGGCTGAAGGTGATATCACGGCAAACTTAATCGCCGCAGAAACACAAGCGAAAGCCAAAGTGATCAGTCGTGAACAAGCGGTATTTTGTGGTAAATCCTGGGTTGATGAAGTATTCCACCAGCTTGGTGATGCCGTAACCGTGACTTGGTTTGTTGCAGACGGCGATTTAGTTGCCGCAGACCAAACGTTATTCACGCTAGAAGGTCCAGCACGTACGTTATTAACTGGCGAACGTAACGCCCTCAACTTTGTACAAACATTATCTGGGGTTGCCACATTAACCAAACAATATGTTAATGAACTTACTGGTACCAAATGTCAGCTACTTGATACCCGTAAAACAATCCCAGGCCTACGTTTTGCCCAAAAATATGCGGTAACTTGTGGCGGCGGTAAAAACCACCGTATCGGCTTGTTCGATGCTTACCTAATTAAAGAAAACCACATCATGGCTTGTGGTGGTATTGAAAATGCTATCGCTAAAGCAAAAGAGCTACAACCTGGTAAGCCAGTTGAAGTTGAAACGGAAAGCCTAGCTGAGTTGCAACAAGCATTAGATGCAGGTGCAGATATTGTCATGATCGATAACTTTGATATTCCAATGATGCGTGCTGCGGTTGAGTTAAACCAAGGTAAGGCTAAATTAGAAGTATCAGGGAACGTAACAATTGAAACACTAGCCAGCTTTGCGGCAACCGGTGTTGACTTTATCTCGGTTGGCGCACTAACAAAGCACGTACAAGCAACTGACCTGTCGATGCGCTTTATTAAATAATCTCAGTTTAATAATCAGCATTACAGTAGAACGAGATAACCTTATCCGTTCTAAAGTAGTAGTAAAATATTGAGCACTGCCACTAATGAGGCAGTGCTTTTAACACTTAATGTAAATAACGAGCCCATTCGTTAAAATAAAATTAATACCTATCTCCTACTCCCTATTTAGTCATTCATCTAGAAATAACCTTCTAATCATCTCAAATATACTCCCAAAACCTTAGTACAAGACAATTATATGTCAATAAATCAAGCGATTATCCAGACAGATTGTCGTATAACTCGATCTCGATCGTTAAACTTATGTATACAAAATGTTAAATAAAGGTTTAAATAAATCCAGCTCATCAGATGCCTCATACCATTTGATACCTTGTGATGAGTAAAGGACTATTTGGTAATTTTTATAAGGATATAAAAAATGAGAGTACAACAAAAAGCACAGCAACAAGGTTTTACGTTAATAGAATTGATGATCGTAGTAGCAATTGTGGCTATTTTGGCGGGTGTAGGCATGCCTGCTTATCAGAATTATACCAAACGAGCAGAGTTCGCTGAAGTTATAGCTGCAACCGGACCAATCAAAACAGCTGTAGAACTTTGTGCCCAACTAGAAGGGTTATCATCATTTTCTGATACCATTGCAGGATGTGGTAAAGCTGGCAAAAAAGGTATTCCTGCTGATGACTCCACGGGTTATGGCAAAGTAAAAAGTACTGTATATGCAGTAACAACAAGTGGCGCTACAATTACAGCTTCAAATACAGAAACTACTCCCGTGACCTACACCTTAACAGCAACAGTAGACACTGCAGGTCGAGTAGCTTGGTCACAAGGTGGTACTTGTGGTGACGCTGGCTACTGCTAAGCCCTCATGCAACACAAGCATAACGCGAGCGGCCTGGCACACAGCCTGGTCGCCCATGCATACCTCGCTGTAGAAGAGATCCCCCAGCTTCTGCAAAGCGCTAAACTGGAAGGTAAAGCCTTCACAACCCTACTCGTCGACAGTAATATCATCGACAGTCAGGTATTAGCCAAATTACTCGAGCGTGAATACGGTGTGCCCTTACTTGATTTAGATACCTTTAAGCTCGAAGAAATCCCCAGCAACCTGCTCAATGAAAAACTCATCGAAAAACACCATGCACTGCCTATCTATGTGCAAGGACAAACCTTATATCTGGCCATGTCCGATCCGACTAATGTCAGCGCATTAGAAGAATTTGCCTTTAGCTTTAGCTTACATACCGAAGTATTACTGGTTGATGAACTGCAATTACAAAAAGCCTTAGAAAGCGTATTAGAAAATGACATTGATGCCCTAGGCGATCTTAACGATACCGATATCGATGACTTGGAAGTTGATAATAGCGAATCACGCTTAGATCAAGAAAATAAAGACAGTAATGACGATGCCCCGATTGTTAAATTTGTGAATAAGATCCTCTTGGATGCGATCAAAAAAGGCGCATCCGACATTCACTTTGAACCCTATGAATTTAAATACCGTGTACGTTTTCGTATCGATGGGATCTTACATGAAATGGTATCGCCACCGGTAAACTTAGCCATGCGTTTTTCAGCGCGGTTAAAAGTCATGGCACAACTTGATATCGCCGAACGGCGGATCCCGCAAGATGGCCGTATCAAATTAAAATTATCGAAAAACAAATCGGTTGATCTACGCGTTAGCACCCTGCCAACGATGTGGGGTGAAAAAGTGGTAATGCGGATCTTAGATTCTAACCAAGCTAGCCTCAATATCGATATTCTTGGTTATGACAATAAGCAAAAAGATCTTTACCTTAAAGCATTACAAAAGCCACAAGGCATGATCTTGATCACAGGCCCCACAGGTAGTGGTAAAACAGTTTCACTTTACAGTGGACTGAATATTCTCAACACCGTTGAGCGCAACATCTCCACTGCCGAGGATCCGATCGAAATCAACCTCTCCGGTATCAACCAGGTACAAATCAACCTAAAAGCTGGATTGACCTTCCCCACCGCATTGCGATCATTTTTACGTCAAGATCCAGATGTGGTGATGGTCGGTGAGATCCGCGATATTGAAACAGCAGAGATTGCCATCAAAGCGGCGCAAACCGGTCACTTAGTCTTATCAACATTACATACCAACTCCGCTGCAGAGACACTAACGCGTTTATCAAATATGGGGGTACCTGCTTACAACATTGGTTCGTCCGTGAGTTTGATCATCGCTCAGCGCCTAGGTCGTCGACTCTGTAATGAATGCAAACAACCTGAAGATATTCCAGCGTTCGAATTAGCTAAACTTGGTTTTAACCAACAGCAGATTGATCTAGGTATTACGCCGTTTAAAGCGATCGGCTGTAAGCAATGTACCAAAGGTTATAAAGGGCGCGTGGGCATCTACGAAGTAATGCCGATGTCAGATAAGATCGCCCGCATGATCTTAACCGGCAGCAACTCCTTGGAACTCGGGTCGCAAGCTCAGCAAGAAGGCATGGATACCTTACGCCAATCAGCACTGCAAAAAGTCATCGACGGCGTCACTAGCTTGCTCGAAGTCGAACGTATTACCAGTCATTAATGTGCGCTGACACTAAAATAAACAGAGATAGAGATAGAAATAGAAATAGAAATAGAAATTAAAATAACATAGGCAAGGAATCCTTTGTTTAACAAGGATCTTATCGTCCACCATTCGCTAAGGATAGCATCATGGTCGCTGTAACCAAAAAAACCCATAGTCGCCCCCAATCAGCAGTAAAAAAACGCTATCCATATAACTGGCAAGGCGTGAACCGTAAAGGCAAAAAAATCAGTGGTGAAATGCAAGCCGAAAGCATCAGTAACCTGAAGGTTGAACTCCGCCGTCAGGGGATCAATGTTTTAAAAGCCAAGCGTAAATCAACAGGGTTATTCTCGGTTGCGACCAAGAAAATTAAACCGATGGATATTGCCGTTATCTCAAGACAAATTTCCACCATGCTTAATGCCGGAGTACCTTTAGTACAGAGCCTAGAAATTATAGCCCGCAGTCATGACAATCCTACCATGCGTTCGTTAATCGGTGAGGTGGCAGCCGAGGTCGCAACAGGTACAACCCTTTCAGATACCCTACGTAAACATCCACTCTATTTTGATGATTTATATTGTGACTTGATCAGCGCAGGTGAACAGTCCGGTTCATTGGACAGTATTTATGATCGTATTGCCACTTATAAAGAAAAAGCCGAAGCACTCAAATCAAAAATTAAAAAAGCCATGTTCTATCCGATCATGGTCGTCGCGGTTGCGGTTGTCGTCACCTTGATTTTATTACTGTATGTCATCCCACAATTCAAAGATATCTTCGCCAGTTTTGGCGCCGAACTGCCGCCTTTTACCTTATTTGTACTGTCGATTTCTGATTTTGTTAGTCAGTTTTGGTATTTAGTCATCGGGGTATTATTCGGATTACCTTTTACCTATCTCAAAGCCAATAAGCGTTCGATAAAAGTTAAACACATTACTGAGCGTACTATCCTCAAGATACCAGCGATCGGACCGATAATGCACAAAGGCGCTATGGCTCGTTTTGCCAGAACCCTATCAACGACGTTTGCCGCAGGTATCCCTCTCGTTGACTCACTGACTTCTGCTGCGGGTGCATCGGGTAATATTATCTATAAAAATGCAGTCATGGATATGCGTAATGAAGTGATCGCCGGATTACAGATGCACATCGCGATGCGTTCAACCAACCTATTTCCAGATATGGTGACGCAAATGGTGATGATAGGCGAAGAGTCAGGTTCCCTCGATGATATGTTAGCCAAAGTCGCACACATTTATGAACAGCAAGTTGATGATGCCGTTGATGGGCTAACCAGCTTAATCGAACCCATGATCATGGTCGTACTCGGTGTCGTCATTGGCGGCCTAGTGATTGCGATGTATCTCCCTATCTTTGAAATGGGCAGTATTATGTAATTGATTGTCACAACATGGGCATTGCTTGTCGCTTTAACAGCTTTTCAGTGGCGAGTTTGCTATCATCTTATTTCAATTAACATTTATCTCTCATCCGATCGGTACAGGTAATTAAAATGCAAGACTTAGCGCTACTCTTTCAACTCACTCCTTGGCTATTATGGTTAACGGTTGCCCTTCTCGGTCTGCTTGTCGGTAGTTTCTTGAATGTCGTCATCTACCGTTTGCCAATGATGATGGAAAGTGAGTGGAAAGAAGAATGCAGTGTTTATTTTAGTGATGAATGTAAAACAGCTGAAGCCAACTCTAAATCATTAGCTAAATTTAACTTATTATTACCCCGCTCAGCTTGCCCTAAGTGCGAGCATCAAATTACCGCATTAGAAAATATTCCGGTGATCAGTTGGCTAATATTAAGAGGGAAATGCAGCAGTTGTGCTAATCCCATTTCAGCCCGTTATCCAAGTATTGAGCTATTGACCGGATTGTTATCGCTGGTAGTGGCTTTATACATCCCCTACGGTATTCAATTAGCGGGTGCATTGATCTTAACCTGGACCTTAGTCGCACTGACTTTTATCGATATAGATAAGATGTTACTGCCTGATCAAATAACCTTGCCACTGGTATGGCTCGGGTTATTTCTAAACGTTAATTATGCTTGGGTAACACCATCTGATGCCATTATCGGTGCTATTGTTGGTTATCTGTCATTGTGGTCGGTTTATTGGGGTTTTAAACTACTTACCGGTAAGGAAGGCATGGGTTACGGTGATTTTAAACTGCTCGCTGCGTTTGGGGCGTGGTTCGGTTGGCAATCAATTCTAGCTATCGTACTACTGTCTTCTTTTGCTGGGGCAATCATAGGCATTAGCCAAATAGCATTGAAGAAACATACCCAAGGCAACCCAATCCCATTTGGTCCTTACTTAGCGATTGCTGGTTGGTTGTACCTTATCTGGGGCGACCAGATTGTTGATTTCTATTTAATTAATTTTATTTATTAAATCTATTTATTCAAAACATTTATTCAATCACTTATTAAGGCCAGTCGCTATGTATGTTGTAGGATTAACCGGTGGGATCGCATCAGGTAAAACCACTGTCGCCGATATGATTGCCGCACAAGGCATTAATGTCGTTGATGCTGATATAGTTGCAAGAGAAGTTGTCGCCGTTGGTAGTGACGGTTTAGCACAAATCAGTGCACACTTTGGTTCGAGCATATTACTCGATAACGGCAGTTTAAATCGTGGATTATTACGTGATAAAATATTTTCTGATAATGCCAACAAACAGTGGTTAAATGATTTATTACACCCCATGATTAGGACTGAATTATTAGCGCAATTGGCCGCTAGCGATTCACTTTACACCCTGCTAGTAGTGCCACTGTTAGTGGAAAATAACCTGACTACATTATGCGATCACGTGCTGGTTGTCGATGTGGCAGAACAAGTTCAGATAGCGCGAACAATTGCTCGCGATAATGTCTCAGTACAACAAGCCTCAGCCATATTGCAATCACAAGCCACACGTGAACAACGTCTCGCTGCAGCTGATTCAGTCATTGTGAATAACGACCGTCAACAAGTCAGCAAAGATGCTGCTGTGTTACATCAGAAATTTCTTGAATTAGCAGCAGCTGCCATGGCAGACTAGCTACTTTCAAGCTCTATTTATTTAGGATATACCATGCAAGTAAATTGCCCAACCTGTCAAAAACCCGTTGAATGGGTCGCTACTAATAAATTTCGCCCGTTTTGCAGTGACCGTTGCAAACTGATTGATCTTGGTGAATGGGCAAGTGAAGAGCGTGCTATCCCCGGTGAAGATGTTTCACCACAAGAACTCCAGCCTAAAGGTTACGAGTTCGATTAGCACTAAACGTCAAAGCATCCTACGTTAAACATCATATGTTAATGACTCAGGCAAACTGAGTCATTAACATCTCAACAATCACTTGATTCGCTGCAGGGAAGTTATAATCCGCTAATTCGCTAATATTAACCCACGCAGTTTGCTGCCCTTCAAGGCCTTTTCCTACACCTGTAAAATCATTGACAAGATAAAAATCCAATTGTACGATTTTATCGCCATAATCAAATTCTAGCTGGTGAAATGCGTCGGCATTAAGTACATCAAGATTTACCTCTTCTTTAAGCTCTCTGGTTAGCGCTTCAAGCACAGATTCGCCAGATTCCACCTTACCACCTGGAAATTCCCATTTGTTACCTTGGTGCTGCTCTGAGTTACGCTTACTGATAAATACTTGCTGATCACGAACGATGATACCCGCTGCAACATGGACTATTTTCATGGTGTATTCTCTTATAAATTTAAATCATTAAATGACAGTTAACAAAAAGCGCTAAAACATTGCTGCTTTAGCGCTTTTGATTTTAATCTAGTATCGGTTAGTGAGCGTTATTAGCTTAATTTACCATGACACTGTTTGAATTTAGCCCCTGAACCACAAGGACATGGATCGTTACGACCTACTTTCTGACCTTGGCGCACAAACGTTTCAGCTGCATCAGCTGCAGATGCGTCAGCCAATTGATTTTCAGCTGTTGCGTGGCTCATGTTCTGTGGTAACGATTCGCCACGACGACGATGTGCTTCAACGGCTTCAACATCTTCAGGTGCTTGCACCTGCACTTTAGAGATCACACCAACCACATCTGATTTCAAGTTCTCTAACATTTCAGTAAACAATTCAAACGACTCGCGCTTGTATTCTTGCTTCGGGTTTTTCTGCGCATAGCCACGTAAATGAATACCTTGACGTAGGTGGTCCATCGCCGCTAAATGCTCTTTCCATAAACCGTCTAATGTTTGTAACATCACCGCTTTTTCAAACTGGCGGATCACTTGTGCACCAACAGCATCTTCTTTCGCTGTGTAAGCTTCGTTAGCTTGCGTCATAATACGTTCGCGAATTTGCTCTTCGTACAGTTTACTATCATCATCTAACCATTGTTGGATCGGAAGCTCAAGCATGAAGTCAGCACGTAAACGTTGTTCTAGACCGGAGATATCCCACATTTCATGTAATGATTGTGGTGGAATGTAAGCATCCATGACTGCATTAAGCACGTCTTCACGGATCGCGACCATAGTATCACTGATATCTTCCGCTTCCATTAATTCGTTACGTTGCTCATAAACCACTTTACGTTGGTCATTGGCAACATCATCGAATTCAAGTAATGATTTACGGATATCAAAGTTACGGCCTTCCACTTTACGTTGTGCATTTTCAATCGCACGTGTTACCCATTTATGCTCAATCGCTTCGCCTTCTTCCATGCCTAATTTCTTCATCATCCCAGTGATACGGTCAGAGGTGAAAATACGCATAAGTGGATCGGCCATTGATAGATAAAAACGCGTTGAACCAGCATCACCCTGACGACCAGAACGACCACGTAATTGGTTATCAATACGACGAGATTCGTGACGTTCAGTACCAATGATGTGTAAACCACCTGCTGTTAATACTGCATCATGACGCACTTGCCATTCTGATTTGATATGTGCAATTTGCGCTTCTGTTGGTTTCTTCAATTTATCAACTTCAGTCTGCCAATTACCACCTAACACGATATCCGTACCACGACCGGCCATATTAGTTGCGATAGTTACCGCACCAGAACGACCCGCATCAGCGACAATTTCAGCTTCACGTTCATGGAATTTAGCATTCAATACGTTATGTTTTATTTTGTCTTTTTTCAGTAGATTCGACAGTAACTCAGAACTCTCGATCGAGACAGTACCAACCAAGACAGGTTGTTGTCTCTTCACGCAATCTTTAATGTCTTCAATGATCGCGACATGCTTTTCATCCGCAGTCAGGTAAACCAGATCACCAAAGTCTTTACGCGCCATTGGCTTGTTAGTCGGTAATACCACCGTTTCTAGGCTATAGATCGATTGGAACTCGAAAGCTTCAGTATCAGCAGTACCCGTCATGCCTGACAATTTGTCATACATACGGAAATAATTCTGGAAAGTAATTGATGCTAATGTTTGGTTTTCGTTTTGAATGTTAACACCTTCGCGGGCTTCTACCGCTTGATGTAAACCTTCAGACCAGCGACGACCAGGCATAGTACGGCCAGTGTGCTCATCAACAATAACGATCTCGCCATCATCACTGACAATATAATCAACATCTTTTTCAAACAAAGTATGCGCACGCAATGCTGCATTAATGTGATGTAGTAATGAAATATTAGCCGCTGAGAATAAAGAATCTTCTTCGCTTAATAAGCCACGTTCTTTCAGCATTTCTTCAACTTTGATTTGACCATTTTCAGTCAACAATACTTGCTTGTTCTTTTCGTCAACCGTGTAGTGACCTTCACCGGTATATTCTTCAGTATCTTCCTGCTCTTGCTGCTCTAACAAAGGAATAATAGTATTAATCTTGGTATACAATTCAGAACTATCGTCAGCTGGGCCAGAGATAATAAGCGGAGTACGTGCTTCATCGATTAGGATTGAATCCACTTCATCGATTACCGCATAGTATAACGGGCGCATAACACGCTGTTGTGGTTCAAACGCCATGTTGTCACGCAGATAATCAAAACCAAATTCATTATTGGTGCCGTAAGTCACATCTGCAGCATATGCTTCGCGTTTAGCCATGTTATCCATGCCAGACACGTTCAAGCCAACTGTTAGTCCTAAAAATTCAAATAGTTCACGATTCCATTCCGCATCACGTGCAGCAAGGTAATCATTCACCGTAATAATATGTACGCCTTTACCTGTTATGGCATTTAAATAAGCCGGTAGCGTAGCTGTTAATGTTTTACCTTCACCCGTACGCATTTCAGCGATCTGGTTATTATTTAAAACCATGCCACCTAATAACTGTACATCGAAGTGACGCATGCCAAAGACACGCTTAGAACCTTCACGTACAACCGCAAATGCTTCCGCTAACATGCTATCAAGTGATTCACCAGCAGCGAAACGTTGTTGAAAATCAACCGTTTTCGCTTTTAGTTCTTCATCTGATAATACTTCAAAATCTGCTTCTAATTGATTAACTTGTTTTACAACTTTGTGCAATTTTTTTAAAATGCGGTCATTGCGGCTACCGACTATTTTTGTAATTATATTAGTTAACATTTTATGACCAAAAGTTATTGTGAATCTATTTGAAATTTAAAGCATTTTAGCGATAAACATAGCGTTTAGGATCGACTTGTCGTCCCGATTTTAGCACTTCGTAGTGCACATGAGGTCCAGTAGAGCGCCCTGAACTTCCCATAATAGCAATAGTTTGCCCTTTACCTACCACATCACCTTCTTTAGCGATCAACTCTTTGGAATGGGCATAACGTGACGACAGACCATTTCCGTGATTAATTTCGATTAATAACCCATAACCTGAACGTCTTCCGGACCAAGTGACAACACCAGCGCCCGTAGCAATAATCTTCATGCCATTATCACCTGCAAAATCAACGCCCTTATGCATGGTTTCTCGCCCTGTAAAAGGGTCTTTACGCACACCATAATGGGACGATAACCAAGAACCTCGTTCAATAACAGGTCGACCAGATAAAACAGCCTCATCTGTTATATTGTGATTCAATAGCATAGTTTCAAGTAGTGAAAGCTGTTGTGAGCGATTATTTACTTCTAATGACAGTAAATCCATCTCTTCAAGCAAAGTTTGTAAATCAACAGCATAGCTTGTATCGGTATCCACAGGGCCACCAATAGCAGGCTTAAGCATAAAATCAAATTCACCACGGGTCAAACTGGCATCTTTCGCCAGTTCATCACCTAATAAGCTTAAACGGTTAACTTCCGCTTGCATCATGCCAACTTTACTCGCAAACACGGCTATTTTCAAATCTGTTTCTTGACGTAGCGCAAGGACTTGATCGGCTTGTTGTTGATATTTTTGCTGCGTTTTGGCAATTTTAAGCTGAATGGCTTGAGAAGAATAGTTTGAATAAAGAAACCAAGAAGACGCAATCGAGACTGCGATGACAGCAATTAAGCCAAATATGAAGAAGTAAAGATTAAATAATTTTGAATAGCTGTGTTTACTATTCGAATAGGTAATTGTAACGCTCATAATCTTATTTTAACTGATGAATGTGTGGCACTAAATATAAACAATTTGATGCCACAATTCTATCTGTATTTATCTTAGCCCTGCTTTGTCATAGCAGTTCCGAGATACTAAACCTATTTGTTTAGATTATAACGCCCGTTTTTTAGGTTATAACGCTAGCGTTAAATTTGGCTCTAACCAACGAATTGGCGCATCTTGTGCTTCGTCAACGGTGGTAAATTCCCACGCTTCTTGATTAGCAAGTAGTGCTCTTAGTAATAAGTTATTCATGCCGTGGCCAGTTTTGAATGCTCGAAACTCACCTAAGATTGAATGGCCTGATAAGTACAGATCACCCACAGCATCAAGTACTTTATGTTTAACGAACTCATCGTCATAACGTAAACCGTCATCATTTAAAATACGGAATTCATCAACCACAATCGCATTGTCTAAGCTACCCCCGAGTGCGAGGTTTTGTGATTGTAAATACTCAATATCTTTCATAAAACCAAACGTACGCGCACGACTGATTTCTTGATGGAACCAATCGCCAGAAAAATCGGCTCGAATATGCTGATTTTGGCCTTCAAATACCGGATGGTCAAACTCAATACGTAAATCCATGATGAAACCATGGTTTGACGGTAAGAATTCAGCCCATTTATCGCCATCTTCAACACGGATTGGTTGCTTGATTTTAATAAATTTCTTCGCACAGTTCAGTTCTTCAATGCCCGCACTTTGCAGCAAGAAAATAAAAGGACTAGCACTGCCATCCATAATTGGAATTTCAGCTGCATCAACTTCGATAATGATATTATCAATACCAAGGCCCGCTAATGCCGCATTAATATGTTCAACTGTAGAAATACGGTGACCATCTTCGCTTATCAGACAAGTGCACAACATAGTATCTTTTACCATGTCTGCAGCGGCCTTGAAATCAACCACAGGGTCGAGATCGATACGGCGATAGATAATACCAGTATTCGCTGCTGCTGGACGAAGGTTTAGGGTAACCTTGTTGCCAGAATGTAGACCGATGCCGGTTCCACGTACAGCTTGTTTTAATGTTCTTTGCTTAATCATTAATGTCACCCTATATAAATCCCACACTCCAACGCGAGGCCGAGCAATTTACCACAGCCACACTTAAAATGCAAAATCACCAACCCAAACACAGCTTATACAATTCAATCTTTAGGCTAAAAACAAGCCCAAAGACTGAATCATATTCTAGCAACTATACCGTAAAGTATTAGTCTGCTTGGCGACGTAAGAATGCCGGGATATCAAGATAGTCCGGTTCACTCTTCGTTGCCGTAGTTGTATTGCTTTCACCGACTGCAACTTGCTGCGCAACATTCTGCACATCAACTTTAGTATCGGCTGCAATCACTGTCGCTTTAGCTGTTTCTTCAATTTTCGCAGGTTCAACTTTCGCTTCTTCTACTTTTTTAACTGGTGTTTGTACTAACGTAATATCAGGCTTGTTTTCAGCGCCGATACCCGTCACAACAACCGTTACACGTAATTCATCTGTCATTTCAGGGTCGATTACCGCACCCACAACAACCGTTGCATTATCAGATGCAAAGGCTTTCACTGAATTACCTACGGTTTCGAATTCTTCAATGTTAATATCTAGACCAGCAGTGATATTAACCAGAATACCGCGTGCGCCAGCTAAATCTACATCATCCAGTAATGGACTTGAGATAGCCGCTTCCGCTGCTTCTTCAGCACGATCTTCACCAGATGCCACACCAGTACCCATCATGGCAGTACCCATTTCACTCATCACTGTGCGAACATCGGCGAAATCCACGTTGATTAGACCTGGACGGGTAATTAGTTCTGCAATACCTTGCACTGCGCCCAGTAAAACATTATTTGCTGCTTTAAAGGCATCTAATAAGCTTACGCCACGACCCAATACTTTCAGTAATTTGTCGTTCGGGATAGTGATTAAAGAATCAACTTGCTCACTTAATGCATCAATACCCGCTTGCGCGTAAGACAGACGACGTTTACCTTCAAAAGAGAAAGGTTTAGTCACTACCGCTACCGTTAAAATGCCTAATTCTCTTGCAATTTCAGCGACAACTGGCGCAGCACCAGTACCTGTACCACCGCCCATACCGGCAGCAATAAAGATCATATCAGAACCTTGTAGGTGCTCGCGGATTGCATCGCGATCTTCCATTGCAGCTTCACGACCTACCTGAGGATTTGCACCGGCACCTAAGCCTTTTGTTATTGTGTTACCGATTTGAATAACAGATCCAGCGGCTGAATTACGTAATGCCTGTGCATCCGTATTAATCACAATGAATTCAACACCTTCAATTGTTTCACTGACCATATGGTCAACAGCGTTACCGCCACCACCACCTACACCAATGACTTTAATGACAGCTTCATCGTTACTATCATCTAGTAATTCAAACATGGTAATTTCTCCAAAAAATCTTATTGGGGTTTAAAACCCGCCTTTGAACCAGCTCATTACTTTTTTAAGTAGCTGATTACAATTATTCTTTTCTATGACTACTTCAGTTGTTGGTTCGAACTGATGTTCTTTCCCAAACTGAAGCAAGCCAACCGCTGTTGAGTACACTGGTGTATTTACATACTCCGTTAATCCATTAATATTTAACGGGCTACCGATTCTAACTTGAGAGTTAAATACGCCTTCGGCACATTCAACCAAACCTTCAATTTGTGCAGCGCCACCAGTAAGGACGATCCCTGCAGCTAATTTTTCCAGTTTTAATGACTCTAAAACAGTTTTTAATTCAGCTTCAACCATTCCGAATAACTCAGAATATCGAGGTTCTATCACTTCTGCAAGTGTTTGTCGTTGTAAAGTGCGCGATGGTCGACCACCAACACTCGCCACTTCGATAGTATCATCACGCTGTAGTAAACTTGCATGTGCACAACCGAACTTAACTTTAATATTTTCAGCATCAGCAGGCGGTGTACCAAATGCATAAGCAATGTCGCTAGTAACTGCGTTACCAGCATAAGAAAATACCGATGTATGACGCAACGAACCATCATAAAATACGGCGATATCTATCGTTCCACCACCGATATCAACAACGCATACGCCCAGCTCTTTTTCATCATCGGTGACGACAGCATAGCTTGAAGCTAAGGCAGAAAAAATTAATTTATCGACCTGTAAACCACAGCGTTCCGCGCATTTTACAATATTTTTAGCCATG
Source organism: Moritella marina ATCC 15381 (assembly GCF_008931805.1). GTDB lineage: Bacteria > Pseudomonadota > Gammaproteobacteria > Enterobacterales > Moritellaceae > Moritella > Moritella marina. The sequence goes on along the minus strand of NZ_CP044399.1, from coordinate 4,261,466 downwards.
TCATTGTGACATGTGATCAAATGTACCTTGGCTTTCATGCGAACGCCTGATAAACCAACAGGGTTTTTAATGCGTTCTTGATAATCAATAGCATATTCCTGCGGGATCACATGTAAAATTCGATGCTCATCACGAATTCGCACCGACCTTGCAGTGTAGATCACATTATCAACATCATCTTGTGTCACTTCATCTTCTGAAATTGCCACCATGCCAATTTCATCTTGGCTGCTAATGTGTTTACCGGAAATACTCAGGTAAACCGATGATATTTTCATATCCGCCATCAATTCTGCATCTTGTAATGCACGTTGCACGGCTTTGACAACAGACTCGAGGTCGTTAACGCCGCCTTTATCCATGCCGCGTGATACACTTTGACCTAAACCAATAATATTCAGTTCACCGTCAGGTAATAACTCCCCCACTACAACAGCTATTTTTGATGTGCCGACATCTAAACCTACAATTAATTTCCGTTCCATCGACTTAGTCATTATCACTACTCTTTATTGTCATTTTTCCAGCCAACTGAGAAACCTGTATCGTAACGTAAATCTATATAGGCTATTTTTTCTTTATCTAATACTGCGACATAATCGATATAACGTTGGATACGAGAGAGCGCATCTTCTCGTCCTAAGCGCAGCATAATACCATTTCTTAATACAACCGTGATGGCATTACGTAGATTCACTGTTATAGTCATTATTTGATAGTCATTAAGCTGCAGTAATTGATTGAATTCGTTATATTTAACAAGTGCTTGTTTAATTCTATCATCGGGACTATAAAGTTTCACTAGAGATTCAGGTGCCATATTAACATCAGCATCGAATACAATCCCATCTTCATTTAATAATTGGCTGTCATTCCATATCGCAACAACGGGCTGTTCTTGAATATATACGCGCAATAAGTCAGGCCAACTTTTACGGACTGACGCATGATAAACCCAAGGTAATGATTCTATTTTTGCTTGGATATCATCGACATTAACCGAAAAATAATTGTCGATCGTCGGTTTTTGTAACAGTACAGCGCGAATATCATCATCACTGACATATTCACGCTCACCTTGAATAATCAGTGCTGACATCGGCATTTTACTGGCATCAGTCAGGTAAGATTCCATACTGCTAAACATCCAGCTAAAAAACACTATCACCATAAAGAAGAAAAACAAACCCAAACCACGTTGCAAACGTGACGGACCGAATTCTTCAGCGCAGGATTCATCCGCTTGAATCTCAAGTTCCGTCAGTGCGTAGACATGATCATCTTGCACTTCTGTTTCCGGTGTTACCGTGGCTGTCGTCATATTTAAATACGTCGCTTAATACGTCGATTAATACGTCGATTAATACGTCGATTAATGCGCAAGTGCTAATACCTTAGACACTAAACTTTCAAAGTCATAACCTGCTGCATTTGCCGCCATTGGTACTAAGCTTTTTTCGGTCATGCCAGGTACCGTATTCACTTCTAACAATTGGAACTGGCCTTGCGCATCGAGCATTGCATCAACACGTCCCCAGCCTTCTGCTGCTACCGCCTGAAATGCTTGGAGTGCATAATCCTGCAATTGTTGACGCTGAGCATCTGTAATTGGTGCCGGGCATAAATACTCAGTGGTATTAGACTGATACTTAGCTTGGTAATCATAAAACGTATTCGGTGTTTTAAGTTGAATGACAGGCAATACTTCGTCACCAAGAATGGCAACGGTAAACTCAGGCCCTTCAATCCATTGCTCGATTAAAATTTCATTATCATATACAAATGCAGCGGTGACCGCGGCTTCTAATTCTGCCACGTTATGCACTTTTGCCATACCGATACTAGAGCCTTCTTTGGCCGGTTTAATGATGGCCGGAGAGCCAAGTTCAGCAATAATGTTGTTCGCGATGTCAGCACTAAAGTCCGCAGGTGTGACGATGCGATAAAGCGCAGTAGGAAGCCCTTGCGCCTGCCAGATTTGTTTAGTGCGGATCTTATCCATCGCTAAAGCAGCACCTAACACACGGCTCCCAGTATATGGAATAGCAAGCAGCTCTAACGCCCCTTGCATCACGCCATCTTCACCACCGCGGCCATGCAAAGCAATAAACGCATGGGTGAAGCCATCACGTCTGAGTTGGTGTACATCATATTCCGCAGTATCTAATGCGTGCGCATCAACACCGGCACGTAATAAGCCCGCTGTCACAGCGGCGCCAGATTTGAGTGAAACTTCACGTTCAGCTGAATGTCCGCCAAATAATACTGCTACTTTCTTTGTGTTTGTTGCGCTCATGATTACTTCTTCCATTTTTTCATCGTATCCACATCCATTGCCATTGCAGCGAGGTCTTTAGCCAATGTACCGACATTACCAGCACCTTGCGTCAATACTAAATCACCTTCTTGCAAATGTTCTGCAAGAATCGCAGGTAGCTCATCAGGGCTTGCTACAAAAATAGGTTCTAGATTACCGCGTTGTCGAATACTACGACATAATGAACGACTATCCGCTCCTGGAATAGGTTCTTCGCCAGCAGGGTAGACTTCTAATAATAACAACACATCAACCTTTGATAAGACGTTGGCAAAATCTTCGTACAAATCACGTGTACGGGTATAACGGTGTGGTTGGAATACCGATACTAAGCGTTTTTCAGGCCAGCCCGCACGTGCAGCAGTAATAGTAACATCAACCTCGGTTGGGTGATGACCATAATCATCTACCAACATCACATTACCAGCACCTGAATCAAACTCACCGAGGTGATCGAAACGACGGCCAGTACCAGCAAAACTCGCTAAAGCCGCAACAATCGCGCTATCAGCAATACCATCTTCAGTTGCGACAGCAACAGCGGCGGCTGCATTTAAAGCATTGTGTTGGCCAGGTGAATTTAAGCTAACACGCAAATCTTCACGGTCATTACGACAAATAGTGAAGTGACTTTGATGACCTTGCTGCACATAATCAACAATGCGTACATCGGCATGTTCAGCAAAACCGTAAGTAACCACCTGACGACCCACATCTGGGATCAATTTTTGAATAACGGCATCGTCGGCACACATAACCGCAAGACCATAAAATGGCAAATTATGCAGAAAATCGATGAAGGTTTTTTCTAATTTTGCAAAATCACCACCATAAGTATCCATATGGTCAGCTTCGATATTTGTTACCACGGCAACCATAGGTTGTAGTAATAAAAAGGACGCATCACTTTCATCCGCTTCCGCAATCAAATAACGGCTAGTCCCTAAACCGGCATTGGTGCCAGTGCTCTTTACTAAGCCACCATTCACATAGGTAGGATCTAAACCTGCTTCATGATAAATACCCGTCACTAATGCCGTCGTCGATGTTTTACCGTGCGTACCTGAAATAGCAATACCATGACGAAAACGCATCAATTCCGCGAGCATTTCGGCACGTTTAATCACTGGAATACGGTTTTCATGCGCAGCAATGATTTCTGGATTACTTAAATCAATCGCAGTCGATACCACTACAACGCTAGCATTCAACACATTTTCCGCAGTGTGTTCGAAGTTGATCTTAGCACCTAATTTAACCAACCTTTCTGTCACTGGGTTTGGCGCGAGATCAGAGCCGGTAATTTGGTAACCTTCATTGGCTAACACTTCGGCGATACCGCCCATACCTGCACCACCGATACCAACAAAGTGGATAGTTTTCACACGGCGCATCTCCGGCACCATCGTTCTGAGTTGTGCGATCTTTTGTTCAGGCATTATTTATCTCTCTTCATTTAACGCTGAACAGGCAATTGCGACCTGCTCAGTGGCATCTAGAATAGCAGCGGTTTTTGCCGCTTTTGACATCGTCACAAGTTGCGATTCGTCATCAATCCACTGCTTTAATAATTTGGCCAAATCGGCAGCATTAAATTGCGGTTGTGGTATCAATACAGCACCACCCGCGGCCACCAATGATTGGGCATTTTTAGTCTGGTGATCATCAACCGCATGCGGTAATGGTATGAAAATAGCAGGTAGTCCAGCAACAGCAACCTCGGACACCGTTAACGCGCCAGCGCGACAGACTACTACATCAGCTTGTGCATAAGCTTGCGCCATATCATCAATAAAATCAGCGACTAAAATTTCAGCAGTAACACCTGCAGTGTTATAAGCATCATTCACTTTAGCCGTATTGTTTTTACCCACTTGGTGATGAACACAAATCTTATCTTGCGGCAATAATGCCAACGCAGCAGGTAAAGTATCATTTAATACTTTTGCTCCCAAGCTACCGCCAACCACTAATACTGTCAGTTTATCTTGTTTTATTCGCACTTGCTGATGTAACGCAAGCACATCTTCACGCACTGGATTACCAACTAACTGACCTTGCGCAAACGCGCCAGGAAATGCCATTAATACCCGTTTGGCTATTTTAGCTAATAAGCGATTGGTTAAACCCGCGGCGGCATTCTGCTCATGCAAAACAACTGGAATACCTTGTAACCAAGCAGCAACGCCACCCGGTCCACTAGCAAAGCCGCCCATACCTAATACCACATCAGGTTTAAAATCTTGCATCACTTTACGTGCCTGCAATACTGACTTTAAAATTCGAAACGGTGCGGCGCATAAACGCTTAAGCCCGTTACCACGTACACCAGAGATATCAATAAACGAAATATCAAAACCATGCTGTGGCACTAAATCAGCTTCCATACGATCAGCAGTGCCGATCCAATGAATAGCCCAGCCTTGTTGCTCTAAATGTTTCGCAACTGCAATACCAGGAAATACGTGACCGCCAGTACCACCGGCCATCACTAATAAACGTTTTGTCATAATATGTTCTTTAATTTGTAATGAGATTTAAGCTACTCTTATCGAGATAAAAGTAGAAATAAATGCCTTCATGATGATTTAGCTACAGCGCCATCATTGTCGTCGCGGTTGTCATTCACTTGCTACTGCACTGGTTGCTGCTGCGCTTGTCATTGCTGAATTTGATATCGGCACTTTTTGTGCGCGATATTCATAATCAATCCGCAATAATACCGCCACCGCACAGCTCATGACTAATAAGCTAGAACCACCATAACTCACTAAAGGCAACGTTAAACCTTTGGTTGGTAATAACCCCGATGCGGCACCGACATTAACCAAGGTTTGAAAGCAAAACCAGACACCAATACTAATCGCCAAAAATCCAGCAAACGATTGCTCTGCCTCCAAGCTACGGCGGCCGATTTGCAACGCTTTAAATACTAATAGCATTTGTAGCATCAAGACAATGAATACCCCTAAGAACCCTAACTCTTCAGCGAGGATAGCAAATACAAAATCGGTATGTGCTTCAGGTAAATATTCCAACTTCTGAATCGAGTTACCCAAACCTTCACCGCTAAAACTACCACGGCCAAATGCCATTAACGACTGCGTCAGCTGGTAACCACTACCAAATGGGTCATTCCAAGGGTCAAGAAAAGAAGTAACTCGGCGCATTCGATACGGCGATAATATCACTGCTAATACACCCAGTAAAATAGCAACAACACATAATGCCATGAAGTGGACTAACTTTGCGCCACCGATAAATAACAGCGCTACACTGGTGGTTAAAATAACCATCACTGAACCAAAGTCAGGTTGAATAAGGAGCAATGCAGAGATAACCGCGATCACTAGTAGACCATTAACAAAGCCTTTATAACTCTCTTGTAATAAACTTTTTTGGCGTACTAAATAACCCGAAAAATAGGTAAACAAGGCAAATTTAGCGAACTCAGCAGGCTGCATATTTAACGGCCCAAATGATAGCCAACGCGTACTACCGTTCACCGTGCGACCAATCACTAATACCAGTATTAATAATGCGATAGCAACAAACAAGAAACGCACACTATTACGTTCAAAAAAGGCGATCGGCACGTTCAGTACACAGATTGCCGCACACAGAGACACGGTTAAAAATATTAAGTGTTTCTTTACAAACATAAACGGATCGTCGCCCAAGGCAATCCCTTCAGGCAACGACGCCGACGCAACCATCACTAGACCCACGATCATTAACACCATAGCTAATAATAAGAGTTGGCGGTCATATGCAGCAGCCTTTTGCTCTTCAGCACCTAATAAGTAGGCTTTCGTCCGTGTCAAAAATTCCATTACAATGCCTTCACTAGTGCTCTAAAATGATCGCCTCGCGCCATAAAATTCACATACATATCAATACTCGCACAGGCTGGTGATAACAATACCCAATCACCTGGTTGCACTAACTGACTGACTTCTGCAATGGCGTTGTCTAAATCGCCAACCAATTTAGTGTTATCCGCGAGGGCTGCAAAACGTGCGCCGTCTTTACCAAAGCAATAAGTTAGCGCTATATCATCACGTAATGCGGGGACTAAAGGACCAAAATCAGCGCCCTTACCATCACCACCAGCGATCAGATATAAACGTCCTTCAACACTGCTTTTCAAGCCATCGAGCGCCGCAAGTGTAGCGCCAACATTGGTCGCCTTGGTATCATTGATCCAAGTAACACCATTGAGTTCACGAATAAATTCGCAGCGATGTGCCAAACCGATAAATGCCTTTAATCCCGGTAAGGTTTTTACTCTATCCACGCCGGCAGCATCAAGCAGCGCAATCGCAGACAAAGCGTTCATTAAATTGTGTATACCCGTGATCTGTAACTCATCAGCGCTGATAATACCTTCACCTTGATACGCCAGCCAAGTTGAATCAGCTTGTTGGATCAAACCATAATCGGCAGCATCTTCACCAAAGCTATGTTTGCTTACATCATCAGCATTATGTTGTTGAGCGCAAGCCGTTAATGCATCATCACGATTTGTCACTATGGTTTGCGCATTTTGGTAAATCGATAATTTAGCCTGACGATAAGCTTCAAAGTCAGGGTAGCGGTCGAGATGATCATCACTGACATTCAATACTGTTGCCGCCACGGCTTGTAGACTATGTGTGGTTTCTAATTGAAAACTGGACAGCTCTAAAACATATAACTGATAAGGTTCGGCAACATCCAATAGATCTAATGCCGGAATACCAATATTGCCACCAATGGCGGTTTTTACACCTGCAGCATTCGCCATATCACCAACCAGTGTCGTCACCGTCGATTTACCATTAGAACCAGTGATCGCAATAATCGGTGCTTTCGCGGCTCTCACAAACAATTCAATATCGCCAATCACTTCCACGCCATTTTTCTGCGCAGCCGCTATCTCAGGTGTGCTAATCGCAATACCAGGGCTTACAACTAATTGCTTAGCTTGTAACAATACCTCGGGATGCAAGCCACCTTTATATAAGATTACCTGAGCAGGCAATTCATCTTGCCCCGGAGGAGCATCACGACTATCAACCACAACAGGCACAATGCCTTGTTTTAGAAAATAACGCACACACGACAGACCGGTTTGGCCTAGCCCAACAATAACAATAGAAGATGCCATATTTTGCTCAGATAATTGTGTCATTAGCGTACCTTCAGCGTAGCTAAGCCAATGAGTACTAATATAATAGTGATGATCCAAAAACGCACAATAACACGTGGTTCAGGCCACCCCTTCAATTCATAGTGATGATGAATTGGTGCCATTCTAAAGATACGTTGACCACGTAACTTATATGAACCGACTTGTAAAATAACTGATACCGTTTCCATTACGAACACACCGCCCATGATCACCAACATGAACTCTTGGCGTACCAATACCGCCATCGTACCTAAACCAGCACCTAAGGCTAATGAACCAACATCGCCCATAAATACTTGCGCAGGATAAGTATTGAACCATAAGAAACCCAGACCAGCACCCACCATCGCCGCACAAACAATGACTAATTCACTCGCTTGGGGGATGTAAGGGATAAATAGGTATTCAGCAAACTTCACATTACTGGTTAAGTAAGCGACCAGCATAAATGCGCCAGCGACTAATACGGTAGGTAAAATCGCTAAACCGTCTAAGCCGTCGGTGAGGTTAACTGCATTACTGCTACCGACGATAACGAAGTAGGTTAATACAATAAATAACAGACCCAACTCTGGCATGTATTCTTTAAAGAACGGAACAACTAATGTTGTTTCAGCGGCTGATCCAGCCGTCACATACAAGTAAACCGCAATGCCAATCGCAACCGCGGATTGCCAGAAGTATTTCCAACGCGCAATCAAACCATCAGTATCTTTGCGGATCACTTTACGATAATCATCAACAAAACCAATCGCGCCAAAGGCAACAAATACGAACATCATGACCCAGACATAGGCATTATCTAATCTTGCCCATAATAGCGTTGAGACTAAAATGGCAATCAAGATCATCACACCACCCATCGTCGGCGTACCGCGTTTGCTGAAGTGAGACTCAGGACCATCATCACGTACAATCTGACCAATCTGCATGTCTTGCAAATAACGAATAAGCTTAGGGCCCATCCATAATGTCAGTAATAACGACGTGATTATCGTGATAATTGCACGAAATGTGAGATACGAGAAAACTCTAAATAGCGAGAAATGCTCACTTAAAGATTCGAACAACCAAACTAACATTTTCTTTCCTTTATTGTATTTTCAACTAACGTTGTATTTTCGGTTAACACAGTATTTTGAATTAACACCGTATTTTAAATTAACACCGTATTTTAAATTAACACCGTATTTTAAATTAACACCGTATTTTAAATTAACACCGTATTTTAAATTAACACCGTATTTTAAATTAACACCGTATTTTAAATTAACACCGTATTTTAAATTAACATAGTAGGCTTCTCTGCGAGCCGAGTGGTTAACAAGCTAATGGCTTGCTCCATTTTAGCACTACGAGAACCTTTAAATAATAAGGTAAACAGCTGCGTTTTTGGTGCAGTCGTAATTAATTCAATCAGCGCATCAACTAATGCAGGTTGCGTTAAAAAAGCACGCCCACTATCACCGGCAGTTAACGCTGCTTCACGACTCATCGCGCCGCAAGTATAGACATGGTCAACTTGCTGTTGCTGCGCATAATGACCCACTTGCTGATGCATATCAGCGGTACTTGAACCAAGCTCGCCCATATCGCCCATCACTAAGATATTGATCGAAGAAAAATGCGTTAATACATCAACCGCCGCCTTCACCGAAGCGATATTCGCGTTATAAGTATCATCAATAACCCGAACTCGTGGCGTGAGTGATGATATCTTCAGTCGTCCCTGCACATTTTCCATTGTGCTAAGACCAAGCTTGATCGTATCAAGTCCAATACCAAAAAAACTGGCCATTGCCGCTGCAGCCAATGCATTAGCAACATTATGGCGCCCTGCAACAGCCAAGCTGATCATACATACGCCCTTTGGTGTACATAGTTTAAAGGTTGGATTCCCGACATCATCAAATGTAATATCAGCAGCAAAATAATCAGCACTATCGTCAACCACTGAAAAGCTAATGTGACGCTGTTCATCAACTTTACGTAACCAGTATTGATAAAATTTATCATCGCGGTTCAATACCGCTATACCTGCATGTTTCACACCCGCTAAGATCTCACCTTTTGCAGACGCAACGCCTTGTAAATCGCCAAAACCTTCTAAATGTGCAGCATCAACATTATTGATTAACACCACTTCAGGCAATACCAATCCCGTGGTATAGGCAATTTCTTTTTTGTGATTAGCACCAAGCTCCATCACGGCATATTGATCTTCAGGTTGTAAACGTAACAAAGTCAGCGGTACACCAACATCATTATTAAAATTACCGGCGGTCGCTAATGTCGGCGCGTCGAGTTTTAAAATAGCCGCGAGCATTTCTTTGGTTGTCGTTTTACCATTACTGCCCGTTAATGCGGCAACTTTAGGATTCACTTGTTCACGTACCATTTTGCCTAATAACCCCAAGGCTATCCGGCTATCTTTAACCACAATTTGTGGAATATCGATGGCTTGCCTTTTCGTTACAATAGCGGCAATAGCACCTTGCTCAACGGCCTTAGCTACAAAGCTATTGGCATCGAAGTTATCACCACTTAAGGCGACAAATAAATCGCCAACCTTAATAGTGCGCGTATCTGTAGACACAGCGGAGATGACACAATCATCACCCTGTAATTTACTATTAAGCTGCGCCGCAATGGCACTTAACGCTAAATTAATCATTGTTGGTTATCCAGCATTTCGATGATCGTTTCACGATCACTATAATGGTGTTTATGCACACCGATAATTTGGTAATCTTCATGTCCTTTACCTGCAACTAAGATAATATCATCAGCAGCACTTTGACTCATCGCCCAGTGAATAGCTTGACGACGATCATGAATAACTTGCACAGCATCAGGTTTAGCAAGTCCAGCAAGCATATCAGTTACGATCGTAGAGGCAGGCTCGGTGCGAGGATTATCATCAGTAATGACAGCAAAATCTGAAAATTGTTCAGCCACTTGTGCCATTAATGGCCGCTTACCTGTATCTCGATCACCGCCACAGCCATAAATACACCAAAGTTTGCCCTCGCAATGTACCCGTAATGCTTGTAGCGCTTTTTCTAATGCATCAGGTGTATGCGCATAATCAACAACACAAGCCGCTTGTCCTGCTTGTTTAAATAACTCCATACGACCACAGACTGCGGTCAGTTTTGGAGCAACCTGTAACAGCGCATCAAAATCATAACCTAGCGCTAATAAACTCGCGCAAGCAGCCACTACATTTGAAGCATTAAATTCACCAATTAAACCGCATTGCAGTTTGCCTTCGCCCCAGCTGGTTTTTAATTCACAACTAAAACCACCAGTATCAAAGCTTAAGTCATCGCAATATAGATAAGCGCCAGTGTGAGTGGATAAGTTTTGTTGTACCGAAAATTGGATCGCATCAGGCCATTGCTGTGCCCACATTTTACCGTAAGCATCGTCAACATTGAGAACCCTGTGTTTTACCGCACCTTGAAATAAGATTTTTTTTGCGTCGGCATATGTCTCCATATCACCATGATAATCAAGATGATCACGGGTAAGATTGGTAAATAATGCCACATCAAAATCCAGCGCACTCACACGGCCTTGGATCAGGCCATGAGAAGAAACTTCCATCGCGCACAACTCTGCACCTTGCTGTACCTGTCTGGCAATTTCAGCTTGTACATCCAAACCACTGCCGGTGGTATTCTCGGCTTGCGTTAGTTGTGCAAATAAGCCATTACCAATAGTCCCCATTACGCCCGCTTTACCGGCTAATAAAGTAACCCAATTAGCAATAATCTGGGTAATGGTGCTTTTCCCATTGGTACCAGTAACACCGATCAATTTTAATTGCTGGGAAGGTGATTGATAAAAATTATCGGCTAATGCGGACAAGGCCTGATTAAGACCAAAGAATGAGATTATAGGCGTGCTATCGATATAGTCGATATGGCCGTGCTCAGCCTGAGAGTCGGCCTCTTTAAGTACCGCAGTTGCGCCACTTTTTAATGCATTAGTGATAAAGCGTCTACCATCAAGCGCATGGCCATTAATTGCGACAAAGCAATCTCCGGTTTGCACTTTTCGGCTATCGATGATTAAGGTATTAACCGCTAATTCAATATCAATATTCCACGCGTGTAGAGATAATACTCGACATGACGAATTCATTTCAAAACCCTTAGTATTTAAAACCCTTGGCATTACACAATCCTTTGCACCAAACGATCCTTTACAGCAAATAACCTCTAGCGCCTGAGGCCCTGTAATTTTTAAGAGCTTTTTGCTGTTATCGTTAATGATTGTTTTTCATCTGGGGTTACATTTAACATTTGCAGTGTTCTTTCCATTACTTCAGCAAATACCGGAGCAGCAATCACACCACCGTAATAACGATCACCGCTGGGTGAATCAATCACCACAACTAATGCAAATCGCGGATTAGATACAGGTGCAACACCTGCAAATAAGGCGACATAATCATCACCATAACCGCCTGCAATGGCTTTACGAGAGGTACCGGTTTTACCTGCAACACGATAGCCATCAATGCGAGCTTTATCACCCGTGCCGCCTTTTTCAACCACCCTTTCCATCATGGATAACAAATCTTCTGCGTCTTGCTCAGAAAGAACTCGCTCCGAGAGTGGCATGGTATCTAATTTTCTAATCGTCAGTGGGCGATATAATCCACCAGAACCAATCGTGGCATAAGCATGAGCAAGTTGCAGTGTCGTGGCCTGCATGCCGTAGCCAAATGATAATGTCGCATTTTCAAATTCAGACCAGCGGGTACGGCGAGGCATATAACCACGACTTTCACCATTTAAGATCAAACTGCTGACATTACCAAAACCAAACTGATAATAGGTATCAAGTAAGCGTTGATGGCCGAGTTTCAACGCAATTTTACTCACGCCCATGTTCGATGAGTAACGTAAAATATCAGCCAACGTAATGTCCCCGCGGTTGCGAGTGTCTTGCACTAAACGGCCACCTAAACGCATTCGTCCTGGATTTGTGTCAATTATCGAATCGGCGGCGATAACACCGTTATCCAAACCACTGGCAATAACTAAAGGTTTAATTGTCGAACCAGGCTCATAACTATCTGTAATTGCACGATTCTTTAATTTGTAACTGTCATATTTACTGCGATTATTCGGGTTAAACGACGGGCTATTAACCATCGCGAGTACTTCCCCAGTTTTCACGTCAATCATCACCAACGAACCTGACACAGCACCGTTGTATTTGACCGCTTTTTTCAGGCGCTGGTAAGCTAAAGATTGAATGCGCTGATCAATACTCAGCTGGATATTATTCGCTTGCTCACTCTGTTGAATAACAGAAATATCTTCAATGACATTACCGAGACGATCTTTACGCACAATGCGTTTGCCTTGAGTACCTGTAAGGAAGTCGTTATAAGCCCTTTCCACCCCTTCAATACCTTTATCATCAATATTGGTCATGCCAACTAGCTGCGCACTAACTTCACCCGTAGGATAAAAACGGCGAGATTCTGGAGCAAGGCTCACACCAACCAACTTTAATTCATCAATATACTTGGCGACTGAAGGGCTGATTTGGCGTTTGATATACATAAAACGACCGTTGGAAGCCATAATTTTTGCTTGCAGTTCCGCCAAGTTAAGATCGAGAATTTCTGCGAATGCTTGCCATGCACGTTTTTTATCAAAACTATGTTTGTTTTTAATCGTGCGCGGATCAACATGGATTGCCATGACAGGTACACTAACAGCTAATTCCACACCATGACGGTCGGTAATAATACCGCGTTGAACTTGCTGTGAAGCAACACGAAGCGAGCGCATATCGGCTTGTTTACGCAGGTGTTCTGGATTAATAACTTGGATATAAGCGGTTCGAGCAAGCAGGCAGATAAAAATCAATACCACAGTCGCTACGATTAAACGGTAGCGCCATAAGATAAAGTTTTCTTGCTCTTCATTGGGAGTATTACTACGATTTTTCACTGCTGTGTCACCAATTGCTCTTCAGCTGTACTTGGTCGATACATACCAAGTTTATGTTTTGCAGTGTATTCAATTTTACTGTGCTCTTCCAGCGTACTTTGTTCGAGTAATAAATTACGCCATTCAATGTCAGCAAAGTCTCGCTGACTCAGTAACTGCTCTTTATTATTGGTTTGTAATCGTGTTTCATGCGTTAACATGATCACGGCAAAAGCGGAAATTAAGATGGCAAACAACAAACCAACAACGCCCTTATGTTGGCCGATGTCAGTCATGATGACCTTACCTAAATCCCACTTAATGCCGAACATATTACAACTTCTCTGCCACGCGTAGTACAGAACTACGTGCACGCGGGTTTAACTCTAATTCAGCTTCTGAAGGTTTTAACATTTTACCCACCGCTTTCATCGTCCGGCTTTTATCAATCTCTTCTTGCATGATAGGTAAACCGTATGGCACTTCTTTACCACGGGCTTGTTTACGAATGAATTGTTTAACAAGGCGATCTTCTAATGAATGGAAACTGATCACCGATAAACGGCCACTACCCGGTTTCAAACATTTCAATGCGCCTGCTAATGCACGCTCAATTTCTTCTAATTCGCTGTTGATATAGATACGAATCGCTTGGAACGAACGCGTTGCTGGATGTTTAGTTTCTTTTTTTGATTTAGGTACAACACGACAAATTAAACCCGCTAACTGTGATGTTGTTTCAAATGGCGTACCGTCTCGATCAAATACAATCGCACGCGCAATCTTACGGGCAAACTTTTCTTCGCCGAATACTTTCAATACCCAAACAATATCATCATAGTCTGCTGTCGCTAACCATTTAGCTGCGCTGATACCTGATGTTGGATCCATACGCATATCTAACGGGCCATCACGTAAGAAACTAAAACCACGCGATGCATCATCTAACTGCGGTGAAGACACACCAAGGTCAAGTAATACACCATCAATTTGTTCAGTCAGTTCTTTGTTTTCCATGTATTCAGCAATACCAGAAAACGGGCCGTGAACAATGTCAAAACGTGGGTCTTCTAATTTTAGCGCTTCACCAACCGCAATCGCTTCAGGGTCACGATCGATTGCGATCAAGCGACCATTTTCACCGAGTTGCGATAAAATAAAGCGAGAGTGACCACCGCGACCAAAAGTACCATCAATGTAAATACCATCCGGTTTTATATCGAGTCCAGCGACTGTTTCGTTAAGTAAAACGGATACGTGTGCAAATTCTTGTGTCATGGCGATGAAAGCTCTTAAAAATACTTTAAATAATAGCAGGTGCTAAAAAAGGTTATTGTAGCGTAAAAGGTCTAGTTTGGGGAGCGTAAATATAATGAAGGTAATACGAAGAAAGAAAAACAAGAACCTAACTACACGCTAATGAGTAGAAAGGTTCTTGGAGTTGGTCGATAAGCCGGGTTTTGTCGTGGACAATCATTCCTCTAGGTCTGCAATCACTCACAGACTCAAGCAACCTACCCGCTTTCAGCGTGGGCCACGCCTATAGAAAGCCTATTTGGTCTTGCTCCGGGTGGAGTTTACCCTGCTACGAACTATTACTAGCCGCACGGTGCGCTCTTACCGCACCCTTTCAGCCTTACCTGTGCTTCCGAAAAAGCCATCGGCGGTCTTCTCTCTGCTGCACTTGTCGTAGGCTTGCGCCTCCCAGGCGTTACCTGGCACCCTGCCCTCTGGAGCCCGGACTTTCCTCCCCTCTATAACCTCGATATAAATACCGAGTCATAAAGCAGCGATTGTCTGACCAACTCCAAGGCGGAGGATAATACAAAATCTAAGACAGAAAATCCAGTGATTAATTGAAGTTTTCTAAACCCCATTTATACAAAGCATTCTTTTTGCAGCCGTGAATTTCCGCGGTCAAAGCGGCGGCTTTTTTCAATGGCAATTCTTCATTTAATAATGTAAGTGTATTCAACACCTTAGCTGGAATCTCTAGTCCGGTAGGCTTATAACCAGAAACCAACAACACAATTTCACCACGGCTGCGGTTACTGTCTTCTGCAACCCATGCTGCCAGTTCACCGACAGGCATAGTGGTAATACTTTCAAACGCTTTGGTTATTTCGCGAGCAACGCACACTTCACGTTCTGGCCCCATAATCACCGTTAATGCATCTAAAGTATATTGCAGACGACGCGGAGATTCATAGAAGATCATAGTACGAGTTTCTTCTTTCAACTCTGTGATCTTGTCATTGCGAGCTTTTTCTTTCGAGGGTAAAAAACCTTCAAACGAGAAACGGTCAGACGGTAAACCAGAGCCACTCATCGCAGTAACAGCGGCACAGGCACCCGGTAGTGGTACGACATTAACGCCATTAGCACGGCAGGTATTAACCAAGTGATAACCAGGATCACTAATTAAAGGTGTTCCAGCATCAGAAACAAGCGCAATGCTCATGCCTGATTGTAATTTTGATACTAGGTATTCCGCTTTTTGCTGCTCATTATGATCATGCAATGCAAATGTTTTAGTCTTAATTTGATAATGGCTTAACAGTTTACCAGTATGACGGGTATCCTCTGCGGCAATCAAATCAACACTTCTTAATATCTCTAAACCACGCTCAGTGATATCAGAAAGATTGCCAATCGGGGTTGGAACGATAAATAAAGTTGCTTGTTCAGACATTTCATTCTCATGGGTAGTTTTTTGTTAAGCGATGATGCTTTAGTATAGGGGTATTATAAATCTCTTTTGCAGGATAATACACCAATGGAATCTAAGCACAGCTATTCCCGCTTGATTATGTTTTTAAGCTTGAGTTTACTGCTCAGCGCGTGTTCAAGTACCACAACATCTGAAAAAGCAACATCGAAACCACAACCAATCGTTGCACCAGACGTACTGACACAAATTGATCAGCCTGCACAATACTACATTGATAAGATCGCATTAGCGAATAAACCACAAGCAATCTCGTGGCAGTTATTAGCTGCTCGGGCATTGATTGCCGAAGGCCACACCCAGCCAGCACTAGACATACTCATGTCTGTAGAGCGTAACCCGCTATCAACAAAGCAATTATTTGAAGTTGCACTAGTCAAATCAGAAGCCTATTTGTTAGAAAAGCGTTATCAGCAGGCGGCTGGCGTGCTGAACTTTAGTTCAACACTCGACACCAATGAGCAAGCTCACTGGCAACGTTTCTATTTATTAAACGCCACGATTGCAGAACTCCTCAACAATAATGCCAAAGCCGTTGAATATCGCGTTGCGTTAAGTGACTTTCTCGATAGCGAATTACACAGCAGTAATAATAATCACTTATGGGAATCAGCCTCGGTAATACCAAACGCAGAACTTGAGCTATTAATATTACGCTTTAAAACTGAAAACCCAACGTTGGCGGGCTGGTATCAACTTGCGGCTATCGGACAACAATATCGCACAGACCCGAAACGGTTAATCGAGAGCTTACAAACCTGGAAGCATGACTATCCTCAACATCCAGCCTTAACAGGATTTCCCATTGAACTCGTTAAAGCAATGGCAACAACGCCTTACACGCCAAGCCAAATTGCGGTACTTGCCCCTTTAACCGGTAAGCAATCTGTCGCAGGTAAAGCTATCCGTGATGGTATGCTAAGTGCTTACTACCAAGATACAGCCGCAGGTAGTGAGCATAATGATATCGCATTACGCTTTTACGATACCGCAGCAACGAGCGCCGATACGCTTTACTTACAAGCGATAGAAGACGGTGCCGATTTTGTTATTGGGCCGTTATTAAAATCGAATTTAAGTAAAGTACTACCCCTTGTTAAAGACGTACCCTTAATATCTCTGAATAAATTAGCAAATGCACCTGCAGCAGATAATATCTATTATTTCTCATTAAGTTCTAATGATGAAGCCATTGCAGCTGCGAAGAAAATGCAACGAGATGGCATCAAACAACCGCTTGTCCTAGCACCGAATAACCGTACTGGTAATCGTTTATCCGCAGCATTTACGCAGCAATGGGCCTTACTCACTCAAGGAACCAGCGAGACTTACAAATATAAAAGCCGTAGTGATATGCAAAATACCGTTACCTCGTTATTTTCCGTCACTTCAAGTAACCAACGTATTAACTTAATGAAAAATCTCGTTGGTACGGATATAAAGTCAACAACTCGTAGCCGTCGTGATATAGATGCCATTTACATTATTGCGACACCTTCAGAAGCGATGTTAGCAATTCCTTACATTATCACGACGCAGAATCCATACGCACCACAAGTTGCTGTATATGCAAGCTCACGTACCCATGGTAACAACCTTTCTAAAAGTCAAAGTCGTGATCTTAATGGCCTCATCTTCAGTGATATGCCTTGGTTGTTGAATCCAGATCGCGAACTAAAACAACAAACTTTGGCACTGTGGCCAAATATGTCGAAAATCCAACAAAATCTTTTTGCGATGGGCTACGATTCATTTAAATTAATCCCCAATCTGCTTCAGCTACGTAATTTCCCTAATTTACGCTTAGCCGGTCAGACGGGTATTCTCTATATCAATGATGATGGCATTATTGAGCGCGAGTTTAGCTGGGCGAAATACCGTTCAGGTAAGATAAAGCTTGAGGAAACGAATCCTGAAACAAAACCAGCCCCGTAAGCGAGGGGAATATTTTGAAGGCATAGCTGCCGACTTTTTACAGCGCCAAGGGTTAATTATCTTGGCGCGTAACTTTGCTTGTCGCCAGGGTGAAATAGATCTGATTTGCCAGCACGGTGCAAGCTGTGACATAAAATCCTCGACAACATTACCGACCTTGGTATTTGTCGAGGTAAAATACCGTCAATACACCCATTACGGCGGTGCAATTTCTGCAATTCCGTTCGCGAAACAACGAAAATTGCGTTATACAGCGCAATATTATATGGTGCGCCACGGAATAAATGAAAACTATACCCCTTGCCGTTTCGATGTGATCGCCATTGAAGGTTCCAGTGATAATATTCAATGGATAACCAATGCTTTTTAGAGTAGATACCCATGTTAGAGCTAATTAAAGAAAATTTTACTGAAAGTATTCAAACCAAGATTGCCGCAGCAGAGGCGTTACCAGAATACATTCAAAATTCAGCCATGATGATGGCACAATGTTTATTAAACGGTAACAAGATCTTAATTTGTGGTAATGGCGCATCAGCGAGCTTGGCACAAAATTTCTCGGCATCGTTGTTAAATCGCTACGAAACCGAACGCCCAAGCCTCCCTGCACTAGCACTGACACCAGACTGTACTTTGATGACAGCCATCGGTACCGATACCAGTTTCGATATGGTTTATTCAAAGCAAGTAAGAGCATTAGGTAATGATGGTGATATCTTGGTGGTTATCTCTGCAGGTGGCCACAGCCGGAATGTCATTACGGCCATTGAAGCTGCATTGACACGCAATATGACTATCGTCGCACTAACGGGTAAAGACGGTGGCGAGATATCTGGATTATTAGGCCCACACGATGCAGAGATACGAGTGCCATCACGCCGAGAGCCAAGAATACAAGAAGTACACGCACTGATCATTAATTGCCTGTGCGACCTTATCGATCAGACATTATTCCCACAGCAAGGTCACGAGGAATAGCTATGCAAGAAATAACGATGCGATTAACGAATACATTAAAATCTTGGTTAGCGATTGGTATCATAGTGTCTAGCCTTGCCACACTACAAGGTTGTAGCAGTGACGGTAGTTTTAGCCAATTAATAGATGATGAAACGATTACCCTCGACATCACCGCAGGGCTCAATGACAGTGATAAACAGTTATTACTCAACAATAACCTGCATATACTGACAAATGGCAGAAAGGTCTTATTATCGGGTCAGGTAAGAACAGCCGATGAGCGCACTAAAATCGTCAACATTGCCGCAAAAACAGCGTCAGTAGAACAAGTCTATAATCAGATCCGTTTAGGGCCACCTATTACATTTGAACGTGCAAGTAAAGACTCATGGTTAACCACGAAAGTAAAAACTAGTATTATCAATTTAAAAGGTATTGAGCCATTGAAAGTGAAAGTCATTACTGAAAATGCCGAAGTGTTTTTAATAGGCAAAGTAACTCAAGACGAAGGCGATAGACTCGCTGAAGCAGCACGTTATGTGGTTGGGGTTGATAAAGTCATTAAAGTATTCGAATATCGTTAATTATTGTCTGCATCCATAAATGAGCAGTCATCATAAAATAACATTTAGACTAAAAATAATTACAAAAAATAAAATATAAAGAATAAAAAAATGCAGTACTGAATTATGTCCGTCGACACATCCAAGTACTGCATATCTTTGCTAATTAAGTATTATGTTACTTAATGACCCGTAAAGCGGGTTTACCTTTCGCCGGTTTTGGACGTTCTGTTGCTTCACTCTTGCTTTCAGAGCTTGCCGCAGGCGCACTAACTAACGCAGGTGTGCTTTTCTCTTCACTAGGCTCAACAGCCGCTTCAGCGCTCTCTTGCTCAGCTTGATCTATATAAGCTTGTTCAGGTTCAAACATGCTACCTGCGCCGTTCTCACGAGCGTAAATAGCTGTAATCGCCGCGATTGGCACATAAACATCAAACGGTACGCCACCGAAGCGAGCGTTAAAACTCAATGCAGTATTGTTTAACTCAAAAGCAACCACAGCACTTGGTGCAATGTTCAATACGATCTGACCATCTTGAACAAACTGTTGTGGCACGTAAACACCAGCAATATGCGCATCAACAACAATATGCGGTGTTAAGTCATTATCAAGCAACCACTCATAGTGACTACGTAATAAATAGGGACGAATTGGGGTCATTTTATCCATAAATTACATTAACATTCTCATTTCGCGTTCTTGTTCAGTTAAAGATGCTTGGAATGATTCACGATCGAACACTCGTAGCATGTAGTTCTTTAACTCACTTGCAGCTTGGCCAGGGAGGTCAATACCTAGTTCTGGTAAACGCCATAATAACGGTGCCATGTAGCAGTCTACTAAGCTGAACTCTTCACTCATGAAGTATGGGTATTCAGCAAAAATTGGGCTGATACTCATTAATGCTTCTTGCAGTTGCTTACGCGCTACAGCAGCTTCTTCAACAGAGCCTTTCATGATCTTAGTTACTAATGAATACCAATCATTTTCGATACGGTGCATCATTAGACGGCTACTACCACGAGAAACTGGGTAAACCGGCATCAATGGTGGATGCGGGAAACGCTCATCCAGATATTCCATAATGATACGCGAGTTATATAATGTTAATTCACGATCGATTAATGTCGGTACTGTTTGGTAAGGGTTTAAATCGATTAAATCTTCAGGCAGATTGTTACGATCTACCTGGTGAATATCAACACTTACGCCTTTTTCAGCTAGAACGATTCGAACTTGATGACTATATAGATCAGTCGGCTCCGAATACAACACCATAACTGAACGTTTATTTGCAGCTAATGCCATGCCACCTCCAATAAATTGTAAACACAAACGCCAATGATAGCCTAAACTAGCATTGGCGGTACGTAATTCTTTTACCAGCAACTTTTACAAGTAATGCGGCAACATCTTAGTGATTAGTGGATATCACGCCAGTATTCACGGTTCAAGAACCAACAAAATACAAGTAAAATAAGTAAAAATCCAATAACCCAGAAGCCCATTTCTTGACGTTCGAGTTGATTTGGCTCTGCTGAGTAAACTAAGAAGTTCACTAAGTCTAACATAGCTTCATCAAACTCTTCTGCTGATAACTCACCGTTTCCATCGGGGCTTAGGTAGCTAGTCAGAATTTCACCTGTTGCAACACCGTTGGCATCAACAACTGCGGTTTCTTTAACAATTCTAGCACCTTCCGGTAAATCTAGCTCTTCTTCGTTATGTTTTATTTCTAAAAGACGTGCTGTACCCTGCAATTCTTCAAGTACATGGGGCATACCTACACTTGGGAATACCACATTATTCACGCCAAATGGGCGTGTTTCGTCAATATAGAAAGAACGCAGATAAGTATAAACCCAATCTGGACCACGAAGACGTGCTTCTAACGATAGGTCTGGAGGCGTAGCACCGAACCATTTAGCACCACTTTCAGCTGGCATCGCCGTTTTCATTAACGAACCAACTTTAACACCAGTAAATACCAAGTTTTCAGACATGGCTGAACGATCGATACCCAGATCGTCAGCAACACGTGAATAACGCTGATATTGTGTCGAGTGACAAGTAGAACAATAATTCATGAAGATTTTAGCACCGTTTTGCAGTGATGCTTTGTCTCTTAAATCATAGTTAGCGTCGTCTAAGTGAGCGCCACCGCCAGCTGCAAACGCAGCCACAGGCAACAGGGTAAGTAACGCGATAAATAATTTTTTCATTACATTGTCACCCTTTTTGGTAATGGTTTAGTGGTTTCGTTCTTACTGTATAACCACAGTAGTCCGAAGTAGCCAAAGTAACCTAGCGTTGTAATTTGCGACAAGATCGTACGACCAGGTGTTGGCGCTAATGTACCTAATACACCTAAGATTATGAAACAAATAACAAATTGCGTTAGGTTTAGTTTGTGCCAAACACTACGGTAGCGAATTGATTTCACTTTACCGCGATCTAACCAAGGCACTAAGAATAACATTACAATCGCAAGTCCCATCATGATCACGCCACCAAGTTTATCAGGTACCGCACGTAGGATTGCGTAGAATGGTGTAAAGTACCAAACTGGTGCAATGTGATCTGGTGTTTTCAGTGGATTAGCGGCTTCAAAGTTTGGCGCTTCCAAGAAATAACCGCCACCTTCAGGCATGAAGAAGATCACAATACTACATAAGATCATCATCACAACTACTGCGACAGTATCATGTACTGTGTAGTAAGGGTGGAATGGAATACCATCTTTCGGCCAACCATTTTCATCTTTATCTTCTTTGATTTCAATACCGTCTGGGTTATTCGAACCAACGTGATGCAGCGCCACGATATGTAAGAACACGAGTACAACAAGTACTAATGGCACAGCAATTACATGCAGTGCAAAGAAACGGTTTAGTGTTGCACCAGAGATTACGTAATCACCACGGATCCAAAGTGTTAAGTCATCACCAATTACTGGAATTGCACCAAATAATGAGATAATAACCTGTGCACCCCAGAATGACATTTGACCCCATGGTAGTAAGTAACCCATGAAAGCTTCAGCCATTAGCGCTAAGAAGATTAAGCAACCAAAGATCCACAATAATTCACGTGGTTTCTGGTATGAACCATACATCAAGCCACGGAACATGTGCAGATAGACAACTACAAAGAATGCTGACGCACCTGTAGAGTGCATATAACGTAGCAACCAACCAAATTCAACATCACGCATGATGTATTCGATTGATGCAAATGCACCTTCACCCGATGGGTTGTAGTTCATTGTTAACCAGATACCCGTAAGGATTTGGTTAACAAAGATTATTGTTGCTAAAATGCCAAAATAGTACCAGAAGTTAAAGTTCTTCGGTGCTGGATATTGGCCAGCATGTTTATTCCACGTATCCGTCATCGGGATACGTTCATCAATCCATTTGACTAATGACATTAGGCAGCTCCCTTATCTACACCAATAAGAATAGTAGTATCATCAACATAATAATGTGGCGGTACAACAAGATTCAACGGCGCAGGTACACTTTGGAATACACGACCAGCCATATCAAATTTAGAACCATGACATGGGCAGAAGAAACCAGAAGAAACACCTTCGACTTGCTCGCCAAAGCTATCAGGCAGGTAAGTTGGAGAGCACCCTAAGTGAGTACAAATACCAACTGCAACAAATAGGTCCGATTTAATCGAGCGATATTTGTTTTGTGCGTAACTTGGTTGTTGTTCTTGTTCTGATGCTGGATCGCGTAACGAACCATCATGCTGTTCAAGTTCGTTTAGTACGCTTTCTGTACGAGATACAACCCATACAGGTTTGCCTCGCCATTCAACTCGAATTAACTGACCAGGTTCAATTTTACTAATATCAACTTCAACCGGAGCGCCAGCTGCTTTAGCTTTAGCACTCGGGTTCCAAGATTTGATAAAAGGTACGGCTGCGCCGACAGCTCCAACACCACCCACTACACAAGTAGCAGCAGTTAAAAAGCGACGACGACCAGAATCAACAGGCGCATTGCTCATCCAATTATTCTCCCATTCGGACTCAGCGCAAATTATTTTTATTATCTTGCAGTGAATACCATTTCAAAAAAGATAACTTTTTATTAGCTAAAAAAGTTACATAAATGCCGTTGAATTTTAATTAATTGGTTACATTTTTACAAGGACAATGAGACATTAATCATGGATTTTCAGTGATTAAGTTAATATCTGTCGCTTATGACCCAGTAAATAGAGCAAGACACTCTGTTTCTGTGTTAACAACAACCACGCCTGTAAAAAACAACATCTTATTTAACAAAGTCGTAACTGTGTCAATTAAATAAAACCCAAAAAAAAGACAAAAAAAAGCCTGGCATATGCCAGGCTTTCGTCGCAATAAAGCGCACCACAAAAAACGAATTAACGTTTTGAGAACTGTGGACGTTTACGTGCTTTTCTAAGACCAACTTTCTTACGTTCAACTTGACGAGCATCACGAGTAACAAAACCAGCTGCACGTAGAGTAGGACGTAAAGTTTCGTCATATTCCATTAGTGCGCGAGTGATACCGTGACGGATTGCGCCAGCTTGACCAGTAGTACCACCACCAGAAACAGTGATGTTTAGGTCGAATTTGTCTTGTAGTTCAACTAATTCTAGTGCTTGACGAACAACCATACGAGCCGTATCACGACCAAAATAAACGTCTAAAGAACGTTTGTTGATTGTTAGTTGACCAGTACCAGCTTTCATGAATACACGAGCTGTTGAACTTTTACGACGACCAGTGCCGTAGTATTGATTTTCTGCCATTTGCTTAAATTCCGTAAATTAGATGTCTAGAACTTGTGGTTGTTGAGCAGCATGATTATGCTCAGGACCTGCGTATACTTTCATCTTACGGAACATTGCACGGCCTAGAGGACCTTTTGGCAACATACCTTTAACTGCAGATTCGATAACACGCTCTGGCGCTTTATCAATTAGCTTTTCGAAGCTGATTGATTTAATTCCACCAATGAAACCTGTGTGCGAGTGGTAAATTTTACCTTTCGCTTTATTACCAGTTACAGTAATTTTTTCACAGTTTACAACGATGATGTAATCACCAGTGTCAGCATGAGGAGTGTACTCAGGCTTATGCTTACCACGTAAGCGAGAAGCGATTTCAGTCGCAAGACGGCCTAAAGTTTTACCTTCAGCGTCAACAACGTACCAGTCACGAGTGATCGTGCTTGGTGTAGCAACAAAAGTTTTCATTTATATTGAACCCAATAAAATTTGTTTAAACTATCATATATACTTGTCTATATATGAACTATATACCTTGCTTATCCCTTCGAATAAGTACATGGCGTCATTAGGACAAGGAACCACCACAGCACCTTGTTCGTGGGCAGCACGCATTATAAAGAGAAATGAGCGAAATTTCACCTATATTTTGCAAAAAATAAGATAAATCTCAAAAAACATTCGTATAGTACCAAAAAGTCGACTGTAATTAAGGCTATTTCCGCAATTTAACTTGATGTACTTGATGATTTAAGTCTTTAGTCAGAATAAGGTTAGCACGTTCTCGAGTGGGTAAAATGTTTTCCACTAAATTTTTACCGTTAATTGTTCGCCAAATATTCAATGCTACATTTTTTGCTTCCTGTTCATCTAATTTAGCATAGTGGTGGAAGTACGAACTCGAATCAGTAAAGGCGCTTTCACGTAGTTGTAAGAAGCGCTGAACATACCAATTTTCTAAGTTTGCAGTATCGGCATCAACATAAATAGAGAAATCAACAAAATCGGATACAAAGACACGATGGGGGTCATTCGGATATTCAAGTCCAGACTGCAGTACATTTAAGCCTTCAAGGATAACGATGTCCGGTTGTTCAACAACCACTTCTTTATCCGGTTCAATATCATAAGAGAAATGGGAATAGACAGGCGCGGTAACACGGGCGTTGCCTGATTTAATGTCAGCAACAAACTTAACCAATGCATTTATATCATAACTTTCAGGAAAGCCTTTGCGCTTCATCAGATCATGTTCTTTTAGATGTGCATTAGGGTAAAGGAAACCATCGGTCGTAATTAAAGCGACCTTGGGGTGCTCGCTCCAGCATTGCAGTAACGCTTGTAAAATTCTAGCGGTGGTACTTTTACCGACCGCGACACTACCAGCCAGACTGATAATATAAGGTACTTTACCCACTTTACGGCCTAAGAACTGATCGCGCACAAAACGACGTTGAATACGATTAGTGACATATAAATTAAGCAGACGTGATAATGGCAGGTAAATGTCACACACTTCTTCAATCGAAACGCGCTCATTAATACCTTGTAACTGCTTTAGTTCGAGTGCCGATAATGTCAGTGGTACTGACTCACGTAATTCAGCCCAATATTCCCTGTCGAACACTTGATATGGTGAGTAATTCATTAAACTAAAAGCCTATTTAACGCCCTAATAATCACTTACTTCGCGTATTTAGAAGTAAGCCTTTGCATTGAACTTAATGACCTAATAACACTATATACGTCACCTTGTCGGTTCATGTCCGCCGAAACAATAGCCTATATACTGACAGTAACTCAATAAATAAATACGTTAATTAGTGTATTTATTTAAATAATGCGCACAAAAACTACCTACTTGGTGCTAAAGACCGCGATGTTTGTCTTTAACTGCACGTTAAGGTAGGTGTTCACGGCCTAGATATTCGTGTGATTGCATTTCTTGTAAGCGTGATAAACAGCGGCGAAATTCAAACTCTAATAAGCCAGTAGTATAGAGCGCTGACATTTCGAGTTCAGCCGACATGATTAAAGTAACGTTACGTTCATAAAATTCATCCACCATGGCAATAAAGCGGCGTGCGATATCACCCGTTAACGGTCCCATCTGTTTTACATTTGCCAACAACACAGTGTGGTAGATACGCGATATTTCCATATAATCAACTTGACTACGCGGGCCGCCACATAATTCATCAAAATCAATCATCAACACACTATCGGCTTCTGCAAGTGTGGATATTTGACGATTTTCAATGTCGATTGGCTGATTGTAGTTGCGGGGTTCACAAGACAACTGTTGGAAATATTGGTCCAAATTCTGCTGCGCTGCACTGTCGAGTGGGAAATGATAGATCTCCGCTTGCTCCAATGTACGTAAGCGGTAATCCACCCCACTGTCGACATTAATAATATCGCAATTTTGATTTATTAAATGGATCGCAGGTAAAAAACGTGCACGTTGCAAACCATTACGATAAAGCTCATCGGGAATAATATTTGATGTCGCGACAAGAATAACCTGATGCGCGAATAATTCTTCAAACAAAGTGCCTAAAATCATCGCATCGGTAATATCTGATACAAAAAACTCATCAAAACAAATAACGCGCGTTTCATCGGCTAATTTTTTAGCAATAATTTTGAGTGGATCTTTTTGCTGCGTTAAGCCTTTTAGCTCTTGATGCACCCGATGCATAAAGCGGTGAAAGTGAATGCGGGTTTTATTTTCAAATGGCAGGCAATCGTAGAAAGTATCAACTAAATAGGTCTTACCTCTTCCCACGCCACCCCAAAAGTAAATGCCCCTAACAGGATTACTCACTATCGGTGCCGGCTTTGCTGCAAACGCTTTCAATTTACTCAATAAGCTACGCTTAGCGGGTAATTCTGGCACGGCCAACAATTCATCAAACAGGCGTTGTAATGCCATTACAGCATTCTCTTGTGCTGCATCAAACATAAAATCAGGACGCTTTAAATCCTGTTGATATTTCTCTATTGGGCTCATTTTTATTGCTAATCCTTTACTGTTTTTAACGCTTTGTTCACAACGCATTAATAATAATCAATGCTACCATGTTGTATTCTTTTGAAATACACTATTTTAAAACTAAGCTGGTTATATTAAAGTATTAAAATAAGCGTCCAATACTTAGATTTAGTAGAATAAAATTAACTGAGTAGAATACAAATTTCCATTTAACGAGGTGTATATGCCCTACATTGAAATACTAATTAGTCTGGTTATCGGTATTGTTATCGGTTTTGCTATCGCGAAAGTAAGCAACACAAAAGATCAAACAGGAAAATTTAAGGGTAAGTTATTAGCGAAAGAAGCTGAGATCGAACAATACAAGCATGATGTTAACGAGCACTTCAACAGCACTGAAGCATTATTAATGAAATTATCAGATAGCTACGTAGAAATGCAGCAGCACTTAGCGAGCAATGCCAAGCATTTATTAGATAATGTGGCCGTCAAAGATATTCCTTTTCAGGCTAAAGAAGTCATTGACCCAACAGAGCCCGTTGAAGGCCAACCAAAAGATTACTCAAGCAGCAGCTCAGGCTTATTAAACAAATAACTTGAACTTTTATCTTTGAGCTATACCTAACTGTTATGCTTATAATTTAAAAAGGCTTAAATTGTTATGGTATCGAAGTTACATTGTAAAACCCTTATTGCTTTGACACTAAGTGCCGCAATGGGATTAACAAGTCTATCTGCAACAGCTGCACACCCCTTTGCTGTTGCAGGTCAGCCACTGCCAAGTCTTGCGCCTATCTTGGAGCAAGTAACACCCGCTGTCGTCAACATCTCAGTCTCAGGGACAAAAGTATCTCAACAACAGATCCCTGAAGCATTCCGCTATTTCTTTGGCCCTAATGGTCCAGGTTCTCAACAGCAAGCGCAACCATTTCAAGGGCTCGGTTCTGGCGTCATCATTGACGCAGAAAAAGGCTACATCCTGACCAATAATCACGTCATTGCAGATGCCGATAAGATCCAAGTCATGCTCAAAGATGGTCACGAGTATGAAGCTAAGCTTATCGGGGCTGATAAAGGCAGTGATATCGCCTTATTACAAGTTAAAGCAAAAAATTTAGTGGCGATTAAATTCGCTGATTCGGATAAATTACGCGTTGGTGATTTCACGATCGCAATTGGTAACCCATTTGGTTTAGGCCAAACCGTCACCTCGGGTATTGTCAGCGCCTTAGGCCGCACAGGATTACAATTAGAAAACCTCGAAAACTTCATTCAAACCGATGCCGCGATTAATAGTGGCAACTCTGGCGGCGCGTTAGTTGACTTACGTGGGGAGTTAATCGGTATTAATACAGCTATATTAGGCCCTAATGGCGGCAACGTGGGGATTGGTTTTGCCATTCCTGCCAATATGGCAAATAACCTAGTACAGCAAATTATTGAACATGGTGAAGTTCGCCGAGGCTTATTAGGTGTCGCAGGACAAGAATTAACCGCTGACCTTGCCAAAGCATTTGATATTGATGTGCAATACGGGGCTTTCATTAATCAGGTCACTCCAGATTCAGCCGCCGCAGAAGCGGGATTAGTCGCAGGTGATATCATTGTCAGCGTCAATAATAATAAAATACGTAGCTTCAGTGAACTAAGAGCACGCATTGGTACTTTGGGGCCAAATAAAAAAGTCAGTCTCGGCATCGTCAGGGAAGGCAAGCCAATAACGGTTAACGCCATACTCAAACCTGCGGATAATCAACTTGCCAATGCCAGCAGCTTACACCCAAGTCTTGAAGGCGCAACATTAGTGAACGCTGGAAACAATAAAGGTGTCATGGTTTCTAACGTACATGAGCGCTCAATCGCTGCGGCGTCAGGATTGCAACAAGACGACATTATAATTGGCGTGAATAAAGACAAAGTTAAAAACCTCGCCCAATTACGTAAATTACTGACCGAAGATAAAACCACTCTGGCACTTAATATTCAACGTGGTGAACAACACTTGTTCTTGGTATTACGCTAAGCCTTACATCACTTTGCATGTTATTTCTTACATTATCCTAGAAAGAGATGCTATCCTCTACGTTGCTATTTTTTAATGCGTAACGTAGGGATATTTCAGTGCAAAATTTGTGGTCATATGTTTCGAAAAGTATCTTCCTCGGTATTGCGGTCGCCGCCGTACTCTTGTTAGCGTTACCACAATTACAGAGTAAGCAAGGTTTAGCACTCAGCCAGCCATTTTCATTAGGCCTTAATGAACAAATGAGCTTTTCTGCTGCGGTAAAGCGTGCTGCACCTTCTGTTGTGAATATCTATACTCGCACCTACCAAAAATCAACGATTAACAGTAAAGCGACATTACGCCCGCAAAGTCTCGGCTCTGGTGTGATCATGAATAAAAAAGGCTATTTACTCACAAATTATCACGTTATTGCTGATGCAGACCAAATTATTGTCGCACTACAAGATGGTCGATTCTTCACTGCTGAGTTAATTGGTTTTGACCGCTATACCGACCTCGCAGTACTCAACATAGATGCTAAGAATCTACCGAGCATTCCACAAAGTAAACACGAGCAAACCAACATTGGTGACGTCGTACTTGCCATTGGTAACCCATACAATTTAGGCCAAACCATTACGCAAGGCATTATCAGTGCTCGGGGCCGTATCGGTATGAGTACCACTGGCCATCAAAACTTCTTACAAACTGATGCAGCAATTAATGAAGGTAACTCCGGCGGTGCTCTGGTGAATAGCTTAGGTGAACTAGTCGGTATCAATACAGCTTCCTTTCAGGTTGCAAAGAATGTTGAAACAATGGGTATTAGCTTTGCAATCCCCTATCCACTAGCCGTTAAAATCATGGATGCCTTGATTGCAAATGGTCGCGTCATACGTGGCTACTTAGGTATAGAAGGGACGTCGATCAATACAGTGATGGCTAAATTACTCGGATTAAAAGACAATCAGGGCATAGTCGTGCAGAATACTGCGCCAGATTCTCCAGCTGAAAAAGCCGGTCTTATCTCTGGTGA
Organism: Moritella marina ATCC 15381; assembly: GCF_008931805.1. Classification (GTDB taxonomy): domain Bacteria; phylum Pseudomonadota; class Gammaproteobacteria; order Enterobacterales; family Moritellaceae; genus Moritella; species Moritella marina. The sequence continues at coordinate 4,231,023 of NZ_CP044399.1, read as the reverse complement.
TGTGGTCATCAAATTTAATGGTGCCGAGGTTGATAATGTAATTTGGTTAATGGATTCGGTTGCCGAGCAGCGTCCTGGTGCAAAAATTAACTTAACCGTTATACGTGAGGGTAAGCAGTTCGATATATCGGTAACCCTAGGTGAATTGCAGGCTCTACAACCTCAGCAATAAACCAATAATAAATATTCGATATAAAAAAAGGCGCATATCTGAACTGACCCCCAATAGTTGGACAACCAATTATTAGGGGTCTTTTTTTTATGTCAAAATATAGCCGTGAGTTTAAACTTATCACTGCACAACAGTGTCTAGATGGTAAGTCATCTAGAATATTAGCGAATGAACTATCAATACCCTCTCAGTTAATTCGATATTGGACTCAAGTCTTTGCAATTCATGGCACAGATGCATTCCTGCCAAATTTGCATGCCAGCAATGCAAAAACAAAGCTACAAGCATTAAAATTAATGTGGACAAATGAATGGTCTCTCAATCACACTAGTGCCATATTAAATCAGTCTTCTCCCGGTACGCTCTCTGTATGGTTAAAAAAATATAACGAGTTTGGCTTAAGAGGGCTTGAACGCTCCTCAATAAGTAGGCTTAAAATGAAACAATCTAATACGACCACAAAACCAGATAGTGAAATGACAACAGAAGAGCTGAAAGAAGAGCTTGCTTATCTACGAGCAGAGAATGCTGTGTTAAAAAAGTTGGAAGAGCTAGAGCAGGCAAAGCGCCGACAAACAAAGAAAAAACGGTAACGGTTTTAGCTCTCAAAAATAAACATGCTCTAAAGCACCTTCTTCAAGCCATTCAGTTGGCTAAAAGTGTGTTCTATTATCAAGTAAAAGTAAGTGAAAAACCGAATGTTTATGAGCGTGAGTTAGCGCTTATCAAAGAAATTTATCATGAACATAAAGGTCGCTACGGCTATCGCAGAATTCATTTAACACTGAAAAGGCAAGGCTTTATGCTAAACCATAAAACGGTGCAAAGACTGATGGCTCAATTAAATCTAAAATCGACAGTAAGACCTAAAAAATACAGTTCTTATAAGGGCGGAGCTGGAAAAACGGCACCTAATGTACTTGAACGAAACTTTAATGCTACTAAGCCAAATGAAAAGTGGGCAACCGATGTCACTGAATTTAAGGTTAGGGACCAGAGAGTTTATTTATCACCAGTTATAGATCTATTTACCAAAGAGGTTGTCGCTTATAAGATAGCTAAAGATGCCCGTTTGCCACTGGTTACTGATATGTTAAGAGATGCTATCAATAATTTAGATGAGCATTCAAAGCCAATAGTACATAGCGATCAGGGATGGCAATATCGCCATAGGGGATATCAAAAACAACTAGCTGCGCATGGACTGACGCAAAGCATGTCGAGAAAAGGGAACTGCTTAGATAACGCGGTGGCAGAAAACTTTTTTGGCTTATTAAAAACAGAAATGTATCATAGGCAGAAATTCAAAGATGCCGATGAATTGATAGAAAAGCTTGATGAATACATCGAGTATTACAACACGAAACGGATTAAGGTCAAATTAAAAGGCCTGACTCCGATAGAATATCGAAACCAGGCCTTACAAGCCGCTTAACTAAAATGTCCAACTTAATGGGGTCACTTCATATCAATGCGCCTTTTTTTTATCATAACCACTTACACGTTATTCATACGACAAGGATTAACCTGCAAGTCGTCGACGAATATTAGCCTGTAATACGGGTAATATTACCGCCTAAGCCTTGCAGTTTATCTTCAATAAACTCATAGCCGCGATCGATATGATAAATACGTTCAACCGTCGTTTCGCCTGTCGCAAGGAAACCAGCGATAACAAGACTTGCTGATGCGCGTAAGTCTGTAGCCATCACTTGTGCGCCAGTCAAACTCTCAGTATCACGACAGATTGCAGTATTACCTTCCAGTTCAATGTCAGCACCCATACGCGCTAATTCAGGCACGTGCATGAAACGGTTTTCAAAAATCGTTTCAATGATCGTTGATGTGCCTTTCGCCACTGTATTTAATACCGTGAATTGTGCTTGCATATCCGTCGGGAAACCAGGATAAGGTACCGTCTTGATATTTACCGCTTTTAATTCGCGACCTTGCATATCAAGTGTGATCCAATCATCGCCAGTCGTGATTGCTGCGCCAGCTTCTTCAAGCTTAAGCAATACCGCATCCAGTAATGAAGGGTCTGTTTTATGACATGTGATCTTGCCACCCGTCACCGCTGCTGCAACAAGGAAAGTCCCCGTTTCAATACGATCAGGTTGTACTGCATAAGTACCACCGTGCAAGGCTTCAACGCCTTCAATCGTTAAGACATCAGAACCAATACCACTGATTTTAGCACCTAACGAGTTTAAGAAATTAGCCAAGTCAACCACTTCAGGTTCTCTCGCCGCATTCTCAATAGTCGTAATACCTTCAGCAAGTACCGCTGCCATTAATAAATTTTCAGTACCCGTCACGCTGACCATATCCATCAAGATACGCGCGCCTTTTAAACGACCATCAACGCGGGCTTTAATGTAGCCTTCTTCAACGTTAATGTTCGCTTGCATCATTTCTAAACCGTGAATATGTAGATTCACAGGACGAGCGCCAATTGCGCAACCACCCGGTAAAGAAACGTCTGCAGTCGAGAATTTAGCCGTTAAAGGACCAAGCGCTAAAATAGAAGCACGCATGGTTTTAACTAATTCATAAGGGGCTTTTTGACAGTTTACCGTACCAGCAGTGATAACTACGTCACCGTCTGCATTACGTTCTGCTTGCGCACCCAGTTCACGTAACAACTGTAACGTGGTCTTAATATCTCTTAATTCTGGCACATTCTTAAGAATGATAGTTTCATCACTTAATAACGTTGCAAATAAAATCGGTAGTGCCGCATTCTTAGCACCCGAAATAGTCACATCGCCATTTAACTGACAAGGACCTTTAATTAAAAACTTATCCATTCTAATCCAGCCTAAGAAGGTAATATAAATTTACGTTCACGAACCCATTCTTCAGGTGTATATGCCTTGATGGTTAACGCATGAATACTATTTGATGCAATTTGTTCTTTTAATGGCGCATAAATAGCTTGTTGTTTTTTTACACGGTTCATACCGACAAACATCTCGGCGACAGCAATAACGTCGTAGTGGCTGCCTTCACCTTTCACGTGTAATTCCTGGAACGTATACTCATTTTCCAGCAATGTTTTTAATTCTTGAATATCCATAATACTTAAATCCTATGATGCCGCCATTCTAAGCCAAGTTAAAAACTCTACATACCACGATCGTGAGCTGACCTTAAACGATAGTGCAGCATGTTTAGTTTTAAGTGAATGGCGTTCTAAATGAGAGAATCGCGCTTAAAACTAAAGTATTAAAATAGCCCAGTATTCTAAAAGCAATCGCTATAATACACAATCCAAAAGTATCACTAAGTCGCGATTTTTAGGCTGTGATCATTCTATAGTCGACAAGATTTCACAATTTAGCTTTTCTTTCCGTGAAAAAAGATCGAAAATAGTGCTCTTTTTTATCAACTTTTTAATTAGTCGATGCTAACTACAAATATTATTATTTTAATTCTGGGATTGATTGGGCTAATCATCAGTGCCGATAAATTCGTCTATGGTGCAGCCGGATTAGCCCGTAACCTTGGTATCTCACCACTTATTATTGGTCTTACTATTGTCGCAATGGGTTCGTCAGCACCAGAAATGATGGTAGCTATATCAGCTTCGCTTAATGGCGCCCCCAATACGGCAATCGGTAACGCGATAGGTTCAAACATAACCAACATTACTTTGGTATTGGGCCTCACCGCATTATTAAAACCATTACTCGTCGGTTCTGCAACTATACGTCGAGAGATCCCGATGGTATTAATTACCACGATACTTGCCGGTGTTGTACTTTGGGATTTAAAGCTAGAAATGTATGAAGGCGTCATTTTATTATTATTATTCTTCATTACTATTTTAACCTTAACCATTTTAGCCTTAAAGCGCCCAAGCAACGACCCGATTGCCGAGGAACACAATGATGACGTACCAGAAGGCCTGCCAACTTGGAAAGCGGTTGCCTGGTTAATTTTCGGTATGATAGCCCTCCCTGTGAGCTCGAGTTACTTGGTTGATTCAGCGGTGGTGATCGCCCAGTACTACGGTATGAGTGATTTAGTTATCGGTCTAACTATTATTGCGATAGGCACTAGCCTGCCAGAACTTGCAGCATCAATAACCGGTGTCTTAAAAGGGGAAGATGATCTCGCGATGGGTAATATCATTGGCTCTAACATCTTCAACATTTTAGCCGTATTATCATTACCCGGTATTTTAGCACCAGGCATGATTGACCCCGCTATTATTAGTCGTGACTTCTACTACATGCTCGGTGCAACCATTGTGATGTTATTAATGGCCATAAGCTTTAGAGGCCGTCCAAGTCGTATTAACCGTATTGAAGGTTGTATACTACTCGCAGGTTTTGTCGCGTATCAAATTATTATATTTAGTAGTATCTAGTCATTATTGATATTCTAAGTTAAGTATTAAATCATATTTTATTAGGGGATAACCATGTCAAGCCAGTTTAACTATTGTCAAAGCGCGCTTAATGTCATTGAAATCGAAGCCGCAGCGATCACGCAACTAGGTCAATATATTGATACGACCTTTACAGCCGCTTGTGAATTGCTAATCGCTTGTAAAGGTAAAGTGATTGTCACTGGCATGGGGAAATCTGGACATATTGCGAATAAGATTGCGGCGACACTCGCCAGTACAGGAACGCCTGCATTCTTTGTCCACCCCGGTGAAGCCAGCCATGGCGACCTGGGTATGATCGAACGCGAAGATGTGGTTATTGCCCTCTCGAACTCTGGTGAGTCTGATGAAATATTAGCGCTATATCCAGTATTAACCCGTTTAAGCATACCGATCATTGCGATAACCGGTAATACCAATTCAACCATGGCTCGCGAAGCAAGCGTTAGTTTATGTGTTAAGGTCGATAAAGAAGCTTGCCCATTAGGGTTAGCACCAACCTCTAGCACCACGGCAACCCTCGTAATGGGTGATGCCATTGCCGTCTCTTTACTTGAAGCCAAAGGCTTTACTGCCAATGACTTTGCTTTGTCTCATCCCGGCGGTAGCTTAGGCCGAAAATTATTACTGCGTATTTCCGATATTATGCATAAAGGTGATGGCATACCAAGCGTGCAACAAAACGAAACTATCTCCGACGCTTTATTAGAAGTTTCTCGAAAAGGTCTCGGGATGACAGCTGTCACAAACGCCGATAAGCTGGTTGGTATTTTCACTGACGGGGATTTACGTCGTATTTTAGATGCGCGTATAGATATTCACCAAACCCCTATCAGTGCAGTAATGACTGAAAGATGTGTTACTATTAATGAACATATATTGGCTGCAGAAGCCCTCGCCGTCATGGAAAGTAAGAAAGTTAATGGCTTAATTGTCGTTAATGAACAACAAGAACCGGTCGGCGCCTTCAATATGCATGACTTACTACGCGCAGGTGTACTATAAAATGATCAACACTTTATACGGTCCAATCTCACAAGATATTTTAACGAAAGCAAAAACATTAAAACTACTTATTTGCGATATAGATGGTGTTTTTTCTGACGGTCGAGTGTATATGGGAAACGATGGCGAAGAGCTGAAAGCATTCCATACCCGCGATGGTTTTGGTGTTAAATCGCTACTGAATGCAGGTATTGACGTTGCGGTGATCACCGGCCGTCAATCAACTATCGTCGCTAATCGCATGCAAGGTTTAGGGGTTAAACACGTCTATCAAGGCCAAGATAACAAAGTCATTGCCTTTAATATGCTACTTGAAAAATTAAACATATCACCTGAGCATGTTGCCTATATTGGTGATGATGTTATCGATTTACCGGTAATGAATCTATGTGGACTCAGTGTCGCAGTGGCAGATGCCCATCCGTTAGTCAAAAAGGGCGCTGATTTTAGCACCTCTATTCGCGGTGGTTTTGGCGCAGTAAGAGAACTCGCAGACCTGATATTATTAGCGAAAGGGATTTTAGATCAAGCACAAGGTACTTCGGTATGAATCGACAAAATGTAGGAATAGTAATCCTCTTTTTGTGTGCCCTTGGGGTATGGCGATTTTTTTCGCCTAATGAAGAAATAACCGCACCAACATCGACCGAATATCAGCCTGATTTTACCGCGCAAGTGCTACGTAGCGTAGAATTCAACCTTGATGGAAAAATCATGCGTCGCATTTTTGCCGATAGCATGGAGCATTATGGTGAGTTAGGCATGACAATGTTCACTAACCCCGTTATTATCCTTTATGATGAGAATGCACAAGCGACGTGGAAGATCCAAGCCAAAGAAGGCAACTTCAGTAGTGAAGATGTCGCGACATTACGCAATGATGTTATCATCACAAACATGGCAAAAAATGATTATATTGATGTCATCACGACCAGTTATTTACAATTAGAGCTCGCCAAAAATTTGGTGCGTAGTGATCAATTAATTACCATTACAGGCAACTTGTTTAATCAGACAGGCATTGGCCTGGAAGGTGATTTAAAACAAGAATACATGACAATCCTTAAGCAAGTTAAAGCGATTTATACTAATGATGAAAAAATATAAAGTTTTACTGTTAACATTATTCATGAGTAATTCAGCGCTCGCATTAGAGTCTGACTTCCAAGAAAATGTTGTCGTAAATGCCAAGCGTCAAGAAGTGTTTATTAAAGAGAACCGCGTTATCTTTTATGATAATGTGGTCGTAACGCAAGGCACTATATTAATACATGCGGATAAACTAACGGTATTAAGTTCTGGCGGCAAAGGCACAGAAGTAATGATCGCGACAGGGAACGTAGCCACTTTTTACCAAGAACTTGATGACGGTAAAAAAATTAACGCCGAGTCTAACGAGATCCGCTACGAACTTGGCAGAAAACGCCTAACCTTGTCAAAGAATGCCCGTTTACGCCAAGCAGATAGTGAAGTTAAAGGTGATAAGATCATCTACCAAATTGATAAACAAGAAATGATAGCCGAGAGTGGCAAAAATGAATCCGATCGCGTGATCACTATTTTCACTCCTGAAGACACCAAAACTAAGTAGAGTAAGTAAATTCATATGGCGCGTTTAAAAGCATCACACTTAGCAAAAAGTTACAACAAACGAAAAGTTGTTTCAGATGTGAGTCTGGAAGTTGAATCAGGTCAAATTGTTGGCTTGCTTGGGCCTAACGGCGCCGGTAAAACCACCACCTTTTATATGGTGGTAGGCTTGGTGAAACGAGATCATGGACAAATCTTCATCGATGACCAAGAGTTAACCCATGAGCCGATGCATATTCGCGCACAGCAAGGTATTGGTTACTTACCGCAAGAAGCTTCTATTTTTCGACGCTTATCGGTAACAAAGAATATCATGGCGATTTTAGAATTACGCACAGAATTAAGCCGTTTTGAACGCGAAGAGAAGTTAGAAGAATTATTAGAAGAATTCCATATAACCCATATCCGCGACAGTTTAGGCATGAGCTTATCGGGTGGTGAACGTCGTCGTGTAGAGATAGCCCGCGCACTCGCCGCAGATCCTAAATTTATTTTATTAGATGAACCATTTGCCGGTGTAGACCCAATTTCAGTGGGCGATATTAAGAAAATCATTCAGCATTTGCGTGATCGTGGTTTAGGTGTGTTAATTACCGATCATAACGTACGTGAAACGCTTGATGTATGTGAACATTCATATATTGTTAGTCATGGACATTTGATCGCTTCAGGCACCTCTGAAGAAATTTTATCCAACGAAAAAGTAAAAGAAGTTTATCTTGGAGATCAATTCCGACTATAGTTTGATATCAGTTCCAAATATAGTTTGATATGGATACTTAGCCGCATTAAGGAAGAGAGAGTAGTCGTTAGATGAAGCCATCATTACAACTTAGGATGAGTCAATCTCTGGCAATGACGCCACAGTTACAACAAGCGATTCGATTATTACAATTATCGACCTTGGAGTTACAGCAAGAGATCCAAGAAGCGCTAGATAGCAATCCACTATTAGAACAAGAAGAGCCCCACGAGTCGGCCGCTAACGACGTCGATAATCATAACGCGCATGATGATCAGAGCAATGACGCCAATCATGATGCCGCGCTGACCGATAGCAGTCAAATTGAAGTCGGTGATGCGCTTGCCAGCGAATCTATGCCCGATGAACTCCCTAATGACAGTAATTGGGATGACGTTTACACCCCACAAATACAAAATCACAGTAGTGGCAGTGCCGGGATTGATGGCCTAGATCAAGTTTACCAAGGTGAAACCAGCGAAGGTTTATACGAACATTTAATGTGGCAAATGGAACTCACCCCTTTTTCTGACATTGATCGCGCGATTGCGGTCGCCATCATTGATGGTATTGATGACCACGGTTATCTGACTCAAACTTGCGAGGAGATCCTCAACAGCGTGGATATCGACCACCAAGAAGTCGATGCCAACAACGATGCTAAGATTGAATTAGATGAAGTCGAAGCCGTACTAAAACGTATTCAACACTTTGACCCCATCGGTGTAGCAGCACGTTCACTACAAGAGTGTTTATTGATCCAACTCCAGCATTTACCTAAAAATACCCCTTGGTTAAGCGAATGTCAGCAAATTATTCAATCTCATATGGATTTATTAGGTAATCGCGACTACCGTCAATTAAGCCGTAAAACAAAATTAAAAGAACCACAGCTAAAAGAGATCATGCAATTAATTCAGAGCTTGGAACCAAGACCAGGTAATGTCATTGATCAAACAGAAGGACTGTACGTTATACCCGACGTGCTCGTAAAGAAAAAAAATAATCAATGGGTGGTAGAGTTAAATCCTGACATTGTGCCAAGATTAAAGGTGAACAATGAATATGCTAATCTTACGACTGGCAACCGCAACAGTAGCGATGGGCAATTTGTTCGTACCCATGTACAAGAAGCCAAGTGGTTCATTAAAAGTTTAGACAGTCGTAATGACACTTTACTAAAAGTAACAAAAAGTATCGTACAACGGCAGATGGATTTCTTTGAGTATGGCGATGAAGCTATGAAGCCAATGGTACTCAACGATATTGCCGAAGAAGTCGAAATGCATGAATCAACGATATCACGAGTGACAACGCAGAAATTTATGCATACTCCGCGTGGGATCTTTGAATTGAAATTTTTCTTTTCAAGTCATGTCAGCACAGATAACGGTGGCGAATGTTCATCAACCGCTATTCGCGCATTAATTAAGAAATTGGTCGCGGCAGAAAATGTCAGCAAACCATTAAGTGACAGTAAGATTGCTGATTTACTTGCTGATCAAGGTATCAAGGTCGCTCGACGTACGATTGCAAAGTATCGAGAAGCACTGAGCATACCACCATCTAATCAGCGCAAGAGTCTGTTATAGGGCTCACCCAACCTTCATAAGGGAGACGTATATGCAAATTAATTTAACAGGTAGACATGTAGACATTACAGATTCACTGAAAGATTACGTTGATAGTAAGTTTTCCAAATTAGAACGACATTTCGATCACATCAACAATATTCATGTTATTTTAAATGTCGAAAAACTACTCCAAGTTGCAGAAGCCAAAATACAGTTAAGCGGGGGTGAAATCTTTGCCGTACATGAACATAACGACATGTATGCAGCCATTGATGGCTTAATGGACAAACTCGATAGACAAGTCATTAAACATAAAGAAAAATTAATTCGCCATTAATTTTAGCCCCACAACAAATAACCTAAAGGAAAACCACTTTTCCTTTAGGTATTACTTTAAGTAATACTTGAAGTATTAATAGTGCTGACATAATTAAAACATATCATATCCACATCAATTACGGGATAATGAGCATTCTTTTATATTATTGCAGGTTTAAAATTAGCAACCTAATTTTAACTATAGTAATGATATATTCGCTGCGCAGATATGGGGACAGAACATGAAATTAATAATCGTCAGCGGCCAATCAGGATCCGGTAAGTCAATTGCATTACGGGTACTTGAAGACTTAGGCTACTATTGTGTAGACAACCTACCTGTTACCTTGCTCCCACAGCTACTGCAAACCTTAAATGAAAAAACTGAAAAAGTAGCGGTTAGTATCGATGTCCGTAATCTGCCAACTGATAAACAAGAATTAAATGACATTATAGCGGCCCTAAAAGCCAGCACCGATCTAACCAGTTTATTCTTGGATACCAATAAAGCAGTGCTTATTAAACGCTACAGCGAAACCAGACGACTGCATCCATTAACCAAAGATGAGCTATCACTATCTCAAGCAATTGAAATAGAAGAAAAGCGCTTACGCCCTATCGCCTTGCATGCTGATTTAAAAATCGATACCACCGAGCTTAATATTCATGAGCTTAGCGAGCAAATCAAAGAACGTATTTTGGGTAAGAAAAATAATCAGTTGGTCTTGGTCTTCCAATCATTTGGTTTCAAACATGGCCTGCCAATGGACGCAGACTACGTATTCGATGTACGATTTTTACCTAACCCACACTGGATCCCAGAATTAAAGCCTTACACAGGCTTGGATGAACCAGTCATTAATTACCTTAGCCAACAACCCGAAGTGATGAGCTTTGCACTGCAAATCGAAAATTTATTGACGACTTGGCTCCCCCTGTTAGAAAAAAATAACCGCAGCTATGTCACTGTTGCAATAGGTTGTACTGGCGGTCAACACCGTTCTGTCTTTATTGCAGAGCAATTAGCTAAATGCTTTAAACTGCAAGACCGTATCGTACAAACTCGACATCAGACATTAGAGAAAAACAAACATAAGATCAGCTAAGCACTTACTTAACCAACGTATTATCAATACCATATAATGCATTATGATAATTTATGTAAATACTGATTATAAATACTGATTAAGCTAGAATTGTCCGCATCAGTGGGCAAGGTCTTGCACAAGAATAATAAGAATGGGGACGACATATGCTAGAACAAATGGAGCATGACAGCACACACCTGCGTTTAAGTGAAATGAATGAAGCGCTCGACAGCGGTATGTTTGTTCACGTAAAACGAATGCTCAACCAAACGCCCCCTTGTGATATTGCATTATTACTCGAATCATCACCACCAGCTGGTCGTAAGGTTTTGTGGCGATTAACAGACTCTGAAATGCAAGGTGAGATCCTTGATGAGCTAAATGAAGATGCCAAAACCAGTATTCTAAAACTGATGGATACTGAATCACTGGTCGCCGCAACGGAAGGGTTAGATACCGATGACCTCGCGAATATTCTCCGTAGTCTACCCGACAGCATCTATCAAGAAGTTATCACGCAAATGGATACCCAAGATCGCCATCGTCTAGAAGCGGCGATGGCCTATCCAGAAGATACTGCGGGCAGTATCATGGATACGGACACCATTACTTTACGTCCAGATGTCACTGTTGATGTGATCTTACGTTATATTCGTTTGCGTGGAGAATTACCTGAAGCCACAGATACGCTATACGTTGTAGATAAAGATGACCGATTAATTGGCGATGTACCGTTAGCAATGCTGCTCACGACTGATCCTAACAGTGTTATTAGCACCATTATGGATCGCGAAGCAGAAACCTTACCAGCTACGATGGATACGTCTGAAGTAGCCAAATTGTTTGAGCGTCATGATTGGATATCAGCGCCGGTACTCGATGATTCAGGAAAATTACTCGGTCGTATTACCATTGATGATGTGGTTGATATTATTCGTGAAAATGCCGAGCATGACATGATGGGTATGGCCGGTATGGATGATGACGAGGATACTTTTGCCCCTGTCATCCAAAGTACCAAACGTCGTACGCTCTGGCTTGGGGTTAATTTAGTTGCGGCACTCACCGCTGCATCCGTATCTAATATGTTTGAAGCAACGTTAGAGCAGCTAGCAACACTGGCTATTTTAATGACCATAGTACCAAGTATGGGTGGCATTGCCGGTAATCAAACCCTTGCACTGGTGATTCGTGGTATGGCAGTTGGCCATATTAGCGATGAAAATAGTCGTTGGTTGATTGGTAAAGAAGCCATGGTTGGGGCGCTGAATGGGGCTATCTGGGCTATCTCTATCGCGATTATCGTTTCATTATGGAAAGGCGACATGTCACTGGGGCTGATCATTGGTGGCGCGATGTTTATTAATATGGCGATGGGGGGGCTCGCTGGTGTAGTGATCCCACTGGTGATGAAAAAATACAATATCGACCCGGCATTAGCAGGCGGTATGGCACTCACAACGGTCACTGATGTTGTCGGTCTATTTGCCTTCTTAGGCATGGCGACCTTGGTTTACGGTTCATAATCAATTTAAAACGAATAAGCGTATATGCTGATAAGTGCTGGTATTTATTCGTTGTAAATAAAAAGCCTGTGTTTTAATAACACAGGCTTTTTAGATTCTATTCGCAGCTCAGTACATCGCTAAGCAGCAGACTAGTTACCCGCGATCTGCATTGATTCTAGTAGTGTTGACCCCATTAGGATACTGCTACGCACATCGACGTCTTTACCCACTGCGACAATGTTTTTGAACATGTCCGTTAAGTTACCCGCGATCGTGATCTCGTGCACAGGATATTGCAGTTCACCGTTTTCAACCCAGAAACCTGACGCGCCACGGCTATAATCACCAGTAACGATATTCACGCCCTGCCCCATCAACTCCGTCACTAATAAACCGGTGCCCATTTGGCGACAAAGTTGACCTAGTGTTTCACCCTTACCGGTGACGTTCCAGTTATGGATACCACCAGCATGACCGGTTGTTTGCATGCCTAATTTACGGCCGCTATAGCTCGTTAATAAGTAGCTGTTTAAGATACCTTGGTCAACCACATTTAAATCTTTGGTACGCACGCCTTCGGCATCATACATAGATGACGCTAAACCACCTTTAATATGTGGACGCTCTTGAATGTTTAACCATTCAGGAAAAATTTGCTCACCGAGTTTATCAAGTAAGAATGATGATTTACGGTATAAGCTACCGCCGCTGATACCCATCACAAGTTGACCCATTAAACTGCTGGCAACATCATGGTGGAAAATCACAGGGACATTACAGGTATCAATCTTACGAGCGCCTAGACGGTCTACAGTGCGATTAACTGCTTCAGTAGCAATCTGTTCAGGTGTCCACAATTTACTTGCGTCACGGGCCATTGAGTAGCCGTAATCACGTTCCATTGCGCCATCTTCTTCAGCAATCAAAACTGAGCTCATGCTATGGCGCGTACTCGCGTAGCCATTTATCAAGCCATGGCTGTTGCCGTAGACTTTAATACTGCTGTGACTGGTAAACGCACCTTCACTATTCACAATACGTGAGTCTTGCGCTAAGGCTAAACGTTCAGTCAGGCAAGCTTGCTCAATCGCATACTCAGGCTTAATCTCAATCGGGTGACATAAGTCTAAGTCTTCGGGTTCAAATGCCATCAACTCACGATCAGCCAAACCAGCGAATTCATCTTCAGCTGTGTGCAAGGCGATATCTAACGCCGCCGCAACAGTACTCTGGATTGCCGCTTCACTTAGATCAGATGTTGATGCATTACCCTTGCGTTGACCGCGGTATACACAAATACCTAACGCGCCATCATGGTTGAATTCAACATTCTCAACTTCACCCATGCGCGTACTCACAGACAAACCAGTTTGTCGTGAAATAGCTACTTCAGCCGCACTCGCACCCGCTTTTTTGGCGATGTCGAGTGCTTGAGTAACGGCTAATTCCAATTTATTTTGTTCTAATGTAATTTGCTGTTTTAAGTTCATGGGCTCGTTTCAATTAGTTATACTGGATTTAGCATACCATGATGTGATAAAAATTCCTGCAGCAACTGCGCAATTAGCAATAAACTGATACAATTAACATATCAATCGTTTTGAAAAAGAATATTATGAGCGTAAGAGAACGAAATATTACCAGTGAAAAGTCTTACCGACGCGCTGAAGACGACGAGTTATATCAAAGTCGTGCAGAAAATAAAATTGAAATTGCCAAGACACAAAAACTCGCTGGCGCTATCGCTTTACTCAGTAAAGCCGAAATTGCCAAGATGGGTTTTTCAGAAGAGATGCTTGCAGCAATCGTCACAGCAAGAAAAATTGTTGTACGTACTGATGCTTACAGCAGACACCTATCGTACATGTGCAAAATCATGCGTAGCGACGGTCTTGAGCCAATCCAAGCGGCATACGATAAGATCACCAATAAGTATAACCAAGCAACGGTTGAATTAGCGAAATTAGAAATAGTTCGTGATGAGCTCATTGCCGGTGGTGACGCTGCGATCTCAACGTTGATGGAAACATACCCAGGTGCTGATCGTCAGAAGCTACGTCAACTTATTCGCCAAGTAAATAAAGAACTGAAAGCTGAAAAGCCGCTTAAAGCAGCGAAACCAAGCAAAGAAATCTTTAAACACCTGCGTGAAATTGCTGGTCTGTAATATTAATTGGCCATTTTGGCCACAGTGATATGCAAGCAATACAAACCATAAAGCCCTAACAAGTGATTATATACTTGTTAGGGCTTTATTTTTATCTACAACACACTACAAATAGCAAATTAGCTACCAGTGCCGCCCACTGTCATGCTGTTTAATTTTAATGTTGGCTGACCAACACCAACGGGTACGCTCTGACCTTCTTTACCACAGATACCGACACCTTTATCAAGTTCCAGATCATTACCGACCATAGAGATATCTTGCATCGCATCATGGCCATTACCGATCAAGGTAGCACCTTTAATTGGCGTGGTAATTTTACCATTCTCAATTAAATACGCCTCCGATGCAGAAAATACAAACTTACCTGAAGTAATATCTACCTGACCGCCACCAAAGTTAGGCGCGTAAATCCCTTTCTTAACCGTGCTAATAATTTCTTCTGGTGAATGCTCGCCAGCTAACATGTAAGTATTGGTCATACGTGGCATCGGTAAATGCGCAAATGATTCACGACGACCGTTACCCGTAGATTCAACACCCATTAAACGGGCGTTAAGCTTATCTTGCATGTAACCTTTCAAAATACCCTTCTCAATCAACATGGTATTTTGTGTTACCGTACCTTCATCATCAATATTCAATGAACCACGGCGATTCTCTAGCGTGCCATTATCAACAATCGTACACAATGGCGATGCCACTTGCTGGCCAATTTTGCCTGCATAAGAAGACGTGCCTTTACGGTTAAAGTCACCTTCTAAACCATGGCCTACCGCTTCATGTAACAAGACTCCAGGCCAACCAGCACCCAGTACCACTTCCATCGCGCCTGCTGGAGCATCAATAGCATCAATATTAACTAACGCCTGACGCACTGCATCTTTAGCATAGCTAAAAGCACGTTGCGTACCGTCCACATCCTCTAAAAAGTAATCAAATCCATAACGACCACCGCCACCAGCGCCGCCGCGTTCACGTTTACCATTTTTTTCGATAAGCACTGAACAATTCATGCGAACTAATGGACGTACATCGGTCGCCAATGTGCCATCGGTTGCTGCGACTAATACTTCTTCGTATACAGCAGATAAGCTCACACTTACTTGAGTCACGTTGGCATCTAATGCGCGCGCATAAACATCAACTTCATGTAGCAAGTCTATTTTACGTTGTCTTTCCATGCTCGCTAAGGGATCTAATGGCTGATAAATCTCACTACCTTGTGGTCTGCTCCAGGCTTTTACTTTACCTTCGCCACCACTGGCAGCAATACCGCGAGCCGCTTTCGCAGACTGGGTTAATGCCTTTAAACTGATCTCGTCAGAATACGCAAAACCGGTTTTCTCACCCGATACTGCGCGTACACCAACACCTTTCTCGATGTTAAATGAACCTTCTTTAACAATGCCGTCTTCTAAACCCCAAGACTCATGCTTACAAGCTTGGAAATAAAGATCACCATAATCAAGCTGATTGCCCATCAATAATGACAGCGTGCTCTGCAGCTTATCGAGGTTTAACTCGGCAGGCAGTAAAATTGAATTTTCGACTTGTTCAAATCTCATTGTGATTATTACTCTTTATTTTTCAAGCTCGCCGTAAAGCGTGCATGTTGTAAAATAGGTATGTCAGCACGTACTTGTACTAACTTATGTTTGTCTAATCGCGCGCAGCAGATACCGCACGACGAGGTTTGCTGCGCCAAGCTCTCGCCCCAAGGGTCTAAGATAACCGAATGACCCCAAGTATGACGATTGCCGCCATGATCACCCACTTGGTTTGCCGCTAACACATAGCATTGATTCTCTATGGCTCTGGCTTGTAATAAGGGTAACCAATGCGCTTGCCCCGTGGCATGAGTAAAGGCGGCAGGCAGTAATAATACATCGGCATTAGCAGCACTCAATGCCCGGAATAATTCCGGAAAACGCAGGTCATAGCAAATTGCCATACCAACCGTGATATCTCCGGAGCCGCGCTCACCAACAGCACTATTATCAACACAGCTATCACCAACAGTATTAGCAGGAATAGTAAAAGTCGCGATTTGCTCACCGGCAATAAAACTATCTGATTCTTTATAAGTTTGTGGCTTTAACTCTTTCTTCAACTCTTTCAGACATTCAGCCTTACCTTGCTCAGCGTTGCTCACGATAGAGACCGCTGGAACATGCGCATCAAATAAATGGATCTTATGGTAATGTTGCACCAATTCCCCAGTCGGGTCAAATGCTAAACTGGTCGTGTAAATACGCTCCTCAATATCACTAAGAATAGGGAAAGACCCAGCAACCAGCCAGCATTGGTATTTTATAGCCCAATCGGCAAGCTGTTGTTGTACTCGCCCTTGCCCTAATGGCTCCGCATGTGCGACATAATCGTCACGATTGGAAAATAAGGCGAAATTTTCCGGTAATAAAATTAATGTCGGTTCAATGGCAGTGTTCACCCGCGCGAGTTGCGAGGCCACGTAAGCTAAATTAGCATCAATATCGGCGCCCGAGGTCATTTGTATTGCCACTAATTGCATTACTTATTCCTTTTCGTTTGCGATTCAGCTTCATCGATTAGCTTATCAGGCACTGCGATGGATTTTTGATTCCGTTTCACTTCAGTAAATGTCGGGTTATCAAAATCACCACTGACATTAAATTTAAGCTCGGTGATCACTTCAACCACAGGCTCTAAGATCTTAGATAAAGCAAACACAGCCAGAGCCGTGGTTGGCGTTACCGCAAATGCAGCCAATACCGGTAGACTCGACGTCACATCAGGGAAGAAGCTTAAATTATAGTTAATCGTATCTGTGACTAAATCAATATAACCATTACCGGTAATTTTACCGCTACTGGAGTTAACTAAAAAATCTTTATTATTAATGGCGCCATCGACTATCTGTAACGATGCGGACATTGAAGAATAAGGTAAGCCATCATTAAATACATCACTAAAGTCCAAACTCAAACGCTTCACTAACGACTGTAAACTCAGCACACTTAAGAACCGCGTGCCTTTATCACTGACATTCGAGATCCGCCCAGCTTTGGTTACTATATTCGCACTACCATTTAACGAGGCAATATCGAGGTTAAGCGGGTCGTCCTGCCAAGCCAATTTAAAATTAACGTCTGCAGGCGTTTTCGCTAACGGGCTGATGAGCCCTAAATCTGTCATAAATTCTTCAACACTTTTGGTTTTCAACTCACCTTGAAATTGTGTTGCTTGCTGGCCACTTTTATTGGTAAACCAACGCCCAGTCATCGCAACGGCTGAATGTTCCATATCCACATCTAACGCTTTAAGCTTAAGCCCAGTGTTGTCTTTGCTGACTTCTGCAGATGCTTTCCCTAAATTGATTTGCCCTACAATACAGGCGCCACAATTAAAGTTAAAACCGGGAATGTCCTGCCAAATTAATCCAGTTGATGATGCTTGCACCGAGGATTTACCATTATTAGCAGGCGTATCATCACCGATAAACACTAAATCAGGTAAATATAAATAATCAAAATCGATATTGATATTACCGAGTTCAGGGATCACAACATTGCCATTAAATTCATCGGCTTTAAGCGTGATCCCCCAATTACGGTAACCCTTAGTCGCACTCAGATTTAAGTCAGTCAAAGGCTGCTGATAATAAACGGTATTCGCCACAGCCACTTTAATTGAAGATAAAGGCTCAACCGCACTGCTTACATTGAAGTCACTCTCGGGTAAGGCGTTATACCATGACACCCAATCCGCAATATCTAGGTTATCAACATTAACGACGACAGCATTCGCGGTATCACTGATAAGCAGCTCATCTGCATTACCGATTTGCACTAAAGATTGGATCAAGGCTAACTGCTCATCGGCATAATTGACCTGCCCAGAAAAATACAGCACATCGCTGACATTCACTTGGATCTGAGCTTGTTTATCATTACCAACAAGTGAAACATCGGTAGGCCAATCAAGGAAGGTTGATTTTGCTAAAGGCATAGGCAAGTCGATCGAAAGGCGTTCTAAATCACTTTGAACATCAAATTCATAGTTAAAGCCCTGCTCAGGGAAAGCCATGTTTAATGTGCCTTGCCAATTCACATCACCCGACACGTACTGTTCATATCCAGGCATAAATTGCGTCATGATCTTATCACTGGCCCATACACCAGCAAGATCGACATTAACGTGATAAATACTGTCTTGTTGCGCACTGATAAAACGGACATTGAGTGGTTGATCATATAGCTTGGCCGTTAACGGGGTTGATAACAAGCCAGTATCATCAAACTTGAATCCTCCCTGTACATCCATCAAGGTTAAATCCAGTGCAGGCAGGTAAATACTATTATTCACTAACCCAATATCGCCACTAACAACAACGGGATCATCATCGGTAAACGGCAGAATAATATCAACTTCACCATTCAGGTTTCCTGATACCTGCAAACTGTTCAGCACCTCACTCACTTCTGGCAGTGGGCTTGAATCAATCAGTGATTTGGCTTTTTTACCCGTCGTCGCAAATTGCGCCTGAATACCGAGCGCTTGTACGTTACCTAAATTCGGCAGTTGCAAGTCCACTGCCGATATCGCCACTTGTGCCAAATTACCTTGTCGCGATGACATAAATAAATCATCATTTTGAAAGAGTAATTCGAGCTGTAATTCGGTCAGCGTTGGCCACTGTGGATCAAACTTAAACTCGGCATCAACAACATTTAACCGCGTCTCAAAGATACCATCCCCTTGGCTATAAGGATAATTCGCAAATTCACCAAACCACAATAATTGACCATTATCCGAATGCCCCTGCTTTAACGCGTCTCTCAGGTAATCGATTAATGACTCACCCATATAATCGGTAGGATAATAATAATAGGCTTTACTGGCATCGCGTAATTTCAAATCACCAGCAAGGCTGAGAAATGGGTTTGCATCGCCCGGTATGTCTAATAAGAATTGGCTATCAAGCACTAATTCAGGGGTATCAACAAACACCTTGTCCGCGGTGATCTCGATACCTGTCAGTTTTTTACCCGCAGTTTTATGGTTATTTTTACTTGTCTCGGTATCGGTATCAGTCTCGCTATAGTCATAACGACGCCAAGTTAAATCACTCGAAAATTGATTAACCTGAATACTGTGCTCAAGATACGCCGAAAGATCTAATAACGTATCCTGCATATCAACACTAATTTGGCCTGCATCCAAGCTACCCGTTACGGCAATATCGACATTATCAATAGCCGGGAAACCTTGCCAACTTTGCAACTTAAAATCATCTACATTTAACTGATAACGCAGCTGCGTCCAATCTTGCAATGGGATCTTAACCTTCACATCACGGACGAGGCCATGGGGATATAGGGTTTTAAGATCCTGAAACAAAGCGTCATCAACATGTCGTGACAAGGCTACAATAGGGGCTAATTTAGACAATTCCACTTGATTAACAAACGCAAATAAATCATCTTCTTGCTGCCTAACTTGTAGCGCCAGTGGCGGCCAAACAATACCATTTGTTACCAAGGCCAATTCACGACTGTCTAATTGCCAACCGGTATCCGTTAACTGCCATTCCAGTTCGCCACCCCAGATATTGAGGTCTTGCTGTAAGTCACCACTTTGCCAACTAAACTCGGACCGTTGTAGCTGCAGTAAGGCTGTGGTTGGTTTATTGTCGACAATGTCAATCCAACTTTCAAAGCTGAGCGCGCCTTTTTTCAGCCCTTCTCGATCAAGTAATACTCTTTCAAACCAACTCGACAAACTCACATTTTCGGCTTGAACATAAACTTGACCACTGACACTGGCTAAATCATTTTTAGCGCTGGTGACATCCACCATAATGCGTAAGTTATTATCAGTGATATCATCATTGATGTATGCCCAACCTTCCCCTCGGTGACGATTACCTTGGTTCAACCAAGCAAATTCAGGGATATGAATAATCTTTTCTTCACCCGCGGGGGTTAATACCCGTAAGTTACTATTGGTTAATTCAAAATGTTCAAGTTGACGGAAAAACACATCAAGCAGACGGGTTAATTCAGGGGAAGACAGTTTAGTGTCTTGTTCTTGGCTGCTTTGAAACGGAGATACAGGTAACTTTATCTGCACGCCATCTAAGATAAGGTTATCAACCAGCAGTTTTTGTTCTAGTAGGCTATTCCAAAAATCGATGCTGATCTTGATACGAGCAACATCAAAATTATAAGGCAAGGAGCCCTCAAACTTTACATCAAGGGTATTAACAATTAATACCGGGCCGAATTTATACCAACCCGCATCAATACTTTCAACTTCAATACTCACCGATTGATCAGCAACAAGCCAATCAATCACACGATCGTGATATTGATTCAGGTAAGGTAAACTCGCCCGTAACAAACTAATCGAAACGGCAGAAAAAACAGCTAAGCAGGCAAAAGTGTAAAGGCAGGCTTTACCACACCTTCTTAGCCAATTTCGTTTCGCTGTCACGCTACATCATTACCACATCAAATTGTTCTTGTAGGTACTGCGGTTCAGGTTTAATTTTCACCTGTTTACCCATAAACAATTCTAACTCAGCAATACTGTGTGACTCTTCTTTGATAATGTATTCCGCCACTGCAACCGAGGCATAAACGTTAAACTGATCGGCATCATAAGCCCGGTTAACGCGCGTTACTTCACGAAATATCTCGTAACATACTGTTTCAACGGTTTTCACTGAACCACGGCCATCACACGTCGGACAATCAGAACACAAGACATGCTCTAATGATTCACGGGTACGCTTACGGGTCATTTCGACCAAGCCTAGCGCCGAGAAATCATGGGTATTGGTTTTAGCACGGTCATGGCTTAATGCTGATTCCAAGCATTCCATCACGCGGCGGCGATGCTCAGAACTTTGCATATCAATGAAGTCGATAATGATAATACCACCCAGATTACGTAATCTCAGCTGACGGGCAATCGCCTGAGTCGATTCGACATTGGTATTAAAGATCGTATCTTCAAGATTACGATGACCCACAAAAGCGCCAGTATTAATATCAATCGTCGTCATCGCTTCAGTCTGATCGATAATTAAATAACCACCCGATTTGAGCTTTACCCTGCGTTCGAGTGCACGTTGCGATTCATTTTCAACATCATACATTTCAAAGATCGGGCGTTCGCCAGTATACGGTTCTAACGCACTGACTAGCTCGGGTACATACGATTCGGTAAATTCACATAGTTCAGCATAAGCTAAACGAGAATCGACCCGGATCTTGTCTAATGGTGCACCGGCAAAATCACGAATAATACGAAAGGCCAAAGACGGATCTTGATACAACATGCTCGCACTTGGGTTCGTTCTTTTACGCTGTAACACTTTGGTCCATAGACGTTTTAAGTAAGCAATGTCTTGTTCAAGTTCTTTATCACCAACACCATCAGCGGCGGTACGAATGATATAACCACCGAGTTCATCAATTTGCGCTTCAGTGACACGTTTTAAACGACTACGCTCTTCTTCACAATCAATACGTTGTGATACACCCACATGCGAACTACCAGGCATAAACACCAAATAGCGTGACGGTAAGGTAATATCGGTCGTCAAACGCGCACCTTTCGTGCCCATCGGATCTTTCACCACTTGGACGATAATATCTTGACCTTGACGTACTAACTGCGAGATATCGGCTACTTTAAAATGTTTCTTTTCACCCGGCGCCACACACTCGGTATGCGGTACAATATCTGATGCGTGAAGAAACGCCGCCTTGTCGAGACCAATATCAATAAATGCAGCTTGCATGCCCGGTAAGACCCGACTTACTTTACCTTTATAGATATTACCCACGATGCCACGTTTTGCTTCTCGCTCGACATGTATTTCTTGCAGTACGCCATTTTCAATCAAGGCAACACGTGTTTCGCTCGGGGTAACATTCACTAATAACTCTGTCGTTATACCCATATTCTTTAGCCCTTCGTTACTTATTCTGCTCTGCCCTAAAGGCTTGAATTAATTGCTCGGTTTGCATTAATGGTAAACCGACAACCGCGCTATAACTACCGCTTATATGGCTGACAAATTTACCCGCAATACCTTGGATAGCATAACTACCGGCTTTATCGCAGGGTTCACCCGTACGCCAGTAATCGTGCATTTCAATCGTTGATATCTCTCTAAACTGTACTGCTGTCGTCACTAATTCAACCCAACAACGAGATTCATCGGCAAGTGCCACAGCAGTCATCACTTGATGTTCCTGACCTGATAATAAGCTGAGCATACGCACTGAATCAGCTTCATCTATCGGTTTCTCTAATACCAGTCCGGCATAGACCACTATCGTATCCGCACCTAACACCATTTGTTTATCAGCAGTATTAGTCTTTATCTCTGCAATATTCGTGTAATTTAGCGCAGCAACACCCGCTTGCGCTTTATCACGCGCCAGACGGGATACATAGTCAGGCGCTAATTCATCGACTTGTTGCTGTTCTTCCACATCAACAGATAATACCGAGAATGCCACGCCAATTTGGGTTAATAACTCACGGCGACGTGGTGATTGCGACGCTAAATACATATTAGTCTGTTTCATCTTATTATCTTCTCGTTAATTAAGCTATCGTCAGGCCACTATCTAATCGCAAATTGGCGACGGATCTTCCTTAAAATCAAGAATATCCATGGCCATATTAACATCGTGGTTAGGATTGACCATAAGTACATCGGTGTTATTGAGATATCGAAAAGTAATTTTTCAGCCCAGAATATAATAAGCTTATTGAGCATCACTAAAAAGCCGACAATTAGGGCTTGTTGCCATAACGATATGTTCCGGATCAAACGATGATTCATCACGATGATATAGATGACAATAGACAAGGCCAAAGAGTGAATACCGAGCGGTGCGCCAAGCAATAAATCTAAGGTTAACCCCGTCACCCAAGCATAACCAATGCTCACTCGATACGGCAGTGCCATACACCAATAACCTAGTACTAATAACACCCAATCAGGTCTGAAACTACCAAACGGTTCTGGTACCGGTAATGCGGTAAGTAATAATGCGATAACAATGGTCATAATTAATTTAAAACGACCGTTAGCAGGCGTCATGATGCTGTCTCCTTGCCTGTTTCTGGTTGCGATTCAGTCGTCTCATTAGGGCTGGTATCATCCCACACTAATAATACATAACGTATCCGCTCTAATGCTACGGCAGGTTTTGCTTCAACTTGCGCATAAGGTTGTCCAACCTGGTAAGAAAACTCTGTCACAGTCGCAACAGGGTATCCCTCGGGGAACACACCACCAAGGCCTGACGTCACCAACACATCACCCATTTGAATATCTGTACTGTGGGGAACATAAGGTAAGTTGAGTCCGTTTAATTCGCCACTGCCATTAGCAATAGCACGAATGTCATTACGCTGTACACGCACTGGTATACCGTGCGTGACATCTGAAATCAGCAGTACGCGGCTGTAAGTCATAGACACATCTACAATTTGCCCAACGACACCTTGATCGTTTAATACCGGTTGGCCAATATAAATACCATCATTAGCGCCCTTGTTAATCACCACTTGCAGTGAAAACGGGTCCGAATTAACGGTAATTATTTCCGCGACGAGCTTACGTTTATCGGTATGGACGGGGGAATTGAGTAATGCGCGTAGGCGCTTATTTTCTTCTTTTAGGTGTTTAAATTCCAGTAACTGCACTTGCTGGATAAATAGCTTATCTTGTTGTTCTTCAACTTGCTTTTTTAATTCTTGACGGCTCACAACGGTATTTGATACACCTTTTAACATTTCGCCGGGAATATCTGCCGCATAGATCAAGGGTGATACTGCAGTATTTAAATACACGCGCACATTCGAAAAAGAATCAAATTTAGAATCAAAAACAATTAATGAGAAAGAGGCGATAACCGCAAGGAATAGGCGCAGTTGTAACGATGTTGAGGTAGCAAAAATAGGTTTCATTAGATGGTATTCTCAAAGGATGGCGCGTCCGCCATCCTATAGGATTATTTAATCAAGGCTTAATCGTAATGGAACAGATCACCACCGTGCATGTCAATCATTTCTAAGGCAGTACCGCCGCCACGAGCCACACATGTCAGTGGATCTTCAGCGATAACAACAGGAATACCGGTTTCTTCCAGTAATAAACGATCAAGGCCACGGATCAAGGCACCGCCGCCAGTCAATACCATACCGCGTTCGGCAATATCCGATGCTAATTCGGGTGGAGACTGCTCTAGTGCTGTCATTACGGCACTTACAACACCTGATAAAGGCTCTTGTAATGCTTCTAAAATTTCAGTGCTGTTTAAGATAAAGCTACGTGGAACACCTTCTGCAAGGTTACGACCGCGCACTTCAATTTCAACAACTTCATCGAGTGGGTAAGCTGAGCCAATTTCTTTCTTAATACGTTCCGCAGTTGCTTCACCGATTAAGCTGCCGTAGTTACGACGTACATAGCTGATGATTGCTTCATCAAGTTTGTCACCGCCAATACGTACTGATGAAGAATAAACCACACCGTTTAATGAGATGATTGCAACTTCAGTGGTACCACCACCTATATCTACAACCATAGAGCCTGTTGCTTCAGATACAGGCATGCCTGCACCAATCGCCGCAGCCATAGGTTCATCAATCAAAAATACATCACGTGCACCAGCACCTTGTGCAGATTCACGGATCGCACGACGCTCTACTTGTGTTGAGCCGCATGGCACACAAATTAAAACACGTGGGCTTGGACGGAAAAAGTTATTGTCATGCACTTGTTTAATAAAGTGCTGTAGCATTTTTTCTGTTACAAAAAAGTCAGCGATAACGCCATCTTTCATTGGGCGGATAGCGGCAATATTACCAGGAGTACGCCCTAGCATTTGCTTTGCGGCTGTACCAACTGCTGCAACACTCTTGTTCGCACCGCGCTCTTGGCGGATCGCTACAACAGAAGGCTCGTCAAGAACAATACCTTGACCTTTAACATAAATGAGAGTGTTTGCAGTTCCCAGATCGATTGATAAATCGCTTGAGAATACGCCTCTTAACTTTTTAAACATGACTTTGGGCATTCCTAAAAGTAAAATGTTGCAGGATCGGTTAACTGTACCAATGCGCAATGAATGAGGCAAGTTTATCAGACTTTATGAACTACTCACTACTAATTTAACCGTCTTCGATAAATAACACGGTCATTACCATAGAAAAAGCCAAAAGTGATGTAGGTAAAGGTGATTGAAAAAATCCAATATAGCTATCAGCATTAATATATAATTAGGGCTATTTTCTGAATTTAAACTTAAAAATCATATTGTACTTCGGCTTCAACTTTATGCTCAGCAACTATTTTTCCGCCATCGCATGTGCCGGTTGATTCCAAGTAATATTGCGTAGTGCCCGGTATTAACTGACAAGTGACCTTTGCAGTGCAGTTCTCAAGTCCGATTTCACCTGTTAAAATAAAAGGTGTACTCAATGGACCCAATGGGCCTAATGGACATAATGGCGGGTTTTGTAAGGCTCGATAAATTCCATATTCCATAGCGCTATCCGCAGCATAATAAGCTTTCGCGCTATACACTTCATTAGCAACGCTATCTGCAGTCGAGCTTAAAATCCGGCTCAATGACGCCACTAATAACGAGATCACCACTATAATAAAAATAGCGATCACCAGCATGCTCCCCTGCTGCTTATAAGGACTCGAATGACGATTACGGCACATTAGACATTACCACCTGATGTTCAAATTTTATTTCATTACCGTCGCGTAGTAAAAAACGAAAGTCTAATTCTAAAATCGCATTACTAAACTGACTAGCGTTGGTTAACGACATACTACTCTCAGTACTTAAGTTATCAGCCATTAATACACCAGATGTCGAAATTAGTAATGGAAATGATTCAGTTAATAAAACTTGGCTACGACGTAGCTGCCCTGCCGATAAACAATAGCGCACTTTGCTCTCTGCAATGAAATAACGAGATGCCGCTGAATCTCGGTCTAAGGGATAGTCCAGCGTCAACGTGGCTTGCGAACCAGATGCAATATAGCTCTGAATCGTTGCAATACTATCATCAGCCACTTCCGGGATATCATAGAAGTCAGCTGCACTGGTGGTTAATACACTAATACGCTGATCGACAAAAGTACCTGTCGCATCACCACCTAACTTACGCGAAACGGGATCCATAATTAATTGAATAGGATCAATTTCTCTTGCTACACTATTTAAATACTGCCCAGCCGCATTAAAAGGCACAAAACTCATGCAACTGCCATCTACCCTTACACTAAACGCTATCGCAGAGTCTAACTCCTTCGCCATTCTGTTCAACACAAAACGGGCATCGTTAAGACGTTCATTTTGGTTAACCGATGATTGATACAACACCACATTATCAGCAATAAAACGGCTACTGAAAGTACCGACAACACCCAATAAGATAATGACTGTCACCAGTTCAACTAAAGTGAAACCAGCCTGTTTATGTTTAAAGGAATTAATCATCAGTAATTCCCCTTAAATGACGTCAGCGTAATTGTTTCATTATTTGGCATGAATACCGTTAATTCAATACGCTTGGCTACGTTATTATTGGTATTTTCAGGAGTGAGAGGCACAAACTTATTCGCCGCATTGGTTACGCATATGTTTATACCGTAACCAGGATATTCATCAGTAAAGCGATTAAGTGTTGTTTGTGGATCTGTGGAGCAATATACCTGATAGTCATCCACATCATTAAATGTATCAGGTTCATCTGGATCTTCTGATTCAACACCAAAGCTCACAGTACAAGTTGTATTAGTACAGGGACTAAAACTGCCAGAACTGATATTCACATCATCATAATAACGGATCAGCACTTGGTTCATGATGCTCTTACCTAATGCAGTCGCTTTAATCTGATACATAGGCGAAGTCATTTTACTCGCTTGGGGTAAAAACACGCCAGTCACTATCGTCAGCGCGACCGCGAGTACCACAATACCAACAACAATCTCAATTAAGGTAAAACCGCGCTGTTTACATTTCATGGATATAGCCTTGAGATTCGATGCGGATGGATAATGTATTTTCACCTTTCACTTCAATAATACAGCCAGTGCAACCACTCACAACACCAAGTGAATCAAACTCAATTATACGCAGCGGGCTATTAAAGCTAATCGAGCTACTATCAGCTTCCGCTTTACTCATGCCTAAGTGAGGAACATCGTAACCAGCTAGCGGAAAAGTTGCACCACAATCTTTGGGGATGCCAAAACGGTTGCTGTCAATAATCACTTTATTACAAGCGTAGAGGTTATTTGTACGAGGCGTGCCACCAGAATTAGCACGGCAATTATCATCACAACTCATTGCTTGCTGCTGCACGGTTTTTAATAATTGCACTAGTTGGTCACGATAAGTTTGCGCTTCAAAACCATCATTACCAATTAATTTAGGGATCGCCGTCGCGGCTAGAATACCAGTCAGGATTATCACGATAACAAGCTCAATAAGAGTAAATCCGGAATTTTTAAACATATGCTATCGTACCTGATGGCTTAATAATTATGGGTGCTAGGTCTAGTTACTTACCATACTGAATATGGATAATATTATAAATTTAAGTAAGTTGCATTAGTCACTAGGTATTAGTTAATTCCATATGTTGGATATAAAAAAGACTTACCGAAGTAAGCCTTTATCTTTAAACTTTAAACTTTAAACTTTAAACTTTAAAGTATTAAATCAAATCTTCACACTCATCACTCTTGATTGTGTAACGAGCTGAAGAAGTAGCTTCCGTATATTTAATACATGTAGCTTTACCAGTAGAAGCTGTACCATTCCAAAATAAAGCAGTATCTGCAGCTGGTGCTGTTACAACTGTATATTTAGAACCAAAACCACTTAATTCAACAGATGCACCGATACCAGTTTCAGTTGCAGCAGGGTAACCGTATTCAGTATTGATTGTTGTACCTGCGTCTTCAACGTTTTCACCTGACTTTGTTTCAACACCATCAATTGCCGCTTTAGAATAAACGATATTGGCAGCACTATGCAGTGCAGATTCAACACCTTTCATTGCAGCTTCTTTAGCATCATCTTGAAGGTTAATAAATTTCGGCACAGCAGTGGCAGCTAAGATACCTAGTACAATAATTACGATCACTAATTCGATTAGTGTAAAACCTGCATTTCTTTTCATTTTAGCTCCAAAAGCTGTTTTTTATATAAATTACATGAACATATAACCGGTAGAACATCCACCTAATTTACATTAATGTACGTCTTAGTCTATTTTTTGATACTATGCCAAAAAATGTACAGTTTCACTAGTTTTTTTTCATAAATGTCGCTTAATAACAACATTCCGGACAATTATAATATTTGATATTGTAAGCGCCAAAACCATATTGTGTATTATACCCGCACAATCAAAAATATCACTATAGTAGTAACAACAAATTAACCTTGTACTACGCCCATCATATCCCACATCGGCACAAAGATACCAAGTGCTAGAATCAATACCATCACCGCAACGATACCTATCAATATTGGTTCAATCTTCGCGGTCAACGATTGCAGTTCGTAATCCACTTCACGTTCATAAAACTGCGCGGCTTCTAATAATAAGTCATCGACCTGGCCGGTTTCATCGCCCACCGAGATCATCTGTAAAATAAGTGGCGTAAACATACCGCTTTCACTGGCGGTAATAGTCAAACTTTTACCTTCTTCAATACCCGCTCGCATCGCTAAAATACGTACTTCCATCCAGGCATTATCTACCGTTGATGAAACCAGCGTTAAACTGTTATTCAGTGGCACCCCGCCTTTTAACATCAACGAAAAGCTGCGGGCGAAACGCGATAACAAGGTTTTTTCAATCACAGGCCCAACAATAGGAATGCGAATATAAAACAGCCCCCAACGTAACTTGCCTTTATCCGTTTGAATATAATATTTAAAACCAATGATCGCGCCAATCACAGCAATAATTAATAAGTGCCAGTAATCAACAAAAAAAGCGGATGAGGCCAGCAGAGCCCGTGTTGCCCAAGGCAGCTCAACACCGAATTTGTTAAACATATTGGCAAACGTCGGGATCACAAAAATATTCAAGATCACTAGCGCGGCAGAGATCGCCACCAATACAAAAATAGGATAACGGATAGCGCTGGCAATCCGGCGCCGGGTATCCATTTCCAATTCTAAGTAATTGGCGATCTGCAAAAATGAATCATCTAAACGACCGGTATTCTCACCCACTCGCACAATCGATACAAAAATAGACGCAAATACGTGAGGATGCGCCGCCATTGATGCCGATAAGGTATTACCACTATTTAGGCGTACCACAACATCGTTCAGCACGTCTTTAAGCTTGGCATGAGAACTTGACTCAGATAAACCCTTGATCGCACGTATCATTGGGATACCCGCACGCGTGAGCGAATACATTTGCCGTGCAAAAATAACTAACTCTGCAAGTGGAATGCTCCGTGTGAGTAGTTGACTCAGATCTATATTACCGCTGTTATTTTTAACCACTTTAATTTCAGTGGGAATGATCCCTTTCGCCATTAACGATTGCACTAATGCATCTTGGTTCTGCGACTCGAGCTTGCCTGAAACAAGTTTGCCTTGGCTATCACGGCCTTTATACGAATAATTTGCCATTAACTGACCTTAACAATCCTGTTTATTGACCATTGCGGTCTAATGATCTAACCGCCTCGACCAAACATAAAATACTTTCGATCTCTACATTATCAACCTTATCTAGCTCTCTGACATGCGAGGCAATATTGGCACCTAAGGTATTCGACTCTGTCGTTTCATTAGCGCTAACACTTGTCCCATGGTGGCGATCATGGCTGATATCACCTTCTGCACGGCTATCATCATTATTATCTGCAAGCACCACTTCATCAGCCAGCTTTAATACTTCTTCAATAGACGTTAAGCCTTGCTTGGCAAAGTCTAACGCCGATAATACTAATGGACGATAAAGCTTACTCTTACGTGCTTCCGCCTCAAATTCAGCCGCTGACTCACGCCTTAATGCATCGCTCATGGCATCATTCAATTCTAATAATTCAAATACACCGATACGACCACGGTAACCGGTATAGTTACACGCTTGACAACCGACACTACGATACAATTGCTCATCACCCAATGGGGCTTTACCTAATTTTTCTAAGCAATAATGTTCACTACTCGTTAAATCATGCGTACTTTTACATTGATTACATAATTTACGTACCAAACGCTGAGCAACAACAGCACGTAATGCCGCGCCAATGAGATAACCCGGCGCGCCCATGTCCATTAAACGTAATGCACAGGTGATCGCGTCATTCGTATGCAGTGTCGATAACACCATGTGACCGGTTAAGGCACCACGTAAACCAATTTCAACGGTTTCTTTGTCGCGCATTTCGCCGACTAATAAGATATCCGGATCTTGACGTAAACACGTACGGAGAATATGCGCAAAGTCTAAACCAATCTTAGGGTTTACCTGTACTTGGCTGATCCGTGGTAAACGATATTCTACCGGATCTTCCACGGTAATAATCTTTTTACCCGGTTCGTTTAGCTCACTTAAAGCAGCATAAAGTGAGGTCGTTTTACCACTACCTGTCGGGCCTGTTACCAATACCATGCCATGCGGACGGCGGATCAAACCACGTAAGCGTTTAATTAAATCACTAGGCATACCGGTACTTTCTAATTGGAAAATACCTGAATCTTGGTTAAGTAAACGCATCACCACAGATTCACCGTATTGCACCGGCATGGTCGACATACGAATATCAATTGATTGATTGCGTACCTTTAGATTAAAACGGCCGTCTTGCGGTAAACGTTTTTCAGAGATATCTAAACCGGCCATTAGTTTTAGGCGTAGTACCAATGCAGGTACGATAGCAACTTCATTCAAGATATTTTCTTGCAGCACACCATCGACACGTAAGCGAATACGCAGGGCTTTTTCATCCGGTTCAATATGAATATCCGAGGCACCAATTTGTACCGCGTCTTCAAACACTGAATTAAGGAATTTAACAACGGTAGCTTCACTAGAGGCATCATCGACGTCCTTGAAAATATCAAACTCTTGCGCAGGTCTATGTTCATCTTCTAACTGACCAGCAAACGCTTCAATATCTTTGGTTCGACGATATAAACGATCGTACGCCGGTAATAACTGACTCTCACGCACGATGGCAAATTCAAGCTGATACGCCGATAAGAAACTTGATATCGCTTCCACAGCATTCAAATCTGCCGGATCACTCAAGGCAATCGTTAAAATATCATGGTCGGCTTTCACGACTAATGCGCGATGTCGACGGGCATGTACTTCCGGTAACTTCAGTACCGTTTGCGAATCGATACTCAGCGTCGAAATATTTAAAAATGGGATATCTAACTGCTGAGATAAAAAGTTCAGCAGTTGCTCTTCAGTAATAAAACCAAGGTAAATTAATGTCGCACCCAACTTACGGCCACTGCTGCGCTGTTCTTTTAACGCTAAACCGAGTTGTTCGTCACTGATAATACCTTCACCAACCAGTAAGTCACCCAGACGTTGTTTTAATTTTAATTGTGCCATTACTGTTTCTCCAACTGGGTAATTCGCGCGTTAATATAGTTACGTGATGATGCCGATAACTGTCCCATATTCTGGGCTGTGTGGTAAGCATTTAACGCTAAGTCCACATGCTGCGCTTTATCTGCAGTAATACCCAATCCTAACCACCACTTCGCGCGATTAGGCTCGTGAACCGTTAATTTTTTATACGCCACCAATGCGGTGTCTAAATCATCTAAGTTTTGTGCTAAACCGGCTAAGATCGCATAATAATCAACATGTCCTGCCACTGCAGGTTGATGTGGTTTGAGGTAATAATATGCTTGGGGTTTATTGTTATTTTTGAGATAAATACGCGCCAGCATTAAACGAAAATTCGTGTACTGCGGTGAGATACTCAACCCCTCTTGCAACAACTTCACCGCTGATTGAGTACGCTGTTCACCATACAAAATAGCGGCTAATTTTTCGCGCGCTAGATCGTGTTGTTTATCAAAGGCTAATACCTTAACAAATAGTTCCTTCGCACGTATTTTATCACCCGCTAATAATGCACTTTCTGCCTGTTTCGCATAAAGTCCAGCTTGTTGTGTTGGCGTGCGCGTTACCGCTTTAATTGATACGCTGTCTGCAACTTCAGTGACGGTCTCATCGGTAATGTCATGTACAATGTCATGTGCAATCGGCTTAACTTCTCGAACGACTTGCGTATTTTTAGCCGAAACTTGTTTCGCAGGGGCTCTCACCGCCGCTTGTTGTACTTTTGGTGCTTGTATTGTTATTGGCTGTACTGCTATTGATTTTACTGCTACTGACTGTGCAGCTACTGACTCTGTAACAATAGGCGCTGTAACAATAGGCGCTGTCACTACAGGTACAGTCACCTTTGGTGCTGTCACGGTGGCGTTATCGACATTGAGTTTCGCAATAGCAGGTTTTGCGACTAATTCTGGCTCTGCTGCTGATTCCGCTACTCGCGCCTGAACAATTTGTTGCTGGGTTACAGCTTGTTGCTCAACCTTGCTCTCTTTTTGCATAAACAGATATGCAGCCAAAGCCGCCACAGCAACCATTGACGTGATTAACGCAATAGCCACTTTATTGTCGTTTTTAGGCGCAGCGACAATAACAGCCCCACTGCGTTCAATCGCCGCTTGTTGTTGCTGGCTCTCTTTATCTAAGCCTTTAAGCATTTGATTAATAACACTCACAGTACTGACTCCCCAAACCACCAAATAACTAAAATCAATTCAATCACCAAAATACTCGCCATCATAGGTAAGCGAAGGTTGCGTGGTTGAATGGCACTGTCGGTATCTTTGATCGCCAGTTTCACTAATTTCACATTAATATGACGAACATTTTCGCCGTAACTTAACATCAGGCATTTATGTGCTAATACATTGATCAAACGTGGAATACCACCACTGGCTTGATGCAACAATTTTAATGCTTTAGGTGCAAATAATGGGGCGCCGCGATAACCAGATACCGTTAAACGGTGTTCGACATAACTGGCCGTTTCATTGGCTAACAAAGGGCGTAGCTGATAAGAGAAAGTGATCCGTTGACGTAATTGACGTAGGTTATCTTGCTTTAAACGCACATCTAATTCAGGCTGACCAAATAGTACAACCTGCATCAATTTCTTGCTTTCGGTTTCTAAATTACTGATCAAGCGTAATGCTTCTAATGTTTCATGCGGCAGCATCTGCGCTTCATCGATTAACAACACCACTTGTTTGTCTTCTGCCGACAGCGCGATCAAGCGATGATTAAGCGCTGCGGTCAATTGCTGCTGATCTAAATGACTATCGATATTTAATTCACTGGCAACTGCCGCACGCATTTCGTTTGGCGTTAAGTACGGGTTAGGTAAATAGGCAAGGACATAATCATCACCTAATTCATTTAATAACTTACGACAGATAAGCGTTTTACCGGTACCGACCTCGCCAGTCACCTTAATAAAACCTTCACCTGAGGCAAGTGCTGTGGTCAGTACTTGCAATGCCTCAAAGTGTGGCACTAACGGATGATAAAATTGCGTGTTAGGTGTCAATCCAAACGGAACCTCGGTCAAACCAAAATGGGGTTTATACATTACCCTTGCTCATCATTTTTTTCTGTCGGATACCATTGTTCAAGTAACTCAGCCGAGCGCTCTAGTTCTAAACGCCACGTATTCTGGTCAACGACAATTGGTTTAATTAAAATAATTAATTCTGTTTTTTGTACTGACTGCGAGCGATTAGTAAAGATTTCACCTAACCAAGGAATATCACCAAAAAATGGGATTTTAGCCACTAAGTCTTTATTCGCGGTTTTCATTAAACCACCAATCACAATAATTTCACCACTTTTAGCCTTAACGACTGTATCTGTTTCACGTACGTCACTTTTGGCCAGCGGTAATTCAATACCGGCAACAGTCTTGCTCGAGTCAATCACATCAATAATCGAAGGGTGAACATGTAATAGCACCCCACCATCACGATCAATCTGCGGTGTCACATCCAATGCGATACCAGAGAAGAATGGTGTCAACTCAACATCTTGTTCTACTGAATCATCATCAGAGGCTTTAGACGTTGTACTGGTATAACCGGTAACAAAATATTCATCACTGCCAACTTTAATCACTGCTTTTTGGTTATTCAATGCAGTAACACGAGGACTAGAGAGAACGTTGACATCACCTTGAGTCTTCAGCAAGTTAATCGCTGCGCTAAAATCATTACCCGCTAACGTTAATACACCGCCACCAGTCACCACATCTGCTACATTATCAACAGAAAAACTAAACGATGAATCAGTGGCAACGTCCTTATTATTTACATTCCAATCAATACCTTGCTCGTAACCATCATTTAACGTTACTTCCATGATTTTAACTTCAAGTAACACCTGGCGTTGTAATTGTGTCTCAGCTTGAGCAAGAAAATCTTTAATTTTACGAATATCTTTCGGGTAACCATACACTGTCACTAAACCCGCTTGTGGGCTAATAATCACTTGAGTATCTTTTTGATTAGCCGTTAAACCTAACAAGGTGTTTTCTAATTCTGACCAATAATCGGTATCCGTTTGCGTTGAGATCTCGGTACCAGTACTACTTGATGATGACGATGAGTCAGATGAATTATCATCATCATCTGAAGAACTACCTGAAGAGCCATTATCAGTCAAATAACCAGAACTAATTGAACTGTTAGATAAACCGTTACGCTTCATCAACAAATAGTTCATCGGGATGATTTCAGTACGCAGACCCGCACCATTCACGCGATAAGTATTACCTTGGCGCTGAATATCATAGCCGTACATATCAGCAACTTCATCCATGACTTCTGCGATAGTGACATCATTAAGGACAACAGTTACACGACCAGAAACATCTGGGCTAACCGTTAAATTATATTTAGTGCCTTTTAATAGTGAACCAAAAAACTGACGCGCAGTGACCGATTTCGCTGAGATATCCATACGCTGTTCAATAACAGGCGTATTCAGCCCATCTGTACCATCGAACTCAGGTAACAATTCCGCATTCACATCATCAGGTACCGTCCAAGCTTGCGCTTCGGCATCCGCACGATCAAGCTCAGCTTGAATAGATTCTTTGATCACAACAGGCTCAAGTGAGCTGCGCGTTGTTTCGCAGCCCGTTAAAAACACACCTAAAATAATTGCAAGATACAACTTTTTCATAATTAAATCTGAGCCTTAATGTTTAATTTTACTGCCAAACAATGACAATCTAAATTCTTTATCGTTACGGATGAAATACACAAAATCATCGGTGATACGGCGGATCTGAAAACCAGATACCCAACTACCAGCAGTGACTTCTTTATCATTCATGATGGCAATGTGGCTATTATCTCGCACAAAAATAGCCTGTAAGCGCGGGATATGCACCTTTGCTTTAGTTTCGCTGCGAACAATGGGATCTGCAGCCCCCCAGGGACCTGTGGGGTCGTCTAGCACATTGCCATTAATGACACCTTGACCGGCTAACGCAAAAGTTGAACTCATCAGGATGAGAATCGGCAGTAATAATTTACCCACGAATAAACTCCTTATTAATACTCAAGGTATAAATTTCCATCACCACTTCCGCGGTTGGGTATGCTTGCATTTGATAGTCAAATACTTCCCAATAGAATTTCTTCGGTAATTGCTCAATAGAGTCCAGATAAGCTTGAATATCAAAGAATGCGCCGCTCATGGTAATACGTAAACCATGGCGATAAAGTAACACTTCAGACCCGCTCGACTCTAAAACGCTGTTAATATTACTCGAAATAGCATCCGATTTAATCAACTCTGCAGAGTTAACTTCTTGACCACTGGCATTGGCCATTTT
Organism: Moritella marina ATCC 15381; assembly: GCF_008931805.1. Lineage (GTDB taxonomy): Bacteria > Pseudomonadota > Gammaproteobacteria > Enterobacterales > Moritellaceae > Moritella > Moritella marina. The sequence goes on along the minus strand of NZ_CP044399.1, from coordinate 4,194,466 downwards.
CGGCTTAATTAGGTCTTGTTCTTTATCCTTCGCTTTATTGCTATTACCGGTAATAGTCGTCACAGGCAATGATTCAATACCCAGTAATTTTACTTTTTTCGCGCGACTCAATACATCACCTAATACCAATGCCATCTGGTTAGAATTAATTAAATCGGCGGTCAGGTCTGTTAATTTACCGTTGGCTTTCTTGAGTTCATTTTCGGCGCGAGCAATACGTAACTTGATCACTTTATTCGGATCAGTCGCTAAAACCTGCTTTAATTCAGCGATGGTAAAATCATATTGTCGCTGCTGCTGTGTTAACGATGATAATTGCGTCGTTAGTTGTTTATCGCGTGCATAGTTTGGTTCCAGCACAAAACTAAAAATCACATAAACAATGGCACTCGCTAGCGAGCCAACCAGTAACACACGCTCACGCATTGATAACTGATTAAATTTTTCATTTAAGGTGAGCCAATGTTGCTTAATCATTTATTGGCCTCCGAAATAGGCGTATTAGTTAAAGTAAACGCGATAACATCATCTTCATTACGGCTGATATTAAGCTGACTAAACTCACGACCTTGCAGTGATTTACCTGCCGAGAATTTACCAATCCAACGTGGGATCGCATCATGGTTTCGAGCAATACCTTGCAAAGTCATACTGCTGCCCGCTAGACGAATTTGATTTAAGCGAATATCTTTATCACGTTGTCGTGCCAAGTCCGACATTAAGATTGCAAAACCACTGCTTTGCACTTCTGCTAATTTTGAGAGTTGCACTAATAATTCATCGCGGTATTTTAACCGTGTTTTTAATAATTCGAGTTGTTGCGCTAACGCTGGGTTTTGCACATGGCGAGCTACTTTGTCAGATAGTACATCGACTTCACTTTCCAATACCGCGGCCTGCTGCTTTGCGTTGCTCACCTTTGCCGTTGACTCACTAATATCATTTTCAGATAATACCGTGAGCGTCAGCATCAATAATAGGGCGCTAACAATAATCACCAGCCCTTGTGCTAACGTAAAACGCTCTTTCTTTGGCTTAAACGCCTGAGTATATAAATTTACGCGAGTCTTCATTACAGTTTTTCCAAAGCGCCGCCAATGGCAGGTAAAAATCCAATATCCACATTATCAGTAATCATCGCATGCGTTAACGGCTTCACAGGTGTCGTAAAGTTAAGTTGTAAACGGGCAATCAATGGTTCTAAAATAGCACTCGGTAAGGCTAAGTTAATTACTTTTACTTCGGGTAGTTTTAATTGGCTAACAACGAAATCAGCTGAACGCTGTATTTCCAAGCTAAAATTATCTAATAACGGGCTATCAAGTTGATTTTCTTGTAAATCACGTAATCGAGAAAATCCACGCAAACGGCGTGAGAAATACAGCTGATTATCATAAATAATCGTTAAATTTATTTCTTGATGATCCTGCTGAGCAATTAGCATTTGAGTCGTTTTTTGATCATTACCGCCATGAGTAGCAAATAAGTTGGCAGTGGCTAATTCTTCAATACCGATACTGACTAATTCCAGCTTTGCCTGCTGCACGGCCATTACAATTATTTCAACCACGCTTTTAGGGCAATAGACTAAATTGATTTTATTTTGGTTGGGTACTGAAAAGTAATCAAACACGACCGAGTCGATCGCTTCATTAATAAATTCTTTGGCGATAAAAGGCAATGAACTCGCAATTTCATTATCCGGTACATTAGGCTTGTCGATTTGAAGTAATTGATACATTTGGTTCGACAACACCACATGGCAACTAGCCGTCTGTAAATTGTGCTTTACGACCATTTCACCTAACGTGTTAACCAATGCCGATATATCAGAAAGTGCAATAGAATCGAGAACTGAAATAGCCTCATTGCCTGCAGATAAAGCACAAATGTCAACCCGCTGTTTAGCGATAAAAACACCCAGTTTAGCTTGTGTATTACGATTTTTTAACCAGGGTATACGCATAAAAACTTGTTGCACCTAAATAAATTAATAGTTTTAAACCACTTGACTGCTATTATACTTGAATCAGCTTTAAGTAGTAAGCAAAGTGTGAGGTTAGCACAAAATGGACACTTAAAAATAGCGAAATAAATCACTATGAAGTCACGTTAAGACTCAGCCAATACACTGACTTTATTACAAAAATATCCTTGAGCACCATATACACCAAGTTTATTGAGACTGTCCCACTCGCCTTTCGATTCAACACCAACAGCAATCACCGTAGTGGCTAAGTTAACGGTACCACCAAGGATGCTACGAATAGCCAACTGATTGATTTGGCGTTTATGTAAATCACGCACCAAACTCGGGTGGATCTTGATAACGTCCACGTCTAATTTTTTAATGTACGATGAATCAACGACATCCTGCCCGACCATATCCACAGCGATGCGGCAACCGAGCGCTTTAAGGTTTTTAACCGGATCTAATAACATGGCTAAATTACGATTTATTTGATATTCATGGATCTCAAAATGGATAAGTCCACGTAGCGCAGCAGGCAAACGAATAATATCTAAATACACCGCACGCATAAACCGTTTATCTAAATAACTTTGAATGTCTAAGTTTATGCCACAAGCTATTGCCTCGCCATGCTCTAAACTAGAGATCGCATGTTCAACCGTCAGGCGATCAATACGTTTTAATACACCGCATTTCTCGGCCATCGGTAAAAATACACCAGCATGTACCCAATCGTTATTTTCATCTTTTAGCCTTGGGTATATTTCATACCCCAGTAACGTTTTATCAGCCATGCTTAAAATGGATTGCTGCTCATAATAAAAACCTTTGTTATTAAAAGTTTTATCAAACAATGCTCGCCATCTTACCGTGCCCTTTGAATGCACAGGCGAAAGCTCTTCTTGTTCATACAAGAACCAACCAGAACTACCTTGTAGTACCGCTATTTTTAATGCTTGATCGACACTTTCCAGCACATCTTCAGCATCTTCGCCGTGGTGATAAATAGCCACGCCGGTATAAAATAATTCATCGCAATCCACTGGTGTTGATAAGCCAACTCGCGTGAGTAACTTGTACAACTGCTTCATCACAATTTCAGACTCAGGACCAGTGATCCGAGGTAATAACACGATGAACTGATCCCCTCGATAACGCGCGAGTACTGAATCTGTAAAACGATCGACAAATTTACTTAACAGCTCACTGACTGATTTGACCATCTCGTCAACACTTGCTACGCCATGGTTATAATTTAATTGTGATAACTCATAGAGTTCTATTTTAATAACCGTACCAGCGATAACACCAGGATCGGATAACATCGCCTCTAACTGATTTAAAAAAGAATCTCGATTACCAATCCCGGTAGATGCATCCACAAACGCATTAGTACGCATGTAAGAATCAAAACGACTCCGTTCTTGTTTCGTGTCTTCCAGATCAGCGATTAATTTATCGAATGCACGACTTGTTGCTTTAGGCCATTCAGCATCTGTGCCGACAGCCACTTTAAGGTGGTCACCATTCATGATTTTATAACTGCGTATTGACAGTAATTCGGCGCCGTACATACCTCTTCTTAGTAGCCGTATTGCAATCACTAATCCAAACAGCGCTATCACTAACCCAGTACCAACACCAGTTAATAATACCGGCGGGTATTCCATCGCATAATACGGCGACAACATCACCACCTTGGCAGTGAAGTCATTATTAGCGCGTAGTTTAAAATAATATTCTTTAAGAAAAGAAGCCACGGCATCCGTATCTGGCGTATTAGCATCAAAGTAATAACTAACCAGCCCTTCTTTTTCAACCGTCAATTGTAATACTGAATGGGCACGTAATAACTCTGGTAGCCAGAATGCAAAACGCGGTTCGCTATCTTCCATTGCGAGTTGCTCATCCATCACATCAATCAGACGGGAAATATTTTGTTTTTGAGTTTCAATTGCCAATTCACGTAAACTCACCGCACCGCCGAGCAGTACGACGCCAACCGATGACAGTACACAAAAAATAATAAAACCAATCAGTTTATTGGTAAATTTCATATATTCTTATACATCCCTATATCAGAATCTAATCTTATAAAAATTTAATTTTGTTGATGATAACGAACTTACTCTATCGTTATCGATTCTACGGCATTTCAAAATGAAAAGCAGATAATACACCGAGCGGCATTAAGAATAAAAAACCAGTTTAGCGAGCTGTACTAATAAATAACAACTCATTTTAAGACGGGTGAAGTATAAATGTGATCTTAATCCATCGCTAAAATGAATAATCCATTTTCCATATATAACGCTATAGTTTCCAATCATAACACTATGTTGTAATTTATTTTTCAATCAATGATGGAACGACAAATAATAAAAAACCCCGAAAATCGAGGCTCTTTTATTATCAGTTAAACAATCCGTTCAAGTTCTAAATACAGGATCTAAAATGGTTATGATTACCACAACCAATAAATACAAAAACAAAACCTTTATAAACAATAATATAACGCCAAAATAAAGCTAAGTGTAAAGTTTTACGTAAACAATACCTAAATAATGTTCTAAAACGTTACAAAAATTAAATACTGCTTTAATTAATTATCTTACATTTACAGAGCTTATTATCTTTAAAAAATAGCAGAAATCATCATTTCTTGTTAATTTGAGATTCTGTTTCAACCATCAATGTGTCACCAACCCACCTAACACCCGTTACTATTTTTTGTTCATTAAATATCATTTTTTGAACTGCAATACATGCATCATTCTGCTCTGGACCAAATGTATGAATCAATAACTCCTCATGATCACCATGGAAACGATCATCAGGGAATTCATCGCCTTCATAATATTCCCAACAACTCCCCCTCCACGTCGCATTTGCACAATGTGTGTAATATTCAGCATCACTCTTCAGCTCATATGCACCATCGTACAATCTCAATTTTTTATTATAAATAACCCAACTCATAATGATTCCCGACTAAGATGATCTTATAGATACTGATATTATGTTTAGCTATATTTTATGATTCATTCGTTCATACAGTTTTGAAACTAATTCTGGTGTGACTCCCTCTCCGAAAACTGAATCTATATGATTTTCTATAAACGATGGGGTTAACGATTCTGGATTTATATCACCGATAACAATCCAATCATCAGCACCAATTGCAGCCACATGTGACAGTATTCGCCTGATCTCACTAGAGTCATCCATCCGTCTGTGGATAGATACCTCTTGCGCTAACACGCACGGTTCAATGCCCTGTGCAATAAGAAATTTCCGACTATAGAGAGTTCCTAATGGGAACATTTTAACCCCTGAGCCTCTACAGAAATCTGTCAATGTAGAAATACTTTCAGGATCCAACCGTACCCGCATCAAAAGTTCATTGGAACCTGCTCTAATCCATTGATCTTTAGCTCTAGCGACATCTGGATTGTTAGCAACATATCGATTTGAAATCATAATGCTCGATACGTCGAAATATAGAATCACCATAAACCTCCATATTTTAAAGGGCTTTTTTCAAAGCAAACCATTGTTAATATTAGCTATAGGATAACCAACGTGACGTGTAAATAGTTATTTTAGGCGATTAGTTTACAACTAATTAAAAATACCTTTTATGTCGTTAATGCGAGTTTTTTTTCTGCCAAAATAGGCCGTAGCAGAAGTTTCTGGATTGAATTTAATGCCTATATTCTTCAGTATCCTATCTAGATATTTACGCAGAATAGGTGTACTTAATGATCTATTATTACCACCGACAGATGCATGGTAAAAATTGTATCTAGCCTCAGCTCCAGTTAAAACATCGAACACTCCATACTCAGAATTATTCTCTAAAAAAATAATTGGTTTAACCACTGATAAATGGAATAACTCTATATAAATACTTCTTCGAATCAAATCCTTAATGAGTTCAGTCTTTTTGTTTAGGGCTACTTTTTTAGATAACGTTAAATTGTAAAGCTGTTGATAAAAAATATATTCATCAGCATCTATCGAATCAATTTGAATATGGTAAACCTCGAGCCCTTCATTTAGAGCTGATTTAAAATTATTCGAGTTAGTTATATCTGAATTTGTTGGAATCATTTCACCTATATTTGATGCGTTTACTACCATTGACGCAATCGGATCGTTAAAGTGTGAATGATATTGTGATACTTTCGGATCGATGGAACTTGACTCATCAATAAAAACAGGCCAATTACCGGGATTGTAAACTTGGGAAATCGCATTCTCAAACAGTGATTCGTCTAAAATAAACCACTGCCCTATGAAACTCCATGTTGTTAAATATACGCTGAGTAAATCGGAAAATCGTTGGAGCTGATTACCATTTTTAAATCCGCAAGCGATCGCTAGCAATGTTTTTCCCAATGAATATGGAATATTGAATTCATTTTTCAGTCTAGTGGCTATAGGCTGAATCATTAGCTCATCAGTAGAATAAAATATATTTGAGTTACTATATCGACAGAAATGAACCAGCTCGATAGGAAAGATATTTTCATTATTATCATAATCAATCGTACCCATAACATTAGAATAATGTCTATTTTTAGATGCTTTCCTCAAGCGTGGAAAATTATTAGTTGGGATGCTCGGGGTTGTGCGAATAAAATGACCATCATCGATAACACTGATAACGTGTTCAGCAGAGAAACCAAGATTAATGTCTTTGATATATTCATCAAGATATTTAAGGGCTCTTTCTTGGAATATAGGGGATTTAAAGCGGGCAAGTAGTATTTGAGCAAAAATCATAATCAATAACCTCATGTGCAAATCGGAACCATAATGCAATTAGTTAAGTTATAATTTTTAAGTTGTAATACAGTTAAAGCAATATTTTGACCCGTTCCGACGGGAGGAAATACCAAACCTACCTAACGATAACATTAAAAATGGGGCGAATTCTATATATAAATCGATCTGACCCTATATTACTGTTCCTGTTCAGTCACCTGAATATTATCAATTTTTTCACGTAAGGCTTTTAGCTCCATATATCCTAAATCACCACAAATACCATCCAGCTCGGTATTGATTAGATGAAGCAAAGTCTCTTTTTCTCGTTCGTTTAGATTCATAGATGCTCCGTTATATTTTTATGCGGTCTAATCATTATCGAGTGTTGCCGCCAGTGATTTTAGATATCGTTTTAGTTGTTTATTCCTAATTCATGATCAAAGTAATAAACCTTACATCCCGCTGTTCAAAATGTCAACAAAACAAGCCTAAGACCATGATAATCAAGTGTTTTCTAAAACAATTAATTCTCATCGGGGACGATAATAAGGTAACTGACTCATTCAAGCTTCAAATATATTAAAGTATTAAGTCTATGGCGCCTCCGTCCCCAAAGCGCCTCAGAGAGTTATAGATAGGAGGCCAAATTAACTTAACCATAACACTCCGAATATTTTTGGTTATTATTGATAAAGAAATTTTTTTAATATATTATTAACAACAGCTTATGGGCAGATTTAGATCGCGTTTCGCGATCCGTGAAAACAATGTCGAAAGATATTGCCTACTATTGAACGGTTTTGACGGTTCTAATAGGATCTATTGGTGCATAGGAGTGCCCATAAGCTACTCCTCAATTAAAATAGGCTTTTCATGAATAAGCTAAAATCACTACAAAAAGTTTCAACAAAATCAGAATTAGCCTCTTTACTTGGTGTAAAAGCATCCTTTCTTACTCATACCTTATACGTTGTTAAACCATCTTCTCAGTACACTAATTTTAAAATACCTAAAAAAAGTGGAGGGGAAAGATCTATAAACGCACCAACTAAAAAACTAAAAACTTTGCAATCTTGTTTATCTAAATTATTACTAGATTGTATTGATGAAATTAATACAATTAAATACCCTGATTTAGCCTCTTATGAAGTTACTCGTAACAAAATTTTAAAAGTTAAAATACCAAATTCAAAAATAAAACAGCCATCCTTGGCTCATGGTTTTGTCCGAAACCGATCAATTATCACAAATGCTATGATGCATGTGAATCAAAAGAACATACTAAATATTGATCTAAATAACTTTTTCGATAGCTTTAATTTTGGTCGAGTCAGAGCTTTTTTTATCAAGAATAAAAACTTTAAGTTACCAGAGAATATTGCAACCACTATCGCCCAAATAGCCTGCAATAACAATACTTTACCGCAAGGAAGCCCTTGTTCCCCTGTTATTTCAAATTTAATTACACACTCTTTAGATATAAAATTAGCTTACCTTGCTCATGAGTACAGTTGTAGATATTCAAGATATGCAGATGACATAACATTCTCGACTCGAAAAAAAGCTTTCCCAACTAAAATAATGAGTTATGAAAACAATTGTTATGTTGCAGGCAAAAAATTACAAGGAGCTATAAAACAAGCTGGTTTTTCTATAAATGATAAAAAAACTCGGATCCAATATAAAGATTCAAGACAAGATGTAACTGGCCTGATAGTTAATAAAAAGCCAAATGTTAAAAATGAATATTGGAGGAGAGTTAGGGCCCAATGCCATAGTTTATTTACTACAGGGCAATTCACTAAAGAATTAAAAGGTGAAATAGTCGCAGGTAATATTAATGAGCTTGAGGGGCAACTTAACTTCATTGATCAAGTAGATCATTACAATAGGGTTAGACAGTCTCCACCTTTAGACCCAAAATATCATCTTAAAAGAGATGAATTACTCAAAACGAATCAAGCTAAAGAAAGGCAGTATTTATTTACTGGTAGAGAAAGAACCTTTAGTCGATTTTTATACTACCGTTCTTTTTATGCTAACAATAAGCCAACTATTTTATGTGAAGGAAAAACAGATAATATTTATTTAAAATCGGCTATAAGTGAACGAGTTAAGCGTCATCCAACTTTAGCATCTCAGAAGAAAGGAGCTGTGCCATATGAATTATTAATTAATTTTTTTAATTATTCTCCGCGAACAAGGTTTTTACTAGAACTTGCAGGAGGAACCGATTACTTAAAAGATTTTGTTATTAATTTTAATAAACATTTTAACTCATTTAAAGCGCCTAAACCAAAGCACCCCGTAATTATTGTTCTTGATAATGATAAGGGGCCTAATGGGCTTTTACATTACCTATCTAATGTAAAAGGTGCGTCTATTATTCCGAATACTCTAAAGCTTAAAACCGATTACCGCAAAGCGGAATACATTCATGTATTCCATAATTTGTATGTTGTTTTAACGCCTCTTTCTAATAAGGGTAAGTCTCAAAAAATTGAAGACCAATACACCGATATTGAATCTTTATTCAAGAAGGCAGACCTCTTAAGAACATACCAGAAAAAATGCTTTAACATTGCTTCTAAAAGAAACGAAGATATAGACCTCAGTAAAAATGCATTTGCGAATCAAATTGTAAAAGGCCAAAAAAAACAGGTTAATTTTAGTGGGTTTAACAAACTATTAAATCGTATTGAAGAAGTGATTAAACATTACGACAACATGATTTTTTAGACACGTTTAAAATACAGGAAATAGTGATGTACTGGGATATTTATATTGATACCGATGCTGAAGAGTTTTTTAAAGAACTAGATAATATTAGTATCGAAGCGAAAGACATGTTTAGTGAATTTAAAGCAATCAACCTTGAACCTGCTGCTATTGAATTATCCAAAAACGTACATACTAATGAACATCCGTTGAAACAGCTATATATACATGGTCGAATAGATACGGACGATCTGCCCTTGAAAATTGCTGAAGCAGGACGGGACTGCGAATCAATAACTGAATTTGTTGGTTACATTGATAAAGGAATCACTGACCCTGAGCTAGCAGTGTTTGATAATGCGTATAATTATATTCAACAGTATGATGATAATGGCACCTTTCGCGATATGCTTCGGCTTTATCATGAAACGATGAAGCTATATAAGAGAACTCGTAGGGTGTTAAAGCTACTTGATAGTACAGTAACTGCACGCATAGAGCATATTTGATGAAACTCAAGTCCTCGACAACGTGCCGAACTATAGAATATACGTAACAAACTTTGGGGGAAATTAGGGCAAGGCTATTGGCACCTCAATACATAAAACCGTACCGAATCATTTTTATGTATAGCTGGCACGTTCGACTTTGCTATACATAAAATCGTCAAAACTCATTTCTATGTATAGCTGGCACGCTCGACTTTGCTATACATAGAATCGTCAAAACTCATTTCTATGTATAGCTGGCACGCTCAACTTTGCTATACATAGAATCGTCAAAAATTATTTTTATGTATAGCTGAAACGTTCCAACTTACGAGATAAACTTGCTGAGAGGCAAGATATAATTAGTAACAACTGGTCTGGAAAAATACCAAAACAACACCAGATTAGGTCTGGAAAAATACCAAAACAACCCAGATTATGTCGTTAAAAATACGAGAAAAACTCTAAATCAGGTTGTTAAAATCACTCAATAAAAACTAAATTACGCGGCTAAAAACACCTAACACCATATTCTAGTCACAAAAATAACTAAATTAACGAAAGGCAGTATTAAAAAGAACACTATGATAAAAGTGCAACATGCAACACTTCTGTTTTCATGCTAAATTATCCTTAGTGAAGCATGCAACGGTCGGTGATTATGTTTAAAGTTGAAAGAAATGAAATATTCTACGTCTATAAGAAAGTGGAACGTGATTATGTAGAAGCATTTCAACCTCATACAGATAAATTCAAGGTTATGGATGTTCGTTATATAGAGCTCATTCTTGAGGCGTCAAATGAGCTCGTTAATCAAGCCATAGATTCTTATATTAATATGCTTATAGAACAGCTTAAGCCTGAGTATATTAAGTCCTTACGCTCTAATCTACGTAGTGTTAGGTCTAGAAATAAACGGTTAGGCGAATCGAAGGTTAGCAGTGTGACTGTTGATGTTGGTTTGATTAACTCGCTGAATGAAATTAAGACATATTATCCTGCTCAGAAGCTAACTAATGCGGATGTAATAAAATTAGCAGTTGAAGCCTTACACAAGGAACTTGCCAACACCAAGTGAAACATGCAACATATGATGTGATATTTCATTAGGTGCTTGATACCTGTCGCTACGTGCTTATAATTTTTATTGGTGGGAGTTAGCTCACTAGATTTCACGTAGCGAACCATTATTAAACTCAGATCTTACACTACATTCGTTATGCGTAGTGGTATTGGATTATTACCTTGTGGCCAAATTAGTTATGCAACTACACCACGTCACACACTATTGTGATATTTCATCCTGCGAATTACATCATGCCGCCAAACGTTATGCAAAACCATGTTTTAAAACAAGAAAATAAACTTGAAGTTACTAAGTACCCCTCTTAAAACCCTTCAACTTCTAGTCAATTAAAAGCCTTTGATAAATGTTTCGGTAAATACTTTTAACCTTTCAGTAATCTTCGGCAAGATGGTTCTACGAGTTCGGAAAGTCATCTTCTCTGTAGTCAACTGAGCTATATCATCTGACTTCAAGCCATCTACATTCAAGCCATTTTCGATATTCGTTATCATCTCAAATAACTTGCCAGCGTCGAGTTTTTCTTCTTCGGTAATTTGGGCGATTTCCTTTTGCTTCTGCTCTTCAATGTACTCATCAAATTCAGCCCCTTGCACCAAGCCCTGTAAGCTCTTTTCGATAAATCCTTCTATAAGATGACGTTTACTGTGAAGTGTTGGCTCAGAGGCGAGTAAGTTTGCGATAACTTGACGTTTCTTATCTTTGGCATCATCACATGACTCTTCAAGCATGGTTTGTAGAAGGTGGCGTATGTAGCCCACGTTCACATTGTCACGCTGAAGTAGCTCTAATTCAAAGTCAATATCAGCAAGAATTGACTCTTTATCGGACGGATTGCCTTTCAGCTCTCTGGCTAAATCACCGTACTTAGAGGCGTAATCCACAAACTCTTGCTCTGAAATCCCAAGCGCTTCAATGTCGAAATCACTGAAAGTCTCAAGTTGGTTCTTCAAGCGCATCAAGATACGGAACTGTTTAATGAATCCAGCCTGCATGTCTTCATCTGGCAAGTCATCAACACCTTGAACATCTGGCGCTATCGCTTTTAACGCTTCAAGCGCTTTGGCAAAGTCTTCTGTCAAACCCTCAAGGTCTGGTACTTCGATGTACTCTGTCGGTTGTTTATTTGAAAACAGTGCGAACGCCTCATCAGCTTGTGGCTTCAAGTTGCGGTAACACATGACGTTACCGTGAGATTTCACCGTGCCGTTCAATCGATTGGTACGAGAAAACGCTTGAACCAATCCGTGATACTTGAGGTTCTTATCCACGTAGATAGTGTTCAGGCTCGGCGCATCAAACCCCGTAAGGAACATGTTCACTACGAGTAAAATATCCACTTCACCATTTTTGGTTCGGTTGGATAGATCTTTGTAGTAGTTGTAGAAACTGTCAGTATCTTGGGTCGAATAGCTTGTGCCAAATTGTTCGTTGTAATCACCAATGTACGAATCTAGCTTGTCGCGACTGTGTACCTTAGCGTTAGCTTCCGCTAAGCCTTTAACATTGACTTCACCCTCAAACTCTTCGGCTTCGTTGACGCCATAGCTAAAGATAGTAGCGATGTTGAGCTTGTGCTTACCTTCCGCCTTGAGAGCCTTAAGGGTATCGTAGTAGGTGATTAAATCAGGGATACTCGCCACACATAGCATTGCATTGAACTTACGCTTGGTCTTAAACTTATGAATGCCAATGATGTGCTCACAAACTTTTTTTATACGCTTAGGAGAACTGAAGAACTCCGCGATATCAATACTGGATACATCCGCGTTTAAGCCTGTTTGCTTGTGTTTTAGCTTGCCGTAATACTCAATCGCAAAAGGCAGTACGTTGTCATCTCGAATCGCATCGACAATCACATAGCTGTGCAGGCGTTCACCAAACAGATCTTTGGTTGTTCTCTTCTGTACGCCTTTACCTTCCACTTTTTTAGCCGTCGCGTTATCGGCAAAGATAGGCGTACCTGTAAAGCCAAATAGCTGAGCTTTCTCAAAGAACTCAACAATATTCTGGTGCGTTTCACCAAACTGGCTGCGGTGACACTCGTCGAATATGAAAACCACGCGCTCTTGGCGTAAGTGTTCGACTTGTCCTTTGAAGCGAGGCTTAGTGATCAGGTTATTGAGCTTTTGAATCGTGGTGATCGTCAGTTTGTTAATACGATTCACGTTACTGCTATAAACTGGTGAGTATTCAGCAATTTGTGATAGAACCTCAGCATCATTGGCACTATTCCCGAGAACAGTCGATGATGTCTTAGGTACAGGTCGAGAGCCAAGGAACTGGTTTAATAAACTCTTAGTGTCACCTGTACTGTCGACACTGCCTTTTAGGAAGGCATCAAACTCTTTAGCCGTTTGATAGTCGAGGTCTTTACGGTCGACGACAAACACCACTCTATCGACGTTATCTAATCTCGATAATATTTGAGCCGTCTTGAAACTGGTTAGGGTTTTACCACTGCCTGTTGTATGCCAGATATAACCATGTTTATCACTGGTCTTAACCTGCTCTACAATAGCCTCTACTGCGTAGAATTGATAAGGGCGCAGCACCATTAAGAACTTGCCTGTCTCGTTTTGAACTATGTAGCGACTGAGCATCTTGGTAAGATGTTCTTTATTCAAGAAAGCATCAGCAAACTGGTGCAGCACATTAATCTTATTATTGTCTACATCTGTCCAGTGGAAGGTCTGTTTAAACGACAACTCACGGTTGTTTGAGAAGTATTTAGTGTTCACGCCATTGGATATCACAAACAACTGTATGTAGTTAAACAGCCCACCTTCTGCGCCAAAGGTATGCTTGTCGTAGCGTTTGATTTGGTTGAATGCTTCAGCCATTTCAATACCACGACGTTTAAGCTCTATCTGCACTAACGGCAAGCCGTTTACCAAGATAGTCACGTCGTAACGATTCTCATATTTACCGTGCATGGTGACTTGGTTAGTCACTTGGAAAATATTCTTTGAGGCATCGCTACTTAACAAAGTGAGGTAGCTGATGGTGCCATCCTTATGCACCACATCAACCTTTCCTTTGAGGCGTTTAGATTTGTCGAAGATGTTGCCTTTCTCAAGGCTAATGAGCACATTCTCAAATTCACGCTCAGTTAGTGTAATCTTATTCGCTCGCTCAAGCTGTCGCTTTAGGTTAGCTTTAAGCGCGGCGGCGTTCTCTATCTTAACTGGTTCAAAATCAGCAGAGGTAAGCTGAGCGATTAAGTCATTTTCAAGTTTTGCTTCTGATTGTGTGCTCATTTAGTCCCTTACACGAACATTTGTTGTAATGAGCCTTTTTTCCATTCTTTAGCTTTTTCAAGCTCAGAGTTGGTTAGGGCGATCTTCTGATCGATAGCTGATAAGAAGTTGGCTATTTTCTTCTGCTCTACAAGTGAAGGTAATGTAACCTTGATATGGTTGATATCCGTTGGTGCAAGGTTGGGTGGATCTGTGCCTGCAATGTTTTGAACTATGCTACTCACTACTCGTTTGCATTGAGCTAAATAGTACACATAAATCAAGCACTCTTTTGTGTTTAACTTGCCTACACGTTGATTCAACAAGGCTCCATCAGAACTATCATCAACGAATGCTATTTTAAGTTGATCATTCAAGACTGGGCGAGTCAAAGCGACAACCACATCTCCCTTCTTCAAGGCAAATTTTTTGTATTTTTCTAGGTAGTCTTTTGGTAAGAAACTTATATTTTTGTTAGATATTTTTTCGACACCAACATCAGCTATTTTGAGCCACCTAGTTCCATTAGTTCGACTATCGGTGCTTTTAAAAGCAAACCCATTCAATATTGAGAAAACACTTTTTAAAGTCTTCTCCTCCCAATCAGGAAACTCGCTGCCATCATCGGCCTTAAAGCGCAGAGTCGGCGGGACAAAGGCTAACTTTCCATTCTCAACTTTCCACTCTCCACTAAATAACTGTTGCATCACCCCGCGTTTGTACTCGGTGAGCTTGTCTTTCTTCTCTGACAACAGTCCAATCTTCTCATCGATTTTTGATAAGAAAGAGGCGATTTTTTTTTGTTCAGATATTTCGGGTAAGTTGGCTTTTAAAGTCTTCAGGTCAGAGTTGTATACATTACTAATACTTGCCCCTCTCGCAAGCTTTGAAATTCTCTTTCTTAATTTTTCATTTATGTAATACGACACATAAACATGAGAATAATCAATATCACCTTTTGGTCTCAAGACATTGATGGTTCGGCCTATTGCTACATCTTTAAGTATTAGAGCTGAAGCAGAACCGATATCAAAAGGGTCTTCTCCTGCTGATGGCAAAAGAATCTCATTACCGTAACTGAACGTAAGCTCTGAGTGATCTAGATTTGTGCGGTTAATAGTCTTTGTAATAACTTCACCATACATGTGGTAAAGCTCTCCATATCTTACACAAGGAGTATTAAACTCTGGTGAGGCTTCTTTTTGCTTAATGTTTTTTCCTGAGGAAAATACGAAAATATCGTCAAACTTATACGGAGTGTATTGAGGGGCTTTACTAAACTCAGTAAGGCGAAGTCTTGGTTTTAAATTCATCATGACTCCCCTAGAATGGCGCTTTGATATTAAGCTGAGCACAGAAATCAGCGATATCAGCATCCACTGAGTGCATCTTGGTTTCAAGCTCTGTTAAGTCTGTTGCTACCGTATCAAGATCGATCGCTTCTTCTTCTTCAAAGGTATCCACATAGCGAGGGATATTCAGATTGTAGTCGTTCTCTGCAATCTCAGACATATTGGCAACATGAGAAAATTTCTCTACCGATTCACGCTTGCTGTAGGCTTCAACAATGCGAGTGACATCTTCTTCACGCAGGTGGTTTTGCGCTTTGCCTTTCTCGAAATGGTTCGACGCATCAATGAACAAGACGTTATCTGCGTGTTGTCTGGTTTTCTTGAATACAAGAATAGAGGTTGGAATACTTGTACCGAAGAAGATGCCTGCAGGTAAGCCAATCACTGCATCAAGGTAGTTTTTGTTCTCGATAAGGTGCTTACGAATATGACCTTCAGCCGCGCCACGGAAAAGAATGCCGTGAGGAACAACAACCGCTAGTGTGCCTGTTTCGTTTAACTGGTGAACCATATGCAGTACAAAAGCAAAGTCAGCCTTAGTCTTAGGTGCAAGTTTACCGTAATCAGCAAAACGCTCATCGTTTAGGTGTAGGTCGCTTGCGCTCCAATTAGCAGAGAACGGAGGGTTGGCAACCACAGCATCGAAACGCTTATCCAAGTGCATTGGGTGCTCTAGGGTGTCGTCGTTCTTAATATCGAACTTATCGTAACGCACACCGTGCATCAGCATGTTCATACGAGCAAGGTTGAAGGTGCTTGGGTTTTGCTCTTGTCCACAGAACTCAAGGTTAGTGCTTTTTACTTCTCTTGCTACGCGTAATAGCAATGAACCTGAACCACACGTTGGGTCATAAACGGATTTCACGTCACCGCTTAGGCTTACTAACTTAGCAAGGATTTTAGATACTTGTTGAGGGGTATAGAACTCACCTGCCTTTTTACCTGCACCAGAGGCAAATTGACCAATCAGGTATTCATAGGCATCACCAAGTAGGTCGATTTCGGTGTTGTCGATTTGAAAGTCGATGTTCTCTAGGTGAACCAACACTTGGCAAATAAGTTTGTTACGTGCGTCTGGGTTCTTACCTAGTTTGCTAGAGTTAAGGTCGAGTTCTTCAAACAGTCCGTTGAAGTCATCCGCAGAATCAGCCGAGGTTGTGGATTGTTCAATGTCGTTAAGGACACGGCTTAACTCATCAAGGATAAACTCAGACTTCTCGCCACGTTTAGCAAGGCTTGAGAATAGCTGTTTAGGGGCAATGAAGTAGCCAAGGTTCTCGACACACTCATCATGTAGTTCTTTAATCAGTTCATCATCAGATTCAGCGCTATTTTCACCAGAGAAAGTAATACCATCTTCGGCAAGCAGTTCATCACAGTAACGGTTTAGTTTGTCTGATAGGTACTTGTAAAAGATAAGCCCCAGAATGTAGTCACGGAAGTCGTCGGCTGACATATTGCCACGCAGAGTGTTGGCTATGTTCCAAAGCTGTTTTTGTAATTGTTGTTGGTGTTCACGAACCATGATGTGCCTTATTGATAAGCCGACTAAATTTAATTGCAGGCATTGTACCAGAAGATACTAAGACGTGGGTTGGCATCGATACATTAAAACACTTCAACTGAGACATCGACCTATTCTTTATTCCAATGTCTTTTCACTGTAGCAATTCCCAAACCTAATACCTCTGCTGTTTTAGATTGAGATAAGCCCTCTGCCTTCTTTGCTTGAACTGAATGCGTTGTGGCGTGGGCTTTCGGTCTACCCAGCTTTTTGCCTTGAGCTTTAGCTCGTTCAAGTCCTTCTTTTGTTCGCTCTCTAATTCGGTTCCGCTCAAACTCAGCAAAGGCCGAAAACATTTGCAACATCAACTTACCCTCAGCACTTGATAGATCTGCAACGGGGAGGTCAAGGCAAACAATTTTAACGCCTTTATCAGTAAGCAGCTTAATTGTGTTTTGCACGTCTATGTTATCTCGGCCTAAACGGTCTAGCTTTAAGACAACCAACATATCGCCACTTTCTATCTGGTGATTGATTAGCATCTTAAATTTATCCCGCTTCATTGCTTCAACAGAACCTGAAACCGTTTCGCTGATAACACGAGAGTCATTCACCTCATACCCTTTCTGACGGATAGCAATAATTTGATTCTCGGTGGTTTGCTCTGTTGTTGAAACACGACAATAGGAGAAGATGCGCATTGGTCACTCACTTTTATAAAAGGTATCAAATATGGGGGTATCATATAATTAAAGTATCATGAAGTCTACACCCTAATTTTTTGATACCAGTTTTTAATATGGAAGGCTGGTATCAATATACGACTATTTTTTGATACTAGCAAAAGGGTTGGTAAACCTAACCATGCGGCATAACGTTGCATTACTTATTAGGATGTAAGATAGCCTTTGTGACGTGCATGGGCAATTATTGTAAGGTCGTCACCAGATGCCGACCTTCTTTTATCTTTTGCTTTTTTACTGCCATTAAAACCAGTAGTTTAACTAACCTACTGGTTGTCTTTATTTGGAAGTGGCGTGTTTAATTGATCCGGTGTCACACCAAGCCTATATGCGTTATAGAGCCAAACATGGAACTGCTCAAGCAATTGCCTATTTTCCTCTTCAAGACGTTTGATTGTATTATCTTTTTTATCCAGTTTTTCTGCTGCCACTTTTAAGCTTGGAGGGAGGCTTAGATTAGCTTTAGGTTCGCCACCAGATATAATTTTTTTAACTTCTTTCAAAGCATTTTTAATACGAGCATATTTTTGCAAAGTTTGTCGTGTGGTTTTAAACCCTAAATCATGCTCAACGGCATCAACTAATTTATCCCATGTCAACCTAGTATCAGTAGGCCAACCATCCAAAACGTCGCAAACATCGGCGATATCCTTATCAGTTAAATGCTTTGCCATTAGAAGTCCTCCAAATAATCCATATCATCCATCTCATCCATCAAAATTTGTTCTTCGTCATCAGCCTCGACCAATTCCAGCCCGAGAAGCTCATCGACCTTCACATTATTCACTCTTTGAAAATTTTCAATTTTAGGTAATCGTTTTTTTCCATTGGCATCCATAGCTCTATCTAGCAAGGTTACATCTTCGATATTAGCGAGCTTAATCAATGCACCATCTTCAATATTTGGATCTGTAAGCATTCCTATTAGTTGTCTACAGCGCTCTACCGTCGCATTACGCCGGGTGTACCACTGCTCAGCACCTTGAACACCATGATCCAGCGCCTTTTTATCCTTCCTTAATAATTGCTCTTCTCGTTTCAGTTTTTTGCGAATCCGTTCACATTTTACATCATCCCCTTTTTCACAAACATGCTCATTACAATTAATACAATCTCGATATTTTTCACACGGTTCACTTAAGTAAGAAGTCGTACACATGCCATATTCAGTTATATGAGCACTGAGAGAGGCTTTCGTATTGAGTTCTTGAATAGTTCTTGGTGTCGCTATTTGAACCTGAATTTGAGTATTTTCAGTTTTATTTTGAGTTGCTATCGATTTTTCACTATCTTCAATAAAATCAGCACCATACTCTTCAGGTGTGGTGTGATTGTAAGCTCGATTTTGTTTTGGATCAGAACGTTGTGCCCACTTAGCCCGAACCTCCCCTTCCATCCCATTTACGCTTGCCATTGTGTCCAGCATGTGACGTAACTGGTGGGATGTCATCGATAAATCACCATATTCCCAACGCTGAAAGATAGACAGAGTGTTATTGAGAGCTGCCCCTGTTGTTTTACTCACTTTCTTGGTCGGTGCTAAATCCTCGTTTAACGTATTGATAGTTGGGATCGTAAGCTCCGTATAAATGATTGATTTTTTGATGTTCAGCGCATTTGAAAAACCTGTATACAAGGATTCAGACCACTTAACTTTAACCTTACCTTCCCCTGTTTTAAAAGGAATATATGGAAAATCTTCAGGCAGGTCTCTTCGAATAATTTTATTTAAATCATGCAAGCTCACAACATAATCTTTACGTTCAACTCCTTTACGTTTTATAAATTGATTACATGCATTATTCTTTTTTGTCCCCTCTAAACTTGATAAATCTAACCCCAGAGCCGCAGATACCTGCTCCTTGGTTAATAACTGATGCTCCTCAACATCTGGACAGAGATGGTGACGTGGAAAATCAGGTGAGTCTTCCAGCATTTTGGAAAATTCTCTCGCTTGTGTAGATTGCGCTAGCAAACGTTTAAAAACTCGAGCAGCAGTATCCATAATGACAGTTGGCAACCATTTATTAGCGTGACCAAATCCCTTACCAGAAAACCACTTAAGCCCATATAGCTTTATTTCATCATCGACACTTAGTCCTGCTTTATCAGCATTGCTTTTCTCAGTATCGACTGACGTTACAATAACACTACTTGGATTTACTACTTTTTCATCTTTAATACTTACCAGCTCTCTGATCTTGACAATTTCATTGAGCTCATCGAGCGTATATCCACACTCCAAAGCTCGTTTGACTGTCATTGTTTCCTCATGAAGCCCATCGATTTTAAGGTACATAGGTTCGGATCCACGCGAGGGAGCACAAAACATTAAAGCCATAGTCGAACTAGTAAACACATCACGAGGTGATAGTAATTCCGTTTTCATTGATGATATCTCTGCTAGGGCCATCAAAGCATTATCATCAGGCATCTTATCTTGACGCCTTTTCTCAGCTTCTTCACCCGTAGAGCCCATATCCTTGGCCTTTTTGATAGGGTTTTTCCACAAGAATGGCTTAATTATTTTTTTATCAATTAAAAAATCGAGAAGGTTTTTAAGCTGAGCACCAGCTTGATATGCAGCCCCACTTCCCATGTTATCTCTGGCAGACTGCGCAGCACGGTCAAAATCGCCAGCCTTAAGTGTAACGATATCGAGATTCCCACGCTTGGCTATACAAGCTGATTCAATAGCTCTCAATGCATAAAGCTGCAATGTATTTGCCGTAGGCTTCATTGTCTGTTGGTACGTAACGTATGCCTTGGCAAATGACATAACTGAACTATCAAGTTGATTGGCTTCAATACGGTCTTTACTTCCAATACCTATTTTGGTGAAGTTACCAACCTTTGGCCAATAGGCGCTCTCGTAATCGCATTTATCATTTAAAGGTGGCAATTGTTTAGCAAAAGCAACAAAATCAATAAGGTTTTTTTTATGTTGTTTTTCATGTTTTGGAGTGAAAACTATAGAATTAGGCATTCTCGTTATATTCCTTGCAGAGCTTAATAACCTGACAAACAGCGATAATTGCTCTGTCATTGATGGCTACAATAGTCATGTCGCCTAACGTTTCTTTTAGATGCTCACGCTCTTCCATAAGCCATTGTAAAACAAGATGGTGAGGAGCGTCTGACCAAGGGCGGAATTTAGGACATAAATAACAAGCAACTGGCGCATAGTCAGTACAGAACGAGTTAGTGCCACACGACCCGATGTCACAGTCTTTTTCATGACAAGGAATGCGAGTCGCTTTAGGATTGCCTTTGTTTGCCTCATCCTCGTCCTTGACAACCCTACCTGCGAAAGCGCTGGCATATACCATCAGAGACTGATTCATTATTTTAGATATCTCTAAAGCAAATTCAGGTACATTTTCGATATATATCCCAGTGTTCTGTGTACTGCCGTGGTCTAACAATGTAGCGATAGTAAGCGTTCCAGAACCAGCCCTAGCCGCTCTTGTACCTAACGTGTAGCGAAAGCGATATGGGGAAATATGGATACGCTCACCAGTACGCTCAGAAGTTATCTTTAACTTATTAACGGCTTTCACTAACATTGAAGACATGTTATTAGATGTCATGTGAAGTAACTCTGTATCTAAAACCTTAGTGAGCATTCCTTTAGGCGTATCAATTAACGCCTGCAAACAACTGCTATCAATAAATAATGGTAATTTGTTTTTTTGTGCACGAGTTAATTTACGTCCAAGATCCTGCTCAACCTTAACGATATGCTCTTTGATATGCTTTGTAATAACTTTTCCAGCATCATCAATCAGACCAAAATCCTTAAAAGTAGAACGAAATTTGTTTCTACGTTGCTTAATTCTTGGTATTTTAATTACATAGATTTTCTTTGTGGTGTACTTCACCGAGAAAACAACATCTTTGACTTTTAGAGTGGCTATTTGTTCTGGACGGCGGCCTGTTGCTTTAAAAAGTAGAATGAGTGCGTACTGCAAGCTGGTTATCTTACCTTCTGCATACTTATGTGCTGATTGGCTAGCTATAGCTTCAAATTCGATATCACTAAACGGTCCAGTTAAAGGGTCTAAAGAAAGCACTGCTGCACCTTTATCATTTCCCGATAAACGCCATTTATCCATTACTTCGTAAACGCTATCTTCAATTGATGAATCGAGGCTCAAATAACGCATTTGACGAATAAAACCGCGAACAACAGATAGCTTATATTCTCTGTTCTTTGCTAACCGACCTTTAAACGTCAACAAACCCAATTCAGAAAAGGTTGTCGCACCACTTTCTTTTAAATATAACTTCAAGTTATCTGAAATATTTCTTGTGTGGGGAGCTGAATTATTTTCAGCAAAATACACTAGCGTTTCTCGAATGTCATCCACGCAGCTATCATCGAAATCATCCAAAAAACGGGTGTCTAGATTAATATTCCGATCTAGCTGCCAATGATCATCTAAGTAATCGAATTCGAACCCTCTAGAAGAAACGGTTACGGTTACTTTACTTTTCGGTTGTAATTTTAAATCTTGAGCGGACACGTTGTCATAACCTCTTTTTACATCGGAATATCTTCATCATAGGCACCTACAATACTCATAATTTCTGTACTGTTTTTTTCTTGGAGTTCAAGACCTGTCAAAATGGCGCGCTCATCATCATGTCTCATACTGTATTTTTTACCCGAATCTGACCCTTCGCGCCAACCCATTAATTTTTGACGGTCACTTTCAGACTTAGCATGGGTAACTTTTCCCTCTTTAATTCTACGATCAGCATTATCACTGAACCGGTCATTCCATGAATGCCTAAATGCATGTGGATGTACACGGAAACCAACAACTTTAGACACTTGCCTACATATTTTATTTACAGCACCCATAGAGAGTGCATTCGGTTTTTTTACTCGGTGGTGATGAGTAACAAACAAATAAGGTATTTTTCCCACGTCTTGGATATTACTGCGATGATTAATAATATAATTATCAATCATTTCTGATAGGCGGCTATCTATAGGAACTAGTCGACCCAGAGTTTTGGCTGATGGAGTGTCTGCACGTTTGTCGTTTAAATCACTATTTTTTCTAATTGATAGATATCTTCGCCCATTCTTGGTACTTGTTTTTATATCCTGAATCCTAATCCGCGCTAGCTCGCCGCGTCGATTTCCTATAGCCTCGAGCATGTTGATAATTAATTGATTACGGTAACGGGCATCTACACCCACCCAAGGATTGTCAGATGAATCAGGTCTAATGACATCTAATATTCGAATAATTTGAATCCGAGTTAGTGACTTGTATTTCCCCACATCATCATAATCATCAGATTCTATGCCTGTATATGCTGAGTCTTTATTAAGGTGATCGATAATCCTTTCATCACGTTCAATATCACCCTCAGCACTAAATTTTTTAGGTCGAAGTGATTTTAGAAGCTCTTTAGTTTTTCCTATTTTGGAGGGAAATAAATATTGTTCAAGCCAGCCAATGTAACTAGCAAATGTTGTGATACGGTTGTAACTGGTATGAGACGAAATATCCTTCTCATCTTCAACCACTATGATTTGTCTTGCAGATTCAAGCTTGTTGCGTCTAGGGGTAAACTCAACAATATTCTTACCTTTATTTCGTGCTACATGCTCACGAAAAGATGGCACTGTACGCTTCGCCCATTTTATTAATGTCTCCAACTCTGCTCTTAATACAAAGTCCCCTCGCTTACATCTTTCCTCGATATCAATATTGAGGAAAGTACAGATTTCATAAAGATATTTTATATGCTCAAAATTTGCGTGACAGGTACTGGTCGCATCAGAAGCATTTCGATGATTGATTGTCATGAACAAGTTTGGATAATCCATGGGAAGACCATTGTCTCCCATCAATATTGAGTATGACTCTCCTGAGTTGAATTTAAACTTTTTTACATTCATACACACCCTAAACGTTACAAAATAACAAGGTAACCCATAACCTGAATTTAGAGTATAAAAAAAGTTTACAGAAGTTGCAACACTTAACTGTAAACTCTATATAACCTACTGATTTAGTTTTGTTTATATGTAAACTTTACAAAACTAGGTCTCAGGTAACCGTCAGAACGGAATGTCGTCATCAAAGTCAGCAGATGGTTCGTTAAAACCTTGCTGTGGTGCTTGAGGCGCTGCTGCAGGTGCTTGCTGTTGTGGAGCATAGCTTTGCTGCTGTGGAGCCTGTTGCTGTGGTGCTTGCTGTGGCTGTTGATTATAACCGCCTTGCTGTTGTTGCGGTGCAGCTGCTGGTTGTTGTGGCTGACCCCAACCTGCATTTTGATTTTGCTGTTGTGGTTGTTGATTGTAACCACCGCCACCTTGTTGCTGCTGTTGTTGACCGCCTTGACGAGCACCAATCATCTGCATTACACCATTAAAACCTTGTACTACAACTTCTGTAGTGTAACGGTCCTGGCCATTTTGATCTTGCCATTTACGTGTTTGTAATGCGCCTTCGATATATACCTGTGAACCTTTACGTAAATATTCACCAGCAATTTCTGCTAGTTTACCGAATACAGCAACACGGTGCCATTCAGTTTTTTCACGCTGTTCGCCAGTTTGCTTGTCACGCCACGATTCACTTGTCGCAATCGTTAGATTGGCAACCGCGCCACCATTTGGGAATGAGCGGATTTCAGGATCATTACCTAAATTACCAAGAATAATTACTTTATTTACGCCACGACTGGCCATGCTAGCTCCTGTGCTGTTCACGAACCAGGTTCAAAGCCTGGTCTATTTCAAAATCTTTAGTCGCTTTTAAATAAGCAACCTGCTCTTCTAATACTACTACAGCTTCATTAATACCGGAAAGCGATATTAGCTTTTCGGCGATTAATTCAGCGTCTCTTTGGTTAGCAATGCTCACAGCGATAGTATGGGCCTTCACTTGGCCAACATTCTCTAAGCCTAAAGAAATAGCAAACCACATTATCATTACCGCAGCAATAATAAAGAATAAACCTTGCGAACCTAATTGCGAATACAAACTACCGGCAATAATACCGCCACAAAATGCACCAGCAAACTGGGAAGTGGAATAAATACCCATTGCCGATCCTTTAGCACCAGCCGGAGCCGACATCGAGATCATCGCAGGTAACGAGGCTTCTAAAAAATTGAACGCGGTAAAATACAAAATAATAGCCAGACCAAACAGCCATAAATTACCATGAGCAAACCCCATAACGCACAAGGCAGTACCCATTAACGCGATTGCAAATAAGAAAAATTGTTTATTCATTTTCTTTTTAGCCGCAATAATCAACATCGGTACCATCAATACAAATGATAGCAGCAACGCAGGGAAATATATCCACCAGTGGTGCTCACCAACCAGTCCTGCCGACTCTAATTCAAATGGCAGAGATACAAATACCGCAGTCAGGGTTAAGTGCAATAAAAAAATACCGGCATCGAGACGTAATAATTGCGGATCACGTAACATCGCTCTTAACTTGTTCTTATTGGTACTCGCATCGCCTGCTGGCGCTTTGGTTGTTGAGTTAGGGACAATATAATACACCACCAACATACCAACGATAGCCAAGGCTGCAGTCACAAAGAAGATACCTTTAAGACCTACCCATTGTGCTAATACAGGGCCAGCCACCAGCGAAAACGCAAATGACAGACCGATACACATACCGATAACGGCCATGACTTTAGGTCGTTGTTGTTCGCGGGTGATATCAGCAGCTAACGCCAAAATAGCACTGGCAACAGCACCTGTACCTTGCAATATGCGTCCAAAAGCCACACCGTAAACGGAATCAGCCATGCCAGCAACAATGCTACCAACGCAAAATAAGCCTAAGCCAGCAATAATAACGGGCTTACGACCAATACGATCAGATAACTGCCCCATCGGAATTTGCAGCATCGCTTGGGTTAAACCATAAGCACCGATCACGATACCAACCCACAACGGCGAATAACCGATTAAATCGCGCCCATATATTGCAAACACCGGCATGATCATAAATAACCCCAGCATTCTTAAACCAAATACTAATGCTAGCGACACCGCTGTTTTTTGCTCTAATTTAGATAAAGCTACATTATCCATAATTAATCCATCAACCCTTTAATATTTACAGCGCCATGTTAACACGTCATGCTAGCTGACAATAAAAATTTATTTAAAACAATCACCGTCGCCCCGACCATGCTTTAGTATTAACAATAAATAAAAATAACCGTAAAACACCAAGTTAATAATCACAAATGAAATAAAACGCCAAAATAAAACCCCCATACAATCAAAATAAAAGTATTAAACGCAGTTAAACCATCAATACAACTCAAAAATAAAAGTATGAGGCGAGATAAAATGCCAGGCTAACTTGACTCATTTCTGACACCCAGATATGTTAAGTTTAATTAACAACTACTTAACATTGAGTATTTAAAAGACTTTTTTTCATCCCGTACTGTCAATTAATACTTTAGTACCAAATTTTATTGCACTTAGGTATTAGGTTTAACACTTAAATTAAGTCACTCGCTCAATTTTATCGCTTTATAATGTTTAACATGAATATGGATATCACCACACACACTAAAGGATTAGTCATATGTCGGATTACCCAAATGTAGTACTACTTTCACAACCAAGCCTACAAGTCGCCACGTTAGTCTCGTGTTTAAGAGCTAAACTCGATATACCGGTACAACAGCTGCGTGAAGTAGCCGAAATTGAACGGATCTCGATAGATGACAACTTACTCTTGCTGGTTGATACAGATAACCTCAGCAATACTTCACAAGAACAACTTAAAAACAAATTAAAGCAATATCATGGCATGTTTCGTTTAGCATTGATTAATTTAAGTGACGATACCACGATGGAAAATATTTCTACTTGGCCATCTATCTTCGGCGTATTTAATAAACGCGATGAACTCGATGTCGTTTGCAAAGGCATACAAAAGATCACTGAAGGTGAATTTTGGATGCCAAGACGCACGCTGAGTTCTTTAATCTCAATTTATCGCTCAACTAAAACCCTTGATCTCGATAGAAAACCAGAATTAACAACCCGTGAACAAGAAATTTTGCGCCAGCTAATGACAGGCTCATCTAATTTAGAAATTGCTGACGTATTGTATGTCAGTGAGCACACCATTAAATCGCATCTCTACAACGTTTTCAAAAAAATCAAAGTTAAAAATCGCCTGCAGGCAGTATCTTGGGCGAAAGAAAATCTGCTATAAAATGAATGCTTCATAAGGCCATTATTATCCCGCTAAATAACGGTCCCTTTAGACTAATATATATAAAAGATCATATTTTATATGATCTTTTATACTTATAACGAGATAATTACATACCCACTTGCGCTTATAATGTTTCTTTTTTGTTAAAACAATGGTACTTGTTAATGCTAAATACTGAGCACGTATGGATACGTGACCCTATCGCTCGCAATTCAAAGGATCTGAAGTGGAGCAAAATAACGAGACGCATAGCGGACTCCAACAAGGAGCCCACGACGAAATAGATTTAACCCATCTCGTTAATATAATTCGACGCGCATTTTTGCGGATCGTAATAATGACCACTCTTGTTAGTATCATTGCCGCTATATTTATTTCTGATTTACCGCCTGTTTACAAAGCCAAAACCACTTTACAATTACAAGTACAACAAGCCAAACCAATTGCGATCCAAGGTATATTACAGAACGATGTAAATAATAAAGATTACTTTCAAACTCAAATTGAGATTTTACGTTCTGATTTAATCACTGAAAAAGTCATTAACAAATTAAACTTAATCCAGCACCCTTATTACACGCAGAACAAACCTCGAAGTAAATTTGCCGAAATACTCGGCCACATAAAAGATCGCCTTTTACCGACCAACCCCTCAGTAAAAAAAATAAATCAACAGGCTTTCATTGGCCAAATAAAAGCGGCGGTGACAGTATCTTTAATTAAAAACACCCAACTATTAGCCATCAGTTACGAACACAATACAGCGGAGTTGGCCGCCTTAATCGCGAATACTTATGCCGATGTCTATATTCAACACAACCGTGACTTTCGCGTTCAACAAACAATCAACGCATCACTCTGGCTAAAAGAAGGCGTACAAGCGCTAAAAGATAATTTAAATACAGCGGAGAGCAATCTTAGTCACTTTCTTCAGCAAGAAAATTTAATTAACGACACTGGCATTGATAATTTTAGCGCGACAGAATTACAGATCCTAACCAACAAATTAAATACCATACGTAGTGAATTAATTAATGCACGGACCTTATATTTACAAGTTAGCCAAGCGCACAATTTAGATTTACTGACCTCTACATCGATTAAAGCACTGTCGAGCCAAACCGTCATTGTTGAATTAAGAAATGACTACACGCGCGCCAAAAATAATGTCGCAGAATTATCTAAACGTTACGGACCTCGTCACGATAAAATGATCCACGCCAATGCGCAATTTAATGAAGCCGAACAAAATGCGCAAAAAGCCTTGCAGCAACTTGCACTCGGTTTTAAGAACAACCTCACGTTATTGCAGCAAAATGAATCCGCGATTGTGGCGGCACTGCAAGGTAAAAAAGCTGAACACCGTACTCTCATTAAACAAAAAGCCCGTTACAACGAACTTAACCGTGAGTTAAAATCGAGTAACGAGCTGTATAATATGTTTTTAATGCGTTTAAAAGAAACGAGGCTTACTAATAACCTCAATCTATCTACTGCTACGATCACTGATGTGGCAAAAATACCACTTGCGCCTTTTAAACCGAAAAAATCACTTATCCTCGTATTAGTGATTCTACTGACTTTAATGGTATTAGTTGCGCATGCGCTGCTGCATGCGGTATTTTTTGTTAATCAAGATAATGTGGCTAATTTACCGGTACCATTACTCGGCTCGCTACCCAATCTAAAAGCCATTGATAAAAAATTCCAACAGCGTTCACCCCAGCAATTATTCCTGAATAATCGCATGATATTTGAAGCCGCACAGAGCTTACGTACAGCATTACAACTTTCCGCAAAAGCGCAACAACAAGTCATCATGGTGACATCAAGTACTATCGGTGAAGGGAAAAGCACCTCAGCAATCTACCTCGCAATGGCACTCGCGCAAACCCACAAAACAATTATTATTGAAGCTGACATGAGAAAGCCCTCTGTCAGGAAAAAAATGGGGATCCCTAATCAGCAACGTGGATTAATTGATATTCTAACGAAGAGTGGCAGTCTAAACAGTTATATTTGGCATGATGAGCAAACACAATTAGCCATTATTCCGGCAGGTGAACTAACTCAAAGCCCATCAAATTTGCTTAACTCAGTACGCTTCGCGAGTTGCCTCAAAATTCTACGATCACAATACGACTATATTATTATTGACTCACCACCAAGCCTGCTTGTCAGTGATGCTTTAATCATTGGCCAGCACGCCGATTTCAACATTCTTATAACCCGTTCAAATAATTCTAAAATTGGCGAACTCAGCAACACCATCGAGTTATTAGCAAAACATAATGTCAGCACTGATGGCATTATATTAAACCAAGAGTCATTAAAGAACGATAAGCGCTATCAGTACCAATATCAAAAGGAGACTGCATTGGCTTCATAGCAATGCGTACACCTATGTTGAAATATCATTATTTATTACTCATCTTATGTTCAGTGCCGTTCAAGCTATTAGCAACTTCACCTATCGAATCGAACGGCTTGGCTGACTTCACTGATTTTAGTGATATAGGCGTTGAAATAACCCCAAGCCTAGCGATAAATTACAAGTACGACGACAACATAGCCAATGTCAGCAGCAACAAAACAGCCTCGAAATTGGTTGAAATAATACCCGCCTTGCGCATTGTAGGACAAAAGTACAATAACCAATTCACACTCAATTACGCAGCCAACAAGAATCTATACAGTGAAAGTGAAAGCAGTAATTTCACTGACCATCAATTACAAGCTGGCATCAAGCGCGCGGTGAACCGTCGACACACATTGGCATTGCTATATCAATTTGAGCAAGGTCACGACGCGCCTAACACTGGCATCTCGGAAGGTAGCGGACAAGTCGCAGAACCTGCTGTATTTTACACTCAAAATATAGACCTTAACTATCGCTACGGCAGTCAATCTTCCACTGTAACGCTAACCCCCAGAATCCGATTTAATAATAAGCGCTACGATGAGGACAATCTTAATTACACAACAGCAGCGGATTTCAATGAATACGATTACGGCCTTGCCATTTATTATCGCCTTGCCGCCAGTGTTAACTTGTTAGTCGATATGAGTCATATCACCACTAATTATGAAGATACTAATGACAGCAAAGACAAAGACAATGCTAACGCTCTTATTTATAGCGGCATTAATTGGGACATCACAGGCAAAACACAAGGCGTGATTAAATTGGGTTATGAAGAAATTAATTTTGCTGACAATCGCCGTACAACACAAGCAAATCCAAGTTGGGATATGGGTATTCGCTGGTCACCAAAAACCTATTCCATATTCAATATCAGCGTCAGTCAAAAAATACGCAACGCAATCACAGGGTCTGATAGTATTGAAACCAATAATCAATCCATCAACTGGCAACACACCTGGCGTTATAATTTATCCAGTTCATTGGCTTATAATCACCTTGATGAGGTATATCAGCAGAGCGAACGTAATGACGATAGCCACCAGCTTAATATGGCATTAAATTATCAATTTCGCCGCTGGTTAACATTCGGATTGAGTTATGAATATCAAAATAAATCATCGTCAGATTCGCGACTCGCTTATGATAAAAACATCTACGGTCTCACCAGCAATTTTGTCTTCTAGATGACTAATATGAAAGGATGCATCATGTTTAATTTAACTCAGTGGCTAGTATTTTTATTACCATTACTATTACAATCAGCAACAGCGCACCAGCAGCATCACAACTATACTGTCGGCGCTGGTGATAAAATCGCGATTGATGTCTATGGTGAAACCGATCTGAGTTTTAATGTCATCATTGATTCTTCCGGCAGTATTGATTACCCCTATCTTGGCGAAATAACCGTTGTTGGTTTAACGCCAAGTGAAATCAAACAAAAAATATATAGCGGTTTAAAAGGATCTTATCTCATCTCACCTAAAGTGATGGTCAGTATCGCGACGTTCCGTCAATTTTACATTAAAGGCGAGGTAAAGCGGCCGGGAGGATATCCTTTTAGACCTGGTTTAACCGTTGATAAAGCCATTGCACTCGCAGGCGGATTTACCGAACGCGCGGCAAAAAAATCCATCATGCGCTCGACTAATGGCGATCTCACCAAAACACAACGCATCAACATTGATGATCATATCTCTCCCGACGATATTCTTAATATTGCCGAGAGTTTCTTCTAAAGTAATGCCTAACAAGTGCGAGTATGCGATACTGACTGATTATTTTATGTAGTGTGAGTTATGTATGGATCAAATCATTGTTCGGGGCGCACGCACCCATAACCTTAAAGATATCAATGTAGAACTACCGCGCGATAAGCTAATTGTGATCACAGGGTTATCCGGTTCTGGCAAGTCGTCATTAGCATTTGATACGCTTTATGCAGAAGGTCAACGTCGTTATGTGGAATCACTTTCTGCCTACGCAAGACAATTCCTGTCCTTAATGGAAAAACCCGATGTCGATCATATCGAAGGGCTGTCTCCGGCGATCTCTATCGAGCAAAAATCAACATCGCATAACCCACGCTCAACAGTTGGTACGATCACTGAAATCTACGATTACCTGCGTCTACTATTCGCGCGTGTCGGTGAACCACGTTGCCCAACGCATAATGCGCCTTTAGCTGCACAAACGATCACGCAAATGGTTGATCACGTGTTGGCATTAGAAACCGGCCGCAAACTCATGCTATTAGCGCCGATCGTAAAAGAACGTAAAGGTGAGCATGTTAAAACACTCGCAAGCTTAGCCAGTCAGGGTTACATTCGAGCCCGTATTGACGGTGAAGTGTGTGATCTTTCCGATCCACCGGCATTAGATCTCCATAAAAAACATACCATTGAAGTGGTGATCGACCGATTTAAAGTCCGAGATGATCTGCAATTACGTCTAGCGGAATCGTTTGAAACCGCACTCAACATGTCTGGCGGCACCGCTTATATTGCCGACATGGATGATAGCGATGCGGATCCTATCGTATTTTCGGCTAATTTTGCTTGCCCGCAATGTGGTTATAGCATGGCTGAGCTTGAACCAAGGGTGTTCTCGTTTAACAATCCTGCCGGTGCTTGCCATACCTGTGATGGTCTCGGCGTACAGCAATACTTTGATCACGACCGCATTATTATCAATGCCGACTTGAGTCTATCAGGCGGCGCGATCCGCGGTTGGGATAAGCGCAATTTTTATTACTTCCAAATGCTAACGTCATTAGCCAAGCATTATAAGTTTGATCTCACCAAGCCATTTAACTCGCTCAGCGATGATATACAAAATTACATCCTGCAAGGCAGTGGCGAGCAAGAAATTGAATTTAACTATGTCAATGATCGCGGCGATATCGTCATTCGCCACCACGCTTTCGAAGGCATCATTCCGAACATGCAACGCCGCTATAAAGAAACAGAATCTAATGCGGTACGTGAAGAACTAGGTAAATATTTAACCACTAAATCTTGTGAAACATGTTCAGGCTCGCGTTTACGCCAAGAAGCGCGTCACGTGTATATCCAA
Organism: Moritella marina ATCC 15381; assembly: GCF_008931805.1. Lineage (GTDB taxonomy): Bacteria > Pseudomonadota > Gammaproteobacteria > Enterobacterales > Moritellaceae > Moritella > Moritella marina. The sequence goes on along the minus strand of NZ_CP044399.1, from coordinate 4,161,853 downwards.
GAAACCACATTGCCAGAAGTATCTAAAATGGCAATAGGTGAAGCATTTGATTTCTTTGCGGGGATGGAACTGCCTGGTCAAAAAGGTCAGATAGCCGAAAAGATCCTTAAAGAAATTGGCGACCGCCTGGGCTTCTTAGTCAATGTCGGACTTAATTATTTAAGCCTAGAGCGTAGCGCAGATACCTTATCAGGCGGTGAAGCACAAAGGATCCGCCTAGCAAGTCAAATCGGTGCAGGTCTGGTTGGCGTGATGTACGTACTTGACGAACCATCGATCGGCTTACACCAACGCGATAATGAACGCTTGCTACAAACCCTGATCCACTTGCGTGATCTGGGTAATACCGTGATTGTTGTTGAACACGATGAAGATGCGATCCGCGCGGCTGATTACGTCCTGGACATAGGTCCTGGTGCTGGCGTACATGGTGGTGAGATCGTGGCACAAGGCAATGTTGATGACATCTTAAAAAGTAAAAAATCACTGACGGCAGATTACCTCAGTGGTCGTAAAGCCATTGGGATCCCAGCGCAACGCACGCCATTAACCGATAAATGGGTTCACCTTAAAGGCGCAACCGGTAACAACCTTAAAAACGTCGATCTTTCGGTACCCGTTGGTGTGATGACCTGTGTAACAGGTGTATCAGGTTCAGGTAAATCAACTCTGATCAATGATACTTTCTTTAAGATCGCCCATATTGAATTAAATGGCGCGACAGTAACGACACCCGCACCTTATATCTCAATCGAAGGACTCGATCAGCTCGACAAGGTAGTCGATATTGATCAAAGTCCGATTGGTCGTACGCCACGCTCTAACCCCGCGACCTATACAGGGATCTTCACTGCGATTCGTGAAATTTTCGCTGGTACGCAAGAATCCCGTTCGCGTGGTTATAAACCTGGTCGCTTTAGCTTTAACGTCAAAGGCGGTCGCTGTGAAGCCTGCCAAGGTGATGGTTTAATCAAAGTAGAAATGCATTTCTTACCGGATGTTTATGTACCTTGTGATAGCTGTAAGAGCCAACGCTATAATCGTGAAACATTAGAAGTGCGTTACAAAGGTAAAAACATTCACGAAGTATTGGATATGACAGTTGAAGAAGCGAATACCTTCTTTGCACCAATCCCGCCTATTGCGCGTAAATTACAAACCTTAATGGATGTTGGTTTATCTTATATACGCTTGGGTCAATCGGCGACGACCTTGTCTGGTGGTGAAGCACAACGGGTAAAACTGGCGAAAGAGTTATCCAAACGCGATACCGGCCAAACCCTGTATATCTTGGACGAACCGACGACAGGTCTGCATTTTCATGATATTAAGTTACTCATGAAAGTATTACATCGTCTACGCGATCATGGTAATACCATCGTTATTATTGAGCATAACCTCGATGTAGTTAAAACCGCAGACTGGGTTATCGATCTTGGTCCGGAAGGTGGTAGCGGCGGCGGTGAAATACTGGTTGCAGGTACACCAGAAACCGTATCTGAACACCCAGATAGCCATACCGCTCGCTTTCTAAAACCTATGTTAGCGCGCGCAAGACAATTACAACTGGATAACCAAGAGTCATAACATGAACTTAACTACATTGAAAAAAGGATTTTTCATTACGTTTGCCGCCTATATGTTGATCGGGATGCATTATTTTCAACATAATGGTGGCGGCTCAGGTCTACATTTACCGTTTAATGCCATTGGTTGGATGTTTATTTCCACCCTAATCGGCATCGGTCTGTGGCAATCGACATCACAAGCCAAATTGGTTTACTCCCGAATGAGTCTGATGTTTATTGCCGCCACGATCGTGATGTTAATACCGGTATTATATGCAGACCCCATCGTCGCAGGGCTTAGCTATACGCGATTATTCGCTTTAATCGGCGGCTTACTGTTTTTTATTGCCTTGCAACAATTGCAGCTTAATCAACAACAACGCCTGACGCTACTGTATCTCATCTTAGGTGCAGTCTTTGTCGAAGCACTGTTTAGTCTGGTGCAGTATTATCTGTTACCCGTCAATAATACCGTCGGTTATCAAAAAATCGCCAATCGCCCGTACGGTATTTTTCAACAACCAAATGTATCGGCATCATTTTTAACCACCGGTATTGCATTGGCTTTATACCTGCTAACACAGACCAAGTTAGATGAAAAAAGTAAACGGTTATTTTGTTACGTCACCACCTTTATGGCAGTCATTCCCGTGGTATTACTGCAATCGCGCACTGGTTATTTATCATTATTCATTGCGCCCCTGCTTATGTTGCCTTGGGCATGGCTGCAATTACGTGAATCAGACCAATCAAAGAAGCTATTTATTTGGTTAGCGTGTTTAGTTATCGCCGCTGTAATTGGTGCTTATTCACTGGAAACGGCAGATAAAGTGGCACGTTCAGCCGCCGCATTAACCGACCCAGGTGCTCGTGTACCTATCTATCTGCATGGTTTTAATATGTGGTTGGAAAAGCCATTATTAGGTTGGGGCTACGGTAGTTTTGAAGTCGCTTACCTCAATTCCTATAGCGAAGCATTAAGTCAAGGTTTAGCTTTACCCGGCTCTCCAGAAAACCTCGATCATCCGCACAATGAGCTCATCTATTGGGGTATTGAAGGTGGGCTTGTCGCCTTAGCTGGTATCGCCTTATTAGTGATCGGTTTCTTACGTATTATCGTCAAGCAACCAGTTTGGCAAGCTTTGGCATTATTAGGGCTGGTCTTCCCACTGGTTTTACACAGCCAAACAGAATACCCGTTTTATCATGCCGTCGTCCATTGGCTGGTCTTTTTAACCTTGGTTTGGTATATCGCCAGTCGTTATGGCAACACCAAAAGTATCGCGTTTAATTACACCTTTCTATTACGTACTTTAGCCTTATTGATCCCGCTGGTAACAAGTGTATTCATGGTCACCACGTTACATACCAATAAGCTGCTGACGCAATATGAGCGTAGTGATCGCAGTGATATCACCCCTCTGACAAAAGTCGTTAACCCAGTTGCTTGGATCACTCGATTAGAATTCAATGCCATGATGTATCGTTTACAAATTGCCATGTACAATAATGACATTGCAGAGTTAAATAACTATATCGATTGGGCGGCAGAGATCAGCCAGCAAACACCAAGAGCAAATATCTATATTAACTGGGTGCGGGTATTAACCAAGCTTGGAAAAAATGCAGAGGCAAAGGTCTTATTGCAACGCACCGCGTTACTTTACCCACGTAATAAATTGGTCCAACGCTTTGCAGCAAGTCAAGCTGATAACACCCAGCCTTAATAGGCAAGGTTAATTAGCCAAGGCGAAGACATTAACTAAGATTAAATAAAATTAAAACTAAAAAAGCGCTAGTCATTATGAATGACTAGCGCTTTTACATATCAGGACATTAGTTTAACGCTTGTATTAATTCAATGTTTCTTCTAACGCACGTAAACACAAAGCAACGTTAGCAGGACGTGCAGCATAACCCATCAAACCAATACGCCATGCTTTACCAGCAAAAGCACCTAGTCCAGCGCCAATCTCAAGATTATACGTTTGTAATAACTGATTACGTACCGCTGCATCATCAACACCTGCAGGAATAACAACGGTATTGAGCTGTGGTAAACGGCATGATTCATCAACGATAAACTCAATACCCAGTTTTTCCAAACCTGCACGCAATGCTAAATGTTGCTCCGCATGACGCGCCCATGCGTTCTCTAGGCCTTCAGTTTGTAATTGCACTAACGATTCATGTAATGCATATAACGTATTCACAGGTGCTGTATGGTGATAAGTACGTTTACCTTCACCAGACCAATAACTCATCACGAGTGTTTGATCTAAGAACCAACTTTGCACAGGCACAGTACGATTTTGAATTTTTTCAACCGCTGCAGCACTGAAGCTCACTGGTGAGATACCAGGTACACACGATAAACATTTTTGCGTACCAGAATAAATCGCATCAATACCCCAGTCATCGACATACAGTGGCACACCACCCAGTGATGTTACGGCATCGACAATAGATAAACAGCCGTGCTCTTTTGCTAGTGCGCACAGTGTTTTCGCATCAGACAATGCACCAGTTGATGTTTCTGCATGAACAAAAGCGACAATCTTCGCATCAGGATGTGCAGCTAATGCGACTTCAAGTTTTTGTGGATCAACAGGTTTGCCCCATTCATCTTCCACTTTAACCAAAACACCACCAGAACGTGTGACGTTTTCAGCCATACGGTTGCCAAACACACCATTGATACAAACAATCACTTTATCGCCTGGCTCAATTAAATTCACAAAGCATGTTTCCATACCTGCAGAACCCGGCGCAGACACCGCCATCGTACAAGGGTTTTTAGTTTGAAACGCATATTGCAGTAATTCTTTGACTTCATCCATCATCTGTACAAATGTGGGATCAAGGTGACCAACAGTTGGGCGACTTAACGCCTGCAGTACATTAGGGTAAACATCTGAAGGACCAGGGCCCATCAACGTACGTTGCGGGGGATAAAAAGAGGTAATGCTCATTCATTTTCCTTGTCATTTATGAGAGCGTCGAGCAGAAGCAGCATATTAAAACGGGCTACTCGCATGCGACGCTCTAAACTATCTGTAAGCTTACTTAAGTATTAAGATAGATTAATTTACCATTGCGACGGCATATTGCAAACAATAAAGCAAAGTTTTGTTTACAAATAAGCAACAAATCGTCGTGATTTATCAGCTTACCGTCGCGATATAATCAGCAATACCGTCAAGTAGCATCTGTACTGATATCATCACTAACAGCATACCCATCAAACGCTCTACAGCCGCTAAACCCTTTTCACCAAGAATACGATTAAAGCCTTCATAAAACATTAAAATAAATGCGCTCAACCCCCACGCAATAATTAACGCGGCAGACCATTCAAACATTTTATCCGGATCTTGATGGGCTAATAGCAAGAGTGCCGCAAGTATAGAGGGACCTGCGAGCAAAGGGATCGCCATAGGGACAATGAAAGGTTCTTCACCTGCTGCAAGGCCAGTTAGCCCACCTTCACTTGGAAAGATCATCTTAATTGCGATCAAGAATAAAATAATACCACCAGCGATCCGCACAGCTTCTTGTTTTAAACTTAAGAATCCCAGGATCTTTTCACCTAAGAATAAGAATAACAGCATCACAAAAAGTGCAATTAACAACTCGCGGATCATCACCGCACGTCGACGTTTTTTATCAATATGTTTTAAGATAGACAAAAATATAGGCAGGTTACCTAGCGGATCCATGATCAAAAAAAGCATCACCGCTGCCGAGATTATTTCCATTTCCATTAACTTAAACTCCCTAAATCATGCAATTAACCAACTGTAACTACTGCACTCAATATACCAGAGCAATGACATATATAAAGGCTTTAATGAGAGTCAAAAGCACAGAAAGAAAAGCCTAATTATAGTCATATACACTAAACCTAATAAAACAACAGTGATAAGGTAAAAAACGAGGATAAAATTGCAGTCAATACAGGAAAGGAAGAAGTGAAAGAAGAAGGTAACCTAATTCACTGGCACACATTATATTGACAGTGAATTAGTGATGACTTAATAAAACAGTCATACCGATAATAATTAACTCAGCGCTTTCGCTAATAAAGCTTGTTGATCGGGTGTAAACGGTAATTTCAATGCCGCTTCATGACCTTGTTCAGACATTTTAGCCCACGTCTTTTGCACTATCACAATCAGTTTTTCTGGCGTATGTTTTTCTGCAAATGCACTAAAATAATGTTTTAAGAATACTAAACAAATGACATCTTCAAGTGCTTGAACTTGTGGGTCACGCTTAATTTTTTCTTTGCGTAACATCCGGCCAATAGCTTGAACTTCGTCTTCGCTACAACCGACTTGTACTGCTATCGCCATCGCTTCTTCGGCATGTAAGCGACCAAGAGACTGTCGCCATTTATAATAACCTTCACGGCCCATAGGATGATCGCTACGTGGAATACTCCAACGTTTAATATGTTGGGCACGAGCAGCGATTTGCAGCGCTGTAGACGCGTCAGGCATAAATTCAGCCAGACACTCACTCATACGAATGCCATAGAGCCATTCTTTTGGTTGGGCTACACCATCAACGAGTTCAGTGACTGGGTCACGCTGATTTATTTGATCGATTAATTCTATTGCTTGCTCTATCCGTTGCTCTGACATGACATCCTCGTTATCAGTATGGTTATTTTTACCTATACTAGCAAAGCAAAGCTGGAGTTACTGCTAAAGTATCGGAAAATAAGCAATAAAGAACACATCATTCCTTATGATCGATTTGTGAAGGAGGATGCGGCTCGATATTTTCACCATAAAAATAACCGACAACAGCGCCAGCTAACTTGGATTTTGCCGAGACGGCTACCGAATCATGATCCGAAATGTGAGCAGAGCCATTACTTAAAATAGCCGCATCATCAACAGTAGAAGCAAAAAGATCATCGAGCGAAACAACATGGGAATGGATATTATCACCTTTCAATACACCTGTGGCACTAGGCAGTTGCGCGGCTAATACTTTCACTTCATCAAGTTGCTTTAAGCGTAATAGATCCGCCAGTGCGGTTTTAATCGTATAGTTAATCTCGCCAAGTTGCCCACGATCATCAATATCGAGCGTTGCTTTAGCTAAGATCGCCTGGCGCAATAACAACAGTTCGGCAATCATCGTTTCCGGAGGCTGCTCCATATCAATAGATAATATAGAACGTTGAAATGCTGTATGATTACGATCATCTTCATCGACAATATGGTCGATCACGACTGTGGTACTCTCTTCATTATCAGTAAATAGCGATGGATCTCGAGGCGATTTTTTCTTACGGTCGGGGTCGTTTTTCTTCGGTTTTTTCTTCGAACTGTAATGAATAAGATCTTTTTCTGCCGTACTATCATTCGTTGAAGCAGATGCACTATCAGGCGTCACCGCTGGCGTGATCTCACGCTTTTCAGCATCACGTTCTACCGCAGCAGTCGTCGGATTTAATGTGTTAGGAATAGCAGTAGGAGGTGGGATCACTAACGCCATATATCAGCCACATTATGAATGATAGTATGAGTTCGCGTATACATAACATTGTGGGTTATATTTACACTGCCTAGAAAAGGCCTATTAACTGGCTCTCGTGTGAACATATCCTCCCCCTCACTGTCGTTAATAGTCATCAAATAATCACTGATCTCTGCACATCAAAAAATAACATGAATGATGACCACTTAAGTTTATAACGAATTATTGAGAAATGTCTGCAATTTATCAACAAAAAGTCCTGGTTCCGAAATAAACGGCGCATGTGACGACGCCTTAAATATTATACGCTGTGATTGTGGTAGGTAGTTATCCATCCAAGCCACTGTTGTTTGTGGCACAAGTGAATCTAAACGACCATAACAACGATAAAAAGGCATTGTTAATGAAGATAAATCAGCGCGTAAATCTACACTCTCTAATAATTTTAAACCATTACTTAGCGCCTGTTCATGTGGCTGTGGTCTTGCGGCTAACAAAGATTTTAATTGTTTAATATCTTGTTTCGCGGTCTCGCTACCCATACCCTGAATAGCTAAAAATCGATTAATTGTTTGCGGTAAGTTTTCTTGTAACTGTTGCTGAAATTGCGCTAATACTTTTTCAGCAATACCTGGCCAAGCAGGTATATCATCAACTTTAGCCGTTGCCATAAATTTTGGAGAGCTAGCCACCGTGACTAATGCAGCCACACGTTGCGGATATTGCAGCGCAAAATGCGTCGCACAAAGGCCACCTAAAGACCAACCTAACCAAACAGCTTTGGCAGGGACAACATCCACTAACGCGTTGGTGATATCAACAAGCGAACAGCTTACAGCGTAGTTGTCATGACTAAAACCAAAACCAGGTAAATCAACTAAATGTAAGCGATAATGTGTCGATAACAGAGGTATTATCGACTGCCAACATGCACTATTCAATCCCCAACCATGTAGCAATACTAAATCTGGGCCGTTACCAACAACTTCGACATGCAAACTTGTGCAACGGCTTACATTTTTACTTTCTACGGCGATAACGTCTGGCATTTTATCCTACACTTGAGCAATGATTTTATTGCCACGAGGATATACCAATCAAACCTCTAGATACAACTATGATACGCAAATTCAGTATGGCATTATTGCAACCTCGCTGTTATTTATGCGACATGCCTATCGACAACCTACAACCTTTTCTGTGCCTGTTATGCCAACAAGAACTGCCATACTTGCCACTCTCGCATTGCCTTAGTTGCGCATTACCAAAAGGCAAAAACCAACAACACGAAAAATGTAATGAATGCCAACAACAGTCGCCTCCCTGGCAGCAATTAATTAGCTGCATGAGTTACACCTTAGAATGCCAATACTTAATTAAACAATACAAATTTTCACAACAGCCACAGTTACATTTATTGTTTTCATCGCTGTTACTCCAAACAATCAGTAATAAAGTCATACAAACCAATTACCATTTACCCCACGCTCTTATTGCCATCCCCTTACATAAAAAACGCCAATCAAAACGAGGGTACAACCAAGCTCAGTTAATCGCCAAAGACCTCGCAATACAACTGCAAATACCACTCATTGCGGAAAAAACATTTATTCGCACTAGGAATACCAAAGCACAAGCACAACAGACAGCCGCCGAACGCCGAGACAATATGCACAATGTATTTCAAGTCACAAAGTCCATCACTACGAAGCACATCGCTATTATTGATGATGTAGTCACGACAAGTGAAACCATAAAAGCAACTTGTCAGACGTTACTTACAGCAGGGATAGAACGTATTGATATATGGTGTATCGCCAGAACATTAGCGGATTAGTGGTTTATCATCTGAAATAGCGTTACAATTAAAGACATAGTAAATTAGTCAGGTATGACAAAGAGGACATCATGATAACAATTACTGAAGCGGCACAAACTCACTTTGTAAAATTACTAAGCAACCAAAAAGACGGCACTAACATTCGTGTATTCGTCGTTAATCCAGGCACAGCAAATGCAGAGTGTGGCGTATCATATTGTCCACCTGAAGCAATCGAGAGCACTGATATTGTATTACCATTCAGCGGTTTTGATGCATTAATTGATGACATGAGCAAACCATTCTTAACTGATGCTTATATCGATTTTGTTACTGACAAAATGGGTTCTCAATTAACACTGAAAGCGCCAAACGCAAAAGTACGCGCGGTAGCTGATGATGCACCACTATCAGAACGTGTTGACTATGTGATCCAAACAGAAGTAAATCCACAACTTGCTGGTCACGGCGGTAATGTAGTATTAACTGAAATCACTGACGATGGTATTGCGATCCTGCAATTCGGTGGTGGTTGTAACGGTTGTAGCCAAGTAGACTTCACGTTGAAAGAAGGCATTGAAAAGCAGTTACTAGAATTGTTCCCAGAAGAATTAACAGCAGTTAAAGATGCAACAGAGCACCAAGCTGGTGAGCACTCTTACTACTAAGCCTGTTACTCTGATTTATTGCTGAGCTAGCTTGCTAAGAAGAAATAATAACATTCGATTTATCTAAATCGGAAATAAAAAAAAGTGACAACGAAAGCTGTCACTTTTTTTATAGAAAAAACTTATCTACAAAATATAGTTATTCGCCTTTCTTATCTCGTGCTAACAAGTCCAATGCTGCTTCTTTAGCAGACTTATTCTCATATAACACTTGATAGATCTGCTCTGTAATTGGCATTTCGACACCAAGACGTGCAGATAACAAATAAACTTCTTTGGTATTACGATAACCTTCAACAACCTGACCGATCTCAACTTGCGCTTCATCAACGCCTTTACCTGCACCAAGTGCAAGGCCAAAGCGACGATTACGGCTTTGATTATCAGTACATGTCAGCACCAGATCACCCAAGCAAGACATACCCATAAAGGTATTTTTATCTGCACCAAGCGCTTCACCTAGACGACATAATTCCGTCAAACCACGGGTGATTAAAGCAGTTCGCGCATTAGCACCAAATCCAAGTCCATCAGACAAGCCAGCACCAATAGCGATCACGTTTTTCACCGCGCCACCAAGCTGTACACCAATAAAGTCATTATTAGTATAAGTGCGTAAACTACGGCCACAATGCAATAAGTGTGAAATATCATCAGCAAACTGTGGGTCTGTTGATGACACACTGATCGCCGTCGGCAAACCCGCCGCGAGTTCTTTCGCAAACGTAGGGCCAGATAACACAGCTAAAGGATAATGCGTACCGAGAATATCAGTAGCAACGTCTTGTAACAGACGCCCCGTTTCAGCTTCTAAGCCTTTCGTTGCCCAAGATATACGCGAATCTTCACGCAAAAATGGTTTAATCTGCGCTAATACATCACCAAATACATGGCTAGGTACAACAATCAGAATATCGCGACTTGCTGCAATAGCTTGCTGCAAATCAGCTTCTAATACCAACGCATCTGGAAAAGCGATACCAGGTAAGTAGGCTTCGTTACTGCGTTCCTTAGCAAGCTCGGCAATATGCTGAGGATTATGACCCCACAACACCGTTTTATTGCCGTTACGTGCTAAAGACATTGCTAACGAAGTACCATAAGAACCTGCACCCAATACTGTAATCAAGGCTGCATTAGTCATCGCTTAAGAATCCAGTTTTTGCTCTGCAGGTGCTTCAGCAGCTTGTTGTGCTTGTTGAACATAAGATGCAAATAACGCATCAAAGTTAACTGGCGCAAGATTAAGCTGTGGGAAAGAACCACGACTTACTAAGCTAGCAATTGTTTCACGTGCATATGGGAATAAAATGTTTGGACAGAAAGCACCTAAACAATGTGCTAGTTGGCCTTCGCTTAATTCACCAACAGTAAAGATACCAGCTTGTTGAACTTCACATAAGAACGCAACTGTTTCGCCATCTTTAGCTGTTACAGTAAGTGATAATACAACTTCAAATACACCTTCACCTAGCTTAGAGCTACGCGTATCAAGATCTAATTTAACTTCAGGTTTCCATTCTTGTTGGAAAATAGCTGGAGAATTAGGACATTCAAAAGATACGTCTTTAAGGTAAACGCGTTGGATATTAAATTCTTGTTGGCTTGCTGATTCTGACATAAGTAAATTCCAATATTTTATAGTTTCAAACTGAATAAATAATTGCTTAGTTATCTGACAGGTAGACTATTATTTTTTAACAGTCGGTAGGTTGGCTTCTTGCCAAGCTGCCATGCCACCAGATAGATTATAAACAGTAGTAAAGTCCATTTTCGCTAGACGATTCGCAGCGCGGCCTGAACTCATTCCTGTGTCACACATAACGATGATTGGGGTGTTTTTGTGTTTTTCAATCATCGCTAGCTTATTTGCTTCAATATCAGCACTAGGAACGTTAATTGCGTTTAAAATATGTGACTTACGATAATGTTCTGCTGCTCGTACATCAACAATAATAGCGTTTTCTTTATTCATTAAAGTAGTCGCTTCGTGGTTGTTCACCGACTTAACTTTAGACATGGCACTGCTACCAAATGAATAAACAAGGAAACCAGCAATAGCTACCCAAGCGAGAGATAAGGCTGGATTATTTGAAGCAAATTCAATATATTCTTGCATGTGATTATGACTCTAAGATTTAATAATAATGGATTATTCTCAACGGAGTATACATGTGACAAGGAATAAAAGCAGCTCAATAATACATTCCTCAAACCCGTTAGGAATAGCTAAACAATAAAATGAATAACGTTTTTTCTATAATGAAGCTAACACATCAGTACATGAAACAGCTGAAAATGTAGTAATATTACCGATATTTTCAATTAAATATCTTCAATATTCTACTTGGATCATAAATATGAGCCGATCTAGCTGCTGAAATTGTAGTAATATTCCTATATTTAAATTAAATAACCGAGAGGTAAACTCATGTCTAAGGCTAAGAAAACAATTGCACTCATCATTATGGATGGCTGGGGCCACCGTCTTGATCAGCAAAATAATGCTATTGCAAGTGCAAAAACCCCGATTTTAGATAAGCTATGGCAAGATTGTCCAAGCATGTTGATCTCGAGCTCAGGCTTAGATGTGGGCCTACCTGATGGTCAGATGGGTAACTCAGAGGTTGGTCACGTAAATATTGGTGCTGGTCGTATCGTTTATCAAGATTTGACTAAAATCGACAAATCAATTGCTGACGGCGAGTTTAACCACAACCCTGTGCTAGTTAAAGCCGTTGACGCAGCAATTGCGAACGATAAAGCCGTACATATTCTTGGCCTCGCATCACCAGGTGGCGTGCACAGTCACGATGACCAGATCGTAGCAATGATTGACATGGCAGCAAAGCAAGGTGCAACCAAAATTTATCTTCATGCATTCTTAGATGGCCGTGATACCCCACCACGCAGTGCACAAGGCCCACTAGAAAAATTTGATGCTAAATTTGCAGAAATTGGTGTTGGTAAAACGGCAACATTAATTGGTCGTTACTTTGCAATGGATCGCGATAACCGCTGGGATCGCGTAGAAGAAGCGTATAACTTATTTACTCAAGCTCAAGCATCACACAGCGCAGACAGTGCATTAGCAGGCCTTGAAGCAGCTTACGCTCGAGATGAAAACGATGAATTCGTCAAAGCGACTGTTATTGGTGAAGCAGCACCCATCGTTGATGGTGATGCGGTTATCTTCATGAACTTCCGCGCCGATCGCGCCCGTGAAATTACGCGCGCCTTTGTAGATACAGATTTCACCGGTTTTGAACGTACCGTAACACCAAAACTTGCTGATTTTGTTATGCTAACTGAGTATGCAGCAAGCATTGATGCAAGCGTAGCTTTCCCATCAGATAAGCTAGTAAACACGCTAGGTTCGGTACTTGAACAGAACAACAAAACACAGTTACGTATTTCAGAAACTGAAAAATACGCACACGTTACCTTCTTCTTTAACGGCGGACTAGAAGATGCATTTGTTGGTGAAGATAGAGAGTTAATCCCATCACCACAAGTAGCAACGTACGACCTACAGCCAGAAATGAATTCAGAAATGCTAACAGATAAGTTAGTTACAGCAATCGAAAGCGGTAAATACGACGCGATCATCTGCAACTATCCTAATGGCGATATGGTTGGTCACACGGGTGTGTTTGATGCCGCCGTACAAGCATGTGAAGCTGTTGATAAATCAATAGGGCGTGTCGTTGAAGCGCTAGACAAAGTTGGTGGTGAATGCTTAATCACAGCCGATCATGGCAACGCGGAAATGATGGTTAACCCTGAAACAGGTGGCATCCACACTGCACATACTAATTTGCCTGTACCACTGATCTATTTTGGTCGTGATGCAGAACCAGCAGAAACAGGTCGTCTATGTGATTTAGCACCAACTCTATTGACTTTACTTGGTCAAGAAATTCCGACTGAAATGACTGGTAACAACCTAATGAATCTGAAATAATCGTTTCCCTACGGGGAAAGGATAACGTCATGACATTTATTAAAAACAGCATGGCCTATAGCATTATAGGCCTGCTGATATTGCTTTCATTAAACACTTATGCAGCCAATACTCAATCCGAACTGAATCAACTTCGCAATCAGATCAAAGTCCAAGACGCATCCATCAAAAAACAGCATCGCTATTTAAACGATTTATCAAAACAAACTCAAAGTACCGATCGTGCGATTAGTAAAGTGGCCGCTCAACTCAGTAATACCGAATCTCTCATTACTAATATCGAGCAGGATCTTAGCGCGCTCGTCATGAAACAAAAAGCGTTGTTAAAAAGTAAAAAGAAACAACAAAACATCCTTTCAGCACAGATCGAAACCGCCTACCTCAGCGGTAATAATGATTATTTGAAACTCCTTCTTAATCAACAGAACAGTAACGAGATAGAACGATCTCTGGTTTATTATCAACATCTTCATGCCGCACGAGCTGCCTCCATAGCTGAATTTAATGACACCTTAGCTGACATTGAAAAAAATGAAGCTAAACAAGAAAAAATAAAACAGCAATTACTTGTCATCAAAGCCTCACAACAACAAAAATCGCAGCAATTAGCACAGCAGAAATCACAGCAGAAGAAAAGTAATAGAAATATTGCTTACAGTATCAACAAACAGAAAAAAACACGCACAGAATTAGGTATAGCAGCACAAAAGTTAAAACAACAAATTGCATTATTACGAAAACAACAAGAAATCGCGTTATTAAAAAAACAGCAAAGCGCACAGATTTCGTTATCAGGTTTAAAACAATATAAAGGTAAATTAGACTGGCCGATAAAAGGCAAAGTATTACATAACTTTAACAGTAAACGCTTTAACAATGTCAGCTGGCGTGGATTGGTGATCAGCGCAAATGAAGGCAGTAAAGTAAAAGCAGTGAGCGCAGGTAAGGTCGTCTTTGCTGATTGGTTGCGTGGATTTGGTATGGTGACAATTATCGACCACGGCAAAGGGTATATGAGCCTGTATGGCCACAACCAAACGTTACTTAAAGTAACCGGTGAAAAAGTCCGTAAAGGCGATGTTATTTCATTAGCTGGTCGCAGTGGTGGTCAGCTAGAGTCTGGCGTTTACTTCGAGATACGCCACAAAGGCAAAGCAGTAAACCCTCGCGCATGGTTAAAACGTTGATAAGCTAGATCGCAGTTTGTATTTCAAGATCTGTAATTAAGAACAAAGCTTGCTCACGATTGTCACCACAGACATCATTAGTGGCCTTGAATGTATCGCATAATGCAGGTCGTTCAGGGTCAGTAAATATCAAACACAGATTATCGGTCGATAAATTAACACAGCGCACGCCAGCAGGCTTACCATCAGGCATTCCTGGAATATAACTAGTGATGCTTGGCGCTTCACAGCACGCGCCACAATTCATTCTGCATTGCATAAAACAAACCTTAAAAATTAAGTGATAATAGCGTAAAATCAGCCTGTATCTAAAAAAGGGAACAGCATGAGATTATCAGCATTTACAGTAACAGAGTCTACACCCCAGTTACTGATTGATATAATAAAATTGTATCGACCATTTCAGCATGATGAAGCTGACATTAAAAATAGTTTCGAGACATTACTGCAAAACGATAGCCAGACGCTATTTGTGGCTAAATTTAATGACCGTCATATTGGTGGCTTAATCATGCAGAATGATGCGACTACATTATTTTTAAGCTGCATTGCGGTCAGAGATATAACCCAGCAACGTGGCGTAGGTAAATATTTAGTCCAACGAGCAATCGAAAACGCTAAATCACTCGGCTTAGAAAGCGTCACAGTCGTTAAGACAGTGCAAATAACAGCTGAATTATCGGCATTTTTAATTCACTTAGGTTTCAACGAGCAAGCATCTGAATTTAGCTTTAACTGTTAATAAATTTTAGATATAAAAAAAGCCGATATCAATGATATCGGCTTTTTTCGTTCAAGACAGCGTCTTGAATCTTGTTTAGCGTTTGGCGATGCCCTACTCTCACATGGGGAAACCCCACACTACCATCGGCGTTATTACGTTTCACTACTGAGTTCGGAATGGAATCAGGTGGTACCGCAACACTATGGTCACCAAACAAATTTTTCGAGTCTTACGAATCATCTGCTCTGATTTAAGACATACTCTTAAATCAAGTCTACCCAGACTAGGTCTAAATAAACAGTAATTGGCGCTTGGCGATGCCCTACTCTCACATGGGGAAACCCCACACTACCATCGGCGTTATTACGTTTCACTACTGAGTTCGGAATGGAGTCAGGTGGTACCGCAACACTATGGTCACCAAGCAAATCTGATTTGCTTTCTATAGAAGTTTTCACTTCGTTTTAATCTGAAAAGCTATAAATAAAGAAGTCTTTAAAACATAAAGTGTTCAATCTATTCTTAAGTCGATTATTTCAATTAATCATACCACTTACGTACGAGTCGTACTTCAGTTTGTATGGTTAAGCCTCACGGGTAATTAGTACAAGTTAGCTCAATGCCTCACAGCACTTACACACCTTGCCTATCAACGTTGTAGTCTCCAACGGCCCTTTAGGGAGCTTAAAGCTCCAGTGAGAACTCATCTCGAGGCCTGCTTCCCGCTTAGATGCTTTCAGCGGTTATCAGTTCCGAACTTAGCTACCGGGCAATGCTATTGGCATAACAACCCGAACACCAGTGGTTCGTCCACTCCGGTCCTCTCGTACTAGGAGCAGCTCCTCTCAATTCTCAAACGCCCACGGCAGATAGGGACCGAACTGTCTCACGACGTTCTAAACCCAGCTCGCGTACCACTTTAAATGGCGAACAGCCATACCCTTGGGACCAACTTCAGCCCCAGGATGTGATGAGCCGACATCGAGGTGCCAAACACCGCCGTCGATATGAACTCTTGGGCGGTATCAGCCTGTTATCCCCGGAGTACCTTTTATCCGTTGAGCGATGGCCCTTCCATTCAGAACCACCGGATCACTAAGACCTACTTTCGTACCTGCTCGACGTGTCTGTCTCGCAGTTAAGCTGGCTTATGCCTTTGCACTAACCACATGATGTCCAACCATGTTTAGCCAACCTTCGTGCTCCTCCGTTACTCTTTGGGAGGAGACCGCCCCAGTCAAACTACCCACCAGACACTGTCCGCAATCCCGATAAGGGACCTACGTTAGAACATCAAACGTACAAGGGTGGTATTTCAAGGACGACTCAATATCATCTAGCGACAATATTTCATAGTCTCCCACCTATCCTACACATGTAGGTTCAATGTTCAGTGCCAAGCTATAGTAAAGGTTCACGGGGTCTTTCCGTCTAGCCGCGGGTACACTGCATCTTAACAGCGATTTCAATTTCACTGAGTCTCGGGTGGAGACAGCGTGGCCATCATTACGCCATTCGTGCAGGTCGGAACTTACCCGACAAGGAATTTCGCTACCTTAGGACCGTTATAGTTACGGCCGCCGTTTACCGGGGCTTCGATCATGAGCTTCGACCTAAGTCTAACCCAATCAATTAACCTTCCGGCACCGGGCAGGCGTCACACCGTATACGTCATCTTTCGATTTTGCACAGTGCTGTGTTTTTAATAAACAGTTGCAGCCACCATTTCTCTGCGACCAACAATAGCTTACGGAGCAAGTCCTTCACCATCATTGGCGTACCTTCTCCCGAAGTTACGGTACCATTTTGCCTAGTTCCTTCACCCGAGTTCTCTCAAGCGCCTTAGTATTCTCTACCTAACCACCTGTGTCGGTTTGGGGTACGATTCTCTCATATCTGAAGCTTAGAGGTTTTTCCTGGAAGCCGGGTATCAACTACTTCATCTCCGTAGAGACTCGTCATCAGTTCTCAGCATTCTCACTAAAGAGAGCGACCCGGATTTGCCTAAGTCACTTGCCTACTACCTTAAACATGGACAACCATCGCCATGCTAGCCTAACCTTCTCCGTCACCCCATCGCAATATAAGCGAGTACTGGAATATTAACCAGTTTCCCATCGACTACGCCTTTCGGCCTCGCCTTAGGAGTCGACTCACCCTGCCCCGATTAACGTTGGACAGGAACCCTTGGTCTTTCGGCGTGGAGGTTTTTCACCCCCATTATCGTTACTCATGTCAACATTCGCACTTCTGATACCTCCAGCAAGCTTCTCAACTCACCTTCAACGGCTTACAGAACGCTCTCTACCATGCAAGAACAAGTCTTGCATCCGTAGCTTCGGTGGTATGTTTAGCCCCGTTAAATCTTCCGCGCAGACCGACTCGACCAGTGAGCTATTACGCTTTCTTTAAAAGATGGCTGCTTCTAAGCCAACTCTTACTGGCTGTCTGAGCCTTTCCACATCGTTTCCCACTTAACATACACTTTGGGACCTTAGCTGACGGTCTGGGTTGTTTCCCTTTCCACGACGGACGTTAGCACCCGCCGTGTGTCTCCCGCGATTGAACTTATTGGTATTCGGAGTTTGCAAAGGGTTGGTAAGTCGGGATGACCCCCTAGCCTTAACAGTGCTCTACCCCCAATAGTTAGACGCGAGGCGCTACCTAAATAGCTTTCGAGGAGAACCAGCTATCTCCCGGTTTGATTGGCCTTTCACCCCCAGCCACAAGTCATCCGCTAATTTTTCAACATTAGTCGGTTCGGTCCTCCAGTTGATGTTACTCAACCTTCAACCTGCCCATGGCTAGATCACCGGGTTTCGGGTCTAATCCCAGCAACTATTCGCGCAGTTAACACTCGGTTTCCCTACGGCTCCGCTATTCGCTTAACCTTGCTACTGAAATTAAGTCGTTGACCCATTATACAAAAGGTACGCAGTCACAGAACAAGTCTGCTCCCACTGCTTGTACGTATACGGTTTCAGGTTCTATTTCACTCCCCTCACAGGGGTTCTTTTCGCCTTTCCCTCACGGTACTGGTTCACTATCGGTCAGTCAGTAGTATTTAGCCTTGGAAGATGGTCCTCCCATATTCAAACAGCATATCACGTGTGCCGTCCTACTCGATTTCACAGTAAGGTCGTTTTCATGTACGGGACTATCACCCTGTATCGTGAAACTTTCCAGAATCTTCCATTAACTTCCAAACTGCTTAAGGGCTAGACCCCGTTCGCTCGCCGCTACTAAGGGTATCTCTATTGATTTCTTTTCCTCGGGGTACTTAGATGTTTCAGTTCTCCCGGTTCGCTTCGTAACGCTATGTATTCACGTTACGATACCTTACTTAGTAAGGTGGGTTCCCCCATTCGGAAATCTGTGGATTAACGCTTTTTATCAACTCCCCACAGCTTAACGCAGATTAACACGTCCTTCATCGCCTCTGACTGCCTAGGCATCCACCGTATACGCTTAGTCACTTAACCATACAATCTAAAGCAGACTGTACAATTGAAATAACTAGGTATTATCTAGTTTTTTTCGCCTCAAGAATACTCAAGAACACTTCATTGTTATTAAACCATTCACTCGAAAATGAACTATTCAATAACGTGTTTTAAGAACTTCTTTATTTATTCAGCTTTCCAAATTTTTAAAGAGCAATTTGCTAAAAAGCAAAAATAATGAATCTAAAGAGATTAGTTATTTTTGATTTTTAGTCAGAAAGAAAAGTGGTATCCCGTACGAGATTTGAACTCGTGTTACCGCCGTGAAAGGGCGGTGTCCTAGGCCTCTAGACGAACGGGACACTATTTACTTTCACGATTGGATTTCATCCCAATCGTTGTCTTCAACGTTTCTATTCAAGCAATTTGTGTGGGCACTTACAAAAATTAACAACTTTACGTAAGGAGGTGATCCAGCCCCAGGTTCCCCTAGGGCTACCTTGTTACGACTTCACCCCAGTCATGAACCACACCGTGGTCATCGCCCTCCCGAAGGTTAAGCTAATGACTTCTGGTGCAGCCCACTCCCATGGTGTGACGGGCGGTGTGTACAAGGCCCGGGAACGTATTCACCGTGACATTCTGATTCACGATTACTAGCGATTCCGACTTCATGGGGTCGAGTTGCAGACCCCAATCCGGACTACGACGCACTTTATGGGATTCGCTTACCATCGCTGGTTTGCAGCCCTTTGTATGCGCCATTGTAGCACGTGTGTAGCCCTACTCGTAAGGGCCATGATGACTTGACGTCGTCCCCACCTTCCTCCGGTTTATCACCGGCAGTCTCCTTAGAGTTCCCACCATTACGTGCTGGCAAATAAGGATAAGGGTTGCGCTCGTTGCGGGACTTAACCCAACATTTCACAACACGAGCTGACGACAGCCATGCAGCACCTGTCTCATAGTTCCCGAAGGCACCAATCCATCTCTGGAAAGTTCTATGGATGTCAAGAGTAGGTAAGGTTCTTCGCGTTGCATCGAATTAAACCACATGCTCCACCGCTTGTGCGGGCCCCCGTCAATTCATTTGAGTTTTAACCTTGCGGCCGTACTCCCCAGGCGGTCTACTTAATGCGTTAGCTTAAGAGCCCAGTTCTCAAGGAACCAAACTCCGAGTAGACATCGTTTACGGCGTGGACTACCGGGGTATCTAATCCCGTTTGCTACCCACGCTTTCGCATCTGAGCGTCAGTTACTATGGGTGGCCGCCTTCGCCACTGGTATTCCTTCAGATCTCTACGCATTTCACCGCTACACCTGAAATTCTACCACCCTCTCAAGAACTCTAGTTTGCCAGTTCGAAATGCAGTTCCCAGGTTGAGCCCGGGGCTTTCACATCTCGCTTAACAAACCGCCTGCATGCGCTTTACGCCCAGTAATTCCGATTAACGCTTGCACCCTCCGTATTACCGCGGCTGCTGGCACGGAGTTAGCCGGTGCTTCTTCTGCGAGTAACGTCACAGTGGTAAAGTATTAATTTACCACCTTTCCTCCTCGCTGAAAGTACTTTACAACCCGAAGGCCTTCTTCATACACGCGGTATGGCTGCATCAGGCTTTCGCCCATTGTGCAATATTCCCCACTGCTGCCTCCCGTAGGAGTCTGGACCGTGTCTCAGTTCCAGTGTGGCTGATCATCCTCTCAGACCAGCTAGGGATCGTCGCCTTGGTGAGCTCTTACCTCACCAACAAGCTAATCCCACTTGGGCTCATCTAGTCGCGAGAGCTTTCAAGAAGAGGCCCCCTTTCACCCGTAGGTCGTATGCGGTATTAGCAGTCGTTTCCAACTGTTGTCCCCCTCGACTAGGCAGATTCCCAAGCATTACTCACCCGTCCGCCGCTCGACGCCAGAATAGCAAGCTATTCTTCGTTTCCGCTCGACTTGCATGTGTTAAGCCTACCGCCAGCGTTCAATCTGAGCCATGATCAAACTCTTCAATTAAAAGTTTTTTGACTAATCAACGATGTTGATTAAGTCGGCTCAATGAATTCTGTACTTTAATTGCAAAGCAATTAAGCTTCGTAATTAATAATCAAATCTTTCGATTTAATTTAATGTTCACAATTACATTGATATAATATTTGGTCATTATATCTCTGCAAGTGCTCACACAGATTGCTTGAATAAATTGTTAAAGAACATACTGAGCGGCTGTTGCCGTGTCAGTGAGGTCGCATTATAGAGATTTAGATCACATTGGCAAGCGCTAAAATGAGAAATTATTAAAAAACATAAATCAGTACAAAAAATAGACGCTGAGTGACTTTATCAACCTAAACTACATGAATATAGGGTAATAACGTTATTTGAAGCTAAAAATACGGGTAAATAGCAATATATGGCATTGAAAGTCTATTCGAAAGAACGAATAAATAAATATTAAAGGACTAATAAGTACTGTAGTTAAAAATCGTGAAATCTAAAAAGAAGGGAGCGATAAGGATATGATCATTTGTAATTTAAGAAGAAAGAAAAACGGGGGGATTAGAAATAAAAAAGCCAGAGCATGAGCTCTGGCTTTTAATACTATTTAAAACTATTCTTCGTCAGCAGCTTCAACAGCTGGACGATCTACTAGTTCGATATAAGCCATAGGAGCTTTATCGCCAGTACGTAGACCACATTTTAAGATTCGAGTGTAACCGCCTGAACGGTTTTCGAAACGTGGGCCTAATTCTTTAAATAGTTTACCTACAACTTCATCGCTGCGGGTACGTGCAAATGCTAGACGACGGTTAGCTACGCTATCCGTTTTAGCAAGTGTAATTAGAGGCTCAACTACACGACGTAGTTCTTTAGCTTTAGGCAGAGTCGTTTTAATGATCTCGTGGCTAACTAAAGAACATGCCATATTACGGAACATAGCCTGACGGTGGCTGCTGTTACGATTTAGTTGACGACCACTCTTACGATGGCGCATGAACTTATCCTTCTTACAAAAATCTTTTGACTAGTGTTTACTATTCGTCCGAGATACTTGCTGGCGGCCAATTTTCTAGGCGCATACCTAGAGAAAGACCACGTGACGCTAGAACATCTTTAATTTCAGTTAAAGACTTCTTACCAAGGTTAGGTGTTTTAAGTAACTCAACCTCAGTACGCTGTACAAGATCACCAATATAGTGAATAGCTTCTGCTTTAAGGCAGTTAGCTGAACGAACAGTAAGTTCTAAATCATCAACAGGACGTAGCAGTATCGGATCGAACTCTGGTTTCTCTTCTTTCTGCTCTGGTTCCGTTACATCACGAAGATCAACGAAAGCATCAAGCTGTTCAGCCAGAATTGTAGCAGAACGACGAATAGCTTCTTCTGGATCTAATGTTCCATCAGTTTCCATATCGATTACTAACTTATCAAGGTTAGTACGTTGCTCAACACGAGCAGCTTCAACATTGTAAGCGATACGGCTTACAGGGCTGAATGCAGCATCAACAAGCAAACGACCGATAGGACGCTCTTCATCATCAGCATGTACACGAGTTGAAGCAGGAACGTAACCACGTCCTTTAGCAACACGAATGCGCATACTGATATCTGCTTGACCGGTTAAATTACAAATCACATGTTCTGGATTTACAATCTCAACATCACCATCATGAGTGATGTCACCTGCCAATACAGGACCTGTACCTGACTTAGTTAAAGTTAGTAACGCTTCGTCTTTGCCTTCAAGTTTGATTGCAAGACCTTTCAAGTTAAGAAGAATTTCAAGAACATCTTCTTGAACGCCTTCTTTACTGCTGTACTCATGGAGTACGCCGTCGATCTCAACTTCTGTTACAGCACAACCTGGCATAGAAGAAAGTAGAATACGACGTAAAGCATTACCTAGAGTATGACCGAAGCCACGCTCTAACGGTTCAAGTGTTACCTTGGCACGTGTTGAGCTAATTTGCTCAATATCAACAAGTCTTGGTCTTAGAAATTCTGTTACAGAACCCTGCATGTATGTCCTCTCTTATGAAGTTAACTTTACTTAGAGTAAAGTTCAACAATAAGCTGTTCGTTGATGTCTGCAGACAGATCAGAACGCTCAGGAGCACGTTTGAAAACGCCTTCAAGTGTCTTACTGTCAACTTCAACCCAAGATGCTTTCTCACGCTGCTCTGAAATTTCAAGAGCTGAAGCGATACGAGCTTGCTTCTTAGCCTTCTCGCGAATGCTAACTGTATCGTTAACTTTCACTTTGTAAGAAGGGATATTTACAACTTTACCGTTTACAACGATTGCTTTGTGGCTTACTAGCTGGCGCGATTCCGCACGAGTAGAACCAAAGCCCATACGATAAACAACGTTATCTAGACGGCCTTCTAATAAAGCAAGTAGGTTTTCACCAGTGTTACCTTTTAGACGAGCAGCTTCTTTATATAAGTTACGGAATTGCTTTTCAAGTACACCGTACATACGACGAACTTTTTGCTTTTCACGTAGTTGTAAACCGTAGTCAGATAGACGAGGTTTACGTGCACCATGTACACCAGGTGCGTTATCAATTTTACACTTAGATTCAATCGCGCGTACGCCACTTTTCAAGAAAAGATCTGTACCTTCACGACGACTAAGCTTGAGCTTTGGGCCCAAATATCTAGCCATGTTCTTTCTCCAATATTCCTAAAAGCGTTATACGCGACGCTTTTTAGGTGGACGACAACCATTGTGAGGGATTGGTGTAACATCAGTGATGTTAGTAATTTTATAACCAATCGAATTCAATGCACGAATAGAAGATTCACGACCAGGACCAGGGCCCTTAACCATAACTTCTAAATTTTTCAAACCGTACTCTTTAGCCATTTCACCAGCACGCTCAGCAGCAACCTGCGCAGCGAATGGAGTTGACTTACGAGAACCACGGAAGCCTGAGCCGCCTGCAGTTGCCCAAGATAAAGCATTACCTTGGCGATCTGTGATTGTCACAATAGTGTTATTGAAAGAAGCATGAACGTGTGCAATACCGTCAGCAACTTGCTTTTTAACGCGCTTACGAGCGCGAGTTGGGGTTTTAGCCATTACTCGTCAGCTCCTATTTCTTGATAGCTTTACGCGGACCTTTACGGGTGCGCGCATTTGTTTTAGTGCGTTGACCACGTAGAGGTAAGCTGCGACGGTGACGAATACCACGGTAACAACCGAGGTCCATCAGACGCTTGATATTCATACTTACTTCACGACGTAGGTCACCTTCTACAGTGTATTTACCTACTTCTTCGCGAAGAAGTTCTAGTTGAGCTTCTTCTAGCTCTCTGATCTTAGCTGTTTCAGCGATACCAGTTGCAACACAAATTGCTTTCGCACGTGTTGCACCAATACCGAAAACACCAGTCAGGGCAATGACTGTATGCTTTTGATCAGGAATGTTAATGCCGGCTATACGGGCCACTATACCACTCCACTTAAGGTGTTAAATAAAAAAGATTGCTCTCTTCGAAAAGCCCGTAAGGATACTCAGAAGAGAGATATATTGCAATAGAAACTTGAAAAAGATTAATTAATCTAATCCAAGTTTCTAATTTTGCTTAACCTTGGCGTTGTTTATGCTTTGGTTCAACACAGATTACGCGTACTACACCGTGACGTTTGATCACTTTGCAATTACGACAAATCTTTTTAACAGATGCACGAACTTTCATTTCTTACTCCGTAACTGTTATAGGACATGCTCAAACTAATTTACGAGGATTAACCTTTTAAATTAGCTTTCTTAAGTACATCACCATATTGATGAGACATCAAATGGGTCTGAACTTGAGCCATAAAGTCCATGATTACCACAACCATAATAAGTAGTGATGTTCCACCGAAATAGAACTGCACACCCATAGCTTGTGTCATGAACAACGGTACTAGACAAATAAATGTAATGTACAAAGAACCCGCTAGAGTTAATCGTGACATTACTTTGTCTATATACCTTGAAGTTTGTTCGCCTGGTCTAATACCTGGGATGAACGCCCCGCTCTTCTTCAAATTATCTGCTGTTTCGCGTGGGTTAAATACCAACGCTGTATAGAAGAAACAGAAGAAGATAATTGCTGCTGCATAAAGCATTACATACAAAGGTTGTCCTGGCTGTAGAGCCAAGGAAATGTCAGTAAGGAAAGATAAACCTTCATTCTGACCGAACCATTGTGCAAGCGTTCCAGGAAACAAAATTATACTCGAAGCGAAAATAGCTGGAATAACACCGGCCATGTTAAGCTTCAACGGTAAATGCGTGCTTTGAGCTGCAAAAACACGTCGTCCTTGTTGGCGTTTTGCGTAGTTTACCACAATTCTACGCTGACCGCGCTCTACAAATACAACAAAATATGTAACAGCAAAAACTACACCAGCTAATACCAACAATAACAAGCCGTGAAGGTTACCATCGATAACCTGTTCGACTGTTTGTCCGATAGCTGGCGGCATACCAGCAACAATACCTGCAAAAATTAATATTGAGATACCATTACCAATACCGCGTTCGGTAATTTGTTCACCTAACCACATTAAGAACATAGTACCAGTTACTAAACTCACTACAGCAGTAAAGTAAAAACTTAACCCTGGATTATGGACAAGTCCATCAACCATGTTAGGTAAGCCTTTAGCAATACCAATAGCTTGGAAAGTACCTAAGAACAATGTTCCGTAACGGGTATACTGGCTAATCTTGCGTCGTCCTGCATCACCGTCTTTTTTCAATTCGGCAAGTGTAGGATTAACAACAGTTAATAACTGTATGATAATAGAGGCCGAAATATACGGCATAATACCCAACGCAAAAATAGACGCTCGCTCAAGCGCACCACCAGAGAACATGTTAAACATTTCTAAGATGGTACCCTTTTGCGAATCAAACAGCGTAGCAAGTACAGAGGCATCAATACCAGGAATCGGAACAAAAGAGCCTGCGCGGAATACTATAATAGCACCCAACACGAACCATAAACGACTTTTCAATTCTGATAAGCCACCTTGAGATTTATTCGTTTCCAACCCTGGTTTTTTAGCCATTTGTACTATCCTTCGATTTGACCGCCTGCAGCAACAATCGCTTCAACAGCACCTTTCGTAGCTTTAATGCCACGAATTGTAACTGGTCGAGTGATTTCACCAGATAAAACAACTTTAACAAACAGGATGTTTTTAGTAACAAGACCTGCTGCTTTCAGTGTGTTTAGATCTACAACGTCACCTTCAACTTTAGCGATTTCATTCAAACGTACTTCAGCTGTTACTAGCTGCTTACGTGAAGTGAAACCAAATTTTGGTAAACGTTGTTTCAAAGGCATTTGACCGCCTTCAAAGCCAGGACGAATGCCGCCGCCAGAGCGGGACTTTTGACCTTTGTGACCACGACCACAAGTTTTGCCTAGACCAGAACCGATACCGCGGCCTACACGTTTAGCGCTTGGCTTAGAACCAGCTGCTGGAGATAGAGTATTTAAAAACATTACGCTTCCTCCACTTTAATCATGTAAGCTACTTTATTAACCATACCACGTACACATGCTGTATCTTCCAATACTACACTGTGGTTGATTTTACGAAGGCCTAAACCAACAAGTGTCGCACGGTGTTTAGGTAAACGACCGATTGCACTTTTAGTTTGAGTTACTTTAATTTTAGCCATGGTTTATTACCCCAGAATTTCTTTAACAGGTAGACCACGTTTAGCAGCGATTTGTTCTGGTGATTGCATACCAGTAAGCGCGCCAATTGTAGCTCGTACAACGTTAATTGGGTTAGTAGAACCGTAACATTTAGAAAGTACGTCATGGATACCAACAACTTCTAGTACTGCACGCATTGCACCACCGGCAATGATACCTGTACCAGCTGAAGCTGGACGCATGAATACTTTAGAACCAGAATGACGACCCTTAACTGGATGTTGAAGAGTTACACCATTTAGTTCAATGCTTACGATATTGCGTTTCGCTTTTTCCATTGCTTTTTGAATAGCAGCTGGAACTTCACGTGCTTTACCATAACCAAAACCAACGCGACCGTTACCGTCACCCACTACTGTAAGAGCAGTGAAGCTGAAGATACGACCACCTTTAACAACTTTTGAAACACGATTAACTGCAATTAATTTCTCTTGCAGATCACCTGTTTGGTTTTCAACTTTAGACATTTCCTACTCCTGACTAGAACTGAAGGCCAGCTTCACGAGCGGCATCAGCTAATGCTGCAACACGACCGTGATATTGGAAACCTGAACGATCGAAAGCAATTTTAGTAACGCCTTTTTCGATAGCTCGCTCAGCAACCAGTTTCCCGATTACTTTTGCTGCTTCAACGTTACCGCCATAGCTGATCATTTCACGAACTGCTTTTTCTGTTGTTGTAGCAGAAACCAATACTTCCGCATTCGGTGTAATAACCTGTGCATAAGTATGGCTTGGAGTGCGGTTAATCACTAAACGTGTAGCACCCAATTCTTGCATTTTCTTACGTGCGCGAGTTGCGCGACGAAGACGTGCAGATTTCTTATCCATAGTATTACCCTACTTTTTCTTGGCTTCTTTACGACGCACAACTTCATCAGAATAACGAACACCTTTACCTTTATAAGGTTCAGGCGGACGGAATGCACGGATGTCTGCTGCAACTTGACCAACATTTTGTTTGTCAGCGCCATTAATTACAATTTCAGTTTGGCTTGGGCAAACTGCAGTAACACCTTCTGGAAGGTTATATACTACAGGATGTGAGAAACCTAATGTCAGGTTCACATCAGAACCTTTAACATTTGCACGGTAACCAACACCATTTAGTTGAAGAGTTTTAGTAAAACCTTCAGCTACACCTTTAACCATATTGTTAACGTTAGCACGAGCTGTACCAGCTTGAGCCCAAGCATCTTTTACGCCTTCAACAGGACCAAAAGAAACTTTTTCATCAGCGATCGTAAGAACAACAGATGAGTTAACAACAGCAGTTAAAGTGCCTTTAGCGCCTTTAACAGTGATTTCCTGACCATTTAGAGAGATCTCTACGCCTGCAGGGATGGCAACTGGTGCTTTAGCAACACGAGACATATATAACCCCTTAAGAAACGTAGCAGATGATCTCGCCACCGATGCCAGCTTTACGAGCTGCACGGTCAGACATCATGCCTTTAGAAGTAGAAACGATAGCAACACCTAAGCCACCCATCACTTTAGGAAGATCATTACTTCCTTTGTAGATGCGTAGACCTGGGCGACTAACGCGCTCAATTTTTTCAATTACGCTTTTGCCTTCGAAATACTTCAAAGTCACTTCAAGTTCAGCTTTCACTTCACCTGAAACAGCGTAACCATTAATGTAACCTTCTTCTTGAAGCAATGCTGCTAGTGCAACTTTTTGCTTAGAACAAGGCATTTTAACTGCAACCTTAGAGGCTGACTGACCGTTACGGATGCGTGTTAGCATATCCGAAATAGGATCTTGCATGCTCATTTTCGTATACTCCCGAAATTAGTGATTTACCAACTAGCCTTTTTAAGACCTGGAACTTCACCACGCATCATGTGCTCACGTAGTTTAATACGGCTTAAACCGAATTTACGTAGGTAGCCATGAGGGCGGCCAGTGATGTTACAGCGATTACGCTGACGACTTTCACTAGAATCACGAGGTAACGATTGCAATTTAAGAACTGCATTCCAACGATCTTCGTCTGAAGTATTCACGCCAGAGATGATTGCTTTTAATTCAGCACGTTTCTCAGCGAATTTATTTACTAGCTTCGCGCGTTTTACGTCGCGCGCTTTCATTGATTGCTTAGCCATGACCCTACCTTACTTACGGAATGGGAAATTAAAGGCAGTCAGCAGAGCGTGACCTTCTTCATCAGAATTTGCAGTCGTAGTAATAGTAATGTCCATACCACGAATTTTATCGATTTTATCGTAATCGATTTCTGGGAAGATGATTTGCTCGCGAACACCCATACTATAGTTACCACGACCATCGAACGATTTAGGGTTCAGGCCACGGAAATCGCGGATACGTGGAATTGAGATGCCGATTAGGCGCTCAAAGAATTCCCACATACGCTCACCACGTAGGGTAACTTTACAACCAATAGGATATCCTTCACGGATCTTAAAGCCAGCAACGGATTTACGAGCTTTAGTAATCAATGGTTTTTGACCAGAAATTGCAGCCATATCAGCAGCAGCATTTTCTAATACTTTTTTGTCATTGATTGCTTCGCCCACACCCATATTAAGGGTGATCTTTTCAATCCGAGGGACTTGCATGATAGATTTATAGCCGAACTTAGTTTTAAGTTCAGACGCTACCGTTTCTTTGTAGTATTCATGCAGTTTCGCCACAGTTAACTCCAATTAAACAAGTTCATTAGTAGACTTGAAGAAACGAACTTTTTTGCCGTCTTCAAATCGGAAACCGACACGATCAGCCTTGCTAGTTGCAGGGTTGAATAGTGCCACGTTTGATGCGTCTAAAGCTGCTTCTTTCTCAACAATACCGCCAGCTACGCCCAATTGTGGGTTTGGCTTTTGGTGTTTCTTGATAAGATTAACGCCTTCAACGAATAGTTTACCGTCTGCTCTTACTTCAGTAACTTTGCCTTGTTTACCAGCATCTTTACCTGCAACAACGATAACTTCATCATTTTTTAAAATTTTAGCTGCCATTTTTCGTTCCTTATAGTACTTCTGGTGCCAGAGATACGATTTTCATGAACTGATCAGTACGAAGTTCACGAGTAACTGGGCCAAAGATACGAGTACCGATCGGCGCGCCGTTAGCATTAAGCATAACAGCTGCGTTACGGTCGAAACGGATAGCTGCACCGTCTGTACGACGGATTGCTGACCTAGTACGCACAACCACTGCGTTTAGAACATCACCTTTTTTTACTTTACCGCGAGGAATTGCTTCCTTCACTGTAACTTTGATGATGTCACCTACACGTGCATAGCGGCGGTGCGAACCACCTAGGACCTTGATACACTGAACGCGACGTGCGCCTGAGTTATCGGCTACGTCCAACGTAGACTGCATTTGGATCATTATTAGTGCTCCGCAATTATTCCACTTAGTCCAACATGAACTAAACGGGTCCCCTCTATCTCAAGAGGTGGCGCATTATAACACCACGGCTTTGAAAAAAGCAACGGGAATCGACTAAAAAACAAACGACCCCATAAAAGGAGCCGTTATATATAATGTAGAACTTAGTATAAACTTAAAATTAAGCTTTTACTAATACTTCTACTAATGCCCAAGTTTTAAGCTTAGACACTGGACGAGTTTCACGAATAGACACAACATCATTCAGTTGGCATTCGTTATTCTCATCGTGTGCGTGTAGTTTAGTAGTACGCTTGATGAACTTACCGTATAACGGATGTTTCACTTTACGTTCTACAGCAACAACGATAGTTTTATCGCCTTTGTTGCTAACAACACGACCCTGTACAGTACGAATAGTGCTCATATTATACACCCGCCTTTTCGTTCAGGATGGTCTTAACACGCGCGATATCGCGACGTACATTTTTAATTAAATGCGTTTGTGCTAGTTGGCCAGTACTTAACTGCATACGTAAGTTAAATTGCTCACGTAGTAGGTTAAGTAACTCAGCGTTTAGCTCTTCAACATTTTTTTGTTTAAGTTCGCTAGCGTTCATTACATTACCGTCTTAGTTACGAAAGTTGTAGAAATTGGAAGTTTCGCATCAGCTAGGCTGAATGCTTCACGTGCCAATTCTTCAGGAACTCCAGCCATTTCATAAAGGATTTTGCCAGGTTGTACTTGGCAAACCCAATACTCAACGCTACCTTTACCTTTACCTTGACGTACTTCAAGCGGCTTTTGTGTAATCGGTTTGTCTGGGAACACACGGATCCAGATTTGACCTTGACGCTTAACGTGACGAGTCATAGCACGACGTGCTGCTTCGATTTGACGAGCAGTAATTCGACCACGACCAGTAGCTTTAAGACCGAATTCGCCGAAAGTTACGTTTCCGCCTTTTGCAAGACCGCGGTTACGGCCTTTGTGCATTTTGCGGAACTTCATGCGTTTTGGTTGCAACATATCAGAGTCTCCTATTTAGCAGCTTTAGGGCCACGACTGCGACGTTTAGGCTTCGAAGGTGCTTCAACTTCTTGAGTAAGCGGTAGCTTACCTAGAACTTCACCTTTAAAGATCCAAACTTTCACACCGATGATGCCGTAAGTTGTAAGAGCTTCTGCAGTTGAGTAATCGATATCTGCACGAAGTGTATGTAGAGGCACACGGCCTTCACGATACCATTCAGCACGAGCGATTTCTGCGCCGCCTAAACGACCGCTTACTTGAACTTTAATACCCTTAGCACCTAAACGCATTGCATTTTGTACTGCACGCTTCATAGCGCGACGGAACATAACACGACGTTCAAGTTGAGAAGCGATACCTTCAGCTACTAATTTAGCATCTAGTTCAGGCTTACGGATTTCTGCGATATTGATTTGTGCAGAAGTACCAGTCATCTTAGCGATAGCATTACGTAGTTTTTCTACGTCTTCGCCTTTCTTACCGATAACAACACCAGGACGAGCAGTGTGAATAGTCACACGGATGCTTTTCGCTGGACGTTCGATAACGATACGTGAAACAGATGCATTTTTCAGTTTCTTAGTAAGGAACTGACGTACTTCGAAATCACCGTACAAATTGTCGGCGAAGTCTTTAGTATTCGCAAACCAAGTAGAGTTAAACTGCTTGGTGATACCTAGGCGAATACCATTTGGATGAACTTTCTGACCCATTGTTTTCTCCTAGTCTCTTAGCGTGTTGCTACAACAATTGTGATGTGGCTAGTACGCTTCAAGATGCGATCTGCACGACCTTTAGCACGTGGCATGATACGCTTCATAGTAGGACCAGCGTCAACAAACGCTGTAGCTACTACTAGCTCATCAATATCCGCACCTTCGTTGTGTTCAGCGTTTGCGATAGCTGACTCAAGAACTTTTTTAACTTGTACAGCAGCTTTTTTAGTGCTGAAAGTTAAAACTTCAAGAGCCTTTTCCACTGGTAAACCACGGATAAGGTCAATGACCAAACGTGCTTTCTGTGGAGAGCCTGAGGCGAAACGGTGTTTAGCTAATGCTTCCATCTAATTTCTCCTAACGCTTTTTAGCTTTCTTATCTGCAGCATGGCCGCGATAAGTACGAGTCGGTGCGAATTCGCCTAACTTATGACCAATCATTTCGTCAGTAACGAAAACTGGTACATGTTGACGACCATTATGGACAGCGATGGTCAGACCAATCATATTTGGAATGATCATAGAACGACGGGACCAAGTCTTAACTGGTTTTTTTTCCCCGCTTTCCACCGCTTTCTCTACCTTCTTCAGCAAGTGTAGGTCTATGAAAGGACCCTTCTTGAGAGAACGTGGCATGGTGATACCTCTATAAAATTACTTGTTGCGACGACGTACGATAAGTTTATCAGTACGCTTGTTCTTACGAGTTTTGTAACCCTTAGTTGGCATACCCCAAGGTGAAACCGGATGACGGCCACCAGAAGTACGACCTTCACCACCACCGTGCGGGTGATCAACCGGGTTCATTACAACACCACGTACTGTTGGGCGAACACCGCGCCAGCGGCTAGCACCAGCTTTACCAAGTTGGCGAAGCATGTGTTCAGCGTTACCAACTTCACCAATCGTTGCACGACAATCTACTAATACTTTACGCATTTCGCCAGAGCGAAGACGTAGAGTAACGTATGAGTTATCACGAGCAATGATTTGTACGTATGTACCAGCAGAACGTGCAATTTGAGCACCTTTACCTGGCTTCATTTCCACAGCGTGTACAGTTGTACCTACTGGGATGTTACGCATTGGTAATGTGTTACCAGCTTTAATAGCTGCATCAACACCAGAAACGATAATATCACCAGCTTGCATACCTTTAGCAGCTAGAACGTAACGACGTTCACCATCTGCGTAAAGAGCAAGTGCAATGTTAGCAGAACGGTTTGGATCATATTCCAGACGTTCAACAGTTGCAGGGATACCATCTTTATCATTACGTTTTAAGTCAATGATACGGTAATGTTGCTTATGACCGCCGCCGTGATGACGAACAGTAATACGACCGTTATTATTACGGCCACCAGATTTAGATTTTTTCTCTAAAAGTGGAGCATGTGGTTTGCCTTTATGCAAATCCGGGTTCACTACCTTAACAAGGTGGCGACGACCTGGAGAAGTAGGCTTACACTTAACAATAGCCATTATTCAGAATCCCCTTGATTATTCAGCACTGCCGAAATCGATGTCAGCGCCGTCAGCTAGAGTAACGTAAGCTTTTTTGATGTCTGAACGACGACCAAAACGAGCGCCAGTGCGCTTAGTTTTACCCTTCAGTACCAATGTGCTTACATTTTTAACTTCAACTTCAAAAAGTTTTGCAATAGCTGCTTTAATTTCAGCTTTAGTTGCATCTAATGCAACCTTGAAAACGATTGTGTTGTTGTTTTCAGCAGACATAGTGCTCTTTTCAGAGATATGTGGCGCTAGGATAACTTTCAATAAACGTTCTTCACTGATCATTTTAAGTTCTCCTCAATCTGCTTAACTGCAGCTGCAGTCATAACAACTTTGTTGAACGCGATTAGGCTAACTGGATCAATACCAGCAACGTCACGAACATCAACTTTGTAAAGGTTACGAGCAGCTAAGAATAAGTTCTCATCAACTTCAGCACCTACGATTAGAACGTCGTTCAAATCAAAGTCTTTCAGTTTAGCAACTAATTCTTTAGTCTTAGGAGTTTCAACAGCGAACTGTTCAACTACAATAAGACGCTCTTGACGTACCAATTCAGAAAGGATGCTTTTGATCGCTCCACGGTACATCTTAGTGTTAACTTTTTGGCTGTGGTCCTGTGGACGCGCAGCAAAAGTAACACCACCTTTACGCCAGATCGGGCTGCTTGCAGTACCTGCACGAGC
Organism: Moritella marina ATCC 15381; assembly: GCF_008931805.1. Taxonomy (GTDB): domain Bacteria; phylum Pseudomonadota; class Gammaproteobacteria; order Enterobacterales; family Moritellaceae; genus Moritella; species Moritella marina. Next base: position 4,127,957 of record NZ_CP044399.1, on the reverse strand, counting down.
ACGACCAGTACCTTTTTGACGCCATGGTTTCTTACCACCACCTGCAACGTCAGAACGGTTTTTCTGAGCACGAGTACCTTGACGCGCGCCAGCAGCATACGCTGTAACTACCTGGTGAACCAGAGCTTCATTAAACTCACGTCCGAAGGTAGTTTCTGAAACTTCAAGAGCACCTTGTGCGTCTTTCAATATCAATTCCATTACTAATATCCTCGGATTAAGCTTTAACAGCTGGTTTGATAATTACGTTGCCGTTGATCGCACCTGGAATAGCACCTTTAACAAGTACTAGGTTACGTTCACTATCAACACGTACCACATCAAGAGACATGATCGTTACACGCTCTGCTCCCATGTGACCTGCCATTTTTTTGCCTTTAAACACGCGACCTGGAGTTTGGCATTGGCCAATTGAACCCGGTGCACGGTGAGCAAGAGAGTTACCGTGAGTAGCATCTTGCATAGCAAAGTTCCAACGTTTAATAACGCCTGCGAAACCTTTACCTTTAGATGTACCTGTAACGTCTACTTTAGCCGTTTCAGCAAAGATGTTTACGTTTAGCTCAGCGCCAACTTCAACAGCTTCGCCTTCGCCTGTTTCCAGACGGAATTCCCAAAGGCCACGACCAGCTTCAACTTTAGCTTTAGCGAAATGACCCGCTTCTGGCTTGTTTACTCTGCTAGCTTTTTTCGTGCCAGTGGTCACTTGAAGTGCGCGGTAACCGTCAGTTTCAAGTGTTTTAACTTGAGTAACGCGATTAGGCTCACATTCAATAACGGATACTGGGATAGAAACGCCATCTTCAGTGAAGATACGTGTCATACCAACTTTACGTCCGATTAGACCGATCATTATAATAACCTCAATATAAATCGTTGTTTTAGAACTGACTAGCCAAGGCTGATTTGAACATCAACACCAGCAGCTAGATCTAAACGCATTAGAGCGTCAACGGTTTTTTCTGTTGGCTCAACGATGTCAACCAGGCGCTTGTGAGTACGGATTTCGTACTGGTCACGCGCATCTTTGTTAACGTGCGGAGAAGTAAGCACTGTGAAACGCTCTTTGCGCGTTGGTAGTGGAATAGGTCCACGTACTTGTGCGCCAGTGCGTTTTGCAGTTTCAACGATTTCCGCTGTAGACTGATCGATAAGACGATGATCGAACGCTTTTAAGCGGATACGGATTCTTTGGTTCTGCATTAGACCAGAGCTCCAATAAAGTTAAACACACACAAAAATTCGACATTCCACATCTATAAAATAGACTGTGAACGCGATATCTTTAACTTGTTGACTCCCCTATCGGGAGTCTTGATGACTGACCACTAATACTTTAACTCAAGGTTAAAATAATAACATAGTGATTCAGCTTCTTGCCTAAGCAAGTGGAACGTATTATACATGACCTCTTGCCATTAGCAAGAAAAAGATCAACATAAAGAATTTAATCATCACATCGATGTTATTCAGTCATAAAGCCTTGAATCATCTTAATGATGTCCATTGCGATTAATCGTTACCGTAATTTGTTTGGGTACTATACAGACAGTATTGATTAAGTTCAAGTTTCTTAATCACAGAATGATAAACAAAAAAAGCACCCGCATAGGGTGCTTTCACATAAGGTCCTATCATTTAGGACGCAAGCTGTTAAGAAGCAAGTAGTTCTGGCTTGATGCTAATACTTTGACTTACTGCACCTAACTTAAACTCTAATGCAACTTCGTCACACGCATGCTGGCGCGGGCAAATATCACAATCTTTCAGTACTTTCTCAGGCAACATTGACTTACTCGTTGAGCTAAAGCCTAGTTTCATAAAGAATTCAGGGACACGTGTTAATACAAATACTTTTTGAATAGCCATCTGTTCAGCTTTACGTAACATGTATTCTACAACCGCTTTACCCTGCCCGCCGCCTTGATAACCCGGTTCAATACCCAATGAACGGATCTCTGCAAGGCCGGTATCGTAAACATAAATAGATGCACAACCTGTTACTTGGTTATGTTTCTCTGTGACAGCAAAAGTACCGACAGCTTTGACCAAGTCTGGGCGGCTACGTGGTAAGTTCTCACCTATATTTGCCCAATAATTTACCATACGCTCGATATCATCAAGATCGGTAAGCCGTGCAGCACGGATACTAATACCTGAAGTATCACGTTCTTCTAAACGTTTTTCAGCATTAGTTAAAGCAAATTCAACTTGTACCGGTGATACCCCACCCTGTGCTTTACGTTTCGCTAATGTCTCATCAAGTGATAGGTGGTGATAGACATCATCCTCAATCAATACATCAAACGCTTTAAATTCAGCGAGAGTCAGCGCTTCTAACGGAACCCCTTTCTGGATTGCAGCAACAACCGCTTCACCAACAATATGGTGTGAATCTCGGAATGGCACACCTTTAGCAACCAGGTAATCAGCCAGCTCAGTCGCATTTGAATAACCGCCCAGCGCCGCTTCTTTAGTTCGTTCTTCGTTGATTTTCATGCCCACTAATGACATCGCAGCCATTTCGAGGCAATCGCTCCACGTATCAAGCGCATCAAATAAGCCTTCTTTATCTTCTTGCATATCTTTGTTATATGCCAATGGCAGCGCTTTTAATGTCATTAACATCGCACTTAGTGAGCCAAATACACGACCCGTTTTACCACGGATCAGTTCTAATGCATCCGGATTTTTCTTTTGTGGCATTAATGATGAACCAGAGGTCACCGCATCGGCCAGTTCAATAAAGTTAGATTCACCCGAATTATAGAAAATTAAATCTTCAGCTAAACGCGACAAGTGGATCATCGACATACTTGCCGTGCTCATTAGCTCCATCACATGGTCACGATCAGAGACAGAATCAAGACTGTTTAAAGTCGCACTAGCAAAACCCAGTGTGTGTGCTAATTCCGTTCTATCCATTGGGTAGGCTGTACCCGCAAGTGCGCCAGAACCTAAAGGGCAAGTATCCAGACGTTTCAAACAATCTGTTAAACGGCTAAAGTCACGCTCTAACATTTCAACATAAGCCAAACACCAATGTGAAAATGTTACAGGCTGCGCACGTTGTAAATGGGTGTAACCCGGTAACACCGTGTGCTGATGTTCACGCGCTAAAGTGACTAATTGCTGCTGGGTTTTATCCAGTTGCATAAGTAGTTGCTCACCCTGCTGTTTACACCACAATTTTAAATCTGTCGCAACTTGGTCATTTCGGCTACGACCAGTATGTAACTTTTTACCTAAATCACCAACTTTAGCAATAAGCTGCGTTTCCACCCAGCTATGAATATCTTCAGCATCACTTTGTAAGATTTGCTCTGGATTTTCTAATACCGCTAACTTTAGATCATTCAACGCGGCTTCAATTGCGATCTGTTCGTCCTGCGTTAAAATACCAACACTAACGAGCGCTTTAGACCATGCTACTGAACCTGTAATGTCTTGCTCAGCTAAACGATAGTCAAACCGCAGTGAGTCATTAAATGTTTTGAATTTTGCATCAGCTGCTTTACTGAATCTACCGCCCCATAGTGCCATGGTTACATCCTTATTCTTTCTTCTATCTATATATTAGAAGTTGTATGTTAGAAATATCTATATTCGAAGTTGAGGGCGTTTCAACACCCTCGAATAGCGTTACTTAGTTGCTAACGCTTTAATACGGCTAGACAACGAATATAAACGGATGAAACCTTCCGCATGGCTTTGATCATAGACATTATCATCACCAAATGTAGCGAACTCTTCACTATAAAGGCTGTTTGGTGATTTTTTCTGGATTGCTTGTACTGAACCTTTGTACATCTTAACGATGACTTCACCGTTCATTTCTTCTGCTAATGTGCCAGCAGCAGCAAGTAATGATGCACATAAAGGTGTAAACCAACGACCGTCATAAACAAGGTGTGAGAACTCAGCTGCAACGGTCTGCTTCCACTTACGTGTCGTTTTATCTAATACAAGCTCCTCAATACCACGTAGCGCTTCCACCATTACCGTGCCACCTGGTGTTTCATAACAACCACGAGATTTCATACCGACTAAACGGTTTTCAACGATATCAACACGACCAACACCATGTGCAGCGGCTTTTTCGTTTAAATACATCAGAGTTTGGTAAGGAGACATCTCTTCACCGTTAACGGCAGTGATCTCACCTTTAACAACTGATAATGTTAAGAACTCAGGTTCATTCGGCGCATCAATAGGATCAACGGTCATGGTCCAAACTTGTTTACTTGGCTGGTTCCATGGGTCCTCTAATTCGCCACCCTCGTGAGATATATGCCAAGCATTGGCATCACGACTATAAATTTTAGTCGCAGATGCCGCCGTTGGAATGTCACGTTCAGCTAAGTATTCAAGTAGTGATTCACGGCTAGTTAAGTCCCAAATACGCCAAGGCGCAATAACCGTTAATTCAGGGGCAAGGGCTGCAAAGCATGATTCAAAACGAATTTGATCATTACCTTTACCTGTACAACCATGGCAAAGTGCATCAGCGCCGACTTTACGTGCTACTTCAACTTGCGCTTTGGCAATGATTGGACGTGCCATTGATGTACCTAACAGATAAGTACCCTCATACACAGCACCCGTTTTAAGCGTTGGGTAAATGTAGTTAGCGACAAGCTCATCTTTAAGATCAACGACGTAACACTCAGAGGCGCCTGAAGCTAATGCTTTCGCTTCAATACCTTCAAGTTCTTCAGCGCCTTGACCTACATCAGCAACAAACGCAACAATTTCGCAATTGTCATAATTTTCTTGTAACCAAGGTAAGATCACTGAAGTATCTAAACCACCAGAATACGCTACTACTACTTTCTTAACTGTTTGTGTCATTTTCATTTTCCTTAATATGTTACTTCAGCAATGTCAGTAAAACTGCATTTTGGGCGTGCATTCTATTTTCGGCTTGATCAAAGATCAGTGAATTTTCACCATCCATCACTTCTGATGTGATCTCTAACTCACGATGAGCCGGCTGACAATGCAATACATGTTTGATTCCTGTGCGTATCAGCAACGCTTGATTGATCTGATACGGCATGTACTTTTCTTTTACTTGCGCCAATGGCGTATCGTCCCCCATTGATACCCAAGTATCACCATAAATAACATCATAATCAACTATGTCATCCAGGTTATCTGTTACATTAATCTTACCACCGCTAATTTCTGCAAGTTCAATGGCTTGCTTAACAATTTGCGCATCTGGGCTACTGCCTCGAGGGCATACAGCTGTCACTTCCGCACCTAAGATAGCGCCGGTAAGCATTAATGAATGGGTGACGTTATTCCCTTCACCAACATACGCTAATTTTACTTTAGAAACATCTTCATAGTGTTCCGAAATTGTTAAGAAATCAGCTAATGCCTGGCAAGGGTGGTATAAATCGCATAAAGAGTTAACCACAGGCACAGAGCCGTGTTCAACCAAACCCTCTAAGGTTTTATGACTCATCACACGTGCAACAATCGCATCTGCCCAACGAGAAATATTGGCGGCGAAGTCTTTTACCGTCTCGCGCTCACCAATAGCACCGTTTTGTGAATCAAGATAAACCGCATGACCACCTAGCTTATGAATACCAATATCAAAAGTTACGCGTGTTCGTAGTGACTGTTTTTCATAAATGGTGACAATACTTTTACCCGCTAATGCCTGTGAGTATTCCGCCGGGTTGGCTTTCACAGCTTTAGCCAGTGCTAATAAGTCAAGGATCTGTTGTTTACTTAAATCTTTAACTGATAATAAATTTTCCATGATCGAACTCCGTTATCTGATCAATATTAGCTAGAAACTTTCGTTCCCTCTACTTCACCATTTAATAATGCCACTAACCGTTCCGGCACTTTCCAACTCGCTAATGTAATATCGCGATTTAATGATGCAGCCGCTTTTAACGCTGCTCTCACTTTTACTTCCATACCACCATTAATCACACCAGCCGTAATCAATTCATCGGCATAATGGCTATTCATTTCTGGAATTAACTGCATCTCCGCATCTAAAATGCCTTCAACATCCGATAACATCACCAAATCAGCATTCAGCGTTTCGCAAATAGCGGTTGCCGCTTGATCAGCATTGACGTTTAACAACTGCCCTTGGGCATCAATGCCAATAGAACTAATGATTGGTAAAAATCCGCCATTAAGCAGCGCGGTTAATAGTGCCGGATCACCCGCTTCACATTCACCGACAGCGCCTAGCCCTGCTGTTGATTGTGTGACCGTCGATATACCACCGTCAGCAAGACTCAAACCGACAACTTTAACGCCAAGTTTAATACCCTGCGCCATTAAGACTTTATTCGCCGTGCCCGCTAATGCGCCAGTGATATAACCGATATCGCTTTTAGGGGTAACACGTAAACCGTTTTTCTTTTCACTCACAATGTTCATTTTTGCTAATAATTCATCAACAAAACAGCCACCGCCATGCACCAAGATAAGCGGGCGTGATGCGCTTGCTTGAAATTCAGTTAATGCACTAAAAAGCTGCTCAAGTGCCGTATCATTTTCAAGTAATGCGCCGCCAAGTTTTAATACTAAAGGAGTTGTCATGTTCATATCCTTATACTAATGACGTCGTCATTGGAAAACCAAAACGAATGTTAATACACTGCATTGCTTGTGCTGCAGCACCTTTTAATAAGTTATCAATCGCCGACACAACAATTAAATCTTGTCCTTGTTGTTGCCACGCTAGATCGCAATAAGCTGTTTTCTCGACCGCTTTAATACTTGGCCAGCCACTTGGTAATAACCGTACCATCGGCTGGTCTTGATAGGCTTCTTGATAAGCTGCCGTTACTTGTTCAGGTGTTACGCCAGCAACAAGTTTGACGTTAATTGTTGCTAATATGCCACGTTTAAAGCTACCCAAGTGCGGCGTAAAAATAACCTCATGGCCTAGATGCGTACTAATTTCTGGTTGATGACGGTGATTAAACACACCATAAGGGGCATGGCTCACTTCGCAAAAAGCAGAAGCTAATGACGCTTTACGCCCAGCACCACTGACGCCACTCACCGCATTGATAATAGGTTTTTGTTCCGCAGCGATAAGTCCGTGCTGTGCTAATGGTTTTAGTGCTGATAACGACGCCGTTGGGTAACAGCCTGGAACAGCAATCAAATTTGCTTCCGCTATATCAGCACTCGCCCATTCAGCTAAACCATAAACAGCACTTTTCAATTCTTTATCGAAGTTATGTTTAAAGCCGTAATAATTTTCGTAGAAAGCCGGGTCGTTAACTCTAAAAGCACCCGACAAATCAAATACCACAGCACCCTGAGCTAAAAATTCAGCGGCAATATCGTGGCTAACTTCATGTACAGTAGCCAATACAACAATATCGATATCCTGACAAATGTTTTTAATATTAGCAGTAGCTAACGGCTCAATCGTTTGGTCGACAACATTTAATAAATGACCATATAAAGAAGAAAACGATTTACCCGCATCTAAGCTGTGTTCTGAAACATACAAGCCAGCAAGCTCGAGTTCAGGATGTTTAGTAATGTAATGGGCTAGCTCAGCGCCGGTATACCCGGTCGCACCGACTAAAATTGTTTTTAACATGTTTGACTTCCGTGTTTGTTAAATTGTAAAACGATGGGCAATTGAGCCCTTTTCGATTGCACTAGCCTAATCAAATTAAGCGACATCAATGCATTTTAAATACTGTCTCGTCGAAACCATGAAAAACGATTCATTATCTAACCCATACGTTGTAAAGTAAGGATGATTAGAGAATAAAACAGATTACATTTTTATGCAACTTTTATGCATAAAAAAACAATCAATCATTACAGGAACGTAATATGCAGCTACCTAAATTCAACGAACTTTATAAATCACTGATCTTAACCCCTTCAATCAGCTCATTAGAAAAAGAGTTAGATATCAGCAACAAGCCTGTTATCGACTTACTTTCTGGTTGGTTCAGCGAACTTGGCTTTAGCATTAATATCACCAGCGTACCTGAAACTAATGGTAAATTTAATCTAGTCGCAACTTACGGACAAGGTGATGGCGGCTTATTACTCGCAGGCCACACTGATACCGTGCCATTTGATAACGGTTTATGGACTAAAGATCCATTCCAATTAACCGAAAAAGACGATAAGTGGTATGGCTTAGGGTCTATCGATATGAAGGGTTTTTTTGCCTTTGTATTAGAAGCATGTAAAAACATTGATTTAACAAAACTCGACAAACCTTTACGCATACTCGCCACCGCCGATGAAGAAACCACCATGGCAGGTGCCAGAGCAATAGCTGCAGCGCAAAGCTTTCGCCCAGATTATGCGGTTATTGGTGAGCCAACAAACATGGTCCCCGTGTTTATGCACAAAGGTCATATGTCCGAGGCCATTAGAATTACTGGACGCAGCGGTCACTCCTCTGATCCAGCCAACGGTATTAATGCTATTGAGATTATGCATCAAGTAACAGGACAGTTATTAATACTCCAGCGCAAGTTAAAAGAGCAATACGCCTGCGATCACTTTGTTATTCCACAACCGACCCTGAACTTTGGCCATGTGCATGGTGGGGATAGCCCAAATCGTATCTGCGGCAGCTGTGAACTACACATCGACATGCGCCCAATTCCAGGCGTCAGTCCAGATGAATTGTTCATGTTACTTAACCAAGCGTTATTACCGATCATGAAGCAATGGCCTGGTGCAGTAGATGTATATCATCTGCATGAACCTATCCCTGCTTATGCTTGCGACACCGATTCAGCATTAATTAAATTAGCTGAAAAACTCACAGGTGAAACTGTTATCCCGGTAAATTACTGTACCGAAGCTCCTTTTATTCAACAACTTGGCTGCGATACAATCGTTATGGGTCCTGGTAGCATCAATCAAGCGCATCAACCTGATGAGTATTTAGATTTAGCCCAAGTGAAACCCACTCAAGCTATAATCAAAAAACTAATTGAGCAATCATGTAAAAACTAACTAAGAATTATCGTTTTGTAGTAAAATTACAGTCAATATCACAATTAACCGTATTAATTTCACGATTTTGTTGACGAATGTCTCTAAATATAGTTATTTTACATACATAACGATAATAATTGTTGCCGTATTACACACTGAATTGAAGGATTATGTATGTCAGATAAATATGCAGCGTTACGAAGTAATGTTGGCTTACTAGGCCAAGTACTCGGGAATACAATCAAGGATCATCTTGGAGAAGAGTTCCTCGATAAGATTGAAACCATTCGTCAACTAGCAAAATCATCACGCGCCGGTAATGATAAAGACCGTGCCCAACTACTTAACGTCTTACGTGGCCTCTCAGATGATGAACTACTGCCAGTTGCACGTGCATTTAGCCAATTCTTAAACTTAGCGAATATCGCCGAGCAGTTCCACACAACGTCACGTAACTGTGCCGATAATGTTTGTGTGCCCGATTCGATTGATGAACTGTTTGCCAAACTAAATAACTCTGAAATCAGTGAAGAAGATGTACTTTCTGCCGTTAAAAATCTCAATATCGATTTAGTACTGACGGCGCATCCAACAGAAATCACGCGTCGAACTCTGATCCACAAGCATGGCGCTATCAATAAATGCCTTAGCCAGCTAGAACTCACTGAATTAAGTGATCAGGAACGCGATGTCTTCATGACTCGTATCGAACAATTGGTATCTCAAGCTTGGCATACTAACGAAATCAGAACCGTGCGCCCAACACCTGTCGATGAAGCGAAATGGGGCTTTGCCGTTGTCGAGAATTCTTTATGGGATGCAGTACCAAACTTCTTACGCAGCCTTGATAAACGCCTACAAGACCGTTTAGATTATCAATTACCAATTGACGCTTCACCTGTTAAGTTTACCTCTTGGATGGGTGGTGATCGTGATGGTAACCCGTTTGTTACCTCAAAAGTAACCGAAGAAGTACTACTCACTAGTCGTTGGATGGCGATCCACTTATTCCTAAAAGATGTAAAGCATCTTACCAGTGAACTATCCATGAATGACTGTGATGACACTTTACGTGCATTGGTTGGTGAAAGTCATGAACCGTATCGTGTATTACTTAAAAAGTTACGCAGCGAATTGACAGAGACACTGGCTAGCCTAACAGCGCAGCTAAAAGGTGAATATACTGAAAGCCGTGACATCATCACCACAACAGCACAATTACGAGATCCACTATTAGCTTGTTACAACTCGCTAAATACACGAGGCATGGCCGTTATCGCCAAAGGCGCGCTGCTCGATACCATACGTCGTGTTGAATGTTTTGGTGTCAGCTTAGTCAAGCTTGATATTCGCCAAGACAGCGATCGTCATACTGACGTGATAGCTGAAGTAACTCGCTATCTTGGTCTAGGCGATTATGCCCAGTGGAGCGAGCAAGATAAGCAAGCTTTCTTACTGCAAGAGCTCAATAACAAACGTCCATTGCTCCCAATTTGCTGGCAACCATCTGCAGATGTGAAAGAAGTACTTGATACTTGTCGCACTGTAGCAAAACAAGATCCTGAATCACTGGGTATCTACATCATCTCAATGGCGCGTAAAGCCTCTGATGTATTAGCAGTACAATTATTATTGAAAGAAACGGGCTGTCCATTCCGCTTACCTGTCGCGCCATTATTCGAAACATTAGACGATCTGAATAATGCCGGCACAGTAACAGCGAGCCTATTAGCAATTGATTGGTATAAGAACTACATCAATGGCCATCAGCACATTATGATCGGTTATTCTGATTCAGCGAAAGATGCCGGTGTAATCGCTGCATCTTGGGCGCAATATCGTTCACAAGAAGCCTTAGTTGCTATCTGTGAGCAAGAAGAGATTAATCTAACTTTATTCCATGGACGTGGTGGTAGTATCGGCCGTGGTGGCGCTCCTGCACACGCAGCCCTGCTGTCTCAACCTCCAGGCTCACTCAAAGGTGGTTTGCGCGTCACAGAACAAGGTGAAATGATCCGCTTTAAGTTCGGCCTTGCAGACGTCGCAGAGCAAAGTTTAAACCTTTACACCAGTGCAATTCTAGAAGCGAATTTACTGCCGCCGCCAGCGCCAGAACAAGCTTGGCGTGATGCTATGGATCAAATGTCTGCGGATTCTTGTGAAGAATATCGCTCATACATTCAAGGTCATGAAAAATTCGTCCCTTATTTCCGCTCTGCAACACCTGAGCTAGAATTAGGTAAACTGCCACTCGGTAGCCGCCCAGCAAAACGTAAACCCAATGGTGGCGTAGAAAGCTTACGTGCAATCCCTTGGATCTTTGCTTGGACACAGAACCGCTTAATGCTACCAGCTTGGTTAGGTTGTACAGCCGCATTCAAAAACATGCTTGATTCAGGTCAACGTGAAACGCTACAAGAAATGCAACAGCAATGGCCTTTCTTCAATACGCGTTTAGAAATGTTTGAAATGGTATTTTTGAAAGCCGATACTTGGCTAGCAGAATATTATGACCAGTGCCTAGTAACAGAAGATTTATGGCATTTAGGTAAAGAACTGCGCGCAAGTTTGGCACTCGCGACTGAACTCATTGTAGGGTTAACCCCAGATGCTAATTTACTTGATGGCCAGCCTTGGAGCCAAACGTCGATTGAATTACGTAATCCGTATACCGATCCACTGAACATTCTCCAAGCAGAGCTATTAAGCCGCGCACGTAGCAATGAAGACGTTAACCCAGATATCGAGCAAGCCCTAATGGTCAGTATCGCAGGTGTCGCTGCTGGTATGCGTAATACCGGTTAATTCAGAGCGATTAGCTAACTAGTCTAAACATAGTAGATAATAAAATGCCGACATCATGTCGGCATTTTTGATCTTGTTAGTACCAGGAAATTCTGACTACTTTGGACGAACACCTAATGTATGGCAAATTGCATATGTTAAATCAGCTCGGTTTAAGGTATAGAAATGGAAATCCTTCACCCCTTCTCGTGACAATACTTTCACTTGGTCAATGGCAATACTTGCTCCAACTAGGTTACGCGTCGCTTGATCATTGTCTAACCCTTCAAACTGACTGTGCATCCAATTAGGTACTTTTACATTGGTCAACTTTGAGAACTTACATAAAGTCTTATAATTCGAGACCGGTAGAATGCCAGGGACGATCTCTTTATCTATGCCTACAGCTGCACAACGGTCACGGAAGCGTAAAAAGCTTTCGGTATCAAAGAAGAATTGCGAGATTGCACGGTCAGCACCCGCGTCAATTTTATCTTTTAGCGCCAATAAATCGGCTTGCGCATTTTTTGCTTCAGGGTGAACTTCTGGATAAGCAGCAACTGAAATATCAAAATCATTCACTTCTTTTAATAAACCAACTAAATCGGCAGCATACATATCTGGTTGATTTAAGCCAGGTGGTAAATCACCACGCAGCGCGACAATATTACGAATACCGTTGTCCCAGTAATCTGTTGCGATCTGTTTTAACTCTTGGCGATTAGCATCGATACAGGTTAAGTGTGGTGCCGCGATCAAACCCGTTTCATGTTTAATTTGTTTAATAATATTGTGGGTAAGATCACGCGTACCTGAATTAGCGCCATACGTCACAGAAACAAATTTAGGGTCTAACGCTTTCAAGCGATTAATTGACTCCCACAAGGTAGACGTCATCGCAGGTGAGTTTGGTGGGAAAAATTCAAATGAAACGTTAATGTCACGCCCCAGTTCAGAAACACTTTGATTTAATACTTCAATATTTTGTGCGTTGTGAAAACTCATACTCTTCTTCCCTTAAGATGTTTAGACGTCCATACCTCTTTACGTCTTAATCATCACAAGTTTACGGAATAAAGTCAACGCACATAATTCATCTTAAACATGAATTATATACGTCTTTGTTTTCTGCCAGTATGAATCGAGTTTATTAGCGAGAAAACAGTTTACAAAGTTGGAACAAATCGGCTTGGATCGCGCCTGCAGTCACTTCTTTGCCCGCACCAGGCCCTTGGATCACTAATGGGTTATGACGATACCAAAGACTATTAATGGAAAAGATATTGTCACACGGCAGTAAGTTAGCAAACGGATGTGTCGGTTCCAAAAATTCCAAACCAACCTGGGCACCGTCTTTACTACTAAAGCTGGCCACGTAACGTAATACTAACCCCTGCTTTTTAGCTTTATTAAACATGCGTAGTATTTTGTCGTCTAACGCTTCGCAATGCTCTAAAAATTCATCGGCTTTAAAGGCCATTAACTCATCAGACACTAATGACTCTAACTTAATATCGGCCAACTCCATGTCATAACCCGCTTCACGGCTTAGGATAAGTAATTTACGCTGTACATCTTTACCAGATAAATCTTCACGTGGATCAGGCTCCGTTAAACCTTGCTGCCAAGCTTGTTCAACTAATTTTGAGAAGGCAACTTCACCATCATATTGTTGGAATAACCAAGATAAAGTACCCGAGAAAATACCACTGACGGCAGTCACTTGATCACCACTGTGCTGTAACATATCCATCGACGACTGAATAGGTAAACCAGCACCAACCGTGGCGTTATATAACCAGTGACTTTCATTATCCGTGAAGCTTTGCTTAACGCGGTTATAAAACTCACTGTTCGCTGCACCTGCAAATTTATTCGCAGAAATAAGATGGAAACCATGTTGGGCAAATTCAGGATAATAATAGCTGATAGCTTCGCTCGCCGTTATATCAACGACGACTAATTCATCAAATGGATGTAATGCCAAATTAGATAATAACTGTTCCCAGACGAACGATTCTGGCTGGAAATCATCTAGCACGATCGCAGCATCCAGACCATTGAAGTCTAATAACCCACCCTGCGATCCATAAACACCACATAAGCATAACTCTACATTTTGCTGTTCCGGTAGTTTATGCATTTGCTCTGAAAATAAAGATAACCAACCAGCACCAATATTACCTTTACCAAATAACACCACGCCAACACGCTTTGGTTGTTTGAATAGCACAGTGTGTAATTCTTTTAATAACGGTTCGAGTACAACTTTCTGCAATACAGCACAAATACTTAAATGATTATCGCCAGTTTGTACGAAGCTGAGATGATGCTCAGAAATTAGCTGATAAAACTGATGGGATTGCAACGCATTTTCTGTTACGCCCGAACCCACTAACGCCACCATACAAAAACCACTGCGGGAATCAATAGCACAGAGCTGTGGTTGTTCTTGCTGGTAAGCCCGTAATGTAGAAAGTGCAAATTCAACGATTTCAGCCGTATAACCTAAACGCACCACATGTTCGGTTGGTCGACGTTTAATACAAATTGGCGACAGCTGTTGTTGTGCTAATAAGGCTATCAACTGGTTGTACTGTGCTTGGTAGTCAGCATTTTTTGAAAATTCAATATCGACTAAATATAGATCATCAATCGAGGTAACAATTTTAGCGCCCTTACCCTTGGGTAAACGACGGTGGATCTGCGTAGAGCCTTCGCTAGGCGTATAACTACAGCGTAGCTGGACATGCTGCTTACTCGCAACGACTGGTTGTAAGGTACGGGCGTGTAATACTGGAGAGCCTAAACGAGCCAATTCAGCTGCTTCATCAAGTGATAATTTAGTTTGTAATTCCGCATCTTTAACGCGACGAGGATCAGCACTAAAGACCCCGGCAACATCACTCCAAATCGTAGTTTGACTTGCATCGACTAATGCACCTAATAACGTCGCAGAATAATCAGAACCATTACGTCCGAGTGTGACGGTTCGTTGCTGATCATCACCCGCAATAAAGCCGGTAACAACGACACGATTATTGAGTGTCACTAAACACGCCGCTAATTTTTGACGTGATACGGATTCATCAACAACAGGTTGCGCCGCTAATTCCGTCGTTAAGAACAAACGTGAATCTAAATCATCTGCGGGTAATTGGTTTTGACTCAGCAATGCCGCTAGTAGTCGTGCAGACCATACTTCACCATGGGCAAGGATTTGGTTTTTAGCGTAAACATCAAGGTGAGTTTCTAATAAATGGCTAATGGTATGAATGTCATCTTGCAGTGCAGCAGTGAGTTTTACACATAATCCATCAGTTAATAATTCAGCGATCAGCTTAGCTTGGTATTCACACGTGGCAATAAGTCGTTCAGGTGCGGCTTGATCACCATCTTCCGCTAACTGTAACAGCTCTAACAGCTGGTTAGTGGTTTTACCTGCCGCAGAAACAACAATCAGATCTTGAGCTTGAGTATGCTCACTAATAATCGCCGACACGCGACGATAACAAGTGGCATCCGCTAAACTACTGCCACCAAATTTATGAATACTGCGCTTCACTGCGTCCATGCGTTCTCCCGAACTTAATATCGAATTAATGTATTACTAGTACCTCAAAACATACACCATTAAGTCACAACAGGTCAATAGACGTCTAGAGCTCTTTACATACTGATTGCCAACAATCAAATTCAAAGGTAGACTTATTACTTATTCATTAAATAATAATTTACGCAAAGGTCGAAAATGACGAAGTGGAACGGCGAGTATATTAGTCCCTATGCAGAACATGGGAAAAAGAGTGAACAGGTTAAGAAGATCACTGTTTCAATTCCTTTGAAAGTATTGAAAGTACTGACAGATGAAAGAACTCGCCGTCAGATTAATAATCAACGTCATGCGACTAACAGTGAATTATTATGTGAAGCGTTCTTACATGCTTACACTGGCCAACCACTCCCTGCTGACGAAGATCTAACAAAAGACAAACCAGATAATATCCCTGCAGAAGCGAAAGCGCAGATGTTAGCACTCGGTATTAATATTGATGATTATCTAGAACACGATGACTAATCAGTAAATAATCGACAGAGAATCGCGAATTAATTATAAAAAAGGCACTCCTTTATGCAAGGAGTGCCTTTTTTGATCTCAATAATCTAGATGTATGATCTCAATACAGTCTATGAATAAATTTAACACCAAGACTTAATCATTAAACCAAAGGTTAAAGATTAAAATCTGAAACTAAGCCCTAAAAACTAAAAGGTGCCGCGCGGCCTTTTTTCTTTTCCGATTTTTTAGGTTCAGCCGCTTTAGCTGTTTGGGTTTGTTTTGCTGCAGTTTTTTTCTTTTTCTTCTCAGGCTGTTCCCAAGTATCCGTAACAGGCTTAACAGCCGCAGGTTTTACAACAGGTGTTGGCGCGATAAAGGTAGCCTCAGCAACATCAGCTTCAACATCTGTACTTGTAACAGAACCATCCGCAATGAAATCCTCTTCACTCAAATCATGTTCAGTCATGTATGCTGCAACTGAATCGGACTCGAGAGCCGCCGGATCAACAAATTCATCTTCAGGATAATCTTCACCATCCGCAGTCTCTGCATAATCAGCGTCATCATATGATGCTAATTCCTCAGCTGACATAACTTGATACGCTTCACCATCAAAGCCGATGATGTCACCAAACATAATTTTTTTACGCTTACGTGTTTCAACTTCACCGTTTACATACACATAACCGTTAGCAATATGGTTCTTTGCTTCACTGCCCGAGGTCACTAGGTTCTCAATTTTTAAAATTTTATATAATTCAATTGGTTCTTCAGAAACAACAACAGGGATGACTTCAATTTCGTATTCTTCAGACATGGAAACCTTAAGTGTGGGCAATATAGCGGCTCTTTATACAAGTATAAGCGCAGAAATGCAAACGCCAAGGAAAGACCTTGGCGTTTTTCAGAGCTATCAAATAAAATTATTTGATAGCGTTACTGAATAGGTTTACAGCATGTAATTTTCTGGTAATTCGATACGTGATACACCCGTTTCAACTGCGGCTAGCGCAACAGCACGTGCCACACGAGGTAATAAACGTGGATCCATTGGTTTTGGAATAATGTACTCTTTACCAAACTCTAACGATGCAGCACCCGATGCAGCCAATACAGACTGTGGCACTTCTTCTTTGGCAATTTCACGAATGGCGTGTACCGCTGCCACTTTCATTGCTTCATTAATCACGCTTGCACGTGCATCTAATGCACCGCGGAAAATGAACGGGAAGCACAATACGTTATTCACTTGGTTTGGATAATCAGAACGACCTGTCGCCATGATAAGATCTTGCCGTGCACCATGTGCTAATTCAGGTTTGATTTCTGGATCTGGATTTGAACAAGCAAAAATAATTGGGTTATCAGCCATTAATTTCACATCTTCAGCAGCTAATACATTCGGTCCTGATACACCAACAAATACATCCGCACCATGAATCGCATCTTGCAGAGTACGCTTATCAGTATTATTTGCAAAACGTTGCTTATATTCATTAATGTCATCACGACGCGTGTGGATCACACCTTTACGATCTAACATATAGATTTTTTCACGCTGTGCACCACATGAAATTAATAACTCCATACAAGCAATCGCAGCAGCACCAGCACCCATACAAACAATAACCGCTTCCGCAATATCTTTGCCTTGAATGTCTAGCGCATTAATCATACCTGCCGCAGTTACAATCGCAGTACCATGTTGATCATCATGAAATACCGGGATCTTACAACGCGCAATCAAGGCTTTTTCAATTTCAAAACACTCGGGTGCTTTAATATCTTCTAAGTTAATACCGCCAAAGGTATCGGCAATATTCGCTACCGTATCAATAAATTCTTCCGTGGTACGGTGTTTAACTTCAATATCGATTGAATCAATATCAGCAAAGCGTTTAAACAATAGCGCTTTACCTTCCATAACTGGTTTTGACGCCAATGGACCTAAATTACCTAGGCCTAAAATAGCAGTACCGTTAGTAATCACCGCAACTAAATTACCTTTAGCTGTGTATTTATAAGCATCATCAGGGTTAGCTGCGATTTCACGCACTGGCTCGGCGACACCTGGGCTATATGCTAGAGAAAGGTCATCGGCTGTTTCTGCAGATGTAGTAAGTTGAATAGCAATTTTGCCTGGTTTTGGGTTCGCATGGTAATCCAATGCTTGCTGTCTAAGGTCTGACATACGCAATATCCTGAATGAAATGAATGCACATAACTCACAGCTGAGTTCAAGAATAACAAAGTGTGAGAAACAACGTTGGGGAATTAAATAATAATCGAATGTAACGCCAAATATTTAACTTTAATTTAACACAGCTCTCTTTTGTTTTACACTGAGCTAAACCAGCTAATAATATTGTTGGCATGATTCTACATTAATTTAAGTTGTTTATTCTACCTTTGCACTGGTACGAAGTGTTTATTTTTATATGTTTTACTAATTTTAGAAGAAGATTTTTATGGAAATGAAATGACTGAGGTTACATTTAAGTTTTATAAATGTTTCAAATTATTTTTAGATATAAAAAAAGGCACCCTAAGGTACCTTTTTGACTCACTGCAATAAATTGTATAAATACAATTATTATTTTGCAGAAAGAGCGCCAAAACGCTTGTTGAATTTGTCAACACGACCGCCAGTATCAACAGTACGTTGCTTACCAGTGTAGAATGGGTGACAATTTGAACATACGTCTAGAGTGATATTTTTGCCACGAGTAGAACCCATAGTGAAAACGTTACCGCATGAACATTTAGCTTCGATAGCTGCGTACTCTGGGTGGATACCTTGTTTCATAGAAACCTCAATTTAGGTTATGTCGCCATCTGAAACACTGCCAGACACCACATAAAGTTATAGAATTTTTAGGCTGCGAATAATATAGGATCTTACCCCCTAATATCAATAGCAGATGCATAAATAAACTACATTTCGAAGATTAAATAGAAAATATCAAGACATTACCCAGTTAACCGCCGTAAACTGTTTACTGTAATACTGATTTAAGTCGTAAAGAGAGTTGAGTTCATGCCCGTTGTCGCCGTTGCCGTTCCAGTCCATTTAAGCAGAAGCTTTGATTATATCTATTCAGATGATATCCATATCGAACCAGGTATGCGTATCTGTGTACCTTTTATGAATAAGCAACTCATTGGTATTGCGCTCACGACTAAAAACGACAGTGAATTTCCGCTGGCAAAACTGAAACCCATCATCAACATACTCGATGACAATGCTATTTTATCAACTGACATGTTGGCTTTTTTTAATTGGTGCGCCGACTATTACCATTACCCAATTGGTGAAGTCATTGCACAAGCACTACCCGTTTTATTACGTAAATTAGAATCAGCTAAATTAAACAGTTACACCTTTTGGCAATTAACGGATAGAGCACATGAACTAACGGCACCAGAATTAAACCGTTTAACCCCAGCACAATTACAGACCATTAAATTATTAGCAGAAACAGGGCTGACCCAATCCCATTTAAAATTAGCCAATATAAAGTCAACCACCATCAAAGCACTACAAGACAAAGGCCTAATCAGCCAAGAGTATATTGAGATCCAAGATAACGATGCGCAACACTGGCGTCAAAACTTGGTTATCAGTGACAATCGCCCCTCACTTAACACTGAACAAGCGATCACGATTGCGGCCATTGATATCAACCATTTTGCCACTTACCTGCTCGATGGGGTAACAGGCAGTGGTAAGACTGAAGTTTATTTAAATGTGATCGAAAAAGTATTAAAAACCGGTAAGCAGGCGTTAGTCATCGTGCCCGAAATTGGGCTTACGCCGCAAACCATTTCACGCTTCAAACGCCGTTTCAATGTACCTATTGTCGCCCTACATTCAGGTCTCAATGACGCAGAACGTCGCGAAGCCTGGCTAGAAGCGCAAGCTGGTGTGGCAGGTATCGTTATTGGCACCCGCTCTGCCATTTTTACGCCGATGCATGATTTAGGCGTAATCATTATTGATGAAGAACATGACGGGTCATTGAAGCAACAAGAAACATTCCGTTATCACGCTCGCGATCTGGCGATTGTCAGGGCGCATCGTAATAACATTGCCGTGGTATTAGGTTCTGCAACTCCTGCATTAGAAACCTTACACAATGCCATGACAGGTAAATATCGTCACTTAAAGCTTACCCAACGTGCGGGTAATGCGCAGATGCCAATTCATCACCTGATTGATATTAAAAATCAGACTTTAAATTCAGGGTTATCGACAGCGTTTATTACGCTAATGGCAACGCATTTAGCCGCAGGAAATCAAGTACTGCTGTTTCTAAATCGCCGAGGCTATGCACCCGCAGTCATGTGCCATACCTGTGGCTCAATGGCTGAGTGCCAGCGCTGCAATACTTATTACACCTATCATCAGTCGCGTAATATCTTGCACTGTCATCATTGCGATGAACAATTTCCAAAACCACGTCGCTGTCCAAGTTGCGACTCCAACGAGATCATCACTGCAGGTTTTGGTACCGAGCAACTAGAGGCAATGCTTACCGAACACTTTCCACAATACCCGATTATCCGTATTGATCGAGATAGTACCAGCCGCAAAGGCAGTCTAGAAAAAGCATTAGAAGCGGTACGAAAACGAGAATTCCGTATATTGATTGGCACGCAGATGTTAGCCAAAGGCCATCACTTTCCTGATGTCACCTTAGTCGGACTTATTGACGTAGATAGTGCGCTATTTAGCAGTGACTTTCGTGCCCCTGAAAAGTTGGCTCAACTATTTGTACAAGTATCAGGTCGCGCAGGTCGAGCCGCAAAACAAGGTGAGGTAGCGATTCAAACCCATCACCCTGGACATGAACTGATCCAAGATTTGATCAATAATGGCTACAGTCATTTTGCTCAAACCGCATTGCACGCGCGCTCAATGGCTAATTTACCACCCTACAGTTTTCAGGCTTTATTTCGCGCTGAAGCTCACCAGTTCAGCGAAGCCAACGCTTTTTTAGTCGACATAAAACAATTGGTTCAAGAACATAATCACAATCCGCAACTGCTTTGTTTAGGGCCCATGCCAGCCCCGATGGAGAAACGCGCAGGCAAGTATCGCTTACAGTTATTATTACAAGGTCCGCAACGTCAGCACATCACGCAATTACTGCGTCTAATAATGCCAAAAGTCGAAGCGTTAAAATCGGCACGCAAAGCGCGTTGGTCATTAGATGTAGATCCAACTGAAATGTTGTAAGGATATTGGGATTTATCCTTGATTAACTAGTCAAATGACACTAATCACGCTAAAATGATCGGTCTATTTCATTCATCATTGCTAGTTAAGAGAATCCATGAAAGAGCATATTATACAGCTACTCGAGCAAACCGTTACGATCTTAAAAGAACAACAAATCATTCCTGCAGATGCACAACCGCGCATCGCAGTAGATCGTACCCGCGACAAGGCTCATGGTGATTTAGCAACGAATTTAGCAATGATGATGGCAAAACCAGCGAAAAAGAATCCGCGTGAGTTAGCCCAATTAATCATTGATAACCTGCCAGAATCAGACTTAGTTAGCCGTACTGAAATCGCCGGCCCAGGTTTCATCAACATCTTCTTAAACCAAAACTGGTTAGCGCAGCAGATTGATATTGCACTTGAAGATGAGAATTTATCAGTACAAAAGACCACAACGCCAGACAATGTTGTTGTTGATTTATCATCGCCAAATCTAGCGAAAGAAATGCACGTAGGTCACTTACGCTCATCAATCATTGGCGATTCTGTAGCACGAACACTGGAACTACTTGGCCATAACGTTATTCGCCAAAACCACGTAGGCGATTGGGGTACTCAGTTCGGTATGCTCCTTGCGTACATGGAAGAAAAACGCGCTGAAAATGCAGAAATCAGCATGCAGCTTTCTGACCTAGAAGTATTCTACCGTGCAGCAAAAGGTCGTTTCGACGAATCTGAAGATTTTGCTATTCGCGCACGTGAAATGGTTGTCATGCTGCAATCAGGTGATGAAGACTGCAACAAGTTATGGCAAGAATTTAATGACGTGTCACTTGCACACTGCCATGACATCTACAAACGCTTAAACGTGAAATTAACGCGTGAAGACGTACGTGGTGAAAGTTTCTATAACAACGATTTACATAACATCGTTAGCGAACTTGAAGCACAAGCATTATTAACAGAATCAAACGGCGCTAAATGTGTATTCTTAGATGAATTTAAGAATAAAGACGGCGACCCGTTACCAGTCATCATCCAAAAAAATGGTGGTGGTTTCCTTTACGCAACAACAGACCTTGCCGCGATGCGTTTCCGTCAACAGAAACTGAACGCAAACCGCATCATGTACTTTGTTGATCAACGTCAAGCACTGCATTTCCAACAAGTATTCTCTGTTGTACAGAAAGCTGGTTTTGTTAAACCAGAAACATCATTGGAACATCTTGGTTTTGGTACCATGAATGGTGAAGATGGTCGTCCATTCAAAACCCGTTCAGGTGGTACAGTTAAGCTTGTGGATCTGTTAACTGAAGCAGAAGAGCGTGCCTACACACTTGTTAAAGCGAAAAATCCAACGCTAACTGAAGAAGAACTAAAACACATTGCACGTGTTGTCGGTATCTCATCAGTTAAATACGCGGATTTATCTAAGAACCGTAGCAGTGATTACATCTTCAACTTCGACTCAATGTTAAGCTTCGAAGGTAATACCGCCCCTTACCTGCTTTACGCTTGCACACGTGTGGGCAGTATCTTCAACAAAGTAGATGCCGAAACAGTCGCTAAACTAGCAACTGCAAAAGTACAGTTGAACGAAGATAAAGAGCAAGAATTAGCAGGCAAACTGATCCAGTTTAATGAGATTGTGCATCAAGTGGCAAAACGCGCAACACCAAACACATTATGTACTTACCTGTTTGAACTGGCTGGCGTGTTCTCTAGTTTCTATGAAGCTTGCCCAATCTTAAGCACAGAAGATGAAGCGATTAAATTAAGCCGTCTTAAACTGGCGCAATTAACGGCTAAAACACTTAAACAGGGTCTAGATTTACTAGGCATTGAAACTTTGGAACGTATGTAAATTATGGCTCGTAAGGATTACGCGGGGCACGCCCCGAAGCCGAGAACAAAGCGGGGTGCTAAAAAGGCACCGCCGGCGAAAAAGAAACGCCCTGTGTTGGCGATCTTAATGTTTCTATTGCTTGCTATTGGCCTTGGCTATTTTTTAGCACAAGTCAGTGGCACCGCAGAAGAAACACAGCCAGAGCCTGTTAAAAAAGAACAACCGAAAAAGCTAACGGTAAAACCATTACCGGAAAAGCCAAAGGAAGTGTGGCAGTATCCACAAGACTTACAAGATAAAGAAGTCATTGTCGAAATACCGCCGCAACAAGACACGGGTATTCGTTATCAAATGCAATGTGGTTCGTTCCGTCAACAATCACAAGCAGAGGCGATGAAAGCAACGATAGCCTTCCAAGGTTATACTGCCAACGTTCGCCACACTGGTAATTGGTATCGCGTTGTTTTAGGCCCTTACGAACGTAAACGTACAGCAGAAAAAGAACGTCACCAAATTAAACGCGCAGGCGTCACAACTTGTGAAATTTGGCAGTGGAAACCTTGAAAAACTAAATAAATATACCCACCTTAGTTGGTATATTGTAATGAAACGCTTCATATCATATGAGGCGTTTTTTTTACCTAGCATAATGTAGTGCAACTCATTTCGACCGAGTGGCACTCGAATTTATTAGAATGGAGTTTATCGTGACTACTATTGTATCTGTACGCCGTGAAGGCAAAGTCGTAATGGCCGGAGACGGACAAGTTTCTCTTGGCAACACGGTAATGAAAGGCAACGCAAGAAAAGTGCGCCGTTTATACAATGGCCAAGTTATCGCTGGTTTTGCCGGTGGCACCGCTGACGCATTTACCCTTATCGAACGTTTTGAAGCCAAATTACAAGCTCACCAAGGTAACCTAGAGCGTGCCGCTGTAGAGCTTGCTAAAGATTGGCGTTCCGATAAAGTGCTACGTAATCTAGAAGCATTATTAGCTGTAGCAGATAAAAATAGTTCATTCATCATCACCGGTAATGGCGATGTAGTGCAACCAGAAAATGACCTTATCGCTATCGGTTCAGGCGGTAATTTCGCACAAGCATCAGCAATGGCACTATTAGAAAATACCGTATTAGACGCTGAAGAAATCGCTAAAAAATCCCTGACTATTGCAGGTAATATCTGTGTATTCACCAACGGTTTCCAAACAGTTGAAACTATCGATTACTAAATTTTACCGAATTAAAGGACGCTTATTATGTCTTCAATGACACCAAGAGAAATCGTTTCTGAATTAGACCGTCACATTATCGGTCAACAAAATGCCAAACGAGCAGTAGCCATTGCCCTGCGTAACCGTTGGCGCCGCATGCAGTTAGACCAAGAACTACGCCAAGAAGTATCACCAAAAAACATTTTGATGATCGGTCCAACGGGGGTCGGTAAAACGGAAATCGCCCGTCGTTTAGCCAAATTAGCTAACGCACCATTTATCAAAGTTGAAGCAACTAAATTTACTGAAATTGGTTATGTAGGTAAAGAAGTCGAGCAAATCATTAAAGATTTAACTGATGTTGCAGTTAAACTTACTCGCGAACAAGAAATGAAGAAATATCACGTTCGTGCTGAAGAAAATGCTGAAGATCGTGTGCTGGATGCCCTACTTCCTAACCCACGTAACAACTGGGGCGAAGAAGAAAAAGCCAGTAATGACAATACCCGTCAAATCTTCCGTAAAAAATTACGTGAAGGTAAATTAGATGACAAAGAGATTGATATCGAACTTGCTGCACCACAAGTAGGCGTAGAAATTATGGCGCCTCCTGGTATGGAAGAGATGACCAATCAATTACAAGGCATGTTCCAAAATCTATCGGGTGGTTCTACAACTAAAGCCCGTAAGATGAAAGTCAAAGATGCATTAAAACAGCTTGTTGAAGACGAAGCTGCAAAATTGGTTAACCCTGAAGAATTAAAAGAAAAAGCGATTTTCGCAGTCGAGAACAACGGCATCGTTTTCCTTGATGAAATTGACAAGATCTGTAAGCGCAGCGATTCAAATGACGGCGGCGTATCACGCGAAGGTGTGCAACGTGATTTATTACCGCTTATCGAAGGTTCAACAGTCACGACAAAACACGGCATGGTGAAAACAGATCACATCCTATTCATCGCATCAGGTGCTTTCCAGGTAGCAAAACCGTCTGATCTTATCCCTGAGTTACAAGGACGCCTGCCAATCCGCGTTGAATTAGATGCATTAAAAGCAGAAGATTTTGTCCGTATTCTAACAGAACCAAAAGCATCATTAACAGAGCAGTACGTAGCGATGCTGAAAACGGAAGGCGTGAACGTCGACTTTGCCCAAGAAGGTATCGATGCAATTGCTAATGCAGCTTGGAACGTCAACGAAAAAACTGAAAACATCGGTGCTCGTCGTTTACACACAGTAATGGAACGCTTAATGGAAGAAATTTCATTCGATGCATCTGAAAAAGACGGTGAAGACTTACTTGTTGACGGCGATTATGTTGGTAAATACCTCAACGAATTAGTCGAAGATGAAGATCTAAGTCGCTACATTCTTTAATTTACCTATTCCCCAATGCGGTAAATTAAAAATAACAAAAGGCGCTTATTATAAGCGCCTTTTTAGTCACGCGGTAAAGGTACTAGCGTCTCTGTAACAAAGCACTGTAAGTTGTCTCTATCGGCTTTAGCTTTTCTGTAATTTGACACCAATGACAACGGGTCCGTCGTAGCGAGTTAAGTTTTTTCTTGAGTCGAGTACGTTTCATTAGCTGCCCCTTTGATTGTCGAGATATAGTGTCAAAAATTTCCGATTATCAATGAAACAAGACTAGTTTAGCTTTCGATAATAACCAACTAAAATGAGTATTTATTCGCTATTTTTAACACTATATAGCCTTAGATCACAATAAAATAAAGGGTAATAACTGTAATCACAGGGTTATTTTTTGATGCCGAATATATTTACAGCTAGTTAAGTCACCATTTTATTAATTAAATTATGGTAGTCTAGTGATAGATGTTCACCAATAAAATTAACAAGAAGCTCCTGCAACCATGTCCAGCAAATACCCGTGTGTCGAATTTGATAATCCATATAATTTAACAACTGAATCACAACTCGCAAATAGATATCATGATGACATTGCACAATTTTGGGATGCCACGCTTATCGAAGACACGCTGCAAGGTGTTGATAATGTAACACTACGTTACGCATCAGCAGTAACAAATATAACCGGTCCAGCAATCGTATTGCTAGGAGGGCGATCTGAGTCTTATCAAAAATTTCGCGAACTCATTTATGACCTTTGCCAGCAAGGCTACTCGGTATATTGCTTAGATCATCGTGGCCAAGGCATGTCTGATAGGTTATTGAAAAACCTACATAAAGGCCACGTCGAACATTTCCGTGATTACGTTACTGATTTAAAATTATTTATCGATAAAGTTATCAGCCCTACCCAACACAGTAAGCAATATTTATTGTGCCATTCGATGGGTGGCGCAATTGGCAGTTTATATTTACAAAGCTACCATAATGACTTTGATGCAGCAGTACTCGCGTCTCCTATGTTTGGGATTAATTTCGGCCAGATACCACGCCCTATAGCGAATGTTTATAGCCGTGCAATGCAGATAGTAAACAAGATCATTCATACCGAATCATTTTATGCTCCAGGTAAAGGTGACTTTGCACACTCGCCGTTTGAAAATAACCAACTAACGCATAGCCCACTACGTTTTGATATTTTCCGTCGTAGTTATGGTTTTTATCCACAAACCCAATTAGGCGGTCCAACAATTAATTGGCTACAACAAAGCATTAAAGCCTGTCGTCGCGCGATCCAATACGCAGGGGATATCAAGACACCGACGTTAGTTTTGCAAGCAGGTGGTGATGAAGTTGTACTTGCCGAAGCACAACAACAATTTTGCCGCGCATTAAGCCATGAACATAATCCGCATCAACCTGCTGAACCTGTTTTGATCCCTGGTGCAGCACATGAATTATTCCTAGAAACGGATATTTTTAGGATCCCGGCACTCACCGTGGCATTGAATTACTTTGCCAAATATTGAGTCCATACTACGGACAGTTTCACGACAAACACAACGCTAGATACACGCAGTAAATATTGAGGTTAAGATGTATAAAGTTATCGTTTCTGATTTAGATGGTACGTTACTGACACCTGCACATATTGTCTCAGAACAGACCAAAGTAACCATTCACAAGTTACTTAAACAGGGTAAAAAATTCATCATTGCAACCGGTCGTCATAATGTCGATGTTGAAGCAATTAGAAAAACGATTGATGCTGAAGTTTATCTCATCACCTCAAACGGAGCGCGAGTTCACAACAATAAAGGTGACTTAATTTACAGTAAAAATGTGCCCGTTGAGATAGCACAAACGATCACAGAGATTGTGTTGCCAGAGACAATTCAAACTAATATTTACCGTGATAACGAATGGTTTGTCGACAAGCCGAACCCAGAGATCCTTAGCTTTAGCCAAGACTCGACATTTAGTTATCAAGTGACCGACCTCACCAAGTTAGAAAAATCCGGCATAGCGAAGTTCTTCTTTTGTGGCCCACACGAAGACCTCGTCATCTTAGCTGCACAAATTAACGCACAGTACAGCGCCCAACTTAATGTTTCATTCTCATTACCAGAATGCCTAGAAGTCATGGACATTAATGTTAACAAGGCTCTCGCGCTGGCTGAAGTGCTCAAAGTTAAAGGTTTCACAATGGCAGAAACCGTTGCATTTGGTGATGGTATGAATGATATCGAAATGCTACAAGCCGTTGATAAAGGGTTAGTGATGGGGAATGCCTCAGACATGCTTAAAGCAGCGCTTCCCCATTTTGAAATGATCGGCAGTTCTGCTGAAAATGGCGTAGCCCACTATATAGAAAAAAATATATTGTAGTTAATTACGAGCAACCGCATAATAATGAATTAGTTACTTAGAAAGGATTCCACAGTAACTAATTCACAATGTTTCAAGCTCTCTCGATATCAAGGATGAATAATGCTTCGAGTTATGACCTATTTCTGTCTATTTTTAATGACTGGTTGTGTTCAACAACATTACCAACCTATCGTCAATGACAGCCTTTATTCTATCGGAAGTAGTAATCAACTACCCGAGAAAAGACTTACAATTAAATCATCACCCCTTGATGTAATGACACCAAAAGGTATCTCCATCGTCCCAGCTAAATATTATACTTTTAGCGGTATCGTCACCATAACAGCACTGCAACGTACTATACGCTTATGTCACACAGAGCAAATATTCAACCTCCAACCTGATCATCATCTAATCGCTCAAATTAAACGCTTAAATCAAACAACAGCCTATATTGAATTTAAAGGTCAACTAAACCAATCACTCAACCCACTTCATCAACGTGCCATTATCAGTATTGAACAGTTACATTATTTATCCAACCAGAAGAATAATAATATCTGTAAACCTCAAAATACACGACCAAACTTTGAGATAAAGGGTTCACAACCAGACTGGGTTGGTTATGGTCAAAAAAACCAGTTTACATTCATAATCAAAGGTTTAGATACTAAATGGGCAATTAAAAAAAGTGTCATTACCAAAGGCTTACACGCATTCGTTGAAACCAAAAATAGTGCAGGTGAACAACTAGATCTGTCCTTCACTGGTAACGGTTGTATCGATAGTAATAATAATTATTGGCAATATGAAACCAAACTATATTTAAAGGGAAAACAAATAGTAGGCTGTGGTAAATACCCAAATCAACAGGATGATACACAGGCTTGGCTAGGTCATTACCGTTACAAAAATAACAATGTCACCATTGAACTCGCACTTGGAAAACATCAACAAGCAAACGTAATATACCAATATAGCAACGGTAAAGTGCAGACGAGTAACGGGTATTGGCACCCTTATGGGTCATCTGGGTTAAAATTATTACTTACACAACATCAGGGTAATAAAGCCAATATTGTTTATCACTTCCGACGTGATGGCGTCAGACTACAGGCAAGTCAACAATGGCGAGATAATCAGAAGTATAGTTTTAATGGCGCACTATTCACGCTCGATAGGATGACAGATGAGGCTGAAAGTGAATCATTTAGCACGGCAAATCTAAATACATCAACGCGAGTATTTCAAGCTCAAGACGTGATATCGCCAATAACAACGACACCAGCAATCAACAATGCCATCAAGCGCTATTTCACCATGCACAAAACCAAAACAGATAACTCCAAATATTGGTTTAGTGAATATGACTTAACTGGTAACGGCCGCAAGGATTTGTTAGTCATACTAGACTGGTGTGAAGATGATGGCTGTGTGTTATTAGTATTTGAAAACGATCTAAATCGTTATAAATTTATTAGCCGTATAGCGCAAGTAAAAGCACCATTACAGATAAGTAAAACACAAAGACATCAATGGCAAAGTTTATTGATAAAAGACAAGCAACGATGGTTACAGCTCGATTTTGATGGTATTAGCTACCCCTCATCGGCAAAAGTCAAACAATTAGCATCAGATACTAATTTTACTCAAGTGAAATTATTCACCACAGCGTTAACCAAAAGTAATGCCATCGCAATTGAATAAATACGGGTACGGCGAGTTAAGCTGGAGAGATAAAAAACGGAAAATGCCGCTGCTAATTAATCTCTGCAGTCTCATTTTCCGTTATGGTATTAGAGGTTATGTTTTATCTAGCTTATCTGTTTTTTAAATTAAACAAACTGACCACAACTCCAGCCTGAAGACCAGGCCCACTGAAAATTATACCCGCCTAACCAACCACTTACGTCCATTACCTCACCAATAAAGTAGAGACCAGGGGCTTTTTTAGCTTCCATGGTTTTCGATGATAACTCGTTAGTATCAACACCACCAAGCGTAACCTCTGCAGTACGGTAACCTTCCGTGCCATTCGGTTTCACTTGCCAGTTATGTAACAGCGTTGAAATATCATTAAGATCTTTATGCTGCAATTGCTTAAGTGTGCACTCAGGTAATAATTCATCAGCATAAAATATTTCAACTAAACGCTTCGGTAGTACCCGGGCTAACGCTGTTTTTAGCGCTTGATTCGGGCTAGATTCAGTCATTGCTGCTAATGTTTCTGTGATCTCAGTATCTGGCAATAAATTGATACTCACGGCCTCACCAGGGTTCCAATAAGATGATACCTGCAATACAGACGGACCAGAAAGGCCACGATGGGTAAATAATAATGCTTCTTTAAAGCTAACACCTGATTCAGTACTAATACGCACCGGTAAACTCACACCAGACAGATCAGCATATTTATCTTTATCATGTTGCTGTAGAGTAAATGGAACCAATCCTGCTTTGGTTGCATTTACTTTCAAACCAAATTGTTCAGCCACTTTATACCCGTAAGGTGTTGCGCCAAGTTTTGGCATAGATAAACCGCCAGTTGCAACAACGAGGGATTCACAATTTAATGCGCCTTGGCTGGTTTGCAAATGGTAACGACCATCGTCAGCTTTTTCAATAGACAGGATTTCAGTACGTAATTGGATCTTTACTCCAGCCCAATCACATTCAGTATGTAGCATATCAACAATATCTTTTGCTGAGTCATCACAGAATAATTGGCCGTGTTCACGTTCATGATAAGCAACACCATGACGCTCAACCAGATCAATAAAATTCCAAGCGGTATAACGGCTTAATGCCGATTTAACAAAGTGTGGATTAGAACAAATAAATGCACTTGTCGACAGATCATTATTAGTAAAATTACAACGTCCACCGCCGCTAATAAGGATTTTCCGACCCGCTTTTTTGGCATTATCAAGAACCAATACAGAGCGACCTCGGTAACCAGCACTTGCTGCACACATTAACCCCGCTGCACCAGCACCAATTACAATCACATCACAACTTTGGCTCATCAAAGACCTCTTATTTAATAGCAGAAATAAACTACAATACAAAAATGGAGCCGCAGAATAGCATTAATTATCCAGATACCCAAACGACTTCACCGCATATACCAGCAGATTTATTATACCTTGTTAATGCGCTCTTCCACTTCAGGCTCTAAATAAGCCATTTCATTCAAATCTTCAGCCCAATCATGTTTTTCAGCTAGTACTCGTAACATACGGATCGCTGTAACTTGTACAATAGCAACTTCTGACCACATTGATTTATTCAAGCAACGCCAATGGTCAGCGTCAATACGCTTAGGGTTATTAAGTTGTTCACTACAAGTATCACAAATGAGGATACAATCATCAAAATCAGGTGTTGTCGGTACTGGCGCAACTTCGAAAATATTCAGTTTTACGCCTGATGCATCGCATGTCTCACAGTGCGAACGCGCACGTCGAGCTAGATTTTTACCGAATGCACTTAATTCATCTTTTCTATGTTGATGTTTGTCTAAGCCTTTAGCCATTATGTTCAATTCCTATATATTTAAACTGTGTTGAAAATACGTTTATTTACCATGAATAGCAAACCCTAGTGGTAATTAAAAAGACGATAAAATATCACTGGTTTAAATACTTCATAGATGACGAGACGATTGCTATAATCGTTGTAAATGGATAGTACTTTAGTAAAGGAATAACTAATGATCCCAACAATTAAACCTCATAACCCTAACTTTTCATCAGGACCTTGTAGTAAACGTCCTGGTTATGAGTTAACGCAACTCGACATTAGCACACTTGGCCGTTCACACCGCTCTGACATAGGTAAAGCAGCACTGCAGCAAGCAATTGAACAGACAAAGTCCTTATTAAAGATCCCAACGGATTACAAGGTAGGCATCGTTCCAGCTTCTGATACTGGCGCAATGGAAATGATGTTATGGTCATTACTCGGTGAAAAGCCTGTCGATGTTTGTTATTGGGAATCATTTGGTAAAGGTTGGTTTAGTGACATTCAAAATCAATTAAAGCTTAACAATGTAAATGCATTAACTGCAGATTACGGCCAACTACCCGACCTAACATTGGCTAATCCAGATCATGATATTGTATTTACTTGGAACGGTACGACCTCTGGTGTAAAAGTTGCTAATGCTGATTGGATAAGTGAAAAACGCAGTGGATTAACCATTTGTGACGCAACATCAGCTGTATTTGCCATGCCGATGGATTGGGAAAAACTTGATGTAACTACATTCAGTTGGCAAAAGGTGTTAGGCGGAGAAGGTGCGCATGGCATGATTATCCTCAGCCCAGCTGCAGTTGCACGTTTGGAATCATATACACCACCTTGGCCGCTACCAAAAATTTTCCGTTTGACACAAAACGGCAAGCTAATTGATGGCATCTTTACTGGGGCAACGATCAATACCCCATCGATGTTATGCGTCGCAGATTATTTAGATGCGTTAAATTGGATAACTGAAATTGGTGGCGTTGATAGCGCTATTGCTCGCTCTGAAAAGAACTTAGCCATTTTAAGCAATTTTGTTGACCAACATGATTGGATTGACTTCCTTGCCGAACAAGTTGAATACCGCTCTAATACCAGCGTATGTTTACGCTTAGCGCTGACTGATAGCCAGCTTAAAAAATTCAGTAATCTATTAGCCGAACAGCAAGTCGCATATGATATTAACTCGTATAAAGATGCGCCATCAGGATTGCGTATTTGGTGTGGCGCGACTGTTGAATCGCATGATATTGAGCTACTATTGCCTTGGCTGGTTTGGGCTTATGAGTATGTGGCTTATGAGTATGTGGCTAATAACAAATAAAACCGTCGATTAGTAGCGCTATTTAGCTTGCTTCAAATACCCAAAAACCAGCCTTGGCTGGTTTTTATTGTCTGGCGTAGGCTTAATCTCGATTTAACGTTATTCGTGACTGATGTCAGCTATTTTTCTGCATTGCTGAGCATCCCGGCCAGGGAATATTATCTTATAGCCGTAAATTTTAGACACAAAAAAGCCGATACCATCACTGATATCGGCTCTCTCTAATTTGGCGCTTGGCGATGCCCTACTCTCACATGGGGAAACCCCACACTACCATCGGCGTTATTACGTTTCACTACTGAGTTCGGAATGGAGTCAGGTGGTACCGCAACACTATGGTCACCAAGCAAATTCTTTACAGTTATTACACTGTTTGCTTTCTATAGAAGTTTTCACTTCGTTTTAATCTGAAAAGCTATAAATAAAGAAGTCTTTAAAACATAAAGTGTTCAATCTATTCTTAAGTCGATATTTCAATTAATCATACCACTTACGTACGAGTCGTACTTCAGTTTGTATGGTTAAGCCTCACGGGTAATTAGTACAAGTTAGCTCAATGCCTCACAGCACTTACACACCTTGCCTATCAACGTTGTAGTCTCCAACGGCTCCTTTTAGGGGAGCTTAAAGCTCCAGTGAGAACTCATCTCGAGGCCTGCTTCCCGCTTAGATGCTTTCAGCGGTTATCAGTTCCGAACTTAGCTACCGGGCAATGCTATTGGCATAACAACCCGAACACCAGTGGTTCGTCCACTCCGGTCCTCTCGTACTAGGAGCAGCTCCTCTCAATTCTCAAACGCCCACGGCAGATAGGGACCGAACTGTCTCACGACGTTCTAAACCCAGCTCGCGTACCACTTTAAATGGCGAACAGCCATACCCTTGGGACCAACTTCAGCCCCAGGATGTGATGAGCCGACATCGAGGTGCCAAACACCGCCGTCGATATGAACTCTTGGGCGGTATCAGCCTGTTATCCCCGGAGTACCTTTTATCCGTTGAGCGATGGCCCTTCCATTCAGAACCACCGGATCACTAAGACCTACTTTCGTACCTGCTCGACGTGTCTGTCTCGCAGTTAAGCTGGCTTATGCCTTTGCACTAACCACATGATGTCCAACCATGTTTAGCCAACCTTCGTGCTCCTCCGTTACTCTTTGGGAGGAGACCGCCCCAGTCAAACTACCCACCAGACACTGTCCGCAATCCCGATAAGGGACCTACGTTAGAACATCAAACGTACAAGGGTGGTATTTCAAGGACGACTCAATATCATCTAGCGACAATATTTCATAGTCTCCCACCTATCCTACACATGTAGGTTCAATGTTCAGTGCCAAGCTATAGTAAAGGTTCACGGGGTCTTTCCGTCTAGCCGCGGGTACACTGCATCTTAACAGCGATTTCAATTTCACTGAGTCTCGGGTGGAGACAGCGTGGCCATCATTACGCCATTCGTGCAGGTCGGAACTTACCCGACAAGGAATTTCGCTACCTTAGGACCGTTATAGTTACGGCCGCCGTTTACCGGGGCTTCGATCATGAGCTTCGACCTAAGTCTAACCCAATCAATTAACCTTCCGGCACCGGGCAGGCGTCACACCGTATACGTCATCTTTCGATTTTGCACAGTGCTGTGTTTTTAATAAACAGTTGCAGCCACCATTTCTCTGCGACCAACAGTAGCTTACGGAGCAAGTCCTTCACCACCATTGGCGTACCTTCTCCCGAAGTTACGGTACCATTTTGCCTAGTTCCTTCACCCGAGTTCTCTCAAGCGCCTTAGTATTCTCTACCCAACCACCTGTGTCGGTTTGGGGTACGATTCTCTCATATCTGAAGCTTAGAGGTTTTTCCCAAGCTGGTATCAACTACTTCATCTCCGTAGAGACTCGTCATCAGTTCTCAGCATTCTCATTAAAGAGAGCGACCCGGATTTGCCTAAGTCACTTGCCTACTACCTTAAACATGGACAACCATCGCCATGCTAGCCTAACCTTCTCCGTCACCCCATCGCAATATAAGCGAGTACTGGAATATTAACCAGTTTCCCATCGACTACGCCTTTCGGCCTCGCCTTAGGAGTCGACTCACCCTGCCCCGATTAACGTTGGACAGGAACCCTTGGTCTTTCGGCGTGGAGGTTTTTCACCCCCATTATCGTTACTCATGTCAACATTCGCACTTCTGATACCTCCAGCAAGCTTCTCAACTCACCTTCAACGGCTTACAGAACGCTCTCTACCATGCAAGAACAAGTCTTGCATCCGTAGCTTCGGTGGTATGTTTAGCCCCGTTAAATCTTCCGCGCAGACCGACTCGACCAGTGAGCTATTACGCTTTCTTTAAAAGATGGCTGCTTCTAAGCCAACTTCCCTTATCTGTCTGAGCCTTTCCACATCGTTTCCCACTTAACATACACTTTGGGACCTTAGCTGACGGTCTGGTTGTTTCCCTTTCCACGACGGACGTTAGCACCCGCCGTGTGTCTCCCGCGATTGAACTTATTGGTATTCGGAGTTTGCAAGGGTTGGTAAGTCGGGATGACCCCTAGCCTTAACAGTGCTCTACCCCCAATAGTTAGACGCGAGGCGCTACCTAAATAGCTTTCGAGGAGAACCAGCTATCTCCCGGTTTGATTGGCCTTTCACCCCCAGCCACAAGTCATCCGCTAATTTTTCAACATTAGTCGGTTCGGTCCTCCAGTTGATGTTACTCAACCTTCAACCTGCCCATGGCTAGATCACCGGGTTTCGGGTCTAATCCCAGCAACTATTCGCGCAGTTAACACTCGGTTTCCTACGGCTCCGCTATTCGCTTAACCTTGCTACTGAAATTAAGTCGTTGACCCATTATACAAAGGTACGCAGTCACAGAACAAGTCTGCTCCCACTGCTTGTACGTATACGGTTTCAGGTTCTATTTCACTCCCCCTCACAGGGGTTCTTTTCGCCTTTCCCTCACGGTACTGGTTCACTATCGGTCAGTCAGTAGTATTTAGCCTTGGAAGATGGTCCTCCCATATTCAAACAGCATATCACGTGTGCCGTCCTACTCGATTTCACAGTAAGGTCGTTTTCATGTACGGGACTATCACCCTGTATCGTGAAACTTTCCAGAATCTTCCATTAACTTCCAAACTGCTTAAGGGCTAGACCCCGTTCGCTCGCCGCTACTAAGGGTATCTCTATTGATTTCTTTCCTCGGGGTACTTAGATGTTTCAGTTCTCCCGGTTCGCTTCGTAACGCTATGTATTCACGTTACGATACCTTACTTAGTAAGGTGGGTTCCCCATTCGGAAATCTGTGGATTAACGCTTTTATCAACTCCCCACAGCTTAACGCAGATTAACACGTCCTTCATCGCCTCTGACTGCCTAGGCATCCACCGTATACGCTTAGTCACTTAACCATACAATCTAAAGTCGACTGTACAATTGAAATAACTAGGTATTATCTAGTTTTTTTCGCCTCAAGAATACTCAAGAACACTTCATTGTTATTACCGAAGTAATAACGTGTTTTAAGAACTTCTTTATTTATTCAGCTTTCCAAATTTTTAAAGAGCAATTTGCTAAAAAGCAAAAATAATGAATCTAAAGAGATTAGTTATTTTTGATTTTTAGTCAGAAAGAAAAGTGGTATCCCGTACGAGATTTGAACTCGTGTTACCGCCGTGAAAGGGCGGTGTCCTAGGCCTCTAGACGAACGGGACACTATTTACTTTCACGATTGGATTTCATCCCAATCGTTGTCTTCAACGTTTCTATTCAAGCAATTTGTGTGGGCACTTACAAAAATTAACAACTTTACGTAAGGAGGTGATCCAGCCCCAGGTTCCCCTAGGGCTACCTTGTTACGACTTCACCCCAGTCATGAACCACACCGTGGTCATCGCCCTCCCGAAGGTTAAGCTAATGACTTCTGGTGCAGCCCACTCCCATGGTGTGACGGGCGGTGTGTACAAGGCCCGGGAACGTATTCACCGTGACATTCTGATTCACGATTACTAGCGATTCCGACTTCATGGGGTCGAGTTGCAGACCCCAATCCGGACTACGACGCACTTTATGGGATTCGCTTACCATCGCTGGTTTGCAGCCCTTTGTATGCGCCATTGTAGCACGTGTGTAGCCCTACTCGTAAGGGCCATGATGACTTGACGTCGTCCCCACCTTCCTCCGGTTTATCACCGGCAGTCTCCTTAGAGTTCCCACCATTACGTGCTGGCAAATAAGGATAAGGGTTGCGCTCGTTGCGGGACTTAACCCAACATTTCACAACACGAGCTGACGACAGCCATGCAGCACCTGTCTCATAGTTCCCGAAGGCACCAATTCATCTCTGAAAAGTTCTATGGATGTCAAGAGTAGGTAAGGTTCTTCGCGTTGCATCGAATTAAACCACATGCTCCACCGCTTGTGCGGGCCCCCGTCAATTCATTTGAGTTTTAACCTTGCGGCCGTACTCCTGGCATGGTCTACTTAATGCGTTAGCTTAAGAGCCCAGTTCTCAAGGAACCAAACTCCGAGTAGACATCGTTTACGGCGTGGACTACCGGGGTATCTAATCCCGTTTGCTACCCACGCTTTCGCATCTGAGCGTCAGTTACTTGCCATGGCCGCCTTCGCCACTGGTATTCCTTCAGATCTCTACGCATTTCACCGCTACACCTGAAATTCTACCACCCTCTCAAGAACTCTAGTTTGCCAGTTCGAAATGCAGTTCCCTATATTGAGCCCGGGGCTTTCACATCTCGCTTAACAAACCGCCTGCATGCGCTTTACGCCCAGTAATTCCGATTAACGCTTGCACCCTCCGTATTACCGCGGCTGCTGGCACGGAGTTAGCTGGTGCTTCTTCTGCGAGTAACGTCACAGTGATAAAGTATTAATTTATCACCTTTCCTCCTCGCTGAAAGTACTTTACAACCCGAAGGCCTTCTTCATACACGCGGTATGGCTGCATCAGGCTTTCGCCCATTGTGCAATATTCCCCACTGCTGCCTCCCGTAGGAGTCTGGACCGTGTCTCAGTTCCAGTGTGGCTGATCATCCTCTCAGACCAGCTAGGGATCGTCGCCTTGGTGAGCTCTTACCTCACCAACAAGCTAATCCCACTTGGGCTCATCTAGTCGCGAGAGCTTTCAAGAAGAGGCCCCCTTTCACCCGTAGGTCGTATGCGGTATTAGCAGTCGTTTCCAACTGTTGTCCCCCTCGACTAGGCAGATTCCCAAGCATTACTCACCCGTCCGCCGCTCGACGCCAGAATAGCAAGCTATTCTTCGTTTCCGCTCGACTTGCATGTGTTAAGCCTACCGCCAGCGTTCAATCTGAGCCATGATCAAACTCTTCAATTAAAAGTTTTTTGACTAATCAGCGATGCTGATTAAGTCGGCTCAATGAATTCTGTACTTCAACAACAAACCAAGGTTTGTTGTTTATAAAACCAAATCTTTCGATTTAATTTAATGTTCACAATTACATTGATATAATTTTTGGTCATTATATCTCTGCAAGTGCTCACACAGATTGCTTGAATAAATTGTTAAAGAGCATTGGCGTGTAAACACGACAATTTTCAAATAGCACTCAAACGAGTAATATCTGAAAATTGCTGTAACTTTCGTTACATCAATTTAATTTACCTAAGACTTCGTCTTAAATAAACAGTAATTTGGCGCTTGGCGATGCCCTACTCTCACATGGGGAAGCCCCACACTACCATCGGCGTTATTACGTTTCACTACTGAGTTCGGAATGGAGTCAGGTGGTACCGCAACACTATGGTCACCAAGCAAATTCTTTACAGTTATTACACTGTTTGCTTTCTATAGAAGTTTTCACTTCGTTTTAATCTGAAAAGCTATAAATAAAGAAGTCTTTAAAACATAAAGTGTTCAATCTATTCTTAAGTCGATTATTTCAATTAATCATACTTTAATTTGTATGGTTAAGCCTCACGGGTAATTAGTACAAGTTAGCTCAATGCCTCACAGCACTTACACACCTTGCCTATCAACGTTGTAGTCTCCAACGGCCCTTTAGGGAGCTTAAAGCTCCAGTGAGAACTCATCTCGAGGCCTGCTTCCCGCTTAGATGCTTTCAGCGGTTATCAGTTCCGAACTTAGCTACCGGGCAATGCTATTGGCATAACAACCCGAACACCAGTGGTTCGTCCACTCCGGTCCTCTCGTACTAGGAGCAGCTCCTCTCAATTCTCAAACGCCCACGGCAGATAGGGACCGAACTGTCTCACGACGTTCTAAACCCAGCTCGCGTACCACTTTAAATGGCGAACAGCCATACCCTTGGGACCAACTTCAGCCCCATGTGATGAGCCGACATCGAGGTGCCAAACACCGCCGTCGATATGAACTCTTGGGCGGTATCAGCCTGTTATCCCCGGAGTACCTTTTATCCGTTGAGCGATGGCCCTTCCATTCAGAACCACCGGATCACTAAGACCTACTTTCGTACCTGCTCGACGTGTCTGTCTCGCAGTTAAGCTGGCTTATGCCTTTGCACTAACCACATGATGTCCAACCATGTTTAGCCAACCTTCGTGCTCCTCCGTTACTCTTTGGGAGGAGACCGCCCCAGTCAAACTACCCACCAGACACTGTCCGCAATCCCGATAAGGGACCTACGTTAGAACATCAAACGTACAAGGGTGGTATTTCAAGGACGACTCAATATCATCTAGCGACAATATTTCATAGTCTCCCACCTATCCCACACATGTAGGTTCAATGTTCAGTGCCAAGCTATAGTAAAGGTTCACGGGGTCTTTCCGTCTAGCCGCGGGTACACTGCATCTTAACAGCGATTTCAATTTCACTGAGTCTCGGGTGGAGACAGCGTGGCCATCATTACGCCATTCGTGCAGGTCGGAACTTACCCGACAAGGAATTTCGCTACCTTAGGACCGTTATAGTTACGGCCGCCGTTTACCGGGGCTTCGATCATGAGCTTCGACCTAAGTCTAACCCAATCAATTAACCTTCCGGCACCGGGCAGGCGTCACACCGTATACGTCATCTTTCGATTTTGCACAGTGCTGTGTTTTTAATAAACAGTTGCAGCCACCATTTCTCTGCGACCAACAGTAGCTTACGGAGCAAGTCCTTCACCACCATTGGCGTACCTTCTCCCGAAGTTACGGTACCATTTTGCCTAGTTCCTTCACCCGAGTTCTCTCAAGCGCCTTAGTATTCTCTACCTAACCACCTGTGTCGGTTTGGGGTACGATTCTCTCATATCTGAAGCTTAGAGGTTTTTCCCAAGCCGGGTATCAACTACTTCATCTCCGTAGAGACTCGTCATCAGTTCTCAGCATTCTCATTAAAGAGAGCGACCCGGATTTGCCTAAGTCACTTGCCTACCACCTTAAACATGGACAACCATCGCCATGCTAGCCTAACCTTCTCCGTCACCCCATCGCAATATAAGCGAGTACTGGAATATTAACCAGTTTCCCATCGACTACGCCTTTCGGCCTCGCCTTAGGAGTCGACTCACCCTGCCCCGATTAACGTTGGACAGGAACCCTTGGTCTTTCGGCGTGGAGGTTTTTCACCCCCATTATCGTTACTCATGTCAACATTCGCACTTCTGATACCTCCAGCAAGCTTCTCAACTCACCTTCAACGGCTTACAGAACGCTTCCTCTACCATGCAAGAACAAGTCTTGCATCCGTAGCTTCGGTGGTATGTTTAGCCCCGTTAAATCTTCCGCGCAGACCGACTCGACCAGTGAGCTATTACGCTTTCTTTAAAAGATGGCTGCTTCTAAGCCAACTCTTACTGTCTGAGCCTTTCCACATCGTTTCCCACTTAACATACACTTTGGGACCTTAGCTGACGGTCTGGTTGTTTCCCTTTCCACGACGGACGTTAGCACCCGCCGTGTGTCTCCCGCGATTGAACTTATTGGTATTCGGAGTTTGCAAGGGTTGGTAAGTCGGGATGACCCCTAGCCTTAACAGTGCTCTACCCCCAATAGTTAGACGCGAGGCGCTACCTAAATAGCTTTCGAGGAGAACCAGCTATCTCCCGGTTTGATTGGCCTTTCACCCCAGCCACAAGTCATCCGCTAATTTTTCAACATTAGTCGGTTCGGTCCTCCAGTTGATGTTACTCAACCTTCAACCTGCCCATGGCTAGATCACCGGGTTTCGGGTCTAATCCCAGCAACTATTCGCGCAGTTAACACTCGGTTTCCTACGGCTCCGCTATTCGCTTAACCTTGCTACTCGAAATTAAGTCGTTGACCCATTATACAAAGGTACGCAGTCACAGAACAAGTCTGCTCCCACTGCTTGTACGTATACGGTTTCAGGTTCTATTTCACTCCCCTCACAGGGGTTCTTTTCGCCTTTCCCTCACGGTACTGGTTCACTATCGGTCAGTCAGTAGTATTTAGCCTTGGAAGATGGTCCTCCCATATTCAAACAGCATATCACGTGTGCCGTCCTACTCGATTTCACAGTAAGGTCGTTTTCATGTACGGGACTATCACCCTGTATCGTGAAACTTTCCAGAATCTTCCACTAACTTCCAAACTGCTTAAGGGCTAGACCCCGTTCGCTCGCCGCTACTAAGGGTATCTCTATTGATTTCTTTCCTCGGGGTACTTAGATGTTTCAGTTCTCCCGGTTCGCTTCGCAACGCTATGTATTCACGTTACGATACCTTACTTAGTAAGGTGGGTTCCCCCATTCGGAAATCTGTGGATTAACGCTTTTTATCAACTCCCCACAGCTTAACGCAGATTAACACGTCCTTCATCGCCTCTGACTGCCTAGGCATCCACCGTATACGCTTAGTCACTTAACCATACAATCTAAAGTCGACTGTACAATTGAAATAACTAGGTATTATCTAGTTTTTTTCGCCTCAAGAATACTCAAGAACACTTCATTGTTATTACCGAAGTAATAACGTGTTTTAAGAACTTCTTTATTTATTCAGCTTTCCAAATTTTTAAAGAGCAATTTGCTAAAAAGCAAAGATAAGCGTTGCTTATCTTTACTTTCTAACGTCTTTAACGTTTTCTATTCAAGCAATTTGTGTGGGCACTTACAAAAATTAACAACTTTACGTAAGGAGGTGATCCAGCCCCAGGTTCCCCTAGGGCTACCTTGTTACGACTTCACCCCAGTCATGAACCACACCGTGGTCATCGCCCTCCCGAAGGTTAAGCTAATGACTTCTGGTGCAGCCCACTCCCATGGTGTGACGGGCGGTGTGTACAAGGCCCGGGAACGTATTCACCGTGACATTCTGATTCACGATTACTAGCGATTCCGACTTCATGGGGTCGAGTTGCAGACCCCAATCCGGACTACGACGCACTTTATGGGATTCGCTTACCATCGCTGGTTTGCAGCCCTTTGTATGCGCCATTGTAGCACGTGTAGCCCTACTCGTAAGGGCCATGATGACTTGACGTCGTCCCCACCTTCCTCCGGTTTATCACCGGCAGTCTCCTTAGAGTTCCCACCATTACGTGCTGGCAAATAAGGATAAGGGTTGCGCTCGTTGCGGGACTTAACCCAACATTTCACAACACGAGCTGACGACAGCCATGCAGCACCTGTCTCATAGTTCCCGAAGGCACCAATCCATCTCTGGAAAGTTCTATGGATGTCAAGAGTAGGTAAGGTTCTTCGCGTTGCATCGAATTAAACCACATGCTCCACCGCTTGTGCGGGCCCCCGTCAATTCATTTGAGTTTTAACCTTGCGGCCGTACTCCTGAGCGGTCTACTTAATGCGTTAGCTTAAGAGCCCAGTTCTCAAGGAACCAAACTCCGAGTAGACATCGTTTACGGCGTGGACTACCGGGGTATCTAATCCCGTTTGCTACCCACGCTTTCGCATCTGAGCGTCAGTTACTTGCCGGTGGCCGCCTTCGCCACTGGTATTCCTTCAGATCTCTACGCATTTCACCGCTACACCTGAAATTCTACCACCCTCTCAAGAACTCTAGTTTGCCAGTTCGAAATGCAGTTCTGGGTTGAGCCCGGGGCTTTCACATCTCGCTTAACAAACCGCCTGCATGCGCTTTACGCCCAGTAATTCCGATTAACGCTTGCACCCCTCCGGTATTACCGCGGCTGCTGGCACGGAGTTAAGCCGGTGCTTCTTCTGCGAGTAACGTCACAGTGGTAAAGTATTAATTTACCACCTTTCCTCCCTCGCTGAAAGTACTTTACAACCCGAAGGCCTTCTTCATACACGCGGTATGGCTGCATCAGGCTTTCGCCCATTGTGCAATATTCCCCACTGCTGCCTCCCGTAGGAGTCTGGACCGTGTCTCAGTTCCAGTGTGGCTGATCATCCTCTCAGACCAGCTAGGGATCGTCGCCTTGGTGAGCTCTTACCTCACCAACAAGCTAATCCCACTTGGGCTCATCTAGTCGCGAGAGCTTTCAAGAAGAGGCCCCCTTTCACCCGTAGGTCGTATGCGGTATTAGCAGTCGTTTCCAACTGTTGTCCCCCTCGACTAGGCAGATTCCCAAGCATTACTCACCCGTCCGCCGCTCGACGCCAGAATAGCAAGCTATTCTTCGTTTCCGCTCGACTTGCATGTGTTAAGCCTACCGCCAGCGTTCAATCTGAGCCATGATCAAACTCTTCAATTAAAAGTTTTTTGACTAATCAGCGATGCTGATTAAGTCGGCTCAATGAATTCTGTACTTCAACAACAAACCAAGGTTTGTTGTTTATAAAACCAAATCTTTCGATTTAATTTAATGTTCACAATTACATTGATATAATTTTTGGTCATTATATCTCTGCAAGTGCTCACACAGATTGCTTGAATAAATTGTTAAAGAGCGTTGACCTTGACGCCTTTCGTCGTAGTCAGGCTGCGTATCTTACGGCAACCAGTTTCGAAGTCAAGCATATATTATGCTTTATTCAAGAAGCTTAAAAAATAACCTAAATTGCTTTTAAACACCTTACTGAGCGGCTGTTGCCGTGTCAGTGAGGCGCCATTATAGGGATTTAACGTTTACAGGCAAGTGATTTTTAAGAAAATAATATAGCACTCTTATGCTTGGTTGTTTATCATGCTATTTGAGCACTTGACTAACATTTACGACGATTTAAGGACAATAATGAACACTTCACTTCGAAAATACCAAGGGATCGCACCGCAAATAGCTAACTCTGCCTATATAGATAAATCAACAGTACTCATCGGGGACATATCAATAGCCGAAGATGCCAGTATATGGCCACTTGTTGCTGCTCGTGGAGATGTAAATAAAATATCGATTGGCGCCCGTACTAATGTACAAGATGGTTGTATCTTACATGTCACCCGAAAAAGTCCAGCAAACCCTGTTGGTATTCCATTGGTTATCGGAGAAGATGTCACTGTTGGTCATAAAGCACTATTACATGCTTGTACTATTGGTGATCGTGTATTAGTCGGGATGGGTGCCATTATTCTTGATGGTGCCATTATTGAAGATGATGTGATGATTGGTGCTGGCACTTTAGTTCCACCAAGAAAGACACTCGTCAGTGGCTACTTGTATATAGGCAGTCCAGCAAAGCAAGCAAGAAAACTAACCGTTGATGAGGTAGTATTCTTGAAGCAATCTGCCGATAATTATGTCGTGCTCAAAAATGAATATATAGAAGACAACCAATAGTCCGATTCATAAATAACTTAAGTGGTTAATACACCACTACTTATTACTATATAGCTAAGCACTATAATACAAATGAGTACTATTAATAGTACTCATTTATAATAAGTCGTCGCGTTTCTATCTTATCTGTTCTAGAAACTGATAGTCCAAGCACTATTTAATTGTAGTTCTTAATACTTCAAGCACAGGAGCCATATCAGGCGTAACACCACGCCAAACGTTAAAACTTTCTGCCGCTTGACCGACCAACATACCAAGTCCATCAATGACCAACTCCGCACCTTGATCTGCCGCCCATAAATTAAATGCAGTGGCATCTGCTTTATACATCATGTCATAACAGATTGTATTGTTATCTACCAATGTAGGCGAAATAGCAGGAACTAAACCCGATAAACTTGCTGATGTAGAATTAATAATAAGGTCAAAATCACCTGTCAGCGCGGTAAAACCACATGCAGTAACCACCCCTCTATTATTAAATAAGGTAGCCAGCTGTTGCGCCTTTGCATCGGTACGATTTGCAATAACTAACTCAGTGATACCTTG
This sequence comes from Moritella marina ATCC 15381, assembly GCF_008931805.1. Taxonomy (GTDB): domain Bacteria; phylum Pseudomonadota; class Gammaproteobacteria; order Enterobacterales; family Moritellaceae; genus Moritella; species Moritella marina. Next base: position 4,083,045 of record NZ_CP044399.1, on the reverse strand, counting down.
ATCTAATAACGGACCGATAACACCACGAGCAGCGCCACCGGCACCCAGTAATAAAACACGTTTATTTTCGAGCACCATATATTGCAATAAATCATGCACTAAACCAAAACCATCAGTATTATCGCCAATAACCTGACCATCATCAGACAGCAACAAGGTATTCACTGCACCAGCAAGTTGTGCTCGAGGTGTTAACTGTTGCGCGAATGAAAATGCTTCCTCCTTGAAAGGTACAGTAATATTACAACCCTTCCCCCCTTGAGAAAAAAAGTCATTCATTGCAGTAACAAAACCATTAATTGGCGCTTCAATAGCTTGGTAACTGAGGTCCTGTGCTGTTTGCTGAGCAAATAAGCCGTGGATCATAGGTGATTTACTGTGATTTATTGGATTACCAAATACGGCATAATGATCCATTCTGCATAACTCCTGTAATGAGATAGAAAGCACCTAGTAAACAACGTCTTGGTTATATCGGTCAATAGGTATTATCAACCTATATAACATTAGCGGTAAACCTTACCTGTCACAGCATCTGTTATTGTTGTTGGCTGCGCAAGTTGTCCTACCGTTTCATCCACAATAGCACCCAGTAATGGTTCAAGTTGCGCAGTAACCTCTGCAGTCGTAACACAAGGTGTCAGTCCTGTTAAATTTGCACTCGTTGAAGTGATCGGTCCGCCAAACGCTAGACATAGTTTTTGTACTGTCGAATGCGCTGAAACACGTACAGCAATACTATCAAATTTCCCAGTTAACCATTTAGGTACTTGTGCCTTAGCAGGCATAACCCAAGTTGCGGGTCCTGGCCAAGTTTGCTTAATTTTATCGATTTGTTCGGCGGTTAACTTACTTAGATCTACATAGGGTTCTAATTGCGCTAAATTAGCAGCGATTAAAATCAGTCCTTTTTCAATAGGGCGTTGTTTAATGGTAAGTAGGCGTTGGACTGCAGTTTCATTCATCGGATCGCAACCCAAGCCAAATACAGCTTCAGTTGGATAAGCAATAACTTGCTGGTTTTTTAACGCGGTAACAGCGTTACTAATAGCGGTTGAATTATTCACAAGGTTATATCTATTATTAATATTCATAAATAAAAATGGTAGCTTACGCTACCATTTCTTACACTATAACGACAGTTATAAGCTCAGTTAATTGCCGATGACAATTACAGCGCTTTTAATTTAGCTTGTAATGCTTCGTCTTTAGCAATGATACTTGCTGCATTTGCTGCGCGCTCAGCTTTTACTTTCGCTGCCATTTCTGGATTACCAATTGCTAACATTTGAGCTGCAAGGTAACCCGCATTTTTAGCACCAGCACTACCAATTGCAACAGAAGCAACAGGTACACCACCTGGCATTTGCACTGTTGATAATAACGCGTCCATGCCTTGTAATGGGCCTGCGTCAATTGGCACACCAATAACAGGATGCGTTGTGATACCTGCAACTGCACCAGCTAAATGTGCAGCTAGACCAGCAGCACAGATAAATACAGCACAACCACGACTTTCTGCATCAGTCACATACGCATGTGTCGCTGCTGGAGTACGGTGAGCAGAAGTTACTTTTACTTCATACTTAATTTCAAATGATTTAAGTACATTCAGCGTAGCCTGCATCACAGGTAAATCTGAATCTGAGCCCATTAATACTGCAACAAATTGTGTAGACATAATTATTCCCTTTCCGTATGAGTTATTTTTAATTGGTTAAATTAATTGATAGTGTTAATCACTATTCTAATAAAGCACGCTTATAGCCACAGCTTTTCTGCGGACAAATAAGTTGTTTTCCATTACTGGTTTTCTTTTCCACTAAAATGCCCCATTTACAATCGGGACATTCTTCTGAAACAGGTTTGAAATTAATAATGTATTTACATTTAGGGTATTTATTACAAGAATAAAATATCTTGCCGAAACGTGATTTCTTCTGCAGTAATTCACCCGACTTACACTGCGGACAGTCGATACCAGTTTCATCTGGCGTTTCTGTTTTCGACATATAATTACAAGTGGGGAATTGGGTACAACCGATGAAAAAGCCATAACGGCCGCGTTTCAATGCGAGTTCGTGCTGACATTCTGGACATTCAGAACCGACAAGCACTTTGTCATCTTCAAAGTGAGATTGATTTGATAATGGGCGTGAATAATCACAAGTTGGATAATTATTGCAACCTAAAAAGGGCCCGGATTTGGCATTTTTAATACTTAACTCAGCACCGCATTGCGGGCACGTCTCGTACTCTTTCTCCAAGGCATGTTCATGAACTGTAAACAATTTTTCGTCATTTTTAGACATTTGAACAATTTTTAAGTAAATAATTGATGGGCGAATATTAGCAAAATCGACATATTATGCCAGTATTTAATGCAATTAAAATCGCCCTTTCACAGTATCATTCAATTTTAATGCAAGTAATTGAGCGTTTTTTCATGCACTAATTCTTCCATTTGTAGATAGGCTTGCTCACCATTTGGCACGTTAAAAAGCACCATAAGAATGACCCACTTAATATCTTCAAGATCTAAATTGGTATTTTCCAATTCAACCAAGCGGTCAATAGCCATTTCTCTGGTTTCAATGTTAAGTACGTTGATGTGTTCTAAAAATAACAGAAAACCACGACATTCCGTGTTTATGAAGAGTTGCTCAGTATCAGTATAAATCCGCATCGAACCAACGCTCGATACCAACAGGTGAGTTTGCACACCACCACTGCGTAATTCGACTAAATTCTCAATCCAAGTAATAGCTTTATGTATTTCAGCTTCAGCAAAACCGGCCTGAATTAATTCATCGAGCAAGTTATCTCGATCAACTAAGAACTCAGATTCATTTTGTTCATAAAAATTTTCGAAAAGATAAATAAGTATATCTAACATTAGCCCCTCCGTTGCGATCTAACATAACCACCGGGCACAGCATTGATCCAATTATCAAGTTCCAGTTCAATTAAACTCGTTAATACTTGGCTAACAGATTGCTGGCTGCGCTCAGCAATTAGGTCTGCTGTCGTTACTTCATAACCGACACTATCTAAGATAATTTGATTTGGCAATGAAACAGTTTCGGGATCAGAGTTGAACAGGTCTGTTTGCTCAAATTTCGTACGTACATTTATATATGTGAGTTCATCAGTAATATCGCTTGTTTGCGTAATCAGTTTCGCCCCTTGCTGGATGAGATGATGACACCCAGCAGCGGTAGGATTATCAACTACACCAGGCAAAGCAAAGACTTCCCTGCCTTGTTCAAGGGCATAACGTGCAGAAATCAATGAACCACTGTTTAGTGCAGCCTCAACCACAACGACACCAAGTGAAAGACCACTAACAATACGATTACGACGTGGGAAGTGTTCCGGCCGGGCTTGGGTAAAAGGACTGAATTCCGAAACCAACGCACCTTGTTCTCGGATCTGTTGGGCTAACTTGAGATGTCGTTTAGGATAAACATTTGCTAGACCTGAGCCTAACACGGCGATTGTGTCCCCCTTAACGGCTAATGCACTACGGTGACATTCGCTATCAACACCAATAGCCAAACCACTAGTGACAACGAGCCCTAATTGCACTAATTCTGCCGCAAAAGTGTGGGCATACCTTTTACCATAATAGCTCGGCGCTCGTGTACCAACCATCGCGATCTGTGGTTTCGAGATTAATTCCACGTTACCTTCGAGATACAAAAGCAGCGGTGGAGCAGGAATATTTTTTAATGCCAGTGGATAGTGATTATCAATGATAGGAATTAAGTAACGATTGTCTTGCTCTGCCAGCCAATTGAGACTGCGATCAATAGCCTGCCAATCTGGATGTAGGATGGCTTGTTGCTGCGCAGTATCTAAACCAAGAGATTGTAGATACTGCGCAGAACTAGTAAATAATTTAGTTAATGATGTTTTCTGTAATAATTTTAGCGCTCTACTGCCCCCTATTTTGGGAACGTCATATAATGCTAACCAATATTTATCTTGCTCATTAACCATAATTACCCTTTACTCCCTAGTTATCATAAGTTACTTACCTTATCGTTAAGTTTAATCACTTGAGAGCTATGTGTTATGAGTGCAAGGCTAACTTTGTCGTAAACTTTGAACACCATCATTTCTCCGACTCGTTCATCTGGGAGCTGTAGCTCATTTTTGTCAGAAAACAGCTTATCGTATTGGTTAACTTGATCAGTATAATCAAAATCGAGATCTTGCTCATGACGAATAATCGTTTTACCGCGCTTCAATACTGCAAATACATCACCAGCACCCACGCTATCACGCCAGCCCCGATTAATCACCACGACATCATTTTTACCAATCGCGCTGTACTGCTCATCAGCAGCAACAATTAAACCATCACTCGACAATTGAAAATTACGCGGTTGAAAATAAACGGGTAACCGATCTTGTTCTGGCATAGGCAATAATCGGTCGCCTTTACGCGCTTCTTTACTGCTTTTCAAAATCGATAATTTCGCGGGGATAGTTTCCGTCCCTGTATTAACAACGTGCGCTATCGCAATGAACTCAACTTCGTTACCGAGTTTTTCATTCGTCATTGGGTCAGTATAAACACGGCCCCGGCGATAAATACCGTATTGACCGGGCTTCAACGAACTTGATGCAAATATACTATGGCCAACAATGAAAGTGCTATTACCATCATTATTACCTAAGATCACAGGAGCTTGTTTTAATTTTTCATCCGTCGCCACATAATCCCGGCTCAAAAATGAATTAATTAATTTTAATGGTATCGTCGGAATAGCACGGCTACCTTTTAATTCAGGTCGTGCTTTAGGGGATACTTTAAGTATGCGTTTACGCACATGATTACGCACTAAACGCGGTTGACCATCAACAAAGATTAATTGTAGTTTATCGCCGGGGTAGATAAGATGCGGATCCGCTAATACAGGATTTGCATCCCATAATTGTGGCCACAGCCAAGGGCTTTGTAAATATTGACTTGATATATCCCAGAGCGTATCGCCTTTTTTAACGATATATTCAGTGGGATATTGATTTTTTAAGTTTAAGCTATCAGCGTGCGCTAAAAAAGGTAAAATAGCGGCTAAAGCAAAGATCAAACGACGTTTTATGGACATATCCTTTCCTAATTGTTGTTTGAACGCTTATATTTATAGTGATTATTGTAACGTTTTACGTCAAAATTAAGCGTTATTTGAATCCATTCAAAATAAGAAAGTACCATGGCTATATTAGAAGTTTTACATTTTCCTGATGACCGATTGAAAAAGATTGCTCAACCTGTGCAGGAAATCACACCAGCAACACAAATCATTATCGATAACATGCTCGAAACCATGTATGCCGAAGAAGGCATAGGTTTAGCGGCTGTACAAGTCGATATTTTACAGCGCATTGTCGTTATCGATGTGTCAGGAAAACGCGATGAACCTCTGATCCTTATCAACCCTGAAATTACCGAAAAAAACGGTGACACGGGGATTGAAGAAGGCTGCCTATCGGTACCAGAATCACGTGCTTTCGTGCCCCGCGCGGAAAGCGTGACAGTAACAGCATTAGACCGTGACGGAAATAAGTTTACACTAGAAGCGCATGATTTATTAGCCATTTGTTTGCAGCACGAAGTAGACCATTTGAATGGGAAATTGTTCATTGACTATTTATCACCGCTAAAACAGCAAAGAATTCGAAAAAAATTAGAAAAGCTAGCACGTCAAAACAAATAAGAATACAAATTAGGAATTAACCTTGACCAAACCACTACGTATTATTTTTGCCGGCACACCTGATTTTGCCGCCAAACACCTCTCTGCATTAATCAATTCAGAGCATGAAGTGATCGCTGCATATAGCCAGCCCGATCGCCCAGCAGGACGTGGCAAAAAACTAAAGCCAAGTGATGTAAAACAGCTTGCCGTTAGCCATGACATCCCTGTATTCCAACCCGTTAGTTTACGCCAGGAAGACGCTCAACAAGAATTAGCCGCGTTAAATGCTGACTTAATGGTTGTCGTTGCCTATGGCTTAATCTTGCCGCAGGTCGTACTTGATACACCACGCTTAGGCTGTATTAACGTGCACGGTTCATTACTACCGAGATGGCGCGGTGCAGCACCAATCCAACGTTCGATTTGGGCTGGCGATGCTGAAACAGGCGTAACCATTATGCAAATGGACTTAGGCCTTGATACTGGCGCAATGCTACATAAAGTCACATGCCCGATTGCGGATGATGAAACCAGTGCCAGTTTATATGACAAACTAGCAGAGCTTGGCCCACAAGGCTTGCTAGAAACATTAGCACAAATCAGTAACAACACTGCCGTTGCTGAAGTGCAAAATGACGAACAGTCCAACTATGCAGCAAAGCTAAGTAAAGAAGAGGCCAACATAGATTGGACGCAATCTGCTGTAGAAATTGAACGTCAAGTACGTGCTTTTAACCCTTGGCCAGTAAGCTACACCCAAATTGCCGAACAAAATGTTAAAATTTGGCAAACAAGCGTTAGCGATGAGATAACGGATGCACAACCAGGGACTGTTATTTCAGCAACTAAACAAGGTATTCAAGTCGCAACAGGCAATGGTGTATTAACACTATTAAATATGCAACTTGCTGGTAAGAAAGCAATGCCAGTACAAGACATATTAAACGCTCGTAAAGAGTGGTTTACTGTCGATCAATTACTTAATTCAATTTAATATTTATAACCGTTTAGCAATGTTAAACGGTTCTACTGCGGATATACATACATGAAAACCAGAGCTAGCGCTGCAAAAGTACTTTACCAAGTAGTTGATAGAGGCCAGTCATTGACGACAGCCTTACCGATTGCACAGCAATTATTACCTGCCAAGGATCGTGCTTTACTACAGGAGATCTGTTACGGCGTACTGCGCTGGTTACCGCGCCTTGAATTTATTAGTCGTCAGCTAATGAGCAAGCCACTAATTGGTAAACAGCGACCTGTGCATTTCCTAATTCTGGTTGGTTTATACCAATTAAAATACATGCGTATTCCAGCACACGCTGCAGTTGCTGAAACTGTTAACGCGATTAAAGTATTAAAATCACCTAAGTTAAGTGGCTTGGTGAATGCGATTCTACGTAACTACCAGCGCCAACAAGACGACCTAGAAGTCTTAGCAGACGGTAATGATGCGTGTAAATTTGGTCATCCAGGTTGGTTAATCAAGCGTATTAAAGCGGCTTATCCAAAGCAGTGGCAAGACGTATTAATGGCGAACAACGAGCGTCCACCGATGTGGATCCGCGTTAATCAACGACATCATAACCGTGAAGATTACCAAGCATTATTAGCCGCAGATGAAATTGTAGCAGACATAGTTGAAAGTGCGGATACAGCGTTACGTTTAGAAAAACCGACTGATGTTTACAAACTTGCAGGTTTTGTTGAAGGCCATAGTTCAGTACAAGATGGCGCGGCACAATTTGCCGCGCAATTCTTAGATGCACAGCCTGGTGAACTCGTACTTGATGCGTGTGCAGCTCCAGGTGGTAAAACAGCCCACATTTTAGAACGTCAACCAGCACTAAAGCATCTTGTAGCGGTAGATTTTGATGAAACACGTCTAGCACGCGTACAAGAAAATCTAACCCGTATGCAATTAGAAGCTGAACTAATTCATGGTGATGCCAGCAAACCAGAAGGTTGGTGGAAAGGCGATAAATTTGATCGTATTCTGCTAGATGCGCCTTGTAGCGCTACTGGTGTGATTCGTCGCCACCCTGATATCAAATGGTTACGTCGCGACTCCGATATAGCGCCATTAGTACAACTACAATCTGAAATATTAGATGCTATGTGGCAGCAACTTAAACCTGGTGGCACCCTATTATACGCAACATGTTCAATTCTGCCTGCTGAAAACAGTGAGCAAATTAGCCAATTTGTTGCGCGTACAACTGATGCAGTGCTAGTACCACTAAATCCAAACAGTGACGACCAAGCATTTAGCTGGCAGATCCTACCGAATACCCAAGGTATGGATGGTTTCTTCTACGCAAAATTACAAAAAAAAGCGTAATAATACCCAAGCTACTTGGGTAGGTATAGCCTTTATAGCCAACGGATAAATTATTATCATTTGGCTATAAACTATTGGCGTTATTAAACTATTGTCTTTAACTCTGCTTTAGCTTAGTTCGACTTTAGCCTAGATAGGCGTAGAATAGCCTTAACGAACAGATCACGACAATTTTATTTGGTGCGAGGTTAAATGAAAATCATCATTATCGGGGCTGGCCAAGTTGGCGGCACACTAGCTGAAAATCTAGTAGGTGAGAATAATGACATTACCATTATTGATCGCGATGGTAGTAGCCTAAGAAATTTACAAGATAAATTTGATCTACGTGTTGTTGAGGGTCACGGGGCTAACCCTGACGTACTTCGCGAAGCGGGTGCACAAGATGCCGATATGCTCGTCGCAGTAACCAACAATGACGAGACTAATATGATCGCTTGTCAGGTTGCTTATACCCTATTTAACACCCCGAATAAAATAGCCCGGATCAGAAACGAATCTTATCTAGACCACAAAGAAACTTTATTTCATAACGGAGCGATCGCGGTTGACCATTTAATCGCTCCCGAACAACTGGTTACCGATTATATTAAACGTCTTATCGACTACCCAGGAGCTCTGCAAGTAGTCAACTTTGCGAATAACAAAGTCGGACTCGTTGCATTAAAAGCCTATTACGGTGGTCCATTGGTCGGTAATGCCCTTGCTGCATTACGTGAACACATGCCCAATGTTGAAGCCCGTGTGGCGGCTATTTTCCGTCAAGGTAAACCGATCCGTCCACTTGGTACGACCATTATTGAAGCCGATGACGAAGTTTTCTTTGTCTCTGCAAGCAACAATATCCGCGCAGTAATGAGTGAGTTACAAAAACTAGAAAATCCTTATCGCCGTATTATTATCGCTGGCGGTGGTAATATTGGTGCTGCACTTGCGAGCCGTTTAGAGCGTGATTATTCGGTAAAACTGATCGAACGTAATATCACTCGCGCAGAACAGTTATCAGAAATGCTCAACAATACGATCGTATTCTGTGGTGACGCCTCCGATCAAGAATTACTAAATGAAGAACATATCGATCAAACCGATGTCTTTATTGCCGTCACCAATGATGATGAAGCAAATATTATGTCAGCCATGCTCGCTAAACGCATGGGCGCTAAAAAAGCCATGGTACTAATTCAACGCGGTGCTTATGTTGACCTTGTACAAGGCGGCACTATTGATATTGCGATCTCACCGCAACAAGCCACCATTTCAGCGCTATTAACCCATGTTCGACGAGCTGGTATAGCTAACGTTTACTCGTTACGTCGTGGCGCAGCTGAAGCAATTGAAGCCATTGCTTATGGTGATAAATTAACATCTCGTGTTGTGGGTCGCACAGTTGGTAGTTTAAAACTACCTGTAGGTACGACAATTGGCGCGATAGTACGTAATGATGCCGTATTAATTGCCCACGACAAAACCGTGATTGAACAAGATGATCACGTGGTGATGTTTTTGGTTGATAAAAAGTTTATCCCAGATGTAGAGAAACTTTTCCAACCTAGTCCATTTTTCTTATAAACACCGATAGAATATCGCTTTATGGTTAATTTAAAACCCATATTATTTATGGCCAGTGTCGTATTACGCGCCCTTGCCTTATTCATGATCGCGCCGTTGGTATTAGCTATATATACCGATGGCCATGGCGTGCCTGAATTCTTTAAATCCATCATTATTACGACAATTGCATCGGGTTTATTTTGGCATAAAGGTCGATCTAAAGAGTTCAAACTTGGTATCCGCGAAATGTTTTTGCTGACAACTTGTGTGTGGATAATTGCGTCTGCCTTTGCAGCACTACCGCTCATGTTGATCCAGCATATTAGCTATACTGATGCTTATTTTGAAACCATGTCAGGTATCACCACCACAGGTTCTACCGTATTATCAAATTTAGATAGCACTGCGCACAGTGTCTTGTTATGGCGCTCAATTTTACAATGGCTAGGTGGTGTCGGCTTTGTGGTAATGGGCGTAGCAGTACTACCTTATCTCAACGTCGGTGGCATGCGTTTATTCCAAACTGAATCATCTGATTGGTCTGATAAAAACACCGCCAAAACACAACATACCGCCGCCTACGTAATGTATGTTTATTTAAGCTTAACCCTGTTGTGTTATTTTGGTTATCTAAGCGCAGGAATGACCAGTTTCGAAGCTGTGAATCATGCCATGACGACCTTATCGACAGGTGGTTATTCCACTTCCGATCAATCGATGGCGCATTTCTCCAACGCTGCGCAATGGAATGGTACCTTCTTTATGTTTTTGGGGGGCTTGCCTTTCTTGCTCTTGATCACAGCCATTCACCGCCGCAATATCAAAGTCCTGATTAAGGATGCTCAGATCATCGGCTTTGCCAAACTGGTACTGATCATGACACTCACTATGTCGCTATACCTCTGGCAAAAAGATGTTTTCAGTCTCACCGATGCTATACGTATTAGTATGTTTAATATTGTATCAGTGGTCACGACAACGGGTTTCGGCTTAACAGATTTCGGTACTTGGGGGGAATTTACAACGGTATTATTTGCGGGTTTAATGTTTACCGGAGCCTGTTCTGGCTCGACATCAGGCGGCATTAAAATTTTCCGCTTTCAAATTGCCTTTACCTTATTTCGCAAGCAAATGTCACAGCTCGTTCATCCATCGGGGGTGTTTAGACAGCACTACAACGGTCGTAATGTCAATGATGTGATAGTGCGTTCTGTGGTTGCTTTTGGCAGCGCCTTTATTGCCACGATCGCCATATTAGCGGCGATATTGAGCCTACTCGGATTAGATCCTATCACAAGTATTACTGGCGCCATAACAGCGGTTGCGAATGTGGGTCCAGGATTAGGGCCAGTCATTGGGCCATCAGGTAACTTTGCTAGCCTACCCGATAGCGCAAAATGGGCGCTCAGTTTAGGTATGCTGATGGGGCGATTAGAGATCATGACTGTGTTAGTGCTCATAACCCCTGCATTTTGGAAAGGTTAACGTGATTGCTTATTCCAATAAGTTAACACTGCTTTTTTCGATTAGTTCGGCAGGTAATGGTTTTTTAACCTCAACACCCAGCTCCACAAATTGCTGTGCTTGTTTGATTAAATTACCTTTGCCTGTTGCCAGGCGTTTCATCGCCGAATCGTAACTATCTTGGGCTTTATCTAAGGCTCCCCCCATATCTTGCATATCATCGCTGAATAAACGCAGTTTCTCATAGATCTTGCCCGCACGTTCAGCGATTAATTGCGCATTTTGATTCTGACGTTCATAACGCCACAAATTATCAATAGTACGTAAGGCAACTAATAAGTTTGTTGGGCTTACCAACATAATATTATTATCCAACGCAAATTTCATTAAGCTTGGATCGGCTTCTAACGCCGCAAGAAAAGCCGGTTCCACGGCCACAAAAAGCAGTACATAATCTAATGTTTTCAAGCCTTGTAGCAAATGATAATCTTTGCGGCCAAGCTCTCGGATATGGCTGCGAACAGAGGTAACATGCTCTTGTAAAGCCTGCTTACGAGTGACTTCATCTTCCGCATTAAAATAGCGTTCATAGGCTGTTAATGACACCTTTGAATCAACCACCACATCTTTATCTTGGGGTAAGTGCACAATCACATCTGGTTGAAATCGCTTGCCATGTTCATTATTTAGACTCACTTGAACATCGTATTCATGACCTTCACGCAGCCCTGATTCCGACAATATTCTCGCTAAAATAACTTCGCCCCAATTACCTTGTTGTTTGTTGTCTCCTTTCAACGCCTTCGTGAGATTAGCTGTTTCACTCGACATCAATTGATACACTTGCTGTAACCGAGCAACTTCAGATTGCAAACTGTGACGCTCCTTCGCCTCATTAGAATACACTTCTTGAACTTGTTGTTTAAACCCTTCAAGTTGGGTTTTTAATGGCGATAACAGTAATTCCACACTAGACTTATTTAGTTCTTTGAAATTGTCGGTTTTACTATCAAAAATCTTATTCGCTAGGTTTTCAAATTGCTGTTGTAAACGTTGTTCTGATTGCGCTTGCAACGCCAGCTTTTCTTCATTGGCTTGGCGTTCTGTTTGCAAACGAATATCACTTTCACGCAACCGTGACATCACTTTAATAAGTTGGTTGTTTTGCGACTCTAATTTTAATTTGTTGTTGTCATGCTCTTGCTGTAACTGCTCATAATTATAATTAACGTTATCCAATTGCTGTTCTAACAACTCAACATCATGACTTAACGTTTGCATGGATAATGTCGCTTGCTGATTTTTACGCATCGCAATCAGCGCACAGATAATCGCGACACACATCGCGGTAATGTAAGGTAAGACTGGAAACAAGGAATCAATACTCATAAAATAAATCAATGACGGAAGAAGGAACTATGTGACAAAGTGCGGTCGATGTATAACCACGTAGCCAGGCAGCTAAGATAAAGGAAAAAAATGATCCATTTATGATAATTAGCCCCACTGTCAATATCGGCAAATGAGACATCAGCAATCACACTGTATAACCAGATAACAAGTGGAAAGAATAAGAAAACTAACAGTTTCCAGATAATCTTTAACGTCGGGCGATGTACAGTTATCGCTTTCATCAACATATTCCTTAATAGCAGGGCTTAATAATGCGCTAACAATAGCACTTAAATGTCAGCGTTAATGATTCTGAAAATAGATAATGATGTTAGCCTAACCTGCTCAAGATTAAAACTAATCTACTGAGGATAATCATAATCACAGCACATTTCAGAGAAAATAATACAGATTAATTAGCCATCCCCCTTGAAACGAGACAAAATACCCCAATTTGTAATTTTCAGTTATTTTTTACCAAAGTTGGGTTAATAACCCTATATTATGGGCAATGAAAATGTCTATTATGCTAATTAATTATAATCCGAATACGAAATAGGTAATATATATGAGCGATTTTATGAATGAAGGCCAAGTTGCCTATTTCAAAGAAAAACTAGAATCAGAGCAAGCTGAGATCCGAGCTCGCATCGAAAACCAATCAACGAATGTTGTTATCTCAGATAGTAACGAAATGGCAGACGAAATCGATCGCGCAGCCATGGAAGAAGCTCACCGTTTAGAGCTAAACCGCATAGATCACGATAAATTACATATCAAAAAGATCGTTAAAGCATTACATCGCATGGATAGCGGTGATTATGGCTATTGTGATAGTTGCGGTGATGAAATATCAATTAAACGCTTACAAGCTCGTCCAGAGTCGCGTTTATGCTTAGAATGCCAGTCAACTAAAGAGTTTACTGATCACAGCTTATACCGCCGTTAATACTGTGCAATACAGTCAAATAACCAACTCTGGTTGTTAGCAATAATACGGTAAAAGAGGGAAGGTATTAACAAATCGATGTTATTACTTTCCTCATTTATCATTCCGTATTAACCTGTAATATCTCCCATTCAAACCGCAATAGGAATGCATCGATGTTAAAGCCATTGTCAGCCAATTTTAAAAAACTTAGTTTATTGTCATTACTTGCCAGCAGTGTTGCGTTAAGTGGTTGTAGTGATGATGAGTCCGGTAAAATCAGCCTCGGTTTATTTACCACTAAAGATATCAAGATCAATAGTTTCGTTGACCCTGCAATACCAGGCGTCACTTGTCATGTTAGTCATATCGAAGCCGATTTAGATTTTTCAGATCCATCAGATATGGGCATAGCATGTCGTCAAACAGGCGAGATCACAGCAGCAATGCTTGCGACAATCGATACCTCAAAAGGCGGCGAAGTGATCTTCAAACAATCGAAGAGCATCTTATTCAAATCACTCAAAATTCGTCGTATTTATGATGCTGATAGCCAAAGTTTATTATATGTGTCGTATTCGACCAAAGAGATTAATGGTAGCTATAAACACTCATTGTCAACAGTGCCACTCTGGGCAACGAAAGCTTGGCAAGCACCTGTAGTCGTCACAAAATAGCGCCTCTGCATACATCATATATACGCTAAAAAGCATAAAGCCACTGTCATCAGTGGCTTTATATTCAACGTTCAAGAGTCTAGTGGATGAACTTAAAACGCCACAATAATACTCATGCCCATCACTTCTGAAAACAACAGTAATACCGTTGTTAGCGACACGATATTTGGCGTGTATTCTTGCTTGGTATAAAGTGGGATAGTCCACACAGCTAATGCCAGTAATAAGATAATCGCACGATAAATCACAAATTCTTGGATCAGAACCATGTTGCTTGACTCGAGGTGCATACTAGCGACAACCAGCAAGCCCAGCATCAGCAGTACACTACTAACGACACCTACGGCTGGTAAAATAACATTGAAGGCTTGTAAGCGATGTTTAGCACGTAATAAGATAACATGTGCAAATACCGCCCCCAGTAGTACAGACTCTAATAGTAACAATGGTTGTTGTTGCTGCCACAAGACTAATAACCCAGTAATAACAGCCAACGCGATAGGTAAGCGCAACCACGTACTCGGGATTGCACGCTTCCCCTCTAATCGAGATTGAATCAGGTTTTGTATAATACCAATAAATACAGCGACACCACCGATAACGAGAGTTGCAGTCGTTGCATATACCTCAATGCCAATCATCAAGCCTAACGCCAACACAGCCCAGATTGAGATCATATTTTCGGTAATACGTTTACGCTGCCCAGGACATACTTCACCCTTGGATAATACCAGCGCTAAAAAGCAAGCAGCGGTAATCGGCATCATGACAATAATAGGATAAACTTGTTGATAAAAACTGATTTCAGTCACGTGGCAACCCTTAGACAATACTAGATTCAAGTAAATTAGGTGCGTGAGTATATCAGTGTCATCTGAAGGTGATAATCAATAATTGCTTAAAATTGATATTTAAAATCCAGAGTACGCAGATAATCAAAATTCAGGTAAAAAAAAGCCCACTCACTAAGAATGGGCTTCACCTGTTTACTTTAGACTTTATTACCATGTTCTTGCTCTGAAATTAATGGTTCAACACCTAATATACGAGACAGTAAGTCAGCTTCATTCAAATTATCATCACTTAGCTGCACTTTAACTAACAGTGATTCAAATTGGCTTTGTTGCAAAACCTCTGAAATTCCCGTCATGCCACCTGCTGTTTTTAGCAAGGATGATATCACTGTATTCGCTCCTGAATCTCGTTGTTTAGCATCCCTCTTTTCATCCATAACACCCCCTAACAGCCCCTTCTTTCTACCCTTTAGAATATAATGAATACCCATAACAACACATTCAGGTAATCAGTGGAATCATCTGTGGACGAGATTGAGAGGTAAAACGGATAAATGACCAAGTGTCATATCAAGCGCAATAAGAACTGTGAAGTCACTACAAATAAACGCGATTAATTATAGCATTAGCGCAGAAAATACAAATAGATGAATAACAGCAGTAAACTGGATAGTCGGAAACGAAAAAAGCCTACTCATTGAGTAGGCTTTCTCGAATTCCAATTTCTTGGAAGAATAAGTGGTCGGTGATAGAGGATTCGAACCTCTGACCCCCTGGTCCCAAACCAGGTGCGCTACCAAGCTGCGCTAATCACCGAACATGGTGCGGAAGGAGAGACTTGAACTCTCACACCTTGCGATACTAGAACCTAAATCTAGCGCGTCTACCAATTCCGCCACTTCCGCACAATTTTTCAACTTACTAGCAGGTAACTCTAGCAAGGGTGATAACTCAATTCTAATAGAATATCAACGTTATCGAATATGGGGCGACTGAAGGGATTTGAACCCTCGACAACCGGAATCACAATCCGGGGCTCTACCAACTGAGCTACAACCGCCATAGTGGTCGGTGATAGAGGATTCGAACCTCTGACCCCCTGGTCCCAAACCAGGTGCGCTACCAAGCTGCGCTAATCACCGAACATACAAGTTAGAATGCATCATTCTTAACAAGTGTGCGCATTATAGATATTGTGTGTAAGTCTGCAAGTCTTTTTAACTAAAAATCACATATTTTGTTATTTTCAATTTAAAAGACATAAAATCGAACAGCACTAGTGTAAAAAACAATCAAACCAATAGTATTGTTGTCAAAACGATCAATGACTTCCTCGATTTAACGATTAGTTAAGTCGACGTCGATATATGAGTCTGTCATTACCACCGAATAGGCCAAATGTAGCGACAGCGGATGGGTTATCATTACCCCAACCATTCGTCATATCATTATCCCAATTATATTGCAGCCAATCTTGAGTATCATTAAGATCGTATAACACTCCTAGATTACCTTTTTTACCAACGCCCGGAGCTTCTAATTGAATCGCCCTTGTTTCACCAGCAAAAAATGTCCCTGTACCTCCTATCGATTTAGTAACAGTAGGGTCTAGATCCTCGATATCATAAGGTATAAGCTTGCCGTCATCATAGCCTAGACAATTATCATCGACAGAAACAATAAAATTATTACCATTATAATATTCAACTTGAAGTGGTTGAGTAAGATTTACCGTTTCAGGGCCAAAGCTATTTTTCAATATTAAGCGACCAAAGCGAATTTCAACAGTATTATCGACCGCACTATTAAATTTTGGCGTTTCGAAATATTCTTCGCCTGAAACTACATCAGTCGCTTTAAACGTGACCTCATCAGAGTCTTTAAACTCGTTAAATCGCAACTCAAAATTAGCTTGAAAAGGGGCTGTTTCACTATTTACATCACGGGTATAAACAAAATTATCATCTTGAGATAATGTGTATGTCAACACCCCATTTCCTAAATCAACGATAGTACCGAGGCTTGGGAGGTTACCCGTTAAAGCCAGACCATTAGAAAGGTCTCTCGCAGGAACATTAAAACTAATTTCATTCCCATCAGTTCCCAAAAACTTCAATTTAGCAAAGTCATCGGTATAATTTATAGTGGGATCACCCTGTGCGTTGTGGGCTGTGATTTTTAATTCTGGCTTAGTTAAATATGTAATCGCACCGATAGTATCATCCGTTTCATCCATTTGACCGCTATAAGCAAACGGGGAGTTAGCTCCACATGTTGCAAATAGTTCTCCGTGTTCAGCCACCGTTTGCTTAAAATGATCTGGTTTAAAACGGCCGATAGCAATTGCAGCAGCTTCAACCATCATATTTTCATCACCATAATTACGATCTCGTACACCGAGGTTAAGCAAACCTACTTCTGAATATGTCGCCTTATCATACGTCGATACACCAGTAACAAAACTAGTCAGATTAACATCTGTAAAAACGGGGTTAATACTAGACTGCAAGGTAGAGGTCGAGGCTGATGCATAACTAAAGTCACCATCAACACTTCCAGTCAATGTTGGGCCAGTACGCTCGAGTTTTAGCTGTATTTGTCCAGGGACATAATTCGGGGTAATAATATTATTAGCATTATAAGCACTCACGATAAGATCAAACCCCCCGCCTGCTTTATGAGTGGTAATTGCAGCTGCAGTAGCACCGTCTAAATTAATTGAACCCGATTTAGCGATTACGGCAAGTCTATCAGGGCTCACCCAGAATGGTTCACTACTACCGGATAATTGCACCGTACCATCATCATAACCAGCACGTAGCCGGATCTGTCCAGCATCCTGATACACAGGCGTTGGTATGATAGCAATACTCTTCAAGCCAAATGTAAGAGAGGTATTTGTTATCTTTTCACGTTTTGCAAGCGGGCTGTTATCTACATTAAAACGTAATCCATCAGTACCACCTGGAACGACATTTTCTTGCCACAAATTGATACTTTTCACACCGCTAAATAATCCCGTGCAAACACCATTGGTATCTTCTACAGCCTGGATTTTAAGTGCTTTAGGAAATTCAACACCCGCAATTTGATTAGGCATAGTTGTTTCATTTAACGCGCCAGAAAGAAACCTAAAACCAGCATTTGCAAATACTAAATCACAACTGGTAGAGCTACCATTAACACATACCGTCGAATTAGTACCTGCTGACGATAATGATAATGTCGTTAAATCATCGAATGTATAAGCAATGTTAGCAGTCCCTATACCAGCAACAAGATTAGCTGTATCTGTACTAGAGCGGCTACGAGGTCCTTTCGCGGTAACATCTAGCGTGACATCTTCACTGCTTAGTGTACAAGTACCATCATA
Organism: Moritella marina ATCC 15381; assembly: GCF_008931805.1. Classification (GTDB taxonomy): domain Bacteria; phylum Pseudomonadota; class Gammaproteobacteria; order Enterobacterales; family Moritellaceae; genus Moritella; species Moritella marina. The sequence continues at coordinate 4,064,817 of NZ_CP044399.1, read as the reverse complement.
GCTATTAGTACAGGCCTTAATGGTAATCTTCTCAGCTTCACAGGTTAGCCCTTGGCCGTCATGAATAATTTGATAATGATCTATTTTCGAAGGTTCAGAGGGACAAACCCTTTCAGTGCCGTCGTAGTTATTCCCCTTCAACTGATTAGTATAAATAGACCAGATCTCACTGGCCGATAACACCGAATCGAAAACCAGTAACTCATCGAGTTGCCCGCCAAAATACTTACTATTCTCAATTAGACCAATACTGGAAAAGGATGTATTAACCTTACCAGTATTCGAGGTAGAACTACGTTCAAGCTTACCGTTAACAAAAATCTGAACATCACCAATTAAGCTATCCCGAGTCAGCACCACGTGATGCCATGTATCATTATTAATGGAAGTGGTTGATACAGTGGGATCCCTCCTTAATTCATCTCCTTTTTGGATTCCAATATGGCCTGTTTGATCTAAATACCCCCAGAAAATATCATCCACACCGCCACTTTGTTCAATACCTAATATTCCAGGCGCTTGCCAAGCAGTATTACTGCCAGATTGATTGGTTTTAATCCAAAAAGAAAGACTTGCTGTACTGTTAAGATATGAACTGATTCCACTGACATCAATATAATCACCACGGCCATCAAATGTACCAGCGCGACACACTTTTCCCTCGCTGACAGATACAGTGTTTGCATTTCCCACTGCATGACCATCAAGTCCGGTATTCGAATTATCATCGACTTCGCCAGCCGTACCGTCCCAACTTGCTTCATCGAAACGGTATTCTAATACAGGTACGGCACAACTTCTTGTTGTGCCGTACACCTGAACTTCACCTAATTGCATACTGTTAGCGGAACGCTCTGTCTTAACGGTAGGGAAATATAGCAAGTAAGAACTATATGAAGAACTATTTGTAAACGAAATTGTTTGAGAATTAGTATCTAAGAGTCCGCTACCCCCCCCTGGATTTCGCGATGAGGGCAAAGCCAAGGGGCCTTCTGCTAACAGCGTAAAGGATGAAAGTGGGTTGGTGGTATCACTAATACTAGTGTTTGTCCCATACAATTTATAACTCGCAGGATCGCGAGATACGTTATCGTTTGCAGTCCAAAATTTAATTGAATCTACAACTGAACAGCCAATCGCAGGCGTAATAATGGCACCAGTATTAAGCTCACCAAAATTAAGATACTTCTGCCCTACGTCATCAATTAAATGTTCTGGGCCTTCATTACTTGGCCATTGATTATTTCCATTACCAGCCTTACCGATATGAAATTTAGTACCGTTTGATTGCCCTTTTAATTGGCCACCTAATATACCGTCTAAAGGAGAAAATATAGGCGTTTTCAGTGTCGCATCATCAATACTACAAAAACCATTAAAGTTAGCATATTCAATACTATCAGGTGCATATTTAACTGCCGCGTTAGCACCTAACGTAATCTTTTTGCCATTAATAGCTCCTGTGAAATCACTCGGACTTTTAAGATCCACCGTTTTATCTGTATAAATAAAACCTTTAAAATTAGCATTACTGCCAAATTTGATATCATTATATGCAATTAATACGAGCTGGTCAGGAGAACCATTAACATTAAAGTAAGTAGGTGAACTTTCAAACTCAGGATCTTTAATGATTAAGGTAACGTTATCGTCACCATTAATAATCATCTTAGTGTTCGAGCCTATACTAAGTTTTTCGATCCAATAAACACCTTCATCAAAGATAAGTGTTGTTTCAGAATTCGTTGAGATTAACTCTTTAATTTTTGTCGTTCGGTTATTTATTTTAAAATGTGCAGTTGATTGAAAAGCCAATTCAATCTTCTCGTAGTTACCTTGAAGAAACTCACGAGTCTGGCCTTGTGCTACCGAGCGGTTTTTGCTTGAATTAGATTGCTTGAATGATGGTAAATTCAATGACTGAGATCGCAACCTTGAATCTTCACAGATATAACCGTTACAACGAGGTGGGATATTCTCATTTTGCTCAACGCCAATATCAAGATTTCCCTCTATAGTCCCACTCAGCGTGGCATCCCAGTTTAGTTCAGCCTCTCCATCATTGTAAGGAGATGACAACACCGTGGGAAAAACATCAATACAGCGCGCAGCTATTGCATTTATCGAGGTCAATAAAAGCAGGCTCGTAACGGCTACTTTTAGGCATAATAAACTCGTCTTTACCATATTGGTCATCATTTTGCTCTCTTACATTGTGCCGACCAATAAGGTTCGAGCTACGATAAATTTAGGCATAATCCATATTACACGGGACTACTCGCCATCTTAACAGGCCAAATTAAAACCTGATATGACGCCTTTAAGAAATGCGATATGGACCAATCCAAAGGCCGTGATATTTTGATTCAGCTAAAGCCTTTCGGCAATAAATTTTTGATTGTAGAATATTTAAAAGCAAAAAGCCCGTAACACATTGAAGCATTACGGGCTTTTCTAAATCTGGTAGATAATGGGGCGACTGAAGGGGATTGAACCCTCGACAACCGGAATCACAATCCGGGGCTCTACCAACTGAGCTACAACCGCCATTTATCATTCATTACACAACGACTATAATAACTATAGTGGTGCGTCCGAGAGGAGTCGAACCTCCGACCTCACCCTCCGGAGGGGCGCGCTCTATCCAACTGAGCTACGGACGCATAAACAATATCTTACGTCCAACAACGGAACTCGTCTAGGCAAATTCGGTTATTCGGTCGGAAAATGTCGTATCACCACGTAGCCTGTATCTTTTATAACCAAGTAAAATGCAACAAACACTGTTACAACTATTTAACCTAAGGCTAGGTAAGGATATAATGCCCGGCAGTACTAGGGATTAATTATAACAAAAGTCACCCACTGACTAACAATACCATTAATTAGGGAGCTAAAAAGAGCATGCATAAACTACGAAATATTCTAATCACTTTATCAGCATCATTGCTATTTGCATTCACAGTAAACGCAGGTCACAACTCTGCAGAATCAATTGCAGAACGTATTGCTCCTGTTGGCCAAGTATACCTTCCAGGTGAACTTACTCCTGTTGTAGCTAAGAGTTCAACACCAGCAGCACCACGTACTGGCGAACAAGTTTATACAGCGACTTGTAATATGTGTCATGGTAGTGGTCTTGCAGGCGCGCCAATTAAAGGTAATGCAGATCAGTGGGCACCACGTATTGCACAAGGCAAAGACACATTATATCGCCACGCGATCGAAGGCTTAAATGGTGTAATGCCGCCACGTGGTACTTGTGCTACCTGTTCTGATGATGAACTACATGCAGCTGTTGATTACATGATCCAAGGTCTATAACACGAATACAGAGTCATGCCATAACAAAAAATTATAGCGCTAAGCCGTTATAAGGTGCAGACTTTTGATAGAGCCACTAATTTATTTAGTGGCTTTTTTTGACCCACAGTTATCCACTGCTAGACTTTATCACTATAAGACTTAGTTTTTTTAGTGATTAAAGACCATTAGGATGCCAATTGTGAACAAGGATCGTCTTTCAGTACATCAGCAACCACATAATACTAAGCTCATCAGTTTGGCTTTGTCTCATTCATTGCGCACTCAGCGGGCTCTATTTCTAACCCAGCTTAAATCGGCACTACAACTATTACAACATACCCAACAACGTTTTGTGTTATTGCTGATAAAAGTAGATAACATCGCCGAAGTAGAACGTAACTTTGGCAGTGATCTCAGCAATAAATTAATTACCTCTATCCGAGACCACTTGCTGTCATTAACTTCGAGCAATGATTGTTTAGTCAATTTACAGGGTGATGAATTCGCGTTACTAAAAACAGATATTAGCGATGCCGATAGCGCCGTAGACCTGGCTAAAGAGATCCAATCACAGTTTCGCTTTAGCTTTCAGGTGAGTCACTATAAAATCCTCTGTACTAGTAGTATCGGTATTAGTTTGCAGCAAGCGCCACACTCGGTTAGTCAGGTACTAAAAGATGCCGATATCGCCCTAAAAAATGCACAACAGCAGGGTTTAGGTCATTATCACTTGTCCACAGCGCTACCAACACCAAGTCAGAACCCCCGCGCCATACAGCAACAAGAAAAACTCACTCGCGCGATCATTAACAATGATATACAGCCTTACTACCAACCGATTATTCAATTAAACAGCAACCAACTCATAGGTTTTGAAGTCATTGCGCACTGGCATGAAGAAAGTCAGTATAATCAGGCAACCAGTGATAATGACCGTAATTTTATCTCACTAGCAGAGAACACCGATATTATCATCGCCCTCGATTTGCATATTATTTACCAAGCCTGTTTACAACTAAAAAAATGGCATGACTCACACGCAGATAATCAACAAATAATGTTAACCATGAATTTATCCGCCAAGCACCTGATTCTGGATGGTGCTGTTGAACATTTAATTTTCATTATCCAGCAACAACAAATACCACCGAGTTGCCTGGTGCTTGAGTTTAGAGAACACCAATGCATGGCATACAATAAATATTGCATCCGCGCACTGGAGAAATTACGCCAAGTCGGAGTGCAAGTAGGATTAGATGATTTTGGTAGTGGTTTTAGCTCACTCAATGCCTTCTTTAAATATCCCATTGATTTCGTGAAAATAGACAGCCATTTTACCAATCGCATGTTGATGTCAAAAAAGGACTTATCCTTGATTCGCGTGATCAGAGATATTAGCCATGATATGGGCTTCAAAGTAATTGTCGAAGGCATTGAAAATAAGCAGCAGCACGTCAAACTTGTGGAGTTAGGCTGTGAGTTTGGTCAAGGTAATTATATCGCAAAACCGATGGACTATAGGCAGGTCAATCGCTTATTAGAGATCTAATAAGCGATTGACCTAAGCTGTATTTATTAATGCGACTTATTAACATTACTTATTAAAGAGCGCTCTAAGATTGGCGACACCACGTTTACCCTTCGCTTGCTTTTCTACTGGCGAATCTGCTTTTTTACGTAAATCCCACTCTAGATCATCTTGTGGTAGCTCTAACAAGAAACGACTCGGTTCAGGTTTAACCACTTCACCAAATTGACGACGCTCCTTACATAACATCATGAACAGTACTTTCTGTGCTCGAGTGATCCCCACATACGCTAAACGACGTTCTTCTTCAACATTCGGATCATCATCAATCGAACTCTGATGTGGCAAGATACCCTCTTCCATACCGACCATGAACACATACGGATATTCCAGACCTTTAGAAGCATGATACGTCATCAACTGCACTTGATCAGAATCGTCCTCATCTTCATTACGCTCTAGCATGTCGCGCAACGTTAATCGAGTCACCACTTGTGCCAACGTCATCTCTTCATCAAGATCATCACCTTTGAGCATTTCTGTTACCCAACGATATAACTCAGAGACATTCTTCATGCGCATTTCAGCCGCTTTTGCACTGGTACTGGTTTCGTATAGCCAATCTTCGTAATGAATATCACGCACCATGTCTCGCACAGCATCAATACTATCACTACGTTGCTCTTGATCTGCAAGTTCAACTAACCAACGCGTAAAGCCACGCACAGCCAATAAACCACGCCCAGTTAATGTCTGTTCAAGTCCCATTTCAAAACTAGCAGCGAATAAGCTGATATTACGTAGGTTGGCATAATTACCGAGTTTTTCTAACGTCGTCGGGCCAATCTCACGACGCGGCACATTTACAACGCGCAAAAACGCATTATCGTCATCCGGATTCACTAATAAACGTAAGTACGCCATCATGTCTTTGATCTCGGCGCGCGAGAAGAATGAGGTACCGCCACTGATTTTATATGGAATACGGTTAGTCATTAATGCTTTTTCAAATAATCGCGATTGATGATTACCACGGTATAAGATCGCATAATCTTTGTATTCACTGCGAGCCATGAACTTGTGTGCGAGCAGCTCAGACACGACTTTTTCAGCTTCATGCTCTTCGTTTTTAGTGGTGAATACTTTAATTGGCTCACCATAGCTAAGCTCACTGAATAAGCGTTTACTAAACTCATGCGGGTTATTATCAATTAAGATATTGGCGGCTTTTAAAATACGCTGCGTCGAACGGTAGTTTTGCTCGAGCTTCACCACTTTCAAACCAGGAAAATCATTTTGTAGTAACGTCAGGTTTTCAGGTCGTGCGCCACGCCATGAATAAATAGACTGATCATCATCCCCTACCACGGTAAATTTAGCGCGCTGGCCTACGATCAGTTTCACCAATTCATATTGGCTGGTATTAGTATCTTGATACTCATCCACCAATAAATAACGGATCTTATTTTGCCAGCGTTCACGCACCTCATCATTCAAGCGTAATAACAACGTCGGCATCATGATCAAATCATCAAAGTCCAACGCATTATAGGCTTTCATGTGACGGAGGTAATCGTCGTAACACTGAGCAAATAATTTGTCTTGTGGCATCTGCGCACGGGCAATTGCTTGTGGCGGCAGTACCAACTCATTCTTCCAATTCGAAATAGCGCTGCGCAACTGATCGATAAGTTCTTTATCTTCTTCTAAGGTCTCTTGTGTCAGCTCTTTTAATAACGCTAATTGGTCTTGATCATCAAACAGGGTAAATGCCTGTTTGATACCTAAGGTTTTATATTCTTTACGAATAATGTTTAGCCCTAAGGTATGGAATGTTGACACCATCAAGCCTTTAGCTTCTTTTTTACCTAACGTCTGAGCGATACGCTCTTTCATCTCACGCGCCGCTTTATTAGTAAAGGTGACCGCGGCAATATTCTTAGCGTCATAACTGCAGT